>DATBKD010000125.1:0-40421 GCA_036556025.1 Gemmatimonadales bacterium | reverse complement strand
CTCACTCCTCACTGCTGTCTCCTCACCCGCTCGTACAGCTCGATGTGCCTCGCCGCCATGGTCTCCTGACTGAAGAACTCCGCCACCCGTTTGCGCCCCGCCTCGCCCATCTCCCGCCGCCGACGGGGATCGTGACTCAGCGACTCCAGGGCCTCCGCCAATGCCGCCACATCGCGAAGGGGCACCTCCAGACCGGTCACGTCAGGAACGTTCACTTCCCGGACCGCGCTCGGCACCGCGGTAGTTATCACCGGACGACCCGAGGCCATCGCCTCCAGTACCACCAGGCCGAACATTTCCTCCACCGTGACCGAGGGGAGCACCAGGAAGTCGGCGTCCGCCATCCGGCGGGGGAGGTCCTCGTCCGGGTATTCCCCATACCACCGCACCCGGTCAGTGATCGCAAGAGCCTGCGCCAGGGTTCGAAGCCTCGGCCCTTCGGGACCGGATCCCACGATATCCAACCGCAGCTCGGGCACTCGCTCCAGCGCCCGCAGCAGGATATCCAAGCCCTTATAGGCCACCAGGCGGCCGATGAAAATGGCTCGGGGCGCCGCGCCGGGCGGCGCCGGCGGCACCATCTCCCACCGCGTGCGATCGATTCCGAAGGGAATTACTTCCACTTTGCTCTCGTACCCTTCCAATTCGGTGGAGAGTGCGAGGTGCGCCCGGCTGGGCACCACCACCGCGGCCGCACGCCGCAGGACCAGCCGCGTAGTCGCACGATAGATCGCGCGGCGCGAATCGGCATGCTGCGTCACGACGACAGGGGTATGGCCGGCCCGCAGGAGGCAGGCCACGTCCGCCAGGGGATGGGGATGGTGCACGTGGATCACATCGGCGCGCTTCCAGGCCGCCGCAATGTAGCCGGGCGCGATCTCCTGGCTGCCGAGGGCCGCCAAGGAAAACGCCCGGGTGACGGCCGACCTTTGCCGGGCCGGATTTCCGGCTCGGCCTATGGTCTCGACCGCCACGACCTCCACCTGATGCCCCAGGTTGGCCGCGCCCTCAGCCAGCCCCTGGACCACCCGTTCCATGCCGCCCGATCGCGGCCAGTAGTACTTCGCGAGATGAAGGATGCGCATGCGGGTCCCGCCAAGTTCGTCACGACCGAGGATCGATGTCAACCAGCATTGGGCCTTGGAGGAGGCACGATGGGAAGCCAGATTTAGGCGTCCCGGCACCACCCGACCGCCGAATTGCCACACGAGATCGTATGCCGCAAACCGATATCGCGCTCTGCTACGGGACACGCCCGCAGGTCATCAAGGCCAGCGTGTTGAGACGCGAGCTCGCCCGAGTGGGGCAGGTGCTCGCGATCGACACCGGTCAGCACTACGACTACGAACTCAACGCGCTGCTCTACGAGCAGCTCGGAGTCCGCCTCCCCGACATTGCCCTCGAGGTCGGCTCGGCCAGCCATGGCGAGCAGACCGGCGCCATCCTGGTGGGTTCCGAGGTGGTGTTCAAGGAGCACCGGCCCAGCGCGGTCGTCGTCATCGGCGATACCAACTCGACGCTCGGCTGCGCGCTGGCCGCGGGCAAGTTGCGCATTCCCGTGGTGCACGTGGAAGCGGGTCTCCGTTCCAATGACCCGCTCATGGCCGAAGAGATCAATCGCCGCGTGGTGGATTCCTTCGCCTCGGTGCTCTGCACTCCTTCGGCCCGTGCGACGGCCCGGGTCGAAGCCGAGCGTTCCGATGGCGTCATCCACCAGACCGGGGACGTGGCATTCGACGTCCTCTGCGCCCACACCGGCGCGCTCCCCCGTCCGGAGGAGTTCGTCGCCTCACTCGCGGGCAAGCCCTATTGCTTCGCAACCCTGCATCGGGCGGAGTTGACCGACCGGCCCACGGTGCTCTACGAGGTGCTCAACGCGCTGGCCTCGCTGGACCACGTCGTCATCCTCGCGCTCCACCCGCGCACCCGTGCCGTGCTCGATGCCCACGCTCCCCGGGCTCAGTTTGGCAACCGGCTGAACATCCTGCCTCCGGTCGGCTATCTCGAGAGCCTGGCGCTCACCCGTGGCGCGGCCGCGGTGGTCACCGACTCCGGCGGGCTCCAGCGCGAGGCCTACTGGTTGGGGGTTCCGTGCGTCACCCTGCGGCGGGAAACCGAATGGCTCGAGACGGTCGAGCTCGGCGCCAACGCCACCGTCGACCCCGCTCGCGCAACCGCCGAGCTCGGGCCAACCGTGCGGCGGCAACTCGAGCGCTGGGCTCAAGGCGGAGGCTGGGACCGAGGGATGTACGGCCACGGAGACGCGGCCTCTCGGGTGGCCGATACCGTCGAAACCCTGCTTAGCAACTGATGCCAGCCCCCTCAACCCGGCTCGGCTGAGGTGCGCGCTGTACTGCTCTCCCGCGCCTACGCCGACCCCGCCAACCGGGGCAAGCTCAAGGCCATCGCCGGCCTGGGCCCGGCGGTAGCGGCGGCCGCGCCCGACCGCTGGGTACCCAATGGTCTGCAGCGGGAACAGCAAACCAGCTTCGGGGATGACGGCGGCGTGCGCATCATCCCCGTCCCGATTGGTGGCAGTGCCCGGCGCGGCGGGAATCCCCGCTGGAACGCGCGCGCCCTGCGCCGTCTCCTGGCCGACTTCAAGCCGGACATCGTGCAGATCGAAGAAGAGCCGTGGACTCGCGGAGCCGCGACCCTGGCCCGATTGGCCCGCCGCCAAGGTATCCCGTACGTCGTGCTCACCAACGAGAGCCTGCCCGGGAATCGCTCCTGGGTCACCAAGTTCAGGCGCTCACGGGTGCTGAACAGCGCTGCGGGGGTTATCGCCGTGAACGAGCTCGCGGCACGGCTGGTCCTCCGTCATCATCCGAATCTCAAGCACCGGGTCGTCTCCCAGCTCGGCGTTCCCCTTCCGCTCGCGGTCCCACGCAACCCGCACCAAGGCTTGTGCATCGGGTTCCTGGCACGGCTGATCCCGGAAAAGGGGCTCGACCTTCTGTTTCGCGCCTGCGTCAAACTGGTGGGGCGCTGGACCATCCTCGTGGTGGGCACCGGCCCGGCTCAGGAGGAGCTCGAGGCGTTGGCCGAGCGTCTGGGCATCGCCGGCCGGGTGACCTGGCTAGGCGCCCTGCCCCGCCCCGCTGTGGAGGAGATCTGGCCCCGGCTCGACTGTGTGGTCCTGCCTTCCCGCTCCGCTCCGCAGTGGGTGGAGGCGACCCCCCGGGCCGCGCTGGACGCTATGGCTCACGGCGTCGCGGTCGTGGGCAGCGCCTCTGGGGCGCTCCCGGGCACCCTGGGCGATGCCGGGATCGTCGTGCCCGAAGAAGACGTCTCTGCGATCACCGACGCCCTGCAGCGACTGCACGATTCCCCGGCCGAGCATCAGCGCCTGGGCGCCGCTGGACGGCGGCGGGTGATGGACGAGTTCACCGATGCCGCCATCGCCCAGAAGACGGTTCAGTTCTGGCGCGAGCTCACCAACGCAACCGCTTGACATCACCCTACTTAGGAACCATCTTCGCAGCACATGGCTAGCTCTGGATCACGCATCTGCCAGCGCCTCAGGGTCGCCGGGCTGTTGGCGCTTGTCTTATGCGCCAGGCTATCGAGCGCTGCGGCCCAGATTCCCACTCAGATCCAGCCGGGCCAGCAACTTCCCAATGCCGACTCGGCCCGGGGACTGCTCCGAAACCCGAGCGTGGTGGAGGAGCTACGACGCCAGATCGGCGCGTCGGGAATGACGCCCGATCAGATCCGCGCCCGTCTTCGTGCCGCGGGCTACCCGGAAACCCTGCTGGACGATTATCTCGCCGGCGCCGATACCACCCGCCAAGTCCGCCCTGGCCCGCGCACCTTCGAGGCGGTCCGGGCCCTGGGACTGTTGAGTGAAACGCAGCTCGACTCCTTGCAAGCCCGTGACTCGATGCGAGTGCAGTCGGATTCGCTTCGTGCGCTGCTGGATTCCCTCCGAGACCGTCGAGCAGACTCGTTGCGGGCGGATTCACTGGCTGATTCGGTCAGACTCTTCGGACCCTCCAAGCTGAAACTGTACGGGATCGAGACCTTCCGCCGCACCTCGACGCGATTTCAACCCACCCAGTCCGGGCCGGTGGACGAGAACTATCGGCTGGGCTCGGGCGACGTGATGGTGCTCATTCTCACCGGGGACGTGGAGCAGTCGTACACCCTCGAGGTGACCCGCGAAGGATTCATCATCATTCCCCAGGTGGGACAGGTCTACGTGGGAAACCTCACCCTGGCGGAGCTGCGCGACCAACTCTATACCCGGCTGCACCGAGTCTACTCCGGGGTCCGACGCGGTCCGCGGTCGACCACCCAATTTCAGATCTCGCTCGCTCGGCTGCGCAACATCCAGGTATTTGTCATCGGGGACGTGGTGCGCCCGGGGGCCTATCAGATATCGGCCGCGGGCACCGTCCTCTCCGCCCTCTACTCGGCCGGCGGGCCGACCGAGAACGGCAGCTTCCGCGAGGTGCAGATCCGTCGCGGTGGAAAGCTGATCGACACGCTCGACGTCTACGACTACTTGCTCCGCGGAAACAACAGTTCGGACATCCGGCTTTCGAGCGGCGACGTGGTGTTCGTGCCGGTCCATTCCGGCTTTGTGAAGGTGGCGGGCAAGGTGACCCGGCCTGCCATCTACGAGATTCGGCCCAACGAGACTCTGGGCGACGTCATCCGATTCGCGGGCGGCTTCGATCCCACGGCGACTCGGGCTCGAGTGCAGGTCCATCGAGTGCTACCCGCCGGGCAACGGAGCAGCGACGGCCAGGCGCGGGTGGTGATCGACGTCGGGCCCGACCAGTTCGATGGAACCAGCTTGCCGGCCTTACCAATGGCCCCGGGCGACTCCGTCACCGTCTTCGGGTTGCCTCAGCGGGTGCGCAGCTTCGTCACCGTGAAGGGGAACGTCTGGGTCGAGGGAACGGTCGGATTTACTCCCGGCATGCATCTGAGTGACGCTATCCGGTTGGCGGGCGGGGTCCGGCCGGACGTGTACCTCGAACGGATCCTGGTGTCCCGGATGGCCGAGGACTCGTCGATGATCCAGCTGCGATCCTCCTTTGCCGACACCACCGGCAAGGTCAAGGACGACATCGTCCTTCAGGACCAGGACGAGATCCGAGTCTTCTCCCGTACCAGCTTTAGGCCCGAGCTGTACATCTCGGTGGTGGGAGCGGTTCGCAAACCCGGGCGGGTGCTCTACCGCGAGGGGATGACGGTTCGGGATGCGGTGCTGCTGGCAGGTGGGCTCACCGAAGATGCCTACCTCAAGGAGGCCGAGGTTGCGCGGGTAGCCAATCGAACCGACCCCAACGCCCTGGCGACAACGATCAAGGCTCCTTTGGATTCCACCTATCTCTTCGGGCGGGGGACCGATGGCGCGTACATGGGACCGCCCGGAGCGCCAGCCCCGCCGTCCGGAGCTCCCGAGGTCAAGCTGGAGCCGTACGACAACGTGATGATCAGCCGTCAGCCCGGGTGGGACCAGCAGCGGCTGGTTTATCTGACCGGTCAGGTCAAGTACCCCGGGCGTTACGCCCTTCAGAGCAGGACCGAGCGGCTGAGCGAGTTGGTCCAGCGAGCGGGCGGCCTGACGCCGGTCGCGTATGCGGGTGGGATCCAGTTCTATCGAGCCTATTCTCCGACCCGGAGGGCAACGGAAAGCCGGCAACCACCCATGGTCGCCGACAGTCAGGTCCACAAGGACAGCCTGCCGCGCGGCTTCGTGGAACGCGTGGGGGTCGATCTGCCGCGCGTGCTCCAGGAGCCGAAGGACCGCGACAACATCATCCTGGTGGGGGGAGACTCGATCAATATCCCCGAGTACAACCCGATCGTGATGGTGGAAGGTGCGGTAAATTCACCGGGGCCGGTGACCTACACTGAGGGGAAGTCGCTCGACTGGTACATCAATGCGGCCGGTGGGTACGCGCAGAATGGAGATCAGAAGCGGCCCTACGTGACCCAACCCGATGGAAAACGAGAAGGAGTCAAGCGGAGGATCATCCTGGCCGATGGCATTCCCGAGCCCGGCCCCGGTGCCGTGGTGTTCGTGCCGACCAAGATAGTCCAGGAGCAACCCAGCAATACCACGGCGATCCTCGGTACCGTAGCCACGGTGCTGGGCACCCTGGTCACCCTCATCGTGGTCGCTCGGCGCTGACCCGCTTGCGCGGCTTGATCTCCCTCAGGTTTCTCGGCTGGCGGCCGGCGCCGGCGGCCTCGCCGTACTTCACCAGGTACTCGTCGTAGATCCAGCGATAGGTCTGCTCCAGCCCATCCCTGAGCCGGATGGACGGTTCCCACCCCAATTCGCGCCGGATCATGGTGTTGTCGGAATTCCGCCCATTGACCCCCTTGGGCGCATCCGTCCGGTAGACCCGCCGCAACTTGACTCCTGCGATTTCCTCGACGATGTCCACCAACTGGTTGATGGTGACCAGCTCGCTGCTGCCGAGATTGATCGGCTCCAGGATGTCGCTCTCCATGATCGCCAGCGTGCCGGCAATACAGTCGTCGATGTACATGAACGATCTGGTCTGGGTCCCGTCGCCCCAGATCTCGATCGACGGTTCCTGGCTCAGCTTGGCCTGAATCACCTTGCGACAAATGGCCGCCGGCGCCTTCTCGCGTCCACCCTCCCAGGTGCCGTGCGGGCCGTAGACGTTGTGATAACGGGCGACCCGAGTCGCCAGCCCGAAATCCTCACGAAAGTGCCGACACATCCGCTCGGAGAAGAGCTTTTCCCACCCATACCCATCCTCGGCGAGAGCCGGATAGGCATCGGACTCCTTCAGCGGCTCGACGTCGGGAGAGTTCTGCTTGTCGGCATTGTAGACGCAGGCCGAGGACGAGTAGAAGAATCGTCGGGCCCCGGCCCGCTGGGCGGCCAGCAGCATGTGGGTGTTGGTCAGAACCGAGAGCATGCAGAGAGCCTTGTTGTGCTCGATGAACCCCATGCCCCCCATGTCCGCGGCTAACTGATAGACCCGTTCCGCACCCGCGCAAACCTGCTCGCAAGCCTCCTTGAGCTTGAGGTCTGCCACGATGTTCTCGACGTCGCGGAAGACCTGATACCACTCGGCTACCGGCTTGATGTCGACCGCGCGGACGCTGACGCCCGACTCCCGAAGCTTGGCGACCAGGTGCCCGCCGATGAATCCACCCGCCCCAGCGACGACTGCGACATCCGCCATGAGCTACCTATCCTCGGAGAATGGGTTCGTTACAATCGGCAGAAGTATCGGCCTCACGAGGTGCGATGGTCAACCCGGAAGACGGCGGAGCCTCGCGGCCCGGCTCCGGCCCGGCGATTCCCCGTTCGATCACATCACAAAACCGGCCACAGAGCACCGCCTTGCTGAGCCGCCCCTGCACCAGCTGCCGCCCGATTTCTCCTCGCCGAGCAAGCTCCGAGCGGTCGGCTTGGGCGATCTCCCGAAGCACCCGTTCGGCGCCGTCCACGTCTCCGTGGGATACCCGCCAGCCGATATCGCCAGCGTCGAGAATCTCAGTGACGTGGCACTCCCGGGGTCCAACCATCAGGACCGGGCGGGCCACCGCTAGCGCGCCGTACACCTTGGAAGGATGGACGATGCCCACGATCCCATCTCCCACCGTCACGACATGAACATCGGCGGCGCACAGGGAGTACTTCAGCTCGGCCAAGGGCTGGTAGGGCAAGGAGAGGATGTTGGAACCGGCGGCCTGCTCCACCTCGCGCTTGCCGGTGCCGCCCCCGACGAACAGAAACATGAGGTTGGGCACATCCTGCAGCCGTTTGGCCGCCTCGAGCAGAGTGGTGATCGGGTTGGAGGGGCCGTGGTTGCCGCTGTACATCACCACCGTCTTACCGGCGAGGCCATGGCGCTGGCGAAATGGGTTGGATTGATGATCGATGACCTCGAGATGCTCGTCATGGGGCCAGGGCGGCAGCACGGTCAGCTTGGCCGAGACGTCCCGCTTCCGGTTCACCCGCGCTGCCATGAACCGATCCAGGACGACCACATCGTCCGCGCGGTCGAGCATCAGCCGATTGAGCCATTCGAAGCCCCGAGCCCGCCAGGAGGACTGCTCGATGACCCCGAGCGCAACCAGCTGATCGGGGTTGAGATCCATCACCCAGTACTTGATGGGGGCTCGCCGGAGCGCCCCAAGAAGCAGCGCCGCGATCGGGATTAGCGGTGGCGTGGTGCTCACCAACACGGCATCGATCGGACCCACCGCCATACCGCGAAGGACCGATTGCAGGGTAAACGAAATCCCGGCGAGCAGGCGGAGGGCCATGGACCGCTTGCCGAACGAGGTCCAAGGAATCCGCCGGACCTCTACGCCATCAATCGTCTCGCGTCGCGGATAGCGCAGCGAAGGATCGTCGTAGCCGCGATTCGAGGTCAGTACGACCACTCGGTGACCTCGCCGCACCAGCTCGGCTGCCGCGTCTGCCAGATGTTGGCCGACCGACGCGGGATCGGGAAGGTAGACCTGGGAGAGGATGAGAAAGGTGCGGTGCATGGCTCCAGCGTCGGTCAGTCCGGACCCAGAGCGGCTCTAGATCCGGGCCACTTCCGCCACACCATCGCGGCGAGAGCCCTCGGTCTGGGGACTGAAGTCGGGGACCAGCTTGACGAGGAGCGCGCGGAGGGCCTCATCGGACCAGCCCCTGTGGGCCCCGTCGATCAACACGTCGATGACCGACGCAAGTCCGGGCGGGAGTGAGCCGTTCTTGGCCCGAAGCACCTTAGGGTGATCCGTCGGGTAGGCATTCTCGGAGCTGAAGAAGAGCTCCTCGTAGAGCTTTTCTCCCGGACGAGTGCCGGTAAACCGAATCTCTATGTCGGTGCCCACCTCCAGGCCCGACAGCCGAATCAGATCGGTGGCCAGATCGAGAATCTTGACCGGCTCGCCCATGTTGAGCACGAAGACCTCACCGCCTTTTCCGATCGCCCCCGCCTGAAGTACCAGTTGGACCGCTTCGGGGATGGTCATGAAGTAGCGGCGCATCTCCGGATGGGTGACGGTGACCGGGCCCCCCGACTGGATCTGGCGAAGGAAGGTGGGCACCACACTGCCCCGGCTGCCCAGCACGTTCCCAAACCGGACCGCGACAAAGTTCCGGCGATGGCTCTCGGCGATGTCCTGCACGATCTGTTCGGCCACTCGCTTGGTCGCGCCCATGACGTTGGTAGGCCGGACCGCCTTGTCGGTGGAGATCAGCACCAGGTGCTCCACGCCAAGTTCCGCGCTCAACTCGGCCACGTTCCTGGTGCCAAGAACGTTGTTGGTAATTGCCTCAGCGAGGTTGCCTTCCATGAGGGGGACGTGCTTGTGCGCCGCGGCGTGAAACACGGCATAGGGCTGGTACTGCTGGATGACCCGTCGCATGCGCTCACGGTCCCGCACATCCGCGATGAGCGGCACGAGGGTGAGGTTGGGATAGGCCTCGGCCAGCTCGAGCTCGATATCGAAGATCGAATTTTCTCCGTGGCCCAGGAGCAGGATCTGAGCAGGCTCCAACCGGGCCAGCTGCCGGCACAGCTCGCTCCCGATTGACCCGCCGGCCCCTGTCACCAGGACGGTCTCGCCCGTGGCCAGGGAGCGGACCTGTTGCAGATCGGTCTGGATCGGGTCCCGCCGGAGCAGATCCTGGATTTCGACCTCCCGCAGGGAGGCGACCGTCACCCGCCCCGAAAGAATGTCATACATCCCCGGAATGGTGCGGGTCTTGGCTCCTGCCTGCAGGGCAGCCTTGACGACCCGGCGGACGATCCTCCCCGGTGCCCTGGGCATGGCAATGACGATCTCATCTATGTCGTACTGAGACACAATGTCCGGAATTGCGGACAGGGCGCCCAAAACCGGCAGGTCGCACATCCGATGGCCATGCTTAGAGGCGTCATCGTCCACGAACCCGATGGGGTTGAGCCCGAGCTGCGGGTGGCCCAGCAGCTCCTTTACGATCATCTCCCCAGCCGCCCCGGCTCCGGCAATGATGGCCCTGCGCGCGTCTTCCAGCCGTCGGCGCTGACCTCTCCGGCCCAGCGAGCGGACCGCAAAGCGCGGGAGCGATGCCGCCGCCCCGGTCAGGAGACCGTCCATGAACAGGACCGAGATCGGCACCCGCATCTCGGTAAGCCGAAGTCCCGGCAGCACAACCAAGCCGAGCACCAGGCAGGCGAGCCCGGAGAGGGCCGAAGCAGAAATCACCCGCTCTACTTCGACGATACCAGCGTAGCGCCAGAGGCGCCGGTACATCCCGACGGCCCAGAACCCATACAGTTTGATGGGCAGCGAAAGAACGAGATAGAGCAGGGCCGCGCGATTCCAGGTGTCGCCCCATTCGAACCCTTCGAAACGGAGCGCGAAGGCAACGATGGTAGACGATCCGAAGAGGAGGATGTCGGACGCGAAGAGGTATCGGTTTCGAACGTGAGCTGGCGGCGGGGAAAGCGGTTCGGGGGCCATTACGCTAGTATCCGCAGGTCCGGAGCAGGAGTCAAGGCCTTGTCCATCAGGAGGTTAGCAGCTGCCTTCTGGTCCAGTCTCCCACCAATCCGGGTTTCGGGAAGATCGCTCGATCCTTCTGCTATGCGACACAATGACACGTTTCCGGCCTTCTAAGCCGTGAAAATTGTCACATGAAGCAACTTGCGGGCCCGATGCGCGGACCCGGCTCTCCCTTCGCTAGAGGTTCGTGCCCCGCTGCCGCCGGAGTCGGAGGAGCTCGGCCAGGGGCCTCCACGGCCGGAGGAGCTCTCCCGCAGCCTGCCGGCGGAGCACGGCGAACTCGGCGGCCTCGCTCGTGGTCAATCGGTCGGAGTTGGCCGCGAAAGATTTCCCAAAGGCCAGCCCGGCCCCTATCACCAAGCCGAGAAGAAGACCGAGCAAGCCCTTCCCGATCAGCCCCCTGCGGTCCGGGCGAACCGGCGCTTCCGGGCGCTCGACCACGGTGATCACCGGGGTGTCGCGCACCTCTTCGATTTTGGCTTGCTCGTAGGCTTGTGCGAGAGTGGTGAAGACTTGCTGCTGCATCGTGACCTCTCGCTGCAGCCGATCAGCCTGGAAAGTCAGGTCCGGGGAGTTCCGGATGTCGCGGTTTCTCTGAAGGAACTGCTGCAGCCGATCTTCCGCCGCCCGGAGGTCCTGCCGCACCTCGGCCAGCCGTTGCTCGGTAAACCGGCGTTCCTGGGAGGCCTGGGACTGCCGAGTGCGAAGGTTGAATTGATTGATCAAGTCCAAGAGGCGCTGGTTGATCTCGAGGGCCAAGGCCGGCTGGCGCACGGTGACGGCGAGATTGACCATCCCGGTCTTCTGTACCGTCGTAGCCTCGACGTCATCTTCCAGCTTGCGGATGGCAGCGTCGCGACGAAGCGCCGGGGTTTTCCCCTTGGACTTGTAGAAGTCGACCAGCGTCCCCTTCACCGGACCCTGATCGCCTTGATACTCGAACTGACTGTCCACCACGCCACCCAAGATGCTGCGCGACTTCACCAGATCGGCATAGAAGGCCGGCGACTGCCCTCCGTCGGTGGCAGAGAGCGGCAGGGTGAAGCCGAACTGGGCCGCAAGGCCGCTCAGCGAACCCGTCTGGCTTCGAGTCTGCGGCATGAAGCTGGAGCGTGAGGTGTAAGAGCGGGGCAAGACAAGGGTGATGCCGACGACCAGAGCAAAGACCAGAAGGGCTGCTCCGATGACCAGCCGCCGATAGCGCAGCAGCACATTGGCGATCGCGAGAAAGGAGACCTCGACCTCGGGGCCGCCTCTCTCGGAACGGAACGCAGGCGTCGACTCGCGCGTGTGAGCGGTCACAGTCCCACCATCGTCACGAATCTCACCCCCTGTTGGAGCCGCAACATATACTCACGGGACGGGCTTTTCCATTGCGGAGCGAGGCCACTGGACCATCGGACGCCAGCGTTCTACCGCGAGATAGAGCCCTCCGAGAAGCACGCCAGCCAGCAATAGCATGACCGGAAGGCGATCGGGTGAACGGATGGCGACCCAGGCAAGAACGGCGAGAAGGAGGTTCAGTAGAAGCACCGCCGACACCACCTTGGCATGCGACCATCCTCCCTGCACTGCCCGCTGATAGGCATGGGCCCGATGCGCCGCGTACCAGTCCTCTCGCCGGAAGATTCGCCGGAACAGAGTGACGGTCGCGTCCACAAAGAAAACCGCAAGCAGGAGAAGCCAGACGAGAGTGGGCATTGCTCCCGAGTTCTCAGAGGCAAGGGCCAGTGCAGCGAAGACGAAGCCGAGGAAGCCGGAGCCAACGTCTCCCATGAAGATCCGGGCTCGCTCCCAGTTCCAGGGAAGAAATCCAGCTGCCGCGCCGGCGATCAGCACGGCCGCTCCCGCGAGGGGAGAATGGCGAGACGCCAGCAGCAGCGTCGCTGCCAGACCGGCGGTCGCCGCCTCTCCTGCCGCCAGCCCGTCGATGCCATCCATGAAGTTGTAGAAGTTGATCGCCCAGACGATCGCCAGAGTGGCGATCACGGCGCCAGCCGCCCCCACGTGGGCCGATCCGCTGCCGTAGGTGAGCGTGGGCATGCCACCGAGCCAGGCGACGGCCCAAACGGCGGCGATGATCTGACACGCAAAACGGACGACCGCCGGCAAGTGCCGGCGGTCATCCATCCAACCCACCACCGCGATCAGGCCACCTCCGCCTACCAGGGCCGCTCCGGTCGGACCATCGATCTCTCCGGTCGCCGCCAGAATCGCCAGCCCGCCGAGGATGACGAGCACGATTGCAAGCCCACCGCCACGCGGCGTCGGTGTGGTGTGGGAGCTGCGCTCGTTCGGGAGGTCGAGCAGTGCCTCGCCAATGGCGTACCGCAGCACTGCCCATGACAGCAGCAGGCTGGCCACCCACGCAGATCCTCCCACGATCGCGAGGTGGCCGGTCATGTCCTACCGGGCGTCAAGGTGTGGTACCACTCGGCCGTGATCCGGAGACCTTCGGCCATTGAGAACGGAGGAGAGTAGCCGGTCTGGCGCGAGAGCCTGGAGCTGTCGACCGCGAGCGAGCCGACCAGTCGGGCGACGGCCGGCGTGTTGAGCGGAATCGGTAGCGCTCGGGCCACGAGATCTCCAATCCGGCCCGCCGTCCGAAGCAGAGGCACCGGCACCCGAATCAGCCGTGAGGGGCGGCCGAGAGCGCGGGCGACAGCGACGGCGAGCTCACTGGTCGACAGGTCCTGTTGGTCGCTCACGAAGAAGGTGTCGTTGCCACCCTCGCTGGCCAGTGTCCCAAGGAGCCCAACGGTGAGGTTCCCCACATAGAGCAGGCTCCGGCGGTTGCGGATTCCACCCAGAGGAAGAGGCAGACCTCGATCGATCGCCTGAAACAGCCGGAGGGCATTGGCTCTCATGCCCGGTCCATAGACCAGCGGCGGCCGTAGAATGGGAGCATGCAGCCCAGCTCTGCCGGCGAGTTCTCGGACCACCTGCTCCGCCTCCAGCTTGGTCGCGCCGTATGGGTCGACCGGAACGGCAGCCATGTTCTCGGTCCACGGCTCATCGCTGGTCTCTCCCATGACCTTTACCGTGCTGACAAACACGAAGTCTCGCACCCCGGCAGCTATGGCCAGCTCCAGCAGGGATTTGGTCCCTTCTACGTTGACCCTGCGAAAGGCTTCCGTGTCACCAGGCGACCGGGTCATGTGGACCCGGGCGGCCAGATGGATCACACCCTCCACTCCGGCAACCGCCTGGCGCAAGGCCGGGATGTCGTCCAGGCCGCTCGCCGGCTGGGGGATCGAACCGGATGGCAAAGATCTGTGAGAGCCGCGGACGAGGCCACGAACGGTAATACCTTGCGCAAGCAGAGCCGAGCAGACGTGGTGTCCCACAAACCCGCTCGCGCCGGTGACCAGGACCGAACCAGGCAGCCGGCGGTTTGCCGAGCGATGATCGGTCAGCACTGCGGGAACATACGGGGGAGTGGGGAGCCGGGGGAGTCGGACGCGGCAGGCCCGCCAGCGCCTTGAAGCACCGCGAGGAACTGATTGGCCACCTCGGACCACGTTGAGGGCAGCAGACGCAGTCGCGCACGAGCTCGTTCGGCAACATTCGTCGCGCGCTGGAAGATGGGTAAGCCCACGATCGCGTCAACCATTGAGCCTGGGTTCAAGGGATCGAAGTATTGAGCCACGTCGGCGCAGATCCAGCGGGCGAAATCCCGGTCGGAGGTGAGGATCGGCAGACAGCACGCCATCGCCTCCAGATAGATCAAGCCGTAGCTCTCGAGCAGCGTGGGCAGGAAGAGGGCAGAGGCATCACTCATCGCCTGGGGCACCTGAGCAGGAAGCAGCGGTCCGAGATCAGTCACCACGTCCGCGTTAGCCGCGAGCGCCGCCCGAAGCTCCGGCGGGGCCCCCGCGCCCAGTGTGACGAAGATCTGGATCCGGCCGCCGAGGCCGCGCGCCCGGATCTCGGCCGCGAGGGCCGGCAGGATCGCATGATTCTTGTGCGGGTAGTGCGCGGCCAGGAACAGCAACCTGACCGGCTTGTCGCACCGCGCCATGGGCGAGTGCCCGGGCGAACCCGAACCCGCCGCGACGTGGCGGGGAACCGGTTGAGAAATCACGTGAGCCCGGGATTCGATGCCGGCTACCGTCGCGGCCAGCCGAGACCGCATCACCGGTGTCTGCACGATCACGTCACTCGCACCTGCCATGCAGCGGCGAAACTGCCAGAGCAAGTAGCGCCGTTTGGCCGGGGACCAACTGTCCCGGCCGGCGAGGTCCTCCGACGAATAGACGAACAGGGGGTTGTGCAGGAAGACCACATGCGGGCACGGCAGGCGGGCGGGGCCCAGGTCGCCAAGGGTGAGGCAGACATCCGCCCGCGATGCCCGGACCGCGCGACCCAATCCGCCGTGGAGGTCCAGCAGCCGGGCCAGATTGTTCCCCACAACTCGTGGTCGCGAACGACCGATGATTCGGGAATTGGCCGACGTCGCCGCCTCAGCCAGCGCAGTCACATCGGGAAGGAGGGTGATGAATTCGGTGGTGGGTGCGGCGCGGTAGAGCTCGGGAAGCAGATTGGCGACCAGGACCGAGGCACCGCTCCCCGTGATGTTGCTCGCGTTGAGGAATATCCGCTGCGGGTTGCCCACCATCAGTGCCCGAGCGAACGATAGACCTCGCCCGTGGCCAGCGCCGCGCGCTCCCAGGTGAAGTGCCTGGCGCGCGCCGGCCCCAATGCCCGCAGCCGGGACTGCTCCTCCGGCTGAGTCACGACCTCGAGACCGTCGGCAATGTCCCCGACGTCGAAGGGATCCACCAGGATCGCGGCATCACCCGCGGCCTCCGGCGCCGAGCCGGTTCGGGAGGTGACGACCGGGGTTCCGGAGGCCATGGCTTCGATTATGGGGAGGCCGAAGCCCTCGTAAATGGTGGGGAACAGCAGGGCCTGCGCCTCGGCATACAGGGCGCGAAGCTGGGCATCGTCCACGTGGCCCAGTTGGATAATGCCTTCAGGCAGCGCAGCCGCGCCGTCGCCGGCAAACCGGGGATCGAGCGAGTTACCGGCTATCAACAGCCGATAACGCGACCGCTGACCTCCACGGGCGCGCCACCTGACAAACGCCTCGATCAGCCGCCGTCCGTTCTTTCTGGGAGAAATGCCGCCCACCGCAAACACGTACGGCGCATCCTTCCAGGGACCGGGTCCAAGCTGCTGGGCCGGCGGACAGAAGTAGATCGGGTCCACGCCGAGATGGACCACCTCGATGCGCGAAGCCGGCACGCCTGCGATCCGCACCAGGTCGTGGGCCGTGTGCGCGGAATCGGCGATGACCCGATCGGCGCGGCCTACCATCCAGCGAAAAAGGGCGCGGTACAGTATCCGGGTGCGCCAATGATACAGCTCTGGATGCACGGCGAACGCCAGATCGTGGATCGTGATAACGCACCGGTCGGACCGTCGAAGAGAACGCGGGATGAGCCCGTCGAGTCCGTGGAAGAGGATCGAATCCTGCTCCCGCACCGGTTGCAGGCAACCCCAATAGTCGAACCAGAGCTTTCGAAGTTGCGAGCCGAGACGCCCGGGTCGCAGGTCCCGGAGCGGCCGAAGGCGGATGTCCGCAAAGGGAAGCGTGCCCGCAGGCAGCGGCTCGCAGGTGGTGGCCACGACGCGGGCCGTGCCGGTGGTATGGATCGCGGTGAGCAGGCGCTCCATGTACGTCTCGATGCCGGTGCGGCGGCGTGCCAGTCTGCGGGCGTTCACGGTTACGACCGGAAGACTGGTTACCGAGGTCATCCTGGTCACCGGCTCTCCGCTCCGACCAAGTGTGGAGGATGAGTCGCTACCACCAGCACGTCATGCGCCAGCCGGGCCACCCACGCGATCCCCAGGCAAATCACCGCAAACGAGAGTCCCTGCCGGAAGTTGAGCGGGATCCATACCCATTCACCCTCGATATGCATGGCGGCCAGGGTGAGCGGAATGAGAGTAAACCCGTACGTCAGCCCATGGAATGTTCGCGCCAGCACCGCCGCAAGCCACCCATACAGACCCACCAGCACAAGCGGCAGGACCACAAAGCCGACGGCGCCAAAGGCGAGCACGCCGTTGCTGAAGGCGGTATCGAGGTAATCGGCCTGCAGATCCTCTCCGAAGCCCGCCGGCCATCCAAGCTGCTGCTCCAGGATCTGAGAGTAGACGTCCTTGATCACTTCCTCCTTTCCAGGGAAGAAGGCCCGGGGGATGGCGTTGAGCAGCGCCTGGGACACAATCCGGGCGTCGTGGGCCTGCCCTCCCGAGTTGAGCACGACCGCGGTCGGAAAGTCAGTGAGATCGGCCCGGCGGTTCACCGCCCCAATGGCCAAGCGCAGGCCGGTATCTTCGGGGAGATTGAACCTTCCGATGAGAAGAGTCAGCTGGACGCCTAGCAGTGATGCCGGCGGAAGCACCAGCAGGAGGAGCTGAATCAGCCGTTCAGCTCGGCGGTGGGACACGACCTCGGCAGCCAACGCGAAGGTGATGGGGGCCGTGAGCAGGATCATGCGCCCCTTGAGATAGAGCAGCGCGTACATGATCTGGAGCAGAACGCCGGCGAGCGCCAGGAGAAAGGTCAGCGGTCTCTTCCGCCCGACGGATGGGTGGAGCAGGTAGATCAGGCCGAACACCAGCGACAATACGCCGAACGTGTCGTTGCCCAGGAGCACAAAGAAGTCTCCATACCCTCGGACCGCATTGGGGTTGTACGCGCTCTCCGAATAGATGGAGCCATAGCCCAGCCGGTACAGGATGACCTTGCACAGGACCGAGCCAACCACCGAGATGAGCATCAGCCGCCGGACGTCGGGCCAATGCCGCGTTATCCAGCCCTGCATCCTGGCCGGGCTGGGGCCGGGCTGGCTCCGAAGCAGGAGACCGCAGAGCAGGAGCACCCCGCCGCCGGCGACGGAGCCCAGGAACTGGGCGTCGAGTGTCAGGTTGAACTGGGGATAGAGGAGGATCGGTGAGAAGTACTTGAGCCCCGCCATGGTGAAGTAGAAGTGATACACCACCAGGAAGGCGAGCGGAGCACATCCCAGGAACGAAAGCTGCCGGCGACGCGCCACCCAGAGAAGATGAGCGTTGATGGCCGCGGCAAGCGTCAGATGCAGGAGCGTGTAACCCCACTCTGCGGTGGTGCCCTCGACTCGGCCAGTTAGCCAGAAGGTGAGCCCGCCATAAACCAGCAGGCTGACGAAGAAGAAGCTCACCGCCAGGCAACCGCCGGCCCGTGGGAACGCACCTCTCCCTGCAACAGCGGACGGATCGCCTCACAGGCCCGATCCAGGACCCCGCCCAAGGGCAGGCACGTCAGCCGAGCCACCGCGTCGGCCCGGCGGCGAGAGTACTCATCCCTCCTCGCCTCCAGCTCGGCCAGGGTCGCGTTGAATTCGTCGGGGTGGTCGCAGTAGGGGCGCGCACCGGTCTCATCGAAGGCGCGCATGTGAATGTATCGCTGAAAGTCCCGCACCAGCTGGACCTCGTTGGCCGCGGAGTGCGCCACGCTCTCCATCCACCGAAGCTGCACCGATGGAGTATCGAAGATGCAGGCCTCGAGCAGCGCGGTCGTGCCCCAGCTGCTCACCACGAACTCGGCCGCACTGAGCAGGCTCGCCATCTGTCGGATCGCGTTGGTATCAAGGGCCTCCGGCCGGGTCCGGACGCTCGTCAGGTCGGGCGAGCGATCCAGCAGGACGCCCCGGTCAGCCAGAAGCTGATAGGCCTCTCTCGAAGCCTGGGGGTGCGGTCGGACCACCAGACGAAGACCACCGTATGGCCCCCGCCGAAGCTGCTCCGACAGCGCCAACGCGTCTTCGACATCGTACCGCGCGGTCCGTGCTCCACACACGTAGGCCAGAAACGGCTCCGTGGGCCCCAGGCCAATCCGCGCACGCATCGAGGCGATCTCTCCGGCGGTAGGCGGGTCCTCATAGAGACGGAACTGCAGCGGCCCCACGACGCAGATGCGAGCGGCCGGAAACTGATGCACCTCCACCGCCTGACGCCGCATCTCCTCGCTCCACACCATGAGGTAATCGGGACGCCGGCTCATGGGGCCGCGGGAGTAGAGATTGTCCCAGCTCAGTATCAGGCAGACGGTTGGGATCTCCCGGCGCTGGGCTTCATCCAGCACGAAGTGGTCCAGCCAGTAGTGTCCCGGCGAGGCGACCAAAACCAGCGATGGTCGAACCCGATCGAATGCAGCTCGAATCTCCCCACGGCCCGGCCGATACAGCGCGTACAGCCGTCGGAGCAGACGTCGCGACCCAGAACGACGGGGCGAGAGGGTGGTCAGGGCTCGCGCCGCGATTCGCTGGGGCGAACGTCTCCGACTGAGCTCCAGATTCTGCAGACTTCCCTCGGGATACTCCAGAGCGAAACCGGTGAGATGGACGCTCTTGAGCGCCCGGTCGAGCAGCGTTACCCCACCTACCATGGGCACGCCGTTGGGTCCCGGCTCCGATCGCACCGGCAGGTTGGGATAGGACAACCCTTCCGCGTCCATGAACTGAGCCTGCGCGTACGGCGAGATGAAATGCACGGCCGCACGGAGCCGCCGGGTGAGCTCTCCGGCCAGCCCGGTCGCGACAAAATTCCGCAGCGTGAGGGGGAACGGCGCAGCGGCCAGGATCGTCGGCTCAGGCATCGGCGACGACCACACCTTCCTGGAGCAGAGCTAGGAATTCGGCTGCGGGCGGGAGCTCCCGCAAGGTCCTCCACGGGGCCTCCGCGGACAGCTCAGGCACGCCGTAGGGGCCGGTCGCGACGGCCACCGCTCGCGCCCCGATCGCGCGGGCGCAGCGGATATCGTGCGGCGTGTCGCCGATGACCACGACCCGTCCACGGTCTGGTGCCCGTCCGGACGCCGCCGCCTGGTCCAGGGCACGCTGCGCGATCGCCACCCGATCCGCTTCGTCATTCGAAAACGCCCCTCCGGTGAAGTATCGCTCAAGACCGTAATACGCCAGCTTGGCGTGGGCGCCGCGCCGGGTGTTGCCGGTGAGGAGCATGGAACAGATTCCGGGCTCGCGTTCCAGCGCCGTGAGTATCTCGGGGACGTTGGGAAGCACACGGCCCACCCGTTGGGACAGCGACGCGGGAAGGCGGTCTTCGTAGCGCTCCACCAACTTTCGCACCAGGTCAGCGCCGGGCTGGTCGAGCCCGCCGTACTCAATGAGGAGTCGCCGAGCAATCCCGTAGTCGGGATAGCCGGCGGTATCGAACGCCGAGAGATCCGATTCGACTCCGACCACATCCCGCAAGGCACCCTCCCAGGCGAAGATGCCGGCGCGACCGGTCACCAGCAAGGTTCCATCGATGTCCCAGAGGACGAGCATCAATCGGCAGGCCCTCCCGCCATTGCGGCCGCAAAGTCGGCCGCCAGGGATTCGGCATCCAGCCGGTGGGCGCGGAGCACCTCGTCGTTCTGCCCGCAGGCCGGAATCGAGCGAACCCCGAGGCGAGAGATGCGCCCGCCAGAACCCAGGCCCGACTCCGCCAGCCGCGCAGCGAGCATCTCGCCCTGGCCTCCACTCACATAGTGATCATCCAGAGTAAATACCGTTGGGATGCCGCTCACCTCCGCCGCAAGCCAAGCCGAGTCCACCAGATTGAGCCAGGGCAGGTTGACCACTCGAACTCCCAATCCGCTCCGATCCCGCAACAGCGTCGCCGCCTGATAGGCCTGACTCAGGAGCACCGGGCCGTAGCCAAATACAACCGCGTCGGCGCCGTCGGTCAGGGCGATACCTCGTCCCGGCTCGAGCCGGTACCGGGGCGGCAAGGTATAGGGCACCCGGCAAGGGATGGACACCAGCCGCAGATAGCAGCTGTCCCTGGCTTCGGTCAGGCAGTAGGTGACGGCCAGCTCCACTTCCGCTTCACAGCTGGGCTCCAGCAGGGTGAGCCCCGGGATCGCGGCAAGCGCGGCGATGTCCCGGACGGACTGATGAGAATGCCCCGGCCCACCGGGCAGGAGCCCCGCGAGCGAGCCGACGTACACGATTTTGCGCCGTTCGGTGGCGTTGTTGTAGATCTGCTCGTTTGCCCGGGTGGATAGAAAGCAGGCGAAGGAATGCACCACCGGGAGGAAACCGCTCAGCGCCAATCCCCCCGCTTGAGAAACCATGTCCTGCTCCGCGATGCCGCACTCGATGAATCGATCGGACAGACGTTCCGAGAAGGGGATCAGGCCGGTATCCAGCACCAGGTCCGCGTCGAGGGCGACGATCCGAGGATCCCGTTCCGCATGCGCGACGAGTGAGCGGGAATAGGCGGCCACCAGCCGCTGCGCACCCTGTAGATCGGCTCGCGGGGGGGTGGGAGCGGATTCCAGGCTCAAGGGCGAGGTGCCGGCCTGCGCCAGCAGATCGTTGGCCGTGGCGATCAACTCGGCCACGGCCCTGGTATAGGTGGCGTCGTCGGGTGCGCCGCTGTGGAAGCGGTAGTAGCGGTCTCCCGAGGGCATCGCGGTGTGCTCCATGAAGGACACCCCTCTGCCCTTGATGGTGTCCGCCACGATCAGCTTGGGACGATCAGTCACTCCACGGAACCGGTCCAGACAGTCCCGCAGCGCCGGCAGATCGTGCCCGTTGCAGCGGGCCGCGTACCAGCCGAAGGCGGTGAACTTCCCCATCAGGTCGCCCAAATCACTGACCGAGGACACCAGCGTATCCGACTGGACCTTGTTGTGATCCACGATGGCAGTGATCTCGCCCATGGCTTCGTGCGCCGCGCTCGCCAGGGACTCCCAGACCTGGCCTTCCTGTAGCTCGCCGTCCCCAGTCATCACGAAAACTCGCCCCCGCCGACCGGCGAGCCGGTTGGCTCGCACCATCCCCTTGGCCTTGGAGATCCCCATACCCAAGGGGCCGGTGTTGGTCACCATGCCAGGCGTACCCACGTCGGGGTGACCGGGCAGCCCACCGAGGCGCCGCAAGGCGTGCAAGTTGTCGAAGGGCAGGCGGCCCAGCGCGATGAGGGTGGCGTAGAGGCCCGGGACGTCGTGACCCTTGGAGGAGAAGAAGCGATCTTGGGGGCCAAGCTCCTGCAGGTGCAGCCAGGTGACGATGTCTAGGCTGCTGAAGCTGCTCCCGATGTGACCCGAGCCGGCACGGCAGATCATGTAGAGCGTGTTGATCCGGCAAAGCGACGCGAACAGCGCCGTTGTCTGGATCGGGTCCGCTCTCAACCTTCGCACGCGCTCGAACTCGCTCGCCGGTACGTAGAAGAGCTGGCTCATGGTCAGCGCGTCGCCGCGTCCGCAGCGCTCCACGGCGCGAGCAAGACGGATGGAAGCGCCGCCTTCCCGGTGGCGATCAGATGCTCCGCGTACCACCAGTCGTGCGGCTCATTCACATCGAACCCCTCGTACTCCTCCGTCAGAAACGGCTGGATCTCACGTCCCGCGATCGACCCCAGCTCGGTCACCGTGCGAGTCCAGGCAATTTCCAGGCTGGCGTTCTGGACGTAGACGCGGGGAAGCGCCTGGTAGGGGGTACTGTGCCACGGCGGATCGGCTGGGCCGTCGGTGAGCAGGGGAGTCATGCGGTCCCCTTCGACGACCCACATCTTGCCCGGGTGCTGACGACAGAGCTCCACGGCCCGCAGCGAATCGGTATTCCCGGCCGCGAGGAACTGCCGCCAGGCCCGGCGGATGGTCGCGGCCTGACGAAAGGGGCTGGTGGGACGGAGCAGACTGAAGCAGTCGCTGCGCCGCCCTGCGCGATCCAGCGTCTCCAGAGTGTAGCGCACCCATTCGATGTCCGGCGACACATCGGACGCCAGAGCCGCGGGCCGGAGAAAGGGCGACTCCGCGCCATAGTACTGGGCAATCTCCGCGATCTCCGGCGAATCCGTCGAGACGATGATCCCGGCAAAGATCCCGCTTTCCCGAGCGGCCGCGATGGTATAGGCCAGCAGAGGATGCCCGGCCAATGGCCGGATGTTCTTTCCCGGAACTCGCTTCGATCCGGCACGGGCGGGGACCAGTGCGAAGCAGGTCGGGACTGCGGCGTACTCAGACGGCACGCGGGTTGAAATTGAGATAGACGGTCTTCCACTCGGAGTAGACGTCGAGCGCCTCGGTTCCGGCCTCGCGCCACCCGGTGCCGGAGTCACCCAGGCCTCCGAAGGGCAGGTGCGGCTCACTCCCGTAGGTGGCGCCATTCACGACCGCGACACCAGATCGAATCCGATTCAGAAAAGCCATGGCCCGGTGGATGCTTCCGGTATGAATGGAAGCGGTGAGTCCATAGGGCGAGTCGTGCGCTAATCGGAGAGCCGCGTCAAAGTCCGGCACCTGGTACAACACCGAGATCGGTCCGAATAGCTCGGAGCGGGAAATGGAGGACTCCGGCGACGCGTTCTCCAGCAGAGTAGGCTCCAGAAAGTACCCCCCGTCGTAGCCGGGGCCCGTGAGCCGGTGGCCTCCGGTGAGCACGGTGACGCCGTCCCGACCGGCCGCGTCGATTGCGGCGCACATCGAGGTGAGCTGGCTTTCGTTGATGACCGGCCCGAAATCGTCCTCATCACTGCATCCGACTCGCAGCCGAGCCACTCGCGCCAGCAGCCGCTCCCGGAATGCCGGATATACCGCCTGAAAGACGATGATCCGGCTGCCGGCTGCGCAGCGCTGGCCCGCGTTGCTGAAGGCCGAGAGCACCGCCGCGTCTGCGGCGGCATCGAGATCGGCATCGTCGCAGACGACGAGCGGATTCTTCCCGCCCAGCTCCAGGCAGACTTTGGCCAGCCGGGCGCCGGCCGCCTGGGCGATGTAGCGTCCGACGGCGGTGGATCCGGTGAAGCTGATCAGATCCACATCGGGAGACTCGACCAGCGGGGCGCCTGCCTCCTCCCCGAAACCGTGCACCACATTGAGCAGCCCGGGGGGAAGACCCGCGGTCTTGGCGATGCGGGCGAAGGCCCAGGCGCTGAGCGGGGTATCCTCGGCTGCCTTCAGGACCGCCGCGTTCCCGCAGAGGAGCGCGGGGAAGACCTTCCAGGCGACGTTCGCGATCGGAGTATTGGCGGCGATGATGAGCCCGGCGACCCCGAGCGGTTGGCGCAGCGTGAGCGCGGTGCGGTTGGGGATGCCGCTGGTCGTGGTGCGACCGTAAAACCGCCTTCCCTCCCCCGCGAGGAACATTCCCATCTCGATCGCGGCCCCGGTCTCGGCTCGTGCGTCCTTGTGCGACTTGCCGGTCTCCTGGGCTACCAGACCGGCGACCTCGTCCTGGTGCTCTCGCAGTCCCAGCGCTATGGCCCGGAGCTGATCACCCCGGCTCACCACGGTCGCCTCGGCCCAGGCGGGTTGGGCGCAGCGCGCGGCAGCGACCGCGCCGCGGATGTCCTCCGCCCTGGATCTGGCGACCTCGACCAGGACCCGCCCGTCGGCGGGAGCGCGCTTCTCGAAGGTCTCCCCCGAGAGCGCGGACACTTCCTGACCATTGATGAAGTTGGGGACCAGCGAAGGCAGGCTCAGATCGACCATAGGGGGCGGGGGCAAGGCGTCTTGCTGGCTCCTACCATGACGTGAACCCGCCGTCGACTCGCAGCTCGACGCCGGTGACGTAGGACGAGGCATCGGACGCGAGGAATATAAGGGGGCCACGCAGATCCTGGGCAGCCGCCATGCGCCCCAAGGGCACACGCGCCATGAACTTGCGCTTGAAGTCCGGATCCTGTCCGGCCTCGACGCCGCCGGGGGAAAGCGCGTTCACCCGGACGCCACGGGGACCCCAATGGGTAGCGAAATAGCGGGTGAGGTTGACCAGCGCGGCCTTGGAGGCGCCGTACCCCGGTGGCTTTAGAAACGGAGGGTCGGCCGGGAGGTGATCGTAGAAGCGAGCATCAGGAGAGACGGAGGCGTAGAGCGAGCCGATGTTGATGATGGAGCCCTTGCCGGCGCGCAGCATGCCGGGTCCAAACACCTGAATCGCCTGGAATGCGCCGAGCAGATTCACTTCGACCACGCCACGAAACACCTCGAGCGGAATATCCTCGAGCCGATACGTGACGGCAGGACCGGGGGGCTGATCGATCCCGGCGTTGTTGACCAGGATGGTGGGCGTGCCGCCATCCCCGTCGCACTGGTCGCGCACCTGAACCAGTGAGGGGCGGTCGAGCACATCGGCGCGGACCAGCTGCAGCCGATTCCCCGCCTTGTCCTTCAAGCCGCTGAGCGAGTCCGCCGGCGCCTGGGGCAGGTCCAGGGCAACCACGCTGGCCCCGGCATCCAGCAGGGCGTCGCACCAGATGGGGCCCAAGCGGCCGCAGGCACCGGTGACCACCGCCACCTGGCCGGCCAGCGGCGGTGTGGTCACCCCGCCTCTCCCTGCACCAGGATGTCGAAGGTGATATCGTCGTCGGGCTGGAGCGGCCGGATCAGCGTCATGCCGATCACCTGATCGACCAGATGGGGCGAGGTCCCGTCGCCGGGCGACTTCATGGCCACGTCTTCCGCCGTGAGCACGTGGCCGGCCGGCAGAGCCCGGCTCGCCACCAGCTTCTTGCTCATCTTGAGCAATGGGCCGTTCTCGGACGGCAGCGGGCACTTGAGGCCGGTGCCCAGCGCCACTCGGGTCCGGCGGAGATCTCGGACCAGTTTGCGCATGCCGATCGGCTCGAGCGAGAACGCGTGATCGGTCCCCTTCCAGGTGTGGTTCAGGGTGAAGTGCTTCTCCACCACCCGCGCGCCGAGCACGTAGGCGGCCACCGCCATCGCGATCCCGTTCTCGTGATCGGACAGTCCCACCACCAGCTCGGGAAAGCGATTCCGGAGCGTGGTGATGACTTTGAGATTCAGCTCATCGGGTGAGGCCGGGTACGCTGCGGTGCATTGCAGGAAGCAGAGTTGCGGATTGATCGGTGCGATGGTGTCGTACGCCCGGACAATATCGTCCATCGTCGCCCCGCCGGTGCTCACGACCATGGGTTTGCCGAACTCGGCCACATGCCGGAGCAGCCGTGTGGTCCTGAGGTCACCGGAGGCGATCTTGTAGGCCGGCATGTCCAGGCCGGCCAGGAAATCCGCGCTGGGAACGTCGAAGGCGGTCGCGAAAAAGGTCAGCCGGATCTCCCGGCAATAGCGTTGGAGCTCCAGATACTCGTCCCGTCCGAACTCGAGCGCCTCACGGTGCTCGCCGTAGGTGGCCCCGAAGCTGTTTTCGTTGTCGTAGGGCTTGTCGTACATCGCCCGGGTATAAAGCGCCCGGTTGTCCCGCTTCTGCAGCTTGACCGCATCGACCCCGCATTCCTTGGCCACTCGGAAGAGCTCCTTGCACTTCTCGAGGTCGCCCTGATGATTGTGGCCCACTTCCGCGATGACGAAACAGTCGGAGTCGTCAGAGAGCCGGATGCCGTCGATGACCAAGGAGCGCATGGACAATTGGGTAGGTGGGTGAGAGATCAGCTAGCCGGTTTCCGGACGGTCGCGATGGCCACGCCTTCGACCGGAAACTCGGCCGAGGGATTCTCATATCGATGCCCGGCAATTTCAGCCTCGGTCACTTCTCGCCACACACCTTGGCGGCCGATCTTGCGGAAATAACGGACTTCGCCCGGCCCCGGCAACAGGGCGCGCACCCTGGAGGGAGAGTAGATCCGGTAGTCTCGCTGCTCCGAGGCCTCACCCGCGGGTACCGTCAGGAAGAGACGACCGCCGGGGCGAACCTTCTCCCATAGATGAGAGACCGCCCGGGCATCGCCATTTTGCGCGGTAGGATCACCGTATGACCCGAGCCCGACATGTTCGATGGTCGAGATGGAGTAGACCAGATCGAAGTCGCCGGGCAGCGATATGATGGGTTGAAGGATGTCGTGCTGCAGCACATGGACCCGGTCGTTCTCGAAGGGATAGCGTCGCTGGTCGACGACGGTGACCTCCACTCCCAGGGCCGCGAGGGTCAACGGCAGGGTGGACTCGAAGCCGCCGAAGTCGAGCGCCTTGCGTACGGAGCCATCCACTTCCCGGAGCAGCAAGGCGTTCTCGACCAGCTGCTCCGAGAGCACCACGACCGGCCGGCCCCTGCCAAGTGCCCCATGCCGCAGGCGCATCAGCTCATACCAAAGCCGACGAATCACCCGCTGTCCGAGCGTGGGTGCGGCGAAGTCCGCAAGGATGATTTTGTTCCGGGTATGTAGCACCGCGTCCAGGGCTTGGGCAGCGCTGGGACGCTCGGGCAGGTACCGCTCGCTAGACATGACCCCCCAAAGGAAGACAAACCGAAGCCGACTGGTCAGCCCCGAGCCGGGGAAACCTAGCTCCGCGGGGCCGCGGCCACCACCGCGGCAGGCTCCTCCCCTGAAAGGCGCAGCTTGCGAAGCTCTCGAACAGCCAGGCCGGTGAATTCCGGACTGAGCCGTGCGAGCGCGATGAGATACATGGTCCCGGCGGCCAAGGCCCCCACCACCAAGACCGGCGGGCTGTGACCCGCCAGAAGGTGGGACAAGACCGCCAGGGCAGTCGCCAGGACCACCGCACCGGCCGCAGGCCGCCACGAGACCTTGACTAGATCGAGCAGGCCGAGGCCGCTCAGGCGCCACCCGATAACGAGAATGAGAGGGAGCGCAACCACGTGGGCGATGACGTACGCGATGCTGGCGCCGGTCAGCCCCCGAGCCGCTCCGATCCAGAGCGCCACCGCGGTGAGGATGGTAAACCCGATCGACCAGATGATCAGCCATCCGGGGCGCCCCAATCCCTTCATCAGCTGCCCAACAGGCGCGATCACGGCCTGGGCCAACGCGGCGATGGTCAGCACCTGGACGATCGGCACGGCACCATTCCAGCGCGAGCCGAGCAATGGGACCACTGCCGGAGCCAGGACCGCCAAGGCGACCAACCCCGGGAGAATCACGTTCAAGATGGCGATGAGCACGGCGCGGTACACCGCGCGGACCTTGGGCCTCTCGGATTGCAGCCTGGCCACCCTGGGGAACATGTAGTTGCCCAACGCACCGACGAACGTCGTCACCGGAAGGATCACCGCCCGAGTGGCAAGGGTATACAATCCAAGCGCGTGCACGCCCAGCAGCGGCCCGATGATCAGGCGATCGGTGTTCTGCCCCAGAGCCTTGAGCAGATTGAAGCCAAGCATGCGCGAGGAGAAGGGCCAAAGCTCCGCTGCCGCCTTGCGAGACATCTCCCGCCGACGAGGCCGCCAGCGGGCCAGCCGCCAGAGCAGGATAGTTCCGAGCACCGCGCTCACCAGGGTCATCGTCACCAGGCTCCAGACGCCATAGCCGGCGAGCGCGAGCCCAATTCCTGTGGCACCTCCGACGATACTGGAGACGAGATCTCGCACGGCGAGAGCTCGGAAGCGCAGCTCTCGTTGCGCCAGGGCGGCCTGGGTAAGTCCGAACGCGCGCACTCCAAATCCGAGCGAGAGCACCGCCATGACCGGCTGCAATTCAGGGGTCCGGAAGTAAAGAGCCGCGGGCCAGGACAGGGCCACTCCAAGCAGCGTGAGCCCCAGCCCGACTACGAGGTTGATCCCGAAGGTCGAGCTCAGGTGGTCGGGCCGCAGCTGCTCTCGCTGAATAACGGCGGCCCCGAAGCCGGTTTCGCAGAACGCGTTCAACACCGCGAGCCAGGCGCCAGCCATCCCAACCAGGCCGAAGTCTCGGGGAGGGAGCAGCGCAGCCAGAACGAAGAACACGATCATCGTGGCCACTTGCGCGCCAACCTGCTGAACCACGGCCCAGATCATGGAAGGTTCGCCACTTCTCGGAAGAGGCTCTCGATTTGAGCGTTGGTCCGCTCGGCGTCGAACAACTCCGCCACCCGCTCGCGCCCTCGTCGCCCGAACTCACACCGCCGATCGGGATCATGCAGGAGCGTCTGGACGGCGTGGACCAGTGCGTCCGATTGTCCGGGCGGAACCAGCAAGCCGGTCACGCCCTCATCGACATATTCCGGGATTCCTCCCACGCGGCTTGCCACTACCGGCTTCCCCGCGGCCATGGCCTCGGCCGACGCCAGACTGCCGCAGGCTCGAGCGCCGATGGTTGGGGCCACCACCAGGCTCGCAGCTTCGTAAATATCTCCGAGCTCCTCCTCCGGAACGTCGACGGCCGCAAACACGCGGCCAGGCCACTGCGCCACCGCACGCTCCACGTCAGGACGCAGCTCCCCGTCCGCGCCGGCGATGAGCACATGAACCGAGTCCGAGGAAGCGAGCAGCTCGGGGATGCCGTCCAGAAGCACATGCAAACCCATGTCGCGCACCATGCGACCGACATAGAGGACCACTTCGGCGTTCACCGGAATGCCCAGCCGCCCCCGGACCCTCTCACGCCCGTTTGCCCGCCCGAATCGTCTGCGGTCAATACCGTAGTGCAGGACTCGGACCTGAGGCGCCAGGCCAAGTTCACGGTAGCTTTCCGCACAATGGCGGGTGAGCGAAGTGAGCACCGTGGCGATCCGGCTGATGTGTCGAACCATTGGAAGCTGCCGGTCGATACGTTCCCGGTGGCTGTAAATCTCCCCCAGGTTCGTGACCACGAGTGGGACCCTATACATCTCCGCCACGATAGCACCCACGGGCGCCCCAGTCATGAGATTGTACGCGCTGATCACCCGGATATTGTGCCGCTCGATGATCCCGGCAGCCAGGCTGACCCGGGTCATGATGGCCGGCCAGAGTGCGAGGGGGAGACGGCAGCCTGCCGCCAGCGCGGGTGTAACCCTCCCAGCGAATGTCGATCGAGCCAGGAATCGGGCTGTCGCAAGGCGCCGGGTGAGAGCGGGGCGTGCATCCTTGTACACTACGAACCCCGGACCCCGTTCCAGGCCGGTGGTCCCCCCCGAGAGAACATGCACGTCCCAACCGCGTTGGACGAGGTACGGAACCAGTTCTTCCAAGTGTTTGGGGACCCCGCCGAAGGGCGGAGGATAGTTGCCGATCAGGAGAATTCCGGGACGGGACGACGCAGATTGCAGAATACGATGTTCCTCACTCGCGAGCACGACACTCAAGCGACGTCAGCTTCGGCCGAAACCTACTTGCGTATCAATCCGCACTTACCGCCGATCTGGGTTCGCTGAAGGCCAATTCTCTCAGTGAACTCGAGGTACGCCTGACCTGCGCCGTCGTAGGCGGTGCCTTGGGAGACGTCGTCAACGAAGATGTACCCTCCGTCTTCCAAGACTTCGTAGGTTACTTCCAGGGCATGCAGCGTTGGGCGATACAAATCGACGTCGAGAATCGCGACGGAAACGCTCCCAAGATCTTCCTTCTTGAGGCAATTCACGTCGAGCTTCAGTACCTCCACCCGATCGAAGCCGAGCCTCGCCATGTTCTTACGAAACACCTTCTCGTCATTATAAGCGAAGCCCCAGTAGGCATCCCGGGTCTTTCCGCGGTGGGCGACTTCAAACTCGATATCCTCGGCGGTGAAGCCGGCGAAGGTGTCGATCGCCAGGTATTTGCGCCGGTCTCCAATTGCGTCGAGATGGGTATTCAGGAAGACGGTGGTCATGCCCCGCGCAACACCCATTTCTACGACCCGGCCTGCCTGTCCCCTGGTTGCCGAGATGGCCTCCGCAATGGCACACAGCTCACTGACCTCGAGGCAATAGCGATAGCGTGGGGCGGAGAGCTCGGCCAGGAGCTCACTCCGGTAAGCCCACCTCTTCACCCGTTCCGTAAACCAGCGCCGAATAATGCCTCCTTGACCTCGTCGATCAGCCGCGAGCCAAGCGTGACCTAGAAATAGTCCACCACCCACCCTGGTCGAGAGAATTGTCCTGCAGGACAGGCACGTTTGAGCGGGGTAAAACTAATACTCCAGCGGGAGGGCCACCCGTCTGCCATCCCGGGCCGACAGATAGGTGGCGATGAGGATCTCGAGAGAGTTAAGGCCTTCGCGCCCGTCGGTGTCGGGGAATGCCTCACCCCGAAGCGACTGGATCACGTTGTCATAGTACAGGGGATGACCGAAGCCGTAGACCGACGTCGTCTCGTAGCTGGCCTTCTCGACCATCTCGTCGTCCGGGTCCGGTTGGGCGAACTCCCAGTGATCGATGCGATTGACGGCCACCCCACCGATCCGCACCGTCCCCTTCTCGCCGATAATGGTGATGGATCCCTCGAGGTTCTTGGGATAGGTCAGCATGGTCACGTTCATCGAGCCGAGCGCGCCGGTGCGCCAGCGGATGCTGACCACCCCGGTGTCTTCCACCTGGATGTTGCGTTCCAGCGTCGCGGTGTATGCCTGGACGCTCTCCACCGGCCCGATCAGCCAATCGAGCAGGTCGACGTAATGGCTCGCCTGGTTCATGAAGGCGCCGCCGTCAAACTCCCAGGTACCACGCCAGGCGGCGCTGTCGTAGTAGGATTGCGGACGGCTCCAGAACACGTTGATGTTGACCATATAGATGCGCCCGAACCGGCCCTTCTCGACCGCGCGTTTGGCCAGCTGGAGCGTCGCGTTGCGGCGGTTTTGCTTGACCACGAAGAGATGCACGCCGGCTTGGTCACACGCATAGACCATCCGCTTTCCGTCCTGCCAGCGGGTGGCCATGGGCTTCTCGGTCATCACATGCCGGCCCGCGGCCGCCACCTGCACGGCCTGCTCGGCGTGGAGCCCACTGGGAGTGGACAGGATCACGATATCAGCGTCGGTATTGGCCAGCAGGGCTTCCAGCGTGCTGAACCCGGGGGCCCCAGTTCGCGTTTCGGCGCGGCACAATGCCTCGGGGTCGATATCGCACACCCCGACCAACTCGGCCCGGTCGGCGTGCTTGTCCAAGGCGTCGAAGTGGTTGGCTGAAATCCGGCCACACCCAACCAGAGCGAACCGAATCTTGCGGTCTTTGACCAGCGGCTTGGTGAGAAACAGGGGTTCCATTGGGCTCCACGGGGGTGAAAACCGCCCTCAATCTAAGCAGACCCTGTCCTTGCAAGGAATTGCGGGCGCGTGGCTTGGTAAAGGGTTGGCTCGGGTCTGGCGGGTTCTGGATAGAATTGCTATCTTGTGAATGATTTCACAAACCTAGTCTGCCCTGCCCCAGGGGTGCCGAGACGCGTAGCGGAGCGCCGGGATGGGCGCCGCAATCCATTGGAAGGGAGATAGCTAATGGCAACTGCGAATGCCCCCGTGTCCGGCCATGCCACCTATCCCGCAGACCTCGTCAACAAGCTGTTCGCGCCACCCGAGGGCGAAATCCCGGCCGACAAGCTGCGGCGCCTGCTGCGTGAGGCCCAGGCCAAGAGCAGCTATGTCCATACCGCCGGCGCCTACGACGCCTTCTCCTCGGCGATCATGACCCGCCTCGGGTTCAAGACGCTCTATGGCAGCGGGTGGCAGCTCGCCGCGACCAAGAGCATGTACCCCGATATCGGCATATACCAGTCCCATCAAATGGTGGAGCTGGTGCTGGAGATGCGGAAGGGCATCGAGGGGGCCCGGAATACTCATTGGTTCGACACCGAGGGCAAGGAGCTGCTGGAGGCTCCGCCCGCGTTCGTGGACATGGAGGCAGGCTTCGGCGGCTCGACCCAAACCTTTACCCTGGCAACCGAACTTATCCGGGTAGGTGCCGCCGGGGTCCACCTGGAAAATCAGGACCCTTCCAACCGGACCTGCGGACACATCGTCAACGTCGGCAAGCAAAAGCGCAACAAGGTACTGGTCCCTCGCAAAGCGTGGCTGGCCAAGCTCAAAGCCATCAAGGCTGCGGCGGAGGCGACCGGGGTGGACGTCGTGATCATCGCGCGAACCGATTCGGTGGACGGTGCGCTCCCGGATCAGGAGCCGGGCGGGGTCAAGATGGCGATCGAGGACGCGTGGGAGGCAGCCGAGCTCGGCGTAGATGTGATTTGGCCGGAGTTCAATAACACCCGGCTGGAGCAGCCGCAGGAGTTCGCCGAAGGGGTGCGGAAGTACTACCCCAACCAGATGCTGGGGTTCAATCTCTCGCCGTCGCTCTACTTCGGCAAAGACAAGAAGGCGGGGACGCTGATCACCAATCAGCAGCTCGCCGACCTGGGCTTCATCCTGCAGTTTTCCACCCTGTTCAACTTCCGCACCGCCGGCATGGCGATGGAAAAGGGCCTGCGCAAGTTCCTCAAGAGCGGGATCGATGCCTTGGCCGATCTCCAGATCGAAGAGGACGAGGCTCCCGGTGGCTCCCCCATCACCAAGATGCACCAGAAGTTTGCCGGCATGAACCGGTGGTTGATCCTGGAGCAGGTGCTGAGCGCGGAGAACGGGAAGTAGGCAGTGAGCAGTGAGAAGTGAGCAGTGAGAAGTGAGAAGGCCCACCCCTCACTCCTCACTCCTTACTTCTCACTTTTCACTTCTCACGGGTGTACCGCGGTTAGCGCTCGGCCGATCGCCTCCACGTGTCGATGGTCGGTCCCGCAACATCCGCCCACCACTGATAGACGCCGAAACTGTCGCCGTAATTTTCGATACTGCCAGGCCAGCTCCTCGGGATTGCCCGCGTCCAGATCGGTGCTCTCGTCCAGCTCGGCGTGACTCCGCCGGGATGCGTTGGCTCGCAGGCCCCGTATCCGGTCGCGCCACTCTCCCTCCCGCGCCAGAGCGCCCTCCAGGTGAGTGGGATGGGCACAGTTGATCATGTAGTACACCGGATACCCATCCGAGGCATCATCGGTCCTGGCCATCGCCTGGTCCAGGCTCTCACCCGCGGGAAGCCTGCCGTCGGTCTCCGTGGTAAACGAAATCGCGACCGGCATGCCCGCAGCTTTGGCGGCGAGTGTGATTCCGATGGCCTCCTCGGTGTAGTTCATCGTGAACGCCGCGACCATATCGGCCTCGGTCCGCGTGAAGTCGCGAACCTGCGGTGCGTGGTAGGCCTCGGCCTCCGCCGCGCTCATCCGGTTTGACGGATTGTAGCCATCGCCCCGCGGCCCGAGATTGCCGCTGATTACGATCCTGGTCGGCCCGGTCTCGAATCCCGCCCGGATTTCGAGTAGCAGCTCGACCGACCGCTTTTGAACCTCCGCCAGCGCGCGAGCGTCATAGCCCAGCTTGGCCGCCCAGTCCGGATTGGCACGCCATGTCGGGGTCTCGAGCACCAAGCCCACCTCCTGGGCGCGCGCGATCTTGGCGTACCGCTCGAAATAGCGGCGAAGCACCTGAGTTCCGTCGACGGTGCTCAAGAGACTAAACGCCGCGAAGTATGGGAGGGTGATTCCCTCATGAAAGATGAGAGTGGTCTCGAGTCCTCCATCGGCCAGAAACAGTCCCCCTCCAAGTTGGGGAAGGCGATCGCGATACGAGCTCATGGGGCTTCCTTCGCTGCGCATGGGCAGCCGAATGCTGGTGTACCGAGCAGCCGGGCTGCCCGACAGAATGGGCGATCCTCCATGGCCGCCCTGGTACTTCTAGCGCATTTCGAGGCTGAAAGCGGCCACTTCAGGCGGGCTCACTGGCGACCCCAACAGCGGAAGAGGCGGCGTCATTCGGGCGCCGCCTCCTCCGGTCCAGCTCTCCCTGCAGACTTCTCACTTCGCACGGTAGTTCTTACATCGCCCCGCTCGCCCGGCGAAGCTGCTCCTGCTCCCGAGGGGTTTCCTCCACGCCGACTCCTTCGTGCCGCAACCTGGCGGCCTCCGATGGATCCAGGCGCACGGTAAGCTCGTACCCCGAGGCCGATTCGCCCCGGTGGAGCACCTCTCCCAGCCGGTAGAGTTCGGCCAGCCGCGCGCCGTCGCTCACCGGGATGCGGACGAGAACGGTCACCTTCCCGGCCCGCTCCATCTTGCGGAGCACGGCTTTCACGCTCGTTAGGCCGTCGGTCCGCATGGTCGTCGCGGTGAGAGCGCCCGGATGCAGCTCCCGGACGCGCGCGGCGAAGCCGGTCGGATCGGGGACCGCATCCATCTTGTTGAAGACCGGAATGATGGGATGGTCCGCCAGGCCGAGCTCGGCAAGCACCCGCTCGACCACATGCATCTGCCCTTCCCAGTCGGGATGACTCGAGTCCACGATGTGCAGCAGGACATCCGACCCGCGGGCCTCCTCCAGCGTAGCTCGGAAGCTCGCGACCAGATGGTGCGGCAGCTTGCGGATGAACCCCACGGTGTCCGTCACCCGGGCGCGCTGGCCTTCCCCCAGGTCCACTTCCCGCGTGAGGGTGTCCAGCGTGGCGAAGAGCCGGTCCTCGACAAAAATCTCGTGCTGTCCCGAGAGCGCTCGCAGCACGCTTGACTTGCCTGCGTTCGTGTACCCCACGAGGGCGACGCTCAGCATGGGATCGCGCCCCGCACGCAGATTCTCGCGGTGGCGCTCGACGCCCAACAGCTTGGCCTTGAGCGCCTGAATCCGCCGCCGAATGATCCGGCGGTCGGTTTCCAGCTGAGTCTCGCCAGGGCCCCGGAGTCCGATACCTCCGCGGATGCGGGACAAGTGGGTCCACATGCGGGTGAGTCGGGGCAGCAAGTACTCGAGTTGGGCCAGCTCGACCTGAAGCTTGGCTTCGTGACTTCGCGCTCGGGTGGAGAAGATATCCAGGATGACTTCCGGCCGGTCCATCACCCGCACCTTGAGCTCGCGCTCGAGATTAGCTCCCTGGACCGGGGTGAGCTCTTCATCGAAAATGACGAGAGTGGCTTGCGCCGCGGCGACCGCGCCGGCGACCTCTTCCACCTTGCCTTCGCCGATCAACGTCGCCGGGTTGGGCGAGGCGATCTGTTGCGACATCCGCCCCACGACTTCCGCCCCCGCGGTGTCCACCAGGCGGGTCAGCTCCTCCAGATGCTCCACCACGTGCCTGGCGTCGGAGGAACCCTTGCGCGGGGCAGCGACGAGAACGGCACGCTCGATGGGATCACGAACTTCAATTGGCGTACGAATGTGAGTCCTTCCCTCCGGTCAAGGGCTGCCCGCGGGGGCTGGGACGACGCCCACGACGCGGGTGAGAGGGGCGCGCCCCTCCCGGGTGAACGGCACGGTCTTCTGTCCGAATGGGGTGTCGAGGGTGATCTGTCCCTTCATGGTGTAGGGGAGGTCGCCGTACCCCAACGCGGCCCGCACAGCTGCTCCCACACCCGACCAGTTGAATCGGACCGGGAGGGTCAGAATCGTGCTGTCTGCCTTCGGCACCTGGAAATCGTTCTCGTAGTCGATATCACCGACGTGCGAATCCTCGATGTCGAAACCCAGCTGAAGCTTGGTACTGTTGATGACGAAGCTGTTGAAGTTATTGACCGCCACCTGAAGATCTAAGGCCCCGCCGCTCAGGTTGATCGCTCGGACAATCACTCGATTGAGATGAACCTCGGGATCCTTGAAGTTGAGGCCAATCGCGCTGCAACCTGTGACGACCAGCCCGGCGCCGAGCGCGCCCAGAGTACCCCGAACCCTCATGGACCTCCCTCAGACGCCCCTGGGAATCAATATAACTGCCGGGGCTGCAGCGAATTCTGCAGCGCTTTGCAGTGGCCAGCCGTGCCCCGGATCACACCGCCGCGAAGCGGCGGAGCTACCAGCCAGAAGGTACCAGCTGACAGCTAACAGCTATCAGCTAACAGCTATCAGCTATCAGCTAACAGCTACTCCTTACTCCTCACTCCTTACTCCTCACTCCTCACTCCTTACTCCTCACTCCTCACTCCTTACTCCTCACTCCTTACTCTTCACTGCTGCCTGCTTACTCCTCCCTCTCCTTCTTCTTTGCCTCCCACCACTCCATCCGTTCCGCCACCCTCTTCTCGTAGCCGAACCCACCCGGGGTATAGAAGGCCGTCCCCCTGAGCTCATCCGGCAGGTACTCCTGAGGGATGTAGTGGTCGGGTGAGTCATGCGCGTACTGATAGCCGCGGCCGTACCCCAGTCCCTTCATTAAGGGTGTCGGGGCGTTGCGGATGTGCATCGGAACCGGCGCGGCAGGAGTTTCCTGTGCTGCGGCGAGCGAGCCTCCCAGGGCCCTCACCACGCTGTTGGACTTGGGTGCCGTCGCGAGGTAGATCGTCATCTCCGCCAACGGGAGATAGCCCTCGGGCGGACCCAGCATGTGGAAGGCGTCTCGCGCCGCCACCGCCACGACCAGTGCGTTAGGGTCGGCCAGCCCGATGTCCTCCGCCGCCATGGCGATGGCCCGACGGAAGAGGGTCATCGGATCCTCCCCGCCGTCGATCATCCGCGCCATCCAGTAGAGCGCTCCCTGCGGGTCGCTGCCCCTGAGGGATTTGTGGTAGGCGGAGAGGAGATTGAAGTGCTCCTCTCCCGCCTTATCGTAGCGGGCGAACCGCTTCTGCATCGCCTCGTGGGCGACCGCGGGCGTCACGGTCCCTCGCGGTCCGACATGCGCGGCCGCGGCCTCGATGACCGTCAGGGCCCGCCGAGCATCTCCATCGGCCTCCACGGCGATTGCTCGAAGGGCATCCGGCTCGACTTCCAGCTTGAGTGCGCCCAAACCGCGCTCCTCGTCCTCCAGCGCTCGCCGCACCACCTGCTCCACCTCATCGGAGGAGAGCGGCTGCAGGACGAAGACCCGGGTACGCGAGAGCAGAGCCCCGTTGATCTCGAAACTGGGGTTCTCGGTGGTCGCCCCAATCAGCGTGATGGTGCCATCTTCGCTGGGCGGAAGCAGGCTGTCCTGCTGCGCTTTGTTCAGCCGGTGGATTTCGTCCACGAACAGGATGGTCTGCGCCCCGCCGCTTTCCAGACGGGCACTTGCTTCGCCCACGATTTCCCGGATACGGGGCACGCCCTCGGTCACTGCACTGAAGGGCACAAACACCCGCGCGGTCGTGGTCGCAATCAGGTGGGCCAGGGTGGTCTTGCCGCTCCCTGGAGGTCCCCAGAAAATCATCGAGCCCGGCACCCCGCGCTCGATAGCCTCGCGCAGCGGCTTGCCCGGAGCCAGGAGGTGTTCCTGACCCACGAACTCGTCCAGGCTGCGTGGCCGCATCCGGGCGGCGAGCGGCTGAACATCCCGCCCGATGGTAAAGAGGGTTGCCTCGGTCTTACCGGCTGGACGTTTGCGTGGCATCACTGAAACCAACGCTGCAGCAGCCGCTCGGCCAGAAAGAAGCCGGCCGCCCCAGCGAAGAAGGACAGGGTGCTGAGCCAGGAGCGTTTGGCCTGGAACTCGGGCACGAGGTCCGACGCCGCGACATACAGGGCCACGCCGGCCGACAGCGCCAGGCCACGAGCGGCGAGCGGCGCCACATATTCCGTGAGCACAACCCCGAGCACCGTGGCACCGCCTAGCACCGCCGCAGCTCCGATTGCCTCGGATCTGGTACGGCCGCTGGCCACGATCACACTCGCGATGGTCACACCCTCGGGCAACTTGTGCAGCAGAACGGCGAGAAAGAGGAGGATACCCAACCGCCCGGAGACCAGGAACCCACTGGCGATCGCGACGCCGTCGAAAAAGGTATGCAGCGTCAGGCCAAGCAGAGCGGAGATGCCGGTCGAGCGAGCGAGTCGGTGGGTTTCCTCGCCGAAATGGAAGTGGGGGACGAAGACATGCTGCGCCAGGTGCACCGCGAAATATCCCAAGAGGATGTAGAGCGCCGCGGCGGCGCCCTCCCTCAGGACCTCCGGGAGGACCCCGAGTAACGCGACCGCCAGCATGAACCCCGCGCCGAATGCCAGGCAGGCGTCGATAAACCGGAGGCTGCGGCGGAGATGTTGGACGACAGCCAGCGCACCGACCACATTGCCCAGAGCCGCGGTCAGGCCAAAGGCGAGCGGACTCAGACGAGCTCCCGAGCGAGAGTCAGCAGCGCGTCGCGAGTGTTGAGGGCCGGGTTCTCGAGCACCTGGTCGAGTAGTCGAGTGAGAATCTCACCGACCCGGGGACCGGAGACACCCAGGGAGACCAGATCGCTGCCGGTGATCGCCAGGTCCGACCGCGTAAGCGGATCGCCCCGTTCCTGGACCCGTCTCACCGTTCCGGCCCAGTCAGGAAGGCGACCCGACCGGATGGTAGCCACGGTCACCAGGTCCTCTGAGGCCTTCCCGACCATGGCCAACCAATGGCGCACGGCCGATTCGTCGGCGCCAACGGGACTCAGTGGGCCAGCGACCAGCGCCGTGGCGCGATCGATTTCCGCGTTCGACGCCTTGAGTCGGCGAAGAACCCCCACCGGATCGCGACAGAGCAACACCGTGAAGATGACCGGATCCCGGGCCGGCGGTTGCAGCAGCGGAGGAGAGGGCAGAGCCGCCAGGCGTTCGGGCTCGAGCTCCGGAAGCCAGATGGCCGCCGCGCCGCTACTGGACCAGAGGCCCACCAGGTCAGGCAGGGACCGGGCTGTTTTGGTCCCCTTGAACCATTCGTCTCGAACCCGCTCCGCCGACAGCTGCGTCAAGCCCGAAGTGGCAGCACGAATGGCCTTCCAGGTCGCCGGTTCGATCGCCAGCCCGAAGCGCGCGGCAAACCGCAGGGCGCGGAGGATCCGGAGATAGTCCTCCCGAAACCGTTGAGCGGGGTCACCCACGGCGCGCAGCACCCCGCGCTCCAGGTCCTCCGCTCCACCGAAGGGGTCGCGCCACTCGTGTCGCAGGGGATGGTACGCAATGGCATTGATGGTGAAGTCTCGGCGGGCGAGATCATCTTCGAGTGCCACGCCATACGCGACCACGGCATGGCGTCCGTCGGTGGAGACATCCCGGCGAAAGGTGGTGACCTCGTGCATGGTGCGCCGGCGGTCGAGCACGCCGACCGTGCCATACTTGAGTCCGACGGCGGCCGTCCGTCGGAACAGCGCCTGAACCTCGTCCGGCGTGGCCGACGTTGCCAGGTCGTAGTCGGAGTGCGGATCACCCAGCAGAGCATCCCGCAGCGCTCCCCCCACGCACCAGGCCTCGTAACCGGCCTGTTCCAGCGTGCGGGCAATCTCCAGAACTTCTTCCGGAATCGGAAGCGTCGCCGGGAACCTCATGACGCGCCAAAGGGAACACCAGCCGAAATCGCGATGGCCAGCTCCATTCGGGCCTGCGACGGGGTGCGCGGGCCGGCGGGGATCACACCCATGGCGATCAGCCGCGCCCCACCTCCCTCGAAGGCATAGACCGGAGTCACCTGTCCCAAGGGGCAGCGGCTGGCCAGGACCACCGGCTTGCCTTGATCCAGCCACCGCCGGATCGCGGGAACCGCTCCAGGGGGCAGGTTTCCACTGCCGAAGGCCTCTATCACTACACCGTCGTAGCAGGGCCTCGCGAGGTCAAGCATCGAGCCGTCGTCCCCCACCGTCACGGGAATGAGCGCGACTCGCCCCGCGAGCCCCGGGGCCGCGACCGGTGCCGGCCGCCGCGCGGGATCGCTCCAGGCGTCGGTTCGGTAGGTCAGATTTCCTTCCCCCACCACACCCACCCTCCCGAAGTGAGGTGCCGAGAAGGCATCGAGGTCGGTTGCGTGGGTCTTGGCGGCGGTCCGGCCGGCGAACACCTGTCCATGGAACACCACCTGGGTTCCTCTTCCCCTGCTCGCCGAGCTCGCCGCAACCGTGGCAGCGTCCAGCAGGTTGCGCGGGCCATCCCATCCCTCGTCGCTGGAGGTCCGCATGGCGCCGGTGATCGCGACCGGCACGGCGGGATCCAGGGTCCGGTCGAGCAGGTAGGCGGTCTCCTCGATGATGTCGGTTCCGTGGGTGATCACGATGCCGCTGACCTCCCCCGACTCGGCGATTGCCCGGACGCGTTCCCGCATGGCCCAGAGCCGGTCCGGGCCGAGATGAGCGGCGGGCACCTTGGCCCAGTTCTCAATGCGAAATGGAGAGATTCGCTCCAGGCCAGGCGCCAACCCGACCAGCGCTTCGCCGCCGTGTCGAGGGACGTTTCCTCCGGCGGCAGCATCCCGCTGCATGGAAATAGTGCCGCCGGTGAAGAGGAGATGGATCACGTGGAAATAGCGTGAAACGTGAACGTCTTTTCCGAGAGTGCGATCATGGAGTTTGCGCCAACTCCTCCTCGACCAGCTCCACGATCAGATGTTCCAGAGC
>DATBKD010000124.1:0-2698 GCA_036556025.1 Gemmatimonadales bacterium | reverse complement strand
AACGTCAATGACAAGATCAAGAAGCTAAGCCCTTCTCGGCGCAGGAAGGTCGAGGCACGCGCGGCGGAGTTGATCGCCGAAGAGATGACCCTCCGCGAGCTGCGGCGCGCGCGTAAGCTCACACAGGTTCGGATGGCCGAGCAACTCGGGATCACTCAGGACTGTGTTTCACGCCTTGAGAAGCGGAGTGATCTTCTGCTGTCCACGCTCCGAAAGACCGTCAGGGCCATGGGCGGAAATCTGTCACTGGTCGCCGAATTCCCCGACCGCCCAGCGGTCGTGCTATCCGGTATTGCGGAAGATAAGCCGCCCCTCAAGCCGTCGCGTCCAAAAGTCACACACACACGTGCCTAGCAGGAGCGTGTCTGGTCCCGCTCCGCCAGCAGCTGCACCGCCTTGATGGCGACCCCGATCGTTCGCGCCTCCGCCTCCCGGAAGAGCCGCTGCGCCTCCTCCGGCTCCTTGCGCGGGAGGAAGATGTTCGAGTCGATCCCCAGCACCGCCCCCATGCTCGCGGAGCAACCATCTCGGGTTGTCAAGAAGGTGATATGAGGACCCTCTCATGCCTCCAGCATCCCGGGCCTCCAACATGTTCCCGCGTGGACCATCGCGTTGAGAATCACCAGGATCTTTCGCATGCAGGCTACCAGGGCGACCTTGACCGGTTTTCCAGCGGCCCTCAGCCGCTGGTAGAGGCGATGGACCACCGGATTCCAGCGCACAGCCACCACGGCGGCCATATAGAGCGCCTGCCGCACACGTGCCCGGCCACCCCAGGTCCCCCGATAGCCGCGCCACTGGCCGCTGTCGCGATTCAGCGGCGCCACGCCGACCAGCGCAGCGATTTGTCGGCGGTTCAGTCGGCCCAGTTCCGGCAGCTCGCTCAGCAGGGTCAACGCCACGACTGTGCCTACCCCTGGGGTGCTCACCAGCAAGTCGAAGCGGATCTTCAGGGCACTGTTGGCGACCACCGCCTGCATCAGCTCCCGATCCATCTGGGCCCGCCGGCCTTCCAGGAAGGCCAGGTGCGCGCGGATATCCGCGGCGACCGCAGGATCGCGGTTCGCCTGCTGCCGGTTGCGTTCAGCGACAATCATCTCGACGAGCTGCCTGCGCCGGGCCACCAGGGCGGCCAGCGCGCGATGCTCAGCATCGGGCAAGGGACGGAGCTGCGGGCGGACTGCTTCGGCAAACAGGGCCAGCGCCATCGCATCGAGCTTGTCCGTCTTCGCGAGACGGCCAGTGGCGCGAGCGAAGTCGCGTACTTGGCGAGCGTTCACGACGGCCACCGGAAGCCCATGCTCCGCGAGGGCAATCGCCAGTGGCTGCTCCAGCCCTCCCGTGGCTTCCAGGATGACGAGACTCGGCGCAAGTCCCTGCAGCCGCTGCACAAGCTGCGCGATGCCTTCTGGCGAATGATGCTCCGAGAAGACCTCACCCGTCGGGCGGACTGCGACGTCCAAACGTGCCTTCGACACATCGACACCGACGAACACCGGCATCACCTCCTGGCCGATCGGCAGTCTCTCCAGCGCCGCCCCGCCTTGCGGATCCGAGCTCTGAGCTCGATCAACCATCCGGGCTCCGGCTGGAGTACCAGCACGGCGACCCCAGCTCCGCGGCGGTCTTCTGGGACCCAGGGGGGATCGGTCTACCGTGCTGGTTCCTGGAATCGAATATACAAGGGGGGTGTGCGCGGGGGGACGCCGCGCGTGCGTCCCCCTGCGGCGCAGTAGGGCATCAGGGCAGGCCGTCGTCTCAGCCGTCAATACCGGGGCTGGGCCGCCTCGAACGTCACCGCCACATTTGGAGCCGGCACCCCCACGACCGTGAAGGTCAAGCGGGGTCCATAATCCTCCGTGCGGAAGCCGACGAGCATGATCGAGTTTATCGGGACGATGACCACGGATGGTCGGATGGGCACCAGGTAGAAGATTCGCCCCTTCACCTTTGCCCCGGCGGGCGTGCTGAGGCGGACGATCTGCCCGGGCGGGATCCGGGCCGCGGGGTCGGCGAACGCCAGGAACGTCCCGCGGGGATCACGCAGCGCGTAGACCACATAGCATCGCCCCGATCTGATCACGATGCCTGCGAAACTCAACACGGACGTGGGGCAGAACGCTTCCCCGCTCGCGTGGATCTTTACCTTGGCGGGTTTGGCCTGGTACCCTTTGCCCGGTCCGGCCTCGACACCTACGGCGAGTGCAAGCGTCAGCGCCCCGGTCACTATGATCGCGATGATTCCTCTCATGGTCACCCTCCCTCCCGAATACTCTTTCCCCTTGGCATGGACCGGCTAGGCGGATGCAAGTTTGTTTGGGGCCATAGCGGCTGCACGCCTTGGAGGAAGGCGCGAGCCTGGCTAGAGTCCGAAGGAGCTGAGGACTGTTCCGCCGCCGAGAGCAACTGCGCTTGGACCCGCAGGGTCTCAGCTGACCAGCCCGCCGTGATCGGTCGCATCGCCTCCGCGACCAGCGCCCGCGACTGTCCGAGCAGGTGCGTCTTCCGATGGGCCGGAGCCCGAGGCTGCGGTCTTCCTCGAATGGACGGAGACGGAGGGGCCCCCGGCCGATCTGACCCACAGTGCCACCCACAGCCAGCGCGGCCTGCCCAGCCGCTGCAGCACACCCTCGGTCAGCGGTGGAGGCGTACTCACGGTGGCGGTGCGGCGGCGAATCCGAGGCGTGTTTCGCACCAC
>DATBKD010000123.1:0-20136 GCA_036556025.1 Gemmatimonadales bacterium | reverse complement strand
TCGAGCGTCATGATCCCGCTCAGAAAGGAGATCAGGAAAGGAATCGAGAAGTGCATGTCGGTGGCGCGGGCGCGCTGCCGCTCGAGGCCGTTGACCCGGCAGATGACCTCGAGGTCGCGCCAGTCGAGCCCGGCGCGGACTTCCGGGCCTACCGGGCAAAAGCTGTCGAAACCCTTGGCCCTGCCCCACTGCCCGTCCAGCCTTTGCAGGTCACGGCAGGTTACGTCGTTCACGCAGACATAGCCTCCGATACCGCGCTCCGCCGCGTCGAGATCGGCATCCCGCAAACGCGATCCGATGACCACGCCGATCTCAGCCTCGAACTCCACTCGCTGGGAGACGTCCGGCAGCCGGATGACCTCACCGGGCCCGATCAGCGACGTGGGTGGCTTAAAGAAGATGATCGGCACCTGGGGAACGTCGTTGCCCAGCTCCTTCGCGTGGGCCACGTAGTTTCGCCCGATGCCGATGATCTTGGATGGCTTGATCGGGATCATACCGCGGCTCCGATCCCGTGGCGGGCAAAAAAGTCCTCACACTTGGTCCTCACCTGCGCCCAACTCCCCACCACCCGCCCCGCCTGGGGAAGTCCGCACAAGAGCAAGGGCCCATAGCGTTTGGTCACAACCCGGCTGTCCAGCAGCACCACCACCCCCACATCCTGCCGGCTGCGGATCAGCCGCCCAAAGCCCTGCTTCAGTTTCAGCGCCGCGTGAGGGACGAGGTAGTTCATGAAGCCGTCATAGCCCTCTTCCGCCAGACGCTCGAGCCGGGCCGCGGTCAGCGGCTCCGAAGGGACTTTGAAAGGTAGCTTGTTGATAATGAGGGTGCGGAGCGCGCGGCCGGGCACGTCCACTCCTTCCCAGAAGGAATCGGTGCCCAGCAGAATGGCGTTCTCCATCTCGCGAAACCGGCGCAGGAGCTGGTCCCGGGGAGCCTCGCCCTGGACCAGAATGGGCCAACGTGACCCGAGCATCCCGCGCAGGTCCCGGGCTGCCCGGCGCAGCGCGGCATGGCTGGTAAACAGCACGAACATCCCGCCATCGGACGCATAGGCCAGGTCGGTGACGATATGGACTAACGCCGCGCTGTGACCGGGCTCGTCCTCCCGCGGCTCGGGCAGGTCGTTGGGGATGCCGAACAGGCACTGCGAGGGGAAGTCAAACGGCGAGGCGAAGATCTCCCGCACTTTGACAGGCGAGTCCTCTCCTCCGAGTCCGACCCGGGACTCGAAGAATCCGAACTCGCCTCCTGCCGCGAGGGTGGCGCTGGTGAGCACCACCGTTTCCAGGCGATCGAAGAGGAGCTGTCGCAGCAGTGGCGCCAGATCGAGAGGAACGGCGGAAAGGGTCACGCTCTGGCCTCGCTGGCTTCGTTCCAGCCAGCGCACGGTGGGCGGCCCGCCGGCTAACGGTCGCAGGCTGCGATTCAGGCCATCGGAGATGGCGTCCAGGCGGCGTTGCACCCCGCGAAGCTCCTGCAGGATCTGACCTCTGCGCTCGCTGTCATCGGCCTGGGCCAGACGCTCAGCGATGGTCTCCACCGTCTCGCCCAACGACCGGAAGGCGTCCAGAGTCGCGTCCAGCTCAAATCCCAGCCCCGCCGACCAGATCGGGTCGGCCGCAAATTCGTCATCCAAGCGAAGCTGAGGGTTGGGTACTTCCTCCAGCCGGTTGAGCAACCGGAGAAACATCGAATCGCTGGCCCTTCTCGCATCAGCCAGGGCCGGGAGCAGCTGCTGCCGAACCAGGTCCAGACTGGCGCGGCTCATCAAGTCGTCCCGACCCGCCAGCTCGTGCGCCAGCGTAGGCGCGAGACCGCGTCCATTGCGCTCGAAGCGCGCCAGCAGCCGCCGCACCGAGCGGCTGCTCACCTGGATGCCGAGATGACCCGCGGCGACGTCTTCGAGGTGATGGGCTTCATCCAGGACCAGCCGGCGGTAGGGCGGCAAGACCGCTGCCTCTTCCCAGTTGTCCTGCACCTGGCGGACCGAAAGGTCGGCGGCGAGCAGATGGTGGTTGACCACGACTACGTCCGCCTCGGCGGCCCGCCGGCGGGCTCGGAACAAGAAGCACCGGTCGAAGTGGGGGCACTTGAGCCGGGGACAGAGATCAGGCTCGGCGCTGACTTCGTCCCACACTTCCGGACTCGGCGTCACCGGCAGATCGCTCAGGGTGCCGTCGGCGGTGTGCCCAGCCCACTCCGAGATCCCGACCAGCTCATCCAGCTTGTCGGGCTCCAGGAGCGTTCGCTGCGCGCCCACGGCCGTGTTGAGCCGGGCCAGACAGAGATAGTTGCGCCAGCCCTTGAGCAGCGCGAACGTCGGCCGGTGCTCCTTGGACTCGAACGCTCTCCGCAACAGAGGCAGGTCTTTGCCGACCAGCTGCTCCTGCAGGTTGATGGTGTTGGTGCTGACCACGGTGCGTTCGCCGTTGGCCCGCGCCCAGGCGAGCGCAGGAACCAGATAGGCGAACGATTTGCCCACGCCGGTGCCGGCCTCGAGGAGGAGGATGCCGCCGTCGTTGAAGCCATCGGCGATATACGCTGCCATGTCCCGCTGACAGCGACGGTCCTCGTACTGGCCCAGCTGCGCGGCTACGGGACCGTGCTCGCCGAGCGAGGCGACCACACCTAGTGGGTCGATCGACACGACCGGTCGATCGTGAGGCACCTCGACCACGACATAGAGTGCCGTGGCCTCGTTGTCGATGATCCCGAATCCGACTCCGGCATCGTGCAACCGAGCAGCCACGTTCAGGTCGGCCCCGGAGGGGTCGAGCCGGCCACTGGGATGGTTGTGCAGCAGCATCTCGCCCCGCGTCAGGGCGCTGGGCAGCGCGAGCACCAGGTCGACCGTGCCGCGGGCCAGGACCCGGACGGAGGTGACGACGCCGTCGCGGTCGACCTGCGCCGCGAAGGAGACCTCCCGGTTTCCCGCCGCGGCGATCTCGCGCGCGAGGGTGGCCCGGACGCCCGGGGCGATGCGTTCGCTCAAGTTTTGAGCTCTTTCTTCTTGGCCGCCGGGAACAGGACGTTGTTCAGGATCAGCCGATAGCCTGGTGAGTGCGGATGGAGCGAGAGATCGGTGGGAGGATCACCGATCTGATGCTGGGGATCCTCCGGATCGTGCCCGCCGAAGAAGGTCCAGGTGCCTTGCCCATGCTCGCCGTGGATGTACTTGACCCAGGGGGCGCCGGGCTCGTCGGCCAGGATGGTGCTGCTCGGCTTCAGCGTCTTTCGGGTGAAGGAGGTGGTGAGGCCGTAGAAATCAGGAATGACCTGCCGATGGTTTTGAACCAGCATGGTCGCGACCGGATCGATCTTGGCGCTGAAGTTAAAGAGCGTGAAAGAGCCCAGCGGCTGGCGCCGGTCGGGGGAGTTGACCTGGTGGCCGTCGATATCGGAATAGACCGGCACAGTCGGACTCAGCTCCAGCTGGGCGTTGTGGAACGCGAGGGCCTCGTTCCAATGCATCCTCGCCGACGCATCCGGATCCATGGGAGTCCCGTCGGCGTAGGCAGCGGCGATGTCCACCCCATCGGCCGCCAGGGCGAGGTCGAGGCTCTCGGTGGCGGTGCACATGGCGAACAGGAAACCACCCCGTTCGACGTACTGCGCGATGGCCACGGCCACGGCCCGCTTTTCCGCCGGGACCGAGGGATAGCCCAGGGAGCGGGCCATCGCCCGGTTCCGCTCGACCATGTCCACCAGCCAGGAGGATCCGGCGTAATTCAGAAAGAACTTGGAGTACTGCCCGGTGAAGTCCTCATGGTGCAGATGGAGCCAGTCATACAGCTTGAGCTTGGACCCGAGCACTTCCGCATCCCACACCTTCTCGAACTTGATCCCGGCGTAGTTGAGCGCCATGGTCACGGCGTCGTCCCAAGGCGGCGCATTGGGCGGAGCATACACCGCGACCTTGGGCGCCTTCTCCAGGGGGACCGCGTCCATGTTTTCCTGCTGAATCTGCCCCCGGATCTGCACAACCTGGCCGTCGTCCATCGGCTCGACCGTCACTCCTGCCAGGGCGGCGTCTCGTTCGGTGACCGAATCCCCCGGCATCAGGAAGGAGCCGTTGCGATAGTTGAGAAGCCATTCCGCCCGCCCGCCACGCTCCAGCAGCCGATAGGCGACTCCATAGGCCTTGAGATGCTCGGCCTGAGCATCGTCCATTGGAATCATCAGCCAGGGCCCGCCGCTCCCCCACTCCGGCAAGCGAGACAGCGCTGGGGAGAGCGACAACAGACCGGCCCCGGTTCGGGCGAGGAACTCCCGGCGTTTCATGTCTTGGGCACCGCGCCACGCGCCTGGTCGAGAGCACGTCGGGCCTGGGGCACAAGGGCGCTTTCAGGGTAGGTCAGAATCAGATGCTCCAATTGAGCGACCGCTTCGTTCTGGCGTCCACGAGCGAGGAGCAGCTGCGCCAGGGCGAGCTCAGCCGCAGGGGCAGCGGCTCCGGCGTCCTTCACCGCAGCCGCACGGAAGAGCCGCTCCGCATCTTCGGACTTGCCGGTTGCAGCCGCAAGCCTGCCGGCCAGGAGCCGAAGCTCGGCCCCGCCCTTTTCCGGTGGCAGGCCCGCGGCAACCTTTTCCAGCTCGGACGTCGCTCGGGTGCTGTCCCCCTGCTCCAGAAGCAACATCGCGTGCCCCAGCTCGGGGAGCGAGTCGGTCTCAATCGGCTGCAGCAGTGCGAGCAGCATGGTCCGGTGGGTAGCATCGGCACGATCACCGGCGAAGGGGCCCGCCGCCTTGAGTCGTTCGATGGCGCCGCGAATGTCTCCCCGGTAAAGTCGAATCTTTCCCGCCAGAGCGAACGCTTCGACGGTACTATCGCCGGCGAGGGCGGAATCCGCCCGGGCGAGATCGCCGGCGCGCACCCAACCCAATACGATCCGGCGCTCCAGGTCGGCATAGTCCTCGGCATCAACACCCGCACGAACTCCGGCAAGCCGGCGGCTGGCTTCATCCAACTTCCCTTCGTCAATCAGAACGCCGATCAAGGTCATCGCCGCCCCGCTGGAAACCGAGCCGGGCGCGGAGGAATCGTCGGCCAGGCCGGCGAGCATCCGGCGAGCGGCGTCCCGGTCGCCGGCCGCCGAGTACGCCTGGGCCGCCTCGAGCCGCAGACGGGGACCCTGTTGATCAGGCATGCGCGAGGCGATGGCTTCCAGAATGCGCCCCTGCGCCAGCAGCGCTTCGCGCGAGCGCTGGGATCGGAGCTGGTCCAACAGGCCGCGGAGCGCCTCGATGGCCTTGCTCTTCTCGGCCGGCAGGGCCGGTTCGAGCGTCTTCACGCCGCTCAGGGGATCGCCCCAGCGAACCTGCAGCTCCGCCTTGAGCCGGCGGGCCGTGAAGTCGTCGTCCTGTTGATCCAGGCTCTTGAGCAGATCGGAGCGAATATCCTGAGGCGCCTGGGCCAGCGTGGCAACCGCCGTCACTCGGTATCCAGGCAGCCGCCGGACGGCGGGCAGCCATTCGCGGAGGGCGGTGACGAAGTCGCTATCGGCCACGGCCAGCTGAGCCATCTCTCCGGCCAGCGCGTCCGCCCGGCCGAGGCGCTCTCGCCCGAGGGCGTATGCCTCGCGGGCACCGGCGCGATCTCGCCGGCTGAGCGCCGCTGCGCCCCACTCGCGATAGGGGCTCTCGTCTCCCGGTGCAATTCGAGCCCACCGCAAGGCTACCGCCCGCATGCTGTCGGGCGCCTCGTCCGCAGCCCAGGCCCGAAGCGCCACTCCATAGATGGCCGGGTTGGTGGGGCTGGCGACGAGAGCGGCGCGGACCTGCGGCAGGATTTGGGGACTCCGGCTGATCGGGAGCAAGGCGCGCTCCAAACCGAGCAGCGCGGCCACGTCGCCCGGTTTGGTCGCTAGAATGAGTCGGTAGGCCTCGGCGGCAGCCGCGTAGTTTCCCCGCCGCTCCAGCTCGAATGCACGACTCATACTCTCTTGCTGGGCGGACCCGGCAGCACACAGCATGACCGAGGCGACCATCAGCCCTGCAAGCGATCGCAGCGAGAATCGGCGCGCGGGTATCACTGTGTGACCGGCTCGGAGAGCCGCCGGAAGTAGTCCACCACCAGCCGGCGCTCCTCCGGGGAGAGCTGCTGCAGCTCCTCCCAGGTGGGGACTCGCAGGCGATCGTCCTCTCCTTGCAGCCGGGCGCGCAAAGCCGGAGGGAGATGCACACTGTCGTCGGGGGCGGTGACACTCTGACGCTCCTTGCGCTCGTCCTCCTCCCGGCCCTGAAGGGTGCGACCGGCATCCAGCATCCGGCGGAATAGGCGCTCCTGCCGCTCGACCACTGACCGGTCGAGGCGGGCGGCCTCGAGCCGGCGCGCCAGCTCCTTGGCCTCTCCAGCCATCTCGCCGGCCCCGGGCATGTTGCCCTGACCCTTGAGCTTCTCCAGCTCCTCCGCCAGCGCGCGCTGCTGCGCGCCCAGACGCATGAGCTGCTCGCGAATGGCGCCACTTCCGGCCAGGGGAAGCATGCCGGCCGCCTGCTGCCCCAACCCGCCTTGCTGCTGTGCCAGTTGAGCCATCCGCTCGAGGGCTTCCGCCAGCCCCGTTCCGGATCCTGCGCCAGCCACGTCGCCCCGGGCGCGAAGCAGTTGATAGGCGGCCGCGTTCAAAGCATCGACCGCATTGCCTGCCTGGTCCGCCCCTTCACGCGCGTTCGGTGTGGCTGACGAAATAGCCTCCCGCGCGCGCTGCATCTGCAGTTGAGCGGCGCCGAGCGCGGAGCCGATCTGGGGGGATACGAGGGCATTCTTGCCGGACGACTTGCGGACCTGGTCGAGAATCCGCTGCAAGCCTTCCTCGATGGCCCCCTGCTCTCCTCGCAGCGACGCATTCGGCTCCGCCCCATTCTGGAGCGCGTCCTGCACCGCGAGCTGGCGCTCGGCCAGGCGACTGGTTTCGGCCAGCGCCTGATCGATCGCCTGCATCACCTCCTGCTTCCATTCCTGCTGCATCTCGCTCCGCTCTCGTTGGAGCTGGTCCCCCACAGGGTCCAGCGCCTGGGAAGCCTCCTCGCCATGCTGTTTGGCCTGTGGCCGCTGGCCTCGCTGGGCGGATTTCGAGGCCTGCTGCATTTGCTGCCCGGCCTTCGCTGCCTGAGCGGCCGCCTGCTCCAGCCGCTGCTGACGCCTCTCTTCCTCCAGGTCCTTGGCGACCCGTCCAACAGCGGCGGCCAGCGAGTCAGCCCGCTGAGAGAGCTGGCGTTCGAGGGTAGCCGCGTGCGCGCTATCAGCGGATGGAACCTGGTCATTCCACCGGCGTTGCTCCTGGACCAATTCCTTGGACTCCTGACTCAAGTTGGCCAGATCTCCCTCGATCGCAGCCCGCCTGAAAAGCTCCCGGCTCCGCTCGAGGGCCTCGCGCACCTGCTTCTGAGCCTCGGCGAGTTGCTCCAATGCATCTTTGGCCCGCTCCGCATCGAGATCCTTGAGTGCCTGCTGCAGGGCTGACAGCCGTTCGCGCAGCTCCGGTGACAGCGCCCGCTCCAGCTGCTGTCGGATCTCACTCAGCTCCCGCTGCCAGGAGGAGTCCTCCATCCCTGCCGCCACGGCGCTGCGTTGCAGCAGCTCCAGTGATTTCTTGAGCTCCTCGGCCTGACGGATCAGGTCCTGCTGAGACTTGGCCACTCCTTCTGCGCGCTTGGATTCTTCGAACGACAGCGACTCCCCGCTCTTCTCCGCCTGACCGTTGCTCGCTCTGGGCTGCTCCCTCGCCAGATCTTCGGTCTGCCGCTCGATGCGACGGCTCGCCGACGCCGCGGAATCGAGCCGGCTGGCCACGGCGGCCGTCGCCGCACGCTGAGCCGCCCGTACCTCGCTCATGGTCGGGAGCCGGAGCACGAATTCGGGCGATCGGCCGGTCTGATGCCAGGGCGTGTTGTCGGTTGCCACGGCGAAGTAGCGCACCGTATCGCCGGGGAGCAGCGAACGGCGATTGAGATCGAGGGTGTAGGTCAGGATGGCGCGGTCCGGCCGCTCGGGTGGCAACGGGAGGGTCTCCCGCCGCGCCGAATCAACCAGGCCCAACCGGCTGATGCGCCGGCTGACGAGTGCGACACTGGCCAGGCCGTGGTCGTCGCGCACATCCACCACCAGCGGGACCTGGAGGCTCAGGGGAGCGATGGTATCGCCACCCGGAACCGGGATCTCCACCGAGGGCACGCTGTCGGCGACGATCCGGACGGGCAAGCGGACGGTATCGCCGGCGAGCGGAGCGCCGGTCGCGGTGATCAGCGCGAGCCTATAGTCGCCCGATCCCGGCGGGACGAAGCTGCCGGAGAACCGGCCGCCGCGCACGGTGAGCGACTCGGCTCGATTGCCCGCAGACCAGGAGGCGCGAGCGAGAGGCGCGGTGGCTTCTCCTCTGGTGTCGAGCCGCGTGCCAGCAGGAAGGATGAGCGTATCACCGCCGGTCGGGACCGGCTCCGATTCCATCCCGAGGTATGCCGGATAGTGGGCGACCACGGACACAGATCCAAGGAATACGGGCAGCCGGACATGAACCATCACGGTATCGGATCCCCGGCTGCCGCTGCTGACGCGGGCGAAGAGATCGGTCTGGAGCGCGCCGCTGGAGACACTCGCACGCCCGAGCGAATCGAGTCGGACACCCTTGGGCCGCCAGGACTCGCCCGGTGCGCGCACCCAGAGCGTCGCGCTGCGCCGCCCCAATGCCTCGATCTGGAGGTCGACCGAGTCGCCTCGATCCACCACACTTCGGGCCGCCCGAATCCGTACGGGGGCAATCGTCGCCTCCCAGGCGCGCCGAGGATGCCAGAGAGCGGCTGCCGGGCCGCGGATCGGCCCGGCACTCCCGAAGGCAGCGAGCCCAACGACCAGCATCCCGGCGCCGGCGACCGCCAGTACCCGCACGGGACGGGCGATCGGCTGCACCGCGCCCGCTCCGCGTCGCCCCAGGTCTTCGGCTTGGGCCCGGTCGGCCAGCTCCAGGAGCGAGTCGCTCGTCCCCGGAGCGGCCGCGTCGAGCAACGCGGTCAGCGCTCCCCGACGCCAGGAACCCAGTTCCTCCAACCGCAGCGCCATCCGGCGAACCGACAGGGCCGAGCGGGCCATCCAGGCGAGAACGCCGATGGCGATCAGAATGCCGAGGGCGAGCGCCCAGGCGACGAGAACCCAGTAGGGCGCGTGTAGCCAGCCGAGGCGAACCAGCCAGGACGCGCCTCCCAGCAAGAGGGCGGAGGCTCCCAACCCCAGCGCCACCCAGCCCAGTCCCGCCCGAGTCTGCAGTGGACTCGCGAGACGTTGGAGGGCCGATCGGGTGGCAATCGCGGTCATCCGCCGTAGCCCACCGCGTAGGCGAAGAGATTCACTCCCATCCGGAGCGCCGCCTCGTGTTTCTCCGGAGGATCATGGTGTACTTCGAAGTCCTCCCAGCCATCGCCCAGATCGCACTGGTAGTCGTAGTAGACCGCCAGGCGGCCGTCGAGAAAGATGCCGAAGCCCTGCGCCGGTTTGCCATCGTGCAGGTGGATCTTCGGCACGCCCTTGGGGAAGTCGTAAATCAGGTGGTAGACGGGATGGGTGAGCGGGACCTCGACCAGCTCATGATCGGGGAAGAGCCGCTTGATCTCGCGGCGAAACGAGGCATCCATGCCGTAGTTGTCGCTCGCGTGCAGGAAGCCGCCCTGCTCGAGCCAGCGGCGCAGCGTAACCAGGTCCTGGTCACTGAAATGGACGTTGCCATGTCCGGTCATGTGGAGATACGGCACCGACCAGAGATTGTTGTCGTTGAGCGTTACGACGACTTCAGTATCGGCGACGGCAAGATGGGTCCGATCGCGGATGGCGTGCAGCAGATTGGGCAAGGAGGACGGATTGGCATACCAATCGCCTCCGCCTTCGTAGTGCAGACGCCCGATGGTCATGACGGGCGCGGGATGAGCGGGCGACGCGGGCGCCATCCCGGTCACCCCGAGCGCGATCAGCACGGCAGCACGAGCGATCACGGTAACCCCATAACCAGGCGGTAGGCATCGTTGCGGGAGAGTCCGAGCGTCTCGGTCAGCCGACGAGCCACCTCCCGCCGGCTGAGTCCCTCCGCCAGCAGGCCCGTAGCTTGCTCGACGGCATCTTCGGTTCGATCCGGTCCGGCCGCAGGGGTCCCGGTACCCTCCACCACGACAGTAACTTCGCCCCGCGGCGGATTCTCCGAATAATAATCCGCCAGTTCGGCCAGGGTCCCCTCCTGGAACTCCTCATGAATCTTGGTGAGCTCCCGAGCCACGACCACACGGCGGTCGGGACCGGCTGCCTCCGCCAGATCGCGCAGCAGCTGGACCAACCGCAAGGGGGCCTCGAACAGGACCGCGGTCCATTCCTCTTCGGCCACCCGGGAGAGCAACCGGGCCCGTTCTGCTCCCTTTCGCGGGAGAAACCCGAGAAACAGGTAGCGATCGCCCGAAATGCCCGAGGCTGACAGGGCGGTTGCCACCGCGGACGCTCCGGGAATCGGTACCACGGCCAGACCGGCCGCGCGTACCGCGGCAACGAGATCGGTGCCCGGATCGCTCACGGCCGGAGTGCCGGCGTCGCTCACCAGCGCCACGTCCCGTCCCTCTCGCAGGATCTTGAGGATGGTCTCGGTACGGCTTTCGTCGGAATGAGCGTGAAAGCTCAGGGTGGTCGGATTGGATCCCAGGTGGCTCAGGAGGCCCCGGGTCCGGCGGGTGTCTTCCGCGGCCACCACCGATACCGTCCGGAGCACCTCGGCCGCGCGAGCGGAAAGGTCGCCCAGGTTCCCCAGCGGAGTGGCCACGACGTATAGAGTTCCGGGCATGATGTAAAGTAGGGCGGGAAAGGCGGTAAAGGCGGGAAGGGCGGTAAGGGCGGTAAAGACGGGAAAGGCGGTAAGGTCTGCAGAACCTTTCCCGCCTTTACCGCCTTTACCGCCTCCCGCCGTCAGGTCAGGTGCTGCTTGATCTTCCCCTCCAGCATGGCCTTGGGAACCGCGCCCACCACGGTGTCGACGTGCTGCCCGTTCTTGAAGAACAGAATGCTCGGGATGGACCGGACATTGAAGCGCATGGCGGTGCGCTGGTTGCTATCGACATCCACCTTGGCCACCTTGGCGCGGCCGGCGTACTCTCCGGCGAGCTGCTCGAGCACCGGAGCCACGATCTGACACGGCCCGCACCACGTCGCCCAGAAATCCACCAGCACTAGGCCGTTCGCCTGCTCGATCTCGCTGGCGAAGGATGCGTCGGTGACGTGGACGGCGAGAGTATTCGTTGCGGCCATGATGTTATTCTCCTCTGATTGTTGCCTGCTAGACCAATCGCTGGGAGGGATGGCGTGCCCGATCGCCCCCGTATCGCTCATGTTGGCATCGCCGTGCCCGATCTCGAGGCGGCGCTCGCCTTTTACCGTGAGGTGCTCGGAGTGCAACCCCATGCACCAGAATCAGCCGACGGCGCGACCATCGCGTCGCTGCCGTTTGGGGACGCCCAGGTTGAACTCCTCGAGCCGCGCCACCCGGACAGCCCTATCGGCAAGTTTCTCGCGCGCCGCGGACCGGGTATTCATCATATCTGCTATCGGGTTCCCGACCTCGACGCCGCTCTGGATGCCTGCAGAGCCGCGGGATACCGACTGGTAGACGATGTGCCCAGAATGGGTGCCGGCGGGCGCCGGATCGCCTTCGTTCACCCGAAGGCGACCGAAGGGATCCTCATCGAACTGACCGACTAAAATAACAAGGAAGGGTTCCCCAGGTTCCCGGATCTCACGGCTTGGCTGCGGAGTCCGGCGGGGCCGTCGTATCAGGTTGCTGCCCCGGCACACAGGGCCGGGCCGGGTTACCGGCGGCGGTGAGATCGACCTGGTTCACGATCCAGGACCCGCTGGTACTCCTGATCGCGACAAAGGGAACGACCCAGGTGCAGAGTTGCCGGCGTAACTCCACTTGGATGTCGTGGCGATTCTCGGTAGTCTCCGGAGTGTCGGAGACGATCCGGGCCGTCTCGTGCCGGAGATAGTGCTGCATGACCACGATCCGGCGCTCGTAGTCCGTGGGCATGTGGGTCGTCGCGGCAGGTCCCTGGGCCGTCCCCCAGAGCGCGGCCATGCGATCGAGATTGCTGTCGGCTACAGCCTGGAGAAAGCTTTCGACCGCCGCAGCGGCGTTATTCGACGGGTGCACAGCGGCGCTGCCGGACCCACTGCCGCCGCCACACGCCGCCAGAAGCAGCACTGCGGTGAACCACCGTCGCTGAATCACAAAGATCTCACGTGGCGAGTGTTAGCGAGCGAAATTAACCGGCTGCCCAGCCCCGAGCAATGAGCTCCATGCGACTCTACGTGAACATCGATCATGTGGCCACGCTGCGGCAGGCTCGCCGGACCGACGAACCTGATCCGCTCGCGGCGGCGCAGCTGTGCGTAGCGGCTGGGGCCGATGGCATCACCGTCCATCTGCGCGAGGACCGCCGGCACATCCAGGATCCCGACGTCGAGCGGCTGCGACCCGCCGTCCCCGTGCTCAACCTGGAGCTCGCCACCAGTGCCGACATCCTCGAGCTCGCCTGCCGGCTTCGCCCCTACCAGGCTACGGTCGTCCCCGAGCGGCGGGAGGAGATCACCACCGAAGGCGGCCTGGACCTACGCCGGCCTGGCGAGCGGCTGCGCTACACCCTGCGCCGTCTGGAGGAGGCGGGCATCCGGGTCAGCCTGTTCATCGACCCGGATCCGGCGACCCTCGATGCGGCCAAGGACCTCGGCGTTCCCGCCGTCGAGCTGCACACCGGACGGTATGCTCATACCTGGCGCGAGAGCGATGCCGCCCTGGACGAGCTCGCCCGGGCGGCTCGCCACGCGGCCGATATGGGACTCGCAGTCCACGCCGGTCACGGCCTTACCTATCTCAATATGACGCCCGTGGCACGCATACCCGAAATCGAGGAGGTCAACATCGGTCACAGTATCATGAGCCGCGCGATCCTGGTGGGGATGGAGAGCGCCGTCGCGGAAATGCTCGCGCTGGTAAAGGGCGCACGGCGCTGAGGTCTTGCCGCCGACGCGCCCTTCTGTCGATTTTCCACTCCTCATGACCAATCCTCTCGCCGCCGCCGACTTCTTCGTGCTCGAAGCCGGCGAGGCGCTCGACCGGCTCGAGGCTCTCGTCGCCAGCGACGAGACACCGCCCGCTGCCGATTTTCTGCGCCATGCCCGGGTGCTTCGGGGTTCGGCGCTGATGGCGCACCAGCATTCCTTCGCTCGCTGCGCCGCAGCCCTCGAAACGCTGGTGCGGGCCTTGCGCGACGGCCGAAGAGGTTGGGATGACGAGACTCGGAATCACGTCCACCAGGGTCTGGCCGAGTTCCGCCGACTGCTTGGCCGGGTGCGTGACTGGGATGAATCGGATACCAGCCGCGCCGGGCGGGTGGCCACGGCTCTCGAATCCCTGGTCGGTGGCGGCGGGGCGACGGAAACCGTGCGCAAGTCCGCACGGGGAGAGCTCAATCCGGGCGTCCGGGCGTTCGTCGCGCGAGAGGGCGCGCTGGTCGCGAGCGCGCTCGACCGAGCCGCCCGCTCCCTGCAGGCAGCCCCGGGCGACCGCGAGCCGCTCTATACCGTCATCCGTCGGATGCAGTCACTTCGAGGGCTGGCCGAGCTGAGCGAGCTGGTTCCTCTGCCGGAGATCCTCGACGGCATCGAGTCCGCCATTGGAGACCTGACCCGGCTCTTTGCCCCTCCTCCGGGGGTGGACGAAGTGATGGCTGCGGCGGCCACCGCCCTCACCCGCATCGCCCGCGACATCGCGGAAAGCGGCCACCCCGATCCGGAGGCAGAGGAAGCGCGACACTTCACCGAGCTCCTGCTGCGCGCCTTCGCGGTGGAGCGGGATGTGGTTCCGATCGAGTCCCTCTATCCCGAGAACGACCCCCATCCGGTGACGCCCCCGCCGGCCCAGCCCCAGTTTGCTTCTCCCGCTCCGCTGGGCCCGCTGGAGCTGGTGAGCCAGGGCGAGCATCTGCGCCAGATCGCGGAATTGATCAGCCACGCGCGGTCGGCCACCGAACGAGACCTTCGGCTCTATCACCTGGTCGGCGCGCTGCGTTCGGCCGGAGGCCCCAGCGCGGACCCGGTGGTCAGCGCGCTCAGCGTCTTCGCCCGCTCAACCCGGGAAGCGCTCGCGGCGGGGGTCGCCGCGCAGGCCACGGCACTGCTCGCCACCTGCCTGCGCGATGCGGGTGACCTCCTGCGGTCGATCGCCGATACCGAGGACCGAATGCTGGTATCGCGCCGCCTGCTGGACGTGGCGTACCGCCTGGACCAGCTCCGGGCCCCGCCGGCACTGGAGCCGACCAGCGAGGCCGCGGCCCCCGCGCTCGACCTGGTCCCGATCGAGTCGCTCACCTACGATGGCGTGGACGAGCCGGCCATGCCGGAGACCGACATCGTCCCCATCGAGAGCCTGGCACCGGACGAGCCTCCGGTCGTTCCCATCGAGCAGCTCGCGCCGGACTTGCCCGTCCCGCAAGGCGGACTGGAAGCGAGCTTCAGCACCCTCGCGCGGCTCACGCGCGAACAGAGCGTGGCGGCTCCGTCGCTCGACGGACTCCTCGGCCGACTCACTCCCACTTCCGCGCCGCATCCGGAGGAAGCCGTCTCCATCGAAGCGCTCTGTTACCGAGGTCGAGCGGCACTGGAGCGGGCCGCGTCAGTTCGGGAGGATCTCAGCAGCAAACTCGCCCACCGGGCAGATCTCGAGAGTATCCGTCCACTGATTCAGGAGCTTCTCGATCTCGTTCCGCTCGCCCTGGTCGAGTCCTGAGGTGGCGGGCAGCGGATGGACGTTGCAGCGCGTTCTGGCCAGCCTGATCGGGATCGCGCTCTCCTTCGGCCTCCTGCTCTGGGCCCTGCGCGGAGTCCCCATAGATGAGGTGGTGCAGCACATCGGGGCGTCCAAACCACTCCCGCTCGTCGGCGCCATTCTGCTGGCCACCGCCACTTTCCCCATTCGCCTTCCCCGCTGGCGCCTGCTGCTGCGCGATGAACAGGGTGGGCCACTGCCATCCGCTCCGCTGTGGCATGCGATCGCCATCGGGTTTCTGGCCAGCGGTATCCTGCCCTTCCGCGCCGGAGAGTTGGTACGGACCTACGCGGCCACGCGCCTCGCGGGAACCCGCTTTACCGCGGCGCTCTCATCCATTGCAATCGAGCGGATTTTCGACGGCCTCACCATCGTCGCCCTCCTGGCGTTCGCGCTTCTCACCTCGGACCTCCCTCCGGGCGTCACCGTAGGGGGAGTATCGCTGGTTCACGTGGCGCAGATCACGGGACTGTTCGCCTTAGCTGCCCTCGTGCTCGCCACCCTGGTTGTGGTCTTCCCTCTCGCTGCGGAGGGCGTCGTCCGCCACGTGCTGCCGTCGGGTAAGGTCACCGAGGCCATCGTCCGCGCCATCGAAGGTGTCCGCCAGGGAATGGCCTCGCTGCGGTCGCCCTCGCTGGTCATCCGCGTGGCGGTCTGGTCACTGGCCCTCTGGCTGGTGAATGCCCTGGCGCTCTACGTTTGCTTCGCAGCCTTCGACATACCGGTGGGATATCGCGGAGCGCTGCTGCTGCAGGGCATCCTCGTGTTCGGCATCTCGGTTCAGGTCACCCCCGGTTTCCTGGGCCAATTCGAGGCCGCGGTGGTCGCCGCCCTCGCGTTGTACGGAGTCCCCAACGGGCTGGCCTCGTCCTACGCCATCGTCTACCACGGCACGACCTTCCTTCCGATCATGGTATTCGGGGCCTGGTCGCTGGCCCGAACCCCGGTCGCGTTGCGCGACCTGCAACAGCCTCAGGTGTGACCGGCAGCGTCCTCACGCTTCATCCCCACGCGAAAATCAATCTTCTGCTGCGCGTCCTGGCGCGGGAGGCGGACGGCTATCACGGCCTAGAGACCCTCTTCTGCCTGGTGAGCCTGACCGATGTCCTGACGGTGGAACGACGCGATCGCCAGGGTGCGAGCATCGAGGTGATGGGGCTGGATGCAGGGCCGGCAGAGGAGAACCTTGCCGTTCGAGCGGCCCAGGCGGTGCTCGAGGCTACCGGACAGCGCTTCGGGGTGCACCTCACCCTGGACAAGCGCATTCCAGCGCGGGCCGGCCTGGGGGGAGGATCGAGCGATGCCGCGGCTGCGCTCGCGGGGGTGAACCAGCTAGCGGGAAACGCCGTTCCCCGGCACGAGCTGCTCCAGTTCGCGGCGAGGCTGGGGAGCGACGTGCCCTTTTTTCTGAGCGGAGCGCCGCTCGCGCTCGGTTGGGCACACGGGGAGCGAATGTTCCGTCTTCCACCCCTGCCCTCGGCCCCGGCGCTGCTGCTGGTCCCTCCAAGAGGCATCGCCACGGCCGAGGCCTACGGCTGGGTCGCCAGCGCGCGACAGGAGGCGGGACGCCGGGGAGCGCTCACGCTCGACCTCGACGCGCTCTCTACCTGGGGAGATATCGGGCGGATGGCCGGCAACGACTTCGAGTCTGCCGTCTTTGCCCGGCATCCGGAAATTCGTGCCGCGTTCGAGGCGCTGGCAGGAACCAGGCCGCTCGTTTGCCGCATGAGCGGGTCGGGCTCGGCCCTGTTCGCGATCTACCGATCAGCCCGGGATCGCGAGGACGCCCGGCTGATGCTGGGCCCGAAGCATGGCGCGCTCCACTCCGTGGAGACCCTGGCCACACCTCCGGCTATTTGACCTGCACGATCTTCCCGACCGAAGGTACGCCGTTCGCGTTCACGATAAAAAGCAGATAGTGACCTTGCGGCGTACGGTTGCGAGTGAGCGGAGCGCTGATGGTAAGGCCGGTCGCGTCGGCGGTGAACGGAAGTCGCTGGAACCGCTGGTTCATGTCGAACGCGTGCGTCGTCGAGCCCAGCCGCAGGAGCGTCACTTGACTGATCGAGGCTGCGTCGGGCGTCCCGATCCGGTAGCTGTTGTTGTACGCCAGCCGTGAAGGCCGGCTGGTGATGGTCGGCCGGGGGCCGTTGAACAGATAGGGAGGCGAAAAGATCTCGGCGTTCTTCTCGCTGGGCGCACCGGCGCCGTCGCCACTACCGCTGAGCAGCACCCGACCATCGGGCAGCAGGATCGCGGTGGTATGGTATCCCCGGTTGACCGTATTGCTCGCGAGCGTCGTGAAGAGCCCGGTGCCGGGGTCCCAGATTTCCGCTGGATGCACCGCGGTGGAGAGGTCGTTGAAGGCGCTGCCGCTCAGTCCTCCAACCACGAGGACCTGGCCGGTCGGCAGGATCACAGCATTGTGGTGCCGGCGGGGAGAGGCCATGGTTCCGGGGGTCCAGCTCCACTTGGGCGTGGTCTGGTTCAGGTCGATGGTCTCAGCGGTGTTGGTGGTGTGGCCCCCTCCGATATACACGATCTTGCCCTCGTCGTACATTGCCGCAGCGCCGTAATCCCGGGTTCCGTAGAGCCGGTTGGGTCCCGCCTTCCAGCTGCCGGCGCCGCTGATCGTCAACCAGCGGGTGGTCTGGGCCTCGCCGGCATAGAACAGCTTGCCGTTGGGCGCCAGGAATATCCGGGGATAGTAGGGAAACGAGCGGCTCGCGCCGGTGAGTGGGATGATATCGCCGTTCTGTTTCCAGATCTCGGGCACGGTGACTGTCGTCCCCGCCTCGTCCTTACCGGCGACGATGACCACGTCACCTGCGCCGGTGGTCGTGGCCGTGGGGTACCACCGGCCGCGCTGCATGGGCTTGGTCTGGGTCCATGTCTTGGTGCCGGGGCTGAAGATCGACATGTCGGGGAGGCCGTGGTCATCGGTGATGTGTCCTCCTGCGACCACCACCCGGCCATCGGTGGTGAGTGCATGGCCCGCGCAGAACAACAGCGCGGGACTCGGCACGGAGTCGAACTTCTGAGTGGCCGGATCCCAGACTACCGGCACACCGGCATGCCCCCAGGAGAGCACTTTCCCATTCGACATGAGGGTGAGATGCACCGCCACATTCGCCCACTTGAAGGGGGCGGTCCATTCCCCGCCGGTCGCCTGTCCCATGGTGAGAAACGACGGCGCCGGCGTCGAAGCCGTACACGGCACACCGCGATTGGCGCGGACCGCGATCCGCGTGCCGTTGAGCAGCAGCTCAACCGAGCCCTTGTTGTGGGTCTCGATCAACCGCTCGCTGTACGCCGGATCCTGGGTAGGCGCCGCGCTGAGCAGCGCTTCGGACTCCTCATCGGTGCCCGCAACCCGATAGGTGACGCTGACCGCGACGGAGTAGGCGTTGGTGATGAGAAACCGGTTGCCGCACACATAGGACAGCCGGATGGGAGCATCCATGCTCTCATCGGTTTCCGCGGGGGGCGCCAACGCCTTGGGCCCGGCACCGTCGCCAGCATTGTCCACGCAGCCCGCCAGGAACAACCCCAGTCCCCCGATGAGACTCACCAGAGAGAGATCGAGACCACGCTTGACAGCCAGGCAGTGGGGTCGGCGCATAGGCTACTCCAGGGGGTCAGTTGAGTCGAACGATCCGGGCCGGCGAAGGCACCCCGTCGCCGGTGATGAGAAACAGCATGTAGTCCCCAGGCGGCGCGAGATTCTCTCCGCCCGGAGCTGTCAGGGTGACCCCATCAGCAGTGCGCTTGAGGGCCAGCTCGTTAAACCGCTGATTCTGATCGAAGGCGTGGGTGACCGCAGAGAGACGGACCCAGGTCGCCCGGGTAACCGTGCCGGCAGCCGCAGTCGCCACAAAAAAGTTGTTGCCGTAGGCGACGGTGGCGGGCGCGCTCTCGATCGTCGGGCGGGCGCCCTGGAACAGGTAGGGAGGTGAATAGAGCTCGGCATTGAGCTCGCGAGGCAGGTTGTGCCCGTCCCCACTGCCGGTATGCAGGATTCTGCCGTCAGGCAACAGCAGTGTGGTCGAGTGATAGACCCGGGTGACGTTGTTGCTCGCCCAGGTGGTCCACTGCTCGGTCCCTGGATCCCACACCTCAGCCGAGTGGACCGCGCCGGCAGGCTCACTGAATCCGGGCGAGCTCGTCCCACCGGTGGCAATCACTCGGCCGTCCGGCAGCAGGGTGGCGTTGAACTGCCGCCGCGCGTTGGCCATGGAGCCGGTAGAGCGCCAGGTCGGCGCGGGCTGGTTGAGGTCGATGATCTCGGCGCTGTTGGTCGGCGCGGCCTCTGCCGGATTGCTGCCGCCCACGATGAGGATTCTCCCGGGGCGGTACATCACCGCGGAGCCGTACTCGCGGCGGCCGTACTGCGAGGTCGCTACCGGGGTCCAACTGCCCTCTCCGGAGAGGTTCAGGTACCCGGTCTCAGGCAGCTCACCGGCGTAGAACACCAGGCCGTTCGGAGCAGCGAAGGTGCGGGGATAATAAGGAAGCTCGCGGCTCGCGCCCGGGAGAGGCCGCCAGGACTCGCCATCCCACAGCTCCGGCTCGACCACCAACTGGCCGTCCTGGTCCCCGCCGCTCAGCGCCACGACCCCACCATCCGGGAGCAGGGTGAGCGTCGGGTACCAGCGTCCGTGAGCCATGGGGGAGACCGATGTCCAGGTCTGCGTCGCAGGATCAAACAACTGGACGTCCGGTATTCCGTGATCGTCACTGATGTGACCTCCGGCCACGAGCAGCCGGCCATCCCGGAGAAACGTGTGGCCGGCACAGAAGACATCGGCGGGAGCGGGCGCTGGCGTGAATCCACCGGTCTCGGGGTCCCACACCTGGGGCACGCCCTCCCGTCCCCAGGAGAGCACCTTTCCATTCGGCAAGAGCTGGAGATGCACCGCGACGACAGGCCAGGAAAACGGCGGCGTCCATTCGCCCATCGCACTCCTGGAATCCGGCGGCTCAGCCGGCCGGGAACAGACCACACCAGCGTTGGCTTCCTGAGCGACGCGCTGATGCAGATAGTCGATCACCACACTGCCTTTCTCGACCGTGCTCAGCCGCGTCCAGCTCGGCTGTCCCGGCGCGGCCGCAGCGGCCAGCGTCAGCTCGCCGGATTCGCTGGTACCTTCCACCTCGAATGCGACGCTCACCGCGCTGCGGTTGCCATTAGTGAGATCGAAGTTGTTCCCACACGCGTATCGCAGACCAATCAGCTCGAGCTCTACCGCACCAGGGGGCTCGGTTCTGGTCTCGCCGTGACAGGCGAAGA
>DATBKD010000122.1:0-4377 GCA_036556025.1 Gemmatimonadales bacterium | reverse complement strand
GAGGCGATGACGTGACCAGCGGCACCGGCTCGTGCTCGACCTGCGGTGGCCGCTGTTGCCGCTCCTACGTGGTGCCGGTGTCAGGATACGATGTCTGGCTGATCGCCACCCGGCAGCGGCTCAGCCCCGAACAGTTCCTGGTGGCGCACCCGCAGAAGGAGGCCGCGGCTGACGGGTTCATTCTCCGGGCGGATGGGCCGCCGCTGGGTCTCGCCCTCGATAAGCAGGGACGATTCCAGCCCACCCAGCCCTGCGTGTTCCTGATGCAGCTCGGAGGCGGAGAGTATCGCTGCGGGATCTACCACGATCGGCCGCTGGTCTGCCGGACATATCCGATGGCGATGTGGAACGGCGCCATCTCCCAGCGGGGGGACACCCTCTGTCCTCCCGATAGCTGGGTGCAGGATGCCACGCTGGAGGCCTGGCACGACGACCTTCAGCGGCTACGGATGCATTGGGATCTCTACGCGCAGGTGGTCGATCACTGGAACGATCGGGTCAAGGCCGTGGGAGCGGAACGGGAGTTCGGGATCACGGAGTACCTGGGCTACGTCCTCAGCGTGTACGACCGGATCGCGGTGCTGGACCAGGAGCTGGGCCGACGCGAGCTGACCAGAGTGGTCGCTGAGTGGCCCAACCTTCCGCGGGCGAGCGCGCTGTCTGGTGCGTCCCGCGGAGCTGTATCTGGGTGGCAGCGTTACTTGGATCGAGTTCAAAGCTGTCTGGAAGGCTTTTTCCCGGGTCATCACGTCCGCCCCCCGCGGTTCAGGCCGATCGCTGGCGCCCCGCTGCCCCCGAGCGCCGCCGCCACGCCTCAGGCCCGAGCCGAGCCAGGAAGCCGGTAGAACGAGAAACCATGGGGAAGGAGCGAACCCGACTCCGGCGGCCAGCTGACCGCTCCGAGTCCTCTCGAGTGGCACCCCCGTTCGGTCCGGCGGAGAAGGAGGCGGACTTGGCGGAGGGGCCAAGGCCGGTGAGACACGCCACGGATGGCGCTTTCGTTGGTCATGCCACGGCGATCGCCAGTGCTCGGTCGGCACCGGAGAGCGTCGACACGACACTCCGGGCCGGCGGTGCGGCGCTGGATCCAGGTATCAGAGAGCGGATGGAGCAGCGGTTGGGGCACGACTTCAGCCGGGTTCGGGTTCACCGTGACCAGGCGGCGGGCCGCTCCGCCGACGAGCTCGACGCCCGGGCTTATACCGTGGGACGCGACGTCGTCTTCGGTCCGGGGGAGTATGCGCCCGATACGCCCCGAGGCCGCACCCTTCTCGCCCACGAGCTGACCCACGTGGTCCAGCAGGATTACGGTGGGAGACCGACGTTGCTGCAGCGTAAGGTGAAGACGTTGGGCGGGGAGTGGGATACGGACACCTATACCGACGTCAGCGACGGCACCGACAACATCGGGGTCAAGATCGACCTCAAGTTCACCCCGCAGCCTCCCGTGGACGCTACCAAGATCGGCCTGGTACAGACCGCGAATTCGATTGACAAGGGCAAGATCGTGGCTGTGAGCGAGACTGTGAAGAGTCGCTCGATTCCCAAGGGGGAGAAGGGCGTCGAAGCCGGTGCCCACATCGACCGGCTCTCCGCGTACGGCAATCCGTTGTACGCTACTGGCGCCCCGGCCCCGGGCGACACCCTGAAAGCAACGGCGACCGAGGCGTTTTGGGGCCAACACGGATGGCACTTCAAGGACGGGGCCGGCGTGCAGCAGGTCCAGGACGCGCATCTCAAGGACGAGCCCGCGCTTCCAGGACGAGGAAAGAACGCCAGCCAGATCTTCGAGAGCACAGCCCTGGCCGTCGACGGGACCCAGGCCGGCACGTACTATGGCTCCGTCCGCTGGGGCTGGAGGACGGACGACAAGGGTGACTTCAGCCGCCTGCCACTGTCCTTGGTCTCGGCCGGTGTCCCCAGCCCGACCTTCATGCGATCCGCGGATCTCTGGAACAAGGGTAAGACCTCGACCGGAGCGGACACGATCGACCTTCCGACCGCCACCGTGGCCTCCGGGGCCATCGCGCCGGCGAATCGCAGTACCGGGGATCTGGTCATTTGGATAGAGGAGGTCAAGGCCGAGCTGGCCAGGCTTCCGGCTGGGACCGACCGGACCAACAAGGAGTTCGAGAAGCAGGCGCTGGAGGCGGAGCTCGCCGGTCGGGCAGACAAGCCGACCACCACCCTGGCGGCCGAGGCCGCGAAAGCCGCGGCCCTGCCCACCAAGGATCTGATCGCCCGCCTGGAGACCGTCAAGAAGGAGCTGTTCACGGCGGGGCTCCAGGGAGTGCTCGGCGCGCTCACGGGAGCGCCGGTGGCACCCGATCCGGCCAAGACGGACAAGGAGCTGGAAGAGCACGCCCTGGTAGCCGAGCTGAAGACCAGGAAGGCCAAGATCGAGGTGAAGGTGATCTCGACCGAGGATTGGCTCGGCGCCGATCACGTGTACGTCAAGCTAAAGGGCGACGCTGGGCAGGAGAAATCCCCGGTCAAGAAGCTCAATGACGGGGACAGTCATGTCTTCCTGTTGCCGCTCGGCGGCACGCTGTCGGTGCCTGGCGCGCTCAACCTGGAAGTGTTCGATCAGGATACGCCGGACGCCGACGACCTGATCGTTCGGATGAAATGGGAATCTCCCTTCGGTCCGGCCAAGAACACGGTCTCGTTTGACGAAGCGAACTACGATGTCAAGCTCGAATTCGAACGATGAGGTGGGCAGCATGCCCGTTGACCCTGACCCTGGCCTTGCTGGTCGCCTGGTGGAGTACCGGCGGGTGCACGAGAGAAGAGGCGGCGGTGGACGATCTGTCACGTAGGCTGACCGAGCTCGGATACGCCGAGCTCTTCCTCGAGCTGGGGGACGAGACGCTAGACTCGCTCTGGCACACCCCCGGGGTGCCCGCGCGCCTCGCCGCTCTGTCGGGCGATTTGAGCGCCCCAGCGGAGGCCCGCTTCCTGGCGGCGGAGACGCTGTTCCGCCGGGACTCCTCGGCGCTCACGGAAGCCCGGAAGGCTGCCCTCGCACCGGCGTACGCCGAGGCGCTCCGACACGCAGCGTTGGCCAACCCTTGGGGCCTTCCCGGAACTTTGGACGGCCCGGCGGGGCAGCACGTGGTGAGCTTGGGAGAACCCGCCGTGGCCGCGCTGACCCCCCTCCTGACGGACGGCCGCCCGGTACTCTATGCGGGGAGCGCGGAGGCGACGTTCGGCAACAGCTACCGCTACCGGGTCAAGGACCTGGCGGCGTTCCTGATCAGCCGAATCCGGGGCCTGTCCTACCCGGTCCACCTCTCGCCGGTCGATCGCGACACCGAGATCGCAAGGCTGGGAGCTTCACTGTGATCGGTGGTCGCGGAGCCGCGTACTTCCCGAAGCAGGAGCGGCGTAATGATACGGCCCGGAGGGCGTGCTCGAGCTTCCCGGCTCGGCAGAGTGCCCGAGCCGCTGCGCCGGCCGTGAAACGCGATCTACCGGGTGGTGGCAGCGGCACCTCGCGGGCTCGTGATGCGAGGCGGCCTCTTGGCAGGTCATGAATTTGGTGGTATACATGGCTACACTGCCTCAGGGGGGATCGAATCCATCCTCGGATCCTTTCGATCACCCCAGGCGGGACACCCCTGAGATTCATAGGCCGTGAACCCTGCTCGGCGCTTCGCCGAGAGGGCCAGTGTCGATGCTCGCGGAGCTGCACACCTCCCTCCAGCACCTGCTGCGTGAGCGCGGGCTGCTCGACGTCCGAGACGTGGACATCGAATTCGATCCACCGGCCAAGGCCTGGATCGCCGCTCGAATCCGCCCGACGCTGAACCTCTTCCTCTTCGACATTCAAGAGAATACAGAGCTCCGCCAGACTGCCATGGAGACCACCCGCGGCAACGGCCGTGGGATTCATCGCATGCCACCGCGCCGATTCGATCTCCGCTACCTGATCAGCGCGCTTACCACCGATGTGCTGGACGAGCATCTGCTGCTCTGGAGGGCGATGGTCACCCTCCTCAAGCACCCGGTCCTCCCCGTCGAGCTCCTGCCCGAATCGATCCGCCGACACGACCTCCCGGTCCAGGCCAGTCTGAGCAAGGGAGAGGACGGGCCCCGACCGCTCGACATCTGGAGCGCACTGGAGTCGCCTCCCCGGCCTTCCCTGCTCTATACGGTCACCGTGCCGGTGGACCTGGAGATCGCCATCGAGACGCCGCTGGTGTTCACCCGGACCGCCCGGTACACCCAGGTGCGGGAGGCGGGCGCGGGGCAGGACGTCGGTACCCACATTGGCGGAGTGCTGCGGGATCGGAAGGGCCTGCCGATCGCCGGGGCGCGGGTCTCCGTCGAGGGTCGGGTAGCCCCTGAAGCCACTACGAACGCGGCCGGCGAGTT
>DATBKD010000121.1:0-51413 GCA_036556025.1 Gemmatimonadales bacterium | reverse complement strand
GGTGCTGAGCCTCCGATGGGTGGCCACCGCCGCCGCCGCCGGTCCCAGCTCCATCAGCCTGTGGCTACTCGCGGCACTGCTCTTCTTCATCCCGCAAGGCCTCGCGGTGAGCGAGCTCTCCGCCAGAAACCCGCAGGAAGGCGGCATCTATTTCTGGACCAAGGATGCCTTCGGCGAGGGACATGGCTTTCTGTGCGGGTGGTGCTACTGGGTGAACAACATTTTGTACTACCCCAACCTTCTCATGTCGACCGCCGTGGTCGGCACCTTCGTGATCGGCCACGGCGATACCGGCCTGGCCGCACGGTGGATCTACGTGCTTCCGGCGACGCTGGTGGCGCTCTGGTTCGCGGTAGTCCTCAACATCGTCGGGTTGCGCACCGGTCGCTGGCTGCAGAACCTGGGCGCGGTCGGCACCTACCTGCCGGGGCTGATCCTCATCGCCCTCGGGATCTATGCGGCCTGTACCCGCCCGCCGGCCACGCCACTCGACCTGAAGTCGCTCACGCCCAATCTGAGTCACTACTCCGAGCTCAACCTGTGGGCCTCGATCGCATTCGCCTTCGCCGGCCTGGAGCTCTGTGCCTGCATGGGCGACGAGATTCGGGAGCCTCGGCGGACCCTGCCACGCTCGATCTACATCTCCGCCCCCCTGATCGCCTTCCTTTATATCGCCGGGACCTTGTCGGTCCTGTGGCTCATCCCCACGGGCTCGGTCAATATCGTGTCGGGCTTTCTCCAGGCGCTCGCGCTCGGGGCCACACACGTCAGCCCCAGCCTGGGCTGGGTTCCCGCGCTCGCCGCGGCCTTCTACGTCATCGGGAATGTCGGAGGAGTGGGGGCCTGGCTGACTGGTCCGGCGCGGATCGCCTTCGTGATCGGATTGGACCGCTACTTCCCCCCCGCCTTCGGTCGGGTGCATCCCCGCTGGCACACCCCCTATGTCGCCATTTTGACCCAGGGGGTACTGGCCACCTTCTTTCTCTTTCTCTCGGTATTGGGCAAGGGAACCACGGTCGAGCGCGCCTATCTCATCGTGCTCGACACCATGCTGCTGATCTACTTCGTTCCCTATCTCTACCTGTTCTCCACATACATGGTGGTGCGGCTGAAGACGCCTGGCGCCAAGGCCGAGAGCTGGCCCTACGGTCCAGCCGGGGCAATCCTGGTGGGCGTCGCCGGACTGGGACTCACCCTGTTCGCGATGGTGATTGCGACGATCCCTCCTGGCGATACCGCCGATCCCTGGGTGTTCCGGGCGAAGGTGATCGGCGGCGCCGCCGCCTTCGTCTTGCTTGGCGGCCTGATCTACTGGCGGGGAAAGCGGTGAGCTCACGCGGGCTCGTCGGCCTCGCGCTGGCGAGCGTGGCATTGCCGGGTGCCCTGCTGGCGCAGCGGGCTCCGGTCCTGCGGCAAATCAAGGTTCCCCATCCGTATTACTTCCGCGAGATGTTCATTCCCGAGCCGACCAGCGGGCCAAGCTCGGTCGCCTGGTCCCCGGACGGCAAAGAGCTGGTCTACTCGATGCAGGGCTCGCTCTGGCGCCAGCAGCTCGGCAGTACCGAGGCGAGGCAGCTTACCAATGGGCCGGGCTATGACTACCAGCCGGACTGGTCGCCCGATGGACGCCAGATCGTGTACGCATCCTATCGCCGGGATGCAATCGAGTTGCGGCTCCTGAACCTGGCCAGCGGCGAGAGCACTCCGCTGGTCTCCGATGGCAGCGTGAACCTGGAGCCGCGCTGGTCGCCCGAGGGTCGTCGCATTGCCTACACCTCGACGGCGTATCAGGGCCGCTGGCATGTCTTCGTGCTCCCGCTTCGACCGGATGGACGAGCCGGCGCGAGCGAACGGGTGACCGAGGATCGGGACAGCAAGCTCCCTCGGTACTACTACGACCGATTCGATCAGTATCTCTCTCCCACGTGGTCCCCGGACGGCCGCGAGCTTCTCCTGCTGTCGAACCGCGGGCACGTCTGGGGGTCGGGTGGGTTCTGGCGGATCGCGGCGAAGGACGGCGCCACGCCGCGCGAGATCCGGTACGAAGAGACCACCTGGAAGGCGCGCCCTGATTGGAGTCGCGACGGCCATCGAGTGGTGTACAGCTCCTATCTTGGCGGCCAGTGGCATCAGCTCTGGCTCATGACCGCCGAGGGGGAGAATCCCTTCCAGCTCACCTACGGCGATTTCGACGCCGTCGGCCCACGGTGGTCGCCGGACGGCGGCAGGATCGCCTACATCTCCAACGAAGGCGGCAACACTTCTCTTTGGATCGTCGACGTTCCCGGAGGACGGCGCCAGCCGGTCGCGGTCGAGCGACGCAGCTACCGAGGCCCCGTCGGTCGGTTGCGAATCGTCGTCACCGACAGCGCCACCGGGCGGGAGACGTCTGCCCGGGTGTCGGTGCTGGGCTCCGACGGACGGAGCTACGCTCCGGATGATGCCTGGCGCTACTCCGACGACGGGTTCGATCGCACAGAGCGGAAGTTCGAGTACCAGTACTTCCATACGGCCGGGTCTTCCACCCTCACCCTGCCAACGGGCACCGCCGAGATCGAGGTTTCCCGGGGACCGGAGTACCGGGTCGAATCGCGCAGGTTTCCGGTGAGCGAGGGCGATCAGGTTGTCCGGGTGAGCCTCCGGCGCCTCGCGGATCTTCCGGCCCGCGGGTGGTATAGCGGCGATCTTCACGTGCACATGAACTATGGCGGCGCCTACCGGAACGACCCCACTCATCTCGCCGCCCAGGCCAGGGCGGAGGACTTGCACGTGGTGGAAAATCTGGTGGTGAACAAGGAAGGGCGGATTCCCGACGTCCGCTATTTTCGAGGCACACCCGATCCGGCCTCCACCGCGACCACGCTGATCCTGCACGGCCAGGAGTTCCATACCTCATTCTGGGGGCATGTGGGTCTACTGGGGCTCAAGGACCACCTGCTGCTCCCCGGGTACGCGGCCTATGCCAACACGGCCGCTTCCAGCCTGCAGCCCACCAACGCCGCAGTGATGGACCAGGCGCACGCGCAGGGAGCGTTGACCGGCTACGTGCATCCGTTCGACAGCTACCCCGATCCCGCCGATACCACCCGACCGCTCACGGCCGAGTTTCCTGTGGATGTCGCACTCGGCAAGGTGGATTACTACGAGGCGCTCGGCTTCGTGGACGACCCGATGGCCACGGCCCGGGTCTGGTATCGAATCCTGAACTGTGGATTCGCCCTGCCTGCGGGGGCAGGTACCGATGCGATGGCGAACTTCGCCTCCCTGCGGGGGCCCGTCGGCATGAATCGGGTGTTCGTCCGGAGCGGGCCGCCTTTGGAGCACCGCCGGTGGCTCGCCGCGCTCAAGGCCGGACGAAGCTTCGCGACCAACGGCCCACTGCTCGAGCTCACTCTCGACGGGCGAGGGGTAGGCGACACCCTCCGGCTGGCTTCGGGCCAGCGCCAGGTGAGCGCGAAGGTCAGTTTGCGCTCCAACGTCCCGGTCGACCACCTCGAGATCGTGGGGAAGGGAGAGGTGGTTCGGCAAATCCCGCTCGAGGGAGCGAGAAAGGAGACCTCCACCACGGTGCCCCTCCCGGTGGATGGGAGCGGCTGGTTTCTCCTGCGAGCCCGCACTGACCGTGCGGTCTATCCGGTACTCGACCTGTACCCCTACGCCACGACCAGTCCCATCTACGTGATTGAGGACGGCAAGCCGATCCGCTCGGCACCGGATGCCCGCTATTTCGTCGCCTGGATCGACCGGCTGCTGTCTGCGGTGCAGAACTATACGGAGTGGAATAGCGAAACCGAGAAGCTCACCACCTTGGAGACGCTACGGGCCGCTCGAGCGGAATTCGAGCGCCGCGCCAGGGACTGATCCCGCCCGACCTTGACCCTGGACCCGGGTGGCGCGCGAGGCACGAGTCCGGCTCGACACGGTGCGCTATTACGAGAAACTCAGCGCGAGGTTTCGGCGCGGCGCGGGCGAGTCCTGCCTGGCGCAGGCGAGATAGACGCGGAAACGTCGAGTTATGCAGGATTCCGGCGAGATAAATGCCCAGCAGGCGGCCTCTCCTCCGCAGCGGGCGACGTCTTCTTCCGCGCAGCCGCCCTCTTGCGCGCTGCCGATGCCATCTTGCCGGCGCAGCGAGCCTCGTGCGGCAGACGGCAGCGTATGGCAATCGCCGGACACGCAAAAAGACCCGCGGGCGGCGTGGTGCAGCCGCTCGCGACATCACGCGGCGTACAATTGCCGTCGGGTCGGGTGCAGTCGATCTGTTGCAGGCCCTTTCGACGTGACGCCACCTGCAGATGACCTGTTGCGGTCCGCAGATGACGCGTTCGGTTTGCGGGTGACCTGTTGCGGCCGCGGACGGCGGGTTGCATTCGCGGGTGGCTTGATGCACTCTCCCATCGCGTTGACGCGTTCCCCGCGCGCCGCTAAGTTGCCGCCTCGCAACGAGTCGGGACAGGTGGCCGAGTGGTTGAAGGCGCACGCCTGGAGAGCGTGTAAACGTCAAAAGCGTTTCGAGGGTTCGAATCCCTCCCTGTCCGTTCGATCGCCCTACCGCGCATCTCTCCAAGTCGCTACCTTCCCGCCCCGATGCCCACCCGGACGCCCCTTCTGGACGAGCGCGCGCTCGGCCGTACTCTTGCGCGCATGGCCACGGAGATCGTTGAGCGCTGCCGGGGCACCGACGATCTCGTGCTGGTCGGCATCCAGCGGCGCGGGGTTGAGCTCGCCGAGCGGCTCAAGCGCCTGATCGATCAGTCCGAAGACTCCAACGTCCCCTGTGGCAAACTGGACATCACCCTCTATCGCGACGATCTCCAGACGGTGGGTCCGCGCCCGGTCGTCGGCGAAACCAGTCTGCCCGATCTCGACGATCGCACCGTGGTGATCGTGGACGACGTGCTGTATACCGGCCGGACAGTTCGGGCGGCGCTCGACGAATGCGCCGATTTCGGCCGGCCCCGACGGATTCTGCTCTGCGTACTCATTGATCGCGGGGGCAGGGAACTGCCGATTCAAGCCGACATCGTCGGAGCGACGGTAAGTGCCCAGTCCGGCGATCGGGTGGATGTATTCGTGACCGAGCTCGACGGCCGGGACGCCGCCGAGCTGGTGCGAAAGAGCTGACATGAGCACCGCTCCCGCGCTGGGTAAGGATCTCGTGGGCCTCGAGCCGTTGAGTGCGGCCCAGCTCCAGCTCATCCTCGACACCGCCGAGCCCTTCAAGCAGGTGAGCGAGCGCGCCATCAAGAAGGTCCCCGCGCTCCGCGGCAAGACCATCGTCAATCTGTTCTTCGAGGCCTCCACCCGAACCCGGATCTCCTTCGAGTTCGCCGAAAAGCGACTCAGCGCCGATACTGTCAACGTCGCCGCCGCGGGATCCTCCGTCTCCAAAGGCGAGACCCTGGTGGACACCGCGCGGAATCTCGAGGCCATGCGGATCGACATGGTCGTGATCCGTCATGCGGCCTCCGGAGCCGCCCAGTTCCTGGGCCAGCGGATCCGTTCCAACGTCATCAATGCCGGCGACGGCAAGCACGAGCATCCCACCCAGGGCTTGCTGGACATGCTCACCCTGCGGGATCGCTTCAAGCGGCTCAAGGGCCTCAAGGTCGCTATCTGCGGCGACATCCTTCACAGCCGGGTAGCCCGCAGCAACATCTGGGGCCTCACCAAGCTGGGCGCCGAGGTGGGAGTCTGCGGTCCGGCAACGCTGCTGCCCCGGAATGTGCACGAGCTCGGCGTCACCATCCTCCCGCGCATCGAGGATGCCATCCAGTGGGCCGACGCGCTCAACGTGCTCCGGCTGCAGCTCGAGCGGATGCAGGCCGGCTTTCTCCCCTCGCTGCGCGAATACAACCGCGTCTTCGGGGTCACCACCGAGCGGCTGCGGAAGTCGCCCAAGGAGCTGTTGATTCTCCATCCCGGCCCTATGAATCGGGGCGTCGAGATCGATAGTGATGTGGCCGACGGACCCCACAGCGTGATCCTGCCGCAGGTCACCAACGGAGTCGCGGTGCGCATGGCGGTGCTCTACCTGCTCGCCGGCGGTTCACCGGATTGGGCGCAGCAGGCGGGCAAGGGAGAGGAACGATGAGGCCGATCCTGATTCGGGGCGGCCGCGTGCTGGATCCCGCTCGCAATACCGACACCGTCGTCGATCTGCTCCTGAGTGAGGGACGGGTGGAAGCATCCGGCCGCAGTCTGGGGACGCCGGACGGCGCGCTCGTGCTCGACGCGACAGGGATGGTCGTCGCGCCCGGACTCATCGACCTGCACGTGCACCTGCGCGAGCCGGGGCAGGAGGATCTGGAGACCGTCGCCACTGGAGCCATGGCCGCGGCTGCCGGCGGCTTCTCCGCGGTCTGCGCCATGCCCAACACCGATCCCGTCACCGACAACCAGGCCGCCGTCGGATTCATCGTGAGCCAGGCCCAGCGGGCGGGGAAGGCGCGGGTCTATCCTATCGGTGCCATCTCCCTCGGCCAGAAGGGCCAACAGCTCGCGGAGTTCGGCGAGCTGGTCGGGGCCGGGGCCGTGGCCGTGAGCGACGACGGCAGGCCGGTGGTCTCCAGCCACCTCATGCGGACGGCGTTGGAGTATGCCCGTACCTTCGGCATTCCGGTTGCCGACCACTGCGAGGATCCGACTCTCGCCGAGGGTGGCGCCATGCACGAAGGGCTGGTGGCGACCCGGCTCGGTCTCAAGGGTGTGCCGGCAGCGGCGGAAGAGATCATGGTGGCGCGGGACATCCTCCTGGCCGAGTTGACTGGGGGGCACGTGCATCTCTGTCACATGTCGACTCGCGGTTCGGTCGCCCTGATTCGCCGCGCCAAGGAGGAGGGAATCAGGGTGACCGCGGAGGCCTGTCCCCACCATTTCACGCTGACCCACGAGGCCTGCGAGGGCTATAACACCAACGCCAAGATGAATCCGCCGCTGCGCGAGCCGGAGGATCGGGAGGCGATCCGGCAGGCGCTCCGCGACGGCACCATCGACGCGATCTGCACCGATCACGCCCCTCATCACTACGATGCCAAGGAACGCGAGTTCGACGACGCGCCCAATGGGATCATCGGGTTGGAGACGGCGCTCGGCCTGGCCATCACCGAGCTGGTGGAGTCCGGATTCCTGTCGCTGCCCCAACTGGTGGATCGGCTGAGCGGGGCACCGGCACGGATCTTCAATCTTCCCGGTGGCTCGCTCGCTCCAGGCGGGCCGGCGGATGTGGTCCTGATCGATCCCGCGGCCCGGTGGGTGGTGGATCCCGAGACATTTTTCTCCAAAAGCCGCAATACCCCGTTCGCCGGCCGGCAGCTGGTCGGGCGGGCGGAGGTGACCATCGTCCGGGGACAGGTTGTCTTCCAGCGGAAGGGGGCGGATTGATAGCTGTCCTCGGGCGACGACCGAATTAGATTGCACGGATCATGGTGCGCTCACAGGAGGGCCCAACCTGTCCACGGCGCGCATCCCAATGACACATCTCGAGTACCCGGTTCGCATGCCCCTGCTCACGCCCGACGCCGCGTGATCGGGTGGGCCAAGACCAGATCCAAGCCCTCGAGCGGCTGAGAGGACGTTCTCCAATGGCGAAAGACACCGATACCACCATCGAAGGGCTCCTGCAGCAGCGGGCTCAATACGAGCAGTGGTTGGCCCGGCTGGACTCCACGACGGACAAGGCGCCTGCCGCCGTGCGTCAGCGGGTCCGCGCCGACTACGAAGCCCGGCTGCGGGGCGTCATCGAAGACCTGCGCGGACATGGCGCGACCATCGCCGAGGAGCTGTCCCGGCACCAGGGGAATCAGGCCCAGCTCGACGGCGACCGGAAGAACGCCGAGGAAGCGCTGGCCGAGGCCGAGATCCGCCACGCGGTGGGAGAGTACACCGACGAAGAGTGGCGCAAGATCCAGCAGGAGAGTGAGGGGCGGCTGGAGGACCTCCGGTCTCAACTCCGGTCCGTCGGAGCGGAGATCGCCCGCCTGGCCGAGGTCCAATCGTTGATTGCGGCCTCACCGCGCCGGTCGGAACCGGCGGCGGCCCCGGCGGCAGCTCCCGCGCCGGCTCCGGCGCCCGAGCCCGAGCGACCCGCCGCCGCATCCCACGCCTCAGCTCAATCCGAGGAGAGCGTCGAGACGGCGCCAACGGCCCGCTCGGCTCCGCGTCCCTCTCGCCCGCGAGAAGAGTCGACCGTGTCGGCGGGCGCATCGCCCCCTCCCCTGGACGAGCTCACCTTCCTCAAATCGGTGTCCGACGATGAGCAGAAGCCGTCGACCCGGAGGGCGAGCAACCCCGGACAATCGTCTCCCGCAGCGGCCCGTACCATGGAGGCGCCCCCCGCCGCGAGCAGCTCCAAGACCGGCGCGCCCGGCGTGGCCAAGACGCTCAAGTGCGGCGAGTGTGGAACGCTCAACCGTCCGACGGAATGGTATTGTGAGCGGTGCGGGGCGGAGCTGGCGGGAATCTGAACTGCAGGGAGCAGTGAGAAGTAAGTGCCTTGTCTGAAGCTACTTCTAGCTTGCAGCTAAAGTCGATTCTCAGCTCCAGGGCACAAAAAAAGGGCTCAGCATACCTGAGCCCCTACTTTCAGCCTTCTCACTGCTCACTTCTCACTGCTCACTTCTCTTGAGCAGTTTCGCTAAGCGGCTCTTGTGTCGCGCCGCGTTATTGGGGTGGATCTGACGCTTGCGGCCGGAGCGGTCGAGCAGTTGGACGGCCTCGGCGTACGCGGTCGCGATGTCCTTCCCAGCGGCGCTGCGCACCTTCTTGATGGCCGTGCGGAGCTTGCTCCGCTGGGTGCGGTTCTGCGCAGTGCGAGCACGAGCCTGGCGCATGCGCTTCTTGGCGGATCGGATTCTCGGCAAGACAACCTCGACGCAACAATGGTAACGCTCGGGACAATGCCCGGAACAAGAGCGGCGAAACATAGGGACCGCTGCACGCAAGGTCAAGCGGGACGTCGTTTTGACTTGGCTTTGTCGGACGTTTAACCTTCTGCCTTCTCAACCGACAGGACAACCAGTCTGGAAAGCCAGCTCAGCGACTTCATTCTCGCGCTTCCGATGCTGGTCTTTGCAATGGTGGCGCACGAGTACGCCCATGCGGTTGTCGCCCTCCAGCAGGGCGATGACACCGCCTACTCTCTCGGGCGGGTCACTCTCAATCCTTTCCCCCATATCGATCCCTGGATGAGTCTCATCCTGCCGGCGCTGCTCTGGTTCGGTTCCGGCGGGCGGTTCACCTTCGGTGGGGCGAAGCCGGTGCCGGTGAACTCGCGGAAGTTTCGCAACTACCGGAGGGGTGACATTCTGGTTTCCGCGGCCGGCGTGACCACGAATCTGTTCCTGGCGATCGTCTGGTCCGTGGTATTCGTGCTGGTGGGGTTGGCCTCGCGCGCGGCGCCCGGCGCGACGGCGGTGCTCGACACCGCCCAGCGAATGCTGGTCTACGGCATCTGGCTCAATCTGATACTCTGCTTCTTCAACCTGATTCCCATCCCTCCGCTGGATGGCTCCCACCTGTTGTACCATGCGCTTCCGCCCAAGGCAGGGAGCTGGTATCGCGGGCTGGCGCGGTTTGGCTATCTGCCGCTCTTCGCGCTCATGTTCCTGTTTCAGCCGGTCATGGGGGTTCTCCTCGCGCCGGCGTACAAGATGATGGCGTTCATCGGTCAGCTCATCGCCCCTTACCAGGTCGCCACAGGAGCCGGGGTTCTCTGATGACTGCAATAGCCGAACCTCCCACGACCGCCCTCGGCGCCGCGCCGGGGTTCGTGGTCGAGCTGGACTCGTTCTCCGGACCGCTCGACCTCCTGCTCCACTTGCTGCGGGAAGAGCAGATCGAGATCGCCGACGTCCCGATCGCCCGGATCGCCGATCAGTTTCTCTGTGCGATCCACGATCTGGGTCTGAATCAGGCCGCCGACTACCTCGACATGGCAAGCCGGTTGGTTCGCCTCAAGGCCCAGATGCTGCTGCCGCGCAATGTGGACGAGGAGGGCTGGGAAGACCCACGTGCCGAGCTGGTGCGGAGGCTGCTCGAATACCAACAGATCCGGGAGATCGCGCTCTGGTTCGGCCGGGCCGCCGAGCGGCGCGCTGAGCGGTTCGCCCGAGGCTACCTGCCACCGCCGCCCGAGGTACCGCCACCGCCGCTCACGGTGGACATCCTGGAGCTCCTGCAGGCGGTCGATCGGGTGATCGCGGCGATTCCCACGCCGGTGCTCCATCGAGTCGTGGCCCGTCCTCTCGATGTCGAGGGCGCCATCCTGCGAATCGAGCGGCTACTCGGGGATCGCGGAGAAATTGCCTGGCGCGACGCACTCGGTCCCGCGCCTACGATCGTCGACGTTCTATCCACCCTCCTTGCGCTGCTGGAGTTGGCCAAGCGCGGTACGCTCCGGTTGGCTCAGCCGGCGCCGTTCTCTCCGTTGGTGATCGCTCGTGACTCCTCTCGCTCAGCTGCTTGAAGCCGCGCTGTTCAGCGCCTCTCGCCCTCTGACTGCGGAAGAGCTCTGCACCCTGGAGCCCGATGCGACCCTGGCGGACGTGCGGGTCGCCCTGGCCCAGATTCGAGAGCACTACGACTTCGAGCAGCACGGGATAGAGCTCGCCGAGCTGGGTGGCGGCTATCAGATCCTGACCCGTCCGGTTCATGCCGCCGCCATCGAGCGGGCCCAGTTCTCGGTCCGAACCCCCAAGCTCACTGCTGCGGCGCTGGAGACCCTTGCCGTCATCGCCTATCGCCAGCCGGTAGGCCGGGCCGAAATCGAAGAGATTCGTGGAGTGTCCGCCGGCGGCGTCTTACGGACCCTGCAGGAGCGATCGCTGATCGAGGTGGTCGGCCGGAGCGAGGCGCTGGGGCGCCCGCTGCTCTATGGGACGACACCCATGTTCCTCGAGATGCTGGGGCTTCGCGATCTCGCCGATCTGCCTCGCGCGGAGGAGCTGACCATCGCGCTCAGGCCCCACCGGGCGGTGGCCGAGGGAGGAGATGACGCAGCGGCGTACGTAGAGGCCGAGTCGTGACCGAGATGCGGCTCCAGCGGGCGCTGGCCCGGGCTGGAGTCGCGTCGCGGCGAGCCGCCGAAGAGCTGATCGAGGAGGGCCGCGTCCGGGTGGACGGAAAAGTCGCCACCCTCGGCATGAAGGTGGACCCGGAACGCCAGCGCATTACCGTCGGCCGACGCGCGGTGAAGCTGCGGCAGCGCCGCTGGCTGGCCTTTCACAAGCCGCTGGGCGTGGTCACCACCGCAGACGATGAATCCGGCCGTCGCACGGTCTTCGATTTCATTCCTGATCATGCCGGGCTCACCTACGTGGGCCGGCTCGATGTGATGACCACCGGGCTGCTCCTGCTCACCAACGACGGCGAGGCGGTCCACCGCCTGACCCACCCGCGCTATCGCATCCCTCGTCACTATACCGCTCTGGTCCACGGCCGCCCCACCAGCGAGGTTGCCGCGGCGGTCCATCAGTCGATCGAGATCGATGGCCGGCCGGTGCAGCCGCATCACCTCAGGGTTCGGCCGGGCAAGGAGGGACGGAGCATTTTGGACCTCACGCTCGAGGAGGGACGCAATCGGATCGTGCGCCGGTGGTGCGAGGCGCTGGGCCTCAAGGTGGATCGCCTGGCCCGCCTCAGCTACGGACCGGTCCAGCTCGGCGATCTCCCTCCGGGTCGCTACCGCCCGCTCACCCCACGGGAGGAGGGCGGGCTGTATCGGGCGGTCAGGCTGAATCCTTCCGGCGATTGAAACCCGCATCGCGAGCGTCCCGTCGAGGGCCTGTTCGCCCGTTCTCACCGGCCAGGGTGACTATCTTTCCCGACACTGTGACCAGGAGCCAACCAGCGTGAGTGCGCCGAAGCTGACGGGTCGGCCAGCGGAGACGCTGCCCGTCCCGCGCATCCTCAAGGAAGTGTCCCGTCGTATCGTGGGGCAGGATGCGATGGTGGAGCGCCTGCTGGTCGGCTTGCTGACTGGTGGCCACATCCTGCTGGAAGGGGTCCCGGGGCTGGCCAAGACTCTCGCGGTTCGAACGCTCGCGGAAATCATCCACGCCTCTTTCTCCCGCATCCAGTTCACGCCCGACCTGTTGCCCGCCGATGTAATCGGGACGATGGTCTTCAACCAGAAGACCCAGGAATTTCACGTCAAGCAGGGGCCCCTCTTCGCCCAGATCATTCTCGCCGACGAGATCAACCGGGCGCCCGCCAAGGTCCAGGCGGCGCTGCTGGAGGCGATGCAGGAGCACCAGGTGACCATCGGCGGCGCGACCTACCCGCTGGAAGAGCCGTTCCTGGTGCTCGCCACGCAGAACCCGATCGAGCAGGAGGGCACCTATCCACTGCCCGAGGCCCAGCTCGACCGCTTCATGTTGAAGGTTCGGGTGGGCTACCCTTCGCGCGACGAGGAGAAGGAGGTACTCCTGCGGATGAGTAGCGGCCAGGAGATCCCGGTCGAACGATTGCTGGAGCCGGTGGCGATCATGTCCGCCCGCACCGCGATCGCCGATCTCTACATGGATCAGAAGGTGGTGGACTACATCGTGGATCTGGTCCGGGCCACCCGCGATCCCGCCACCGTCGGGTTGGTGGATCTCAAGCCGCTCATCGCGTTCGGGGGATCCCCCCGCGCGTCGATCGCGCTGGCCCAGGCCTCACGGGCGCACGCGTTTCTGCGGGGCCGCAGCTACGTGGTTCCCGAGGACGTTCGCGCGCTCGCGCCTGATGTGCTTCGGCATCGCATCGTGCTCACCTTCGAGGCGGAGGCCGAAGACGTGACCACGGATGATGTGGTGAGCAAGGTGCTCGGGGCGGTGAAAGTTCCCTGAGACGTAAAACGTCAACGGTGAAAGGTGAAACGGAAGACAACTCACGTTTCACTTTTTACGTTTCGCTTTTCACGCTGTCTACGTCTCACGTCTCACCTGTCACCTTTTACCTCATGACCGTCTCCCCCGAGATCCTTAAACAGGTCAAAGCTATCGAGCTTCGCACCCGGGGCCTCGTGGGAACCCTGTTTGCCGGAGAGTATCGCTCGGTCTTTCGAGGACAGGGCATGGAGTTCGCCGAAGTCCGCGCCTACCAGCAGGGCGATGATTTCCGCTCCATCGATTGGAACGTCTCCGCCCGCCTCGCCAGCCCCTACGTCAAGACCTTCACTGAAGAGCGCGAGCTCACCCTCATGCTGATCGTGGATCAGTCGGGATCCACCCGTTTCGGGGAGCCGGTCAGCAAGGCGGGACTTGCCGTGGAGGTTGCCGCCGTCCTGGCGCTGGCGGCTGCGTATCACAATGATCGGGTCGGAGCGCTCCTCTTCGCCGACGAGGTGGAGCGGGTGATTCCGCCTCGGAAGGGTCGCCGGCATGCCCTTCGGGTCATTCGCGACCTGGTTGCCTTCGAGCCCATGGGTCGGCGGACCAATCTGGCAGCCAGCCTTTCCTACGCCAGCCGCCTGCTGCGTCACCACAGTATCGTCGTCGTGCTGTCCGACTTCATTGCCGAAGGGTGGGAACGCCCGCTTCGGCGCCTTGCGGCTCGCCACGAGGTTGTGGCAATCACGGTGGACGATCCCCGGGAGCTCGCGCTGCCCGACGCGGGATGGATCGAGATGCTGGATGCCGAGTCGGGCCGACGGGTGTTGGTGGACACCGGCAGTCGAGAGGTTCGCGCGCGGGTGAGCGCGCTCGCCGCTCAGCGGCAGGAGGAGCGGCAGCGGTTGCTGACTTCCTCGGGCGCCGACCAGGTCCCTCTGCAGACAGGCGCGCCCTATGCGCTCCCTTTGCGTCGGGCTTTCGCACTCCGGGCGCGCAGAATTCATCGAGGATGAGCTCGGTGGCCGCTGCCCTCTCTGCGTTCTTCACCTTCAGTGTGGCTCTGGCTCCGCGACAGGAAGCCGACTCCGTCCGAAATACGGTGGGCGACACGATCTGGCTCGTTCGCGAGGTCTCGGTGCCTCCGGGACGGGTGGTCCGGGCCGCGACCTGGGATCCGGCCGATCCGGTGGAGCTGCTGGCTCCCGGCCGGGTCATTACCCGGGGCGAGTCCGCTCAAGTTGCCTATCCCGTCGTGGTCTGGCGGCCGGGAGACTACACGCTGAGGCCGCCGGGCCCCCTGCTGCTTGCCTTTGATGGCCGGGTGGACTCGCTGCCGCCGGAGCCGGTCACCCTGCGTCTCGCCAGCGTGCTGCCGCCGGTGCCGCCCGACTCCGTGCTGGCGCCGCAGCCACCCGCGGGGTTCGTTCCCCGGAGTGCCCTGACGCTCCTTCCACTCGTCATCCTATGGGGTGTGGCCGCATTGCTGTTATTGCCGCTGCATTGGTGGTGGCGGAGGCGGGGGCACCGCGTCACCCGAGAGCCGTCCACCGCGCCACCGAGCCGGGGTCCGCCGCTCGAGCGCTGGGCGGACGCCGGTGAGATCCGAGCCGTTGCCGCGGCGGTGACCGCGCGACTCCGAAGCCTCGTGGCCTCCGGAATGCGTGACATGAGTGAACAGCTGGACACCGAACCGCTGATGGCAGAGCTGCGTCGATCGCAGCCGGACTGGCCCCTCGACGAGCTGCACGGTGTGCTTCGAGATCTCGATCTGGTCCGCTTCGGCGACAGCAGTGAGGCCGACGTGCTGGCTCTCGCTCGTCGGGTCGACGCACTCGAAGCGCGACTCCGCGGGACGGCCGCATGACCTTTGCACGGCCAGCGATCCTGTTGCTTTTGCTCCTGCTCCCGCTGTGGTGGTGGCGCCGCCGGAGGCGGGACGTGCCCGCGGCGCGCTACAGCGACGTGAGCCTTCCCGCCGCGGTCTCGGCTGCGCGGTGGTGGGTATCCCTGCCGCCCGCCCTCCGCTCCGCCACGCTCTGCGCCATGATCCTCGCCGCGGCCGGTCCCCGTATCGGGGGTGACACCATCGAAGTCAAGCAGGAAGGGATCGCGATCGTCATCACCATCGATATCTCCAGCAGCATGCTGGCCGAAGATTTTGCTCCCTCCAATCGGCTGGAGGTCGCCAAGCGTCAGGCGGTGGGGTTCATCCGCGGCCGCACCGCCGATCGTATCGGCCTGGTCGCGTTCGCCGGCGAAGCGCTCACCCAGGTGCCGGTGACGCTCGACTACCCGGTGATCGAACAGGCGGTGATGGATCTCAAGATCGGAAGCCTGGAGGACGGGACCGCCATCGGCAGCGGGCTTGCGACCGCGGTCAATCGCCTGCGTCGCGCGCCCGACAAGTCCAAAGTGATCCTGCTGCTCACCGACGGCGAGAACAACAAGGGACTGATCGATCCGCGAACCGCGGCGGCGACTGCGGCGGCCTTCGGCATCCGGGTCTACACCATCGGCGTGGGCACCATCGGCGAGGCTCCCATCCCCACCGGTCGCGGATTGGGGGGCTTCCGCTACGAGCTGCTGCCGGTACGTATCGACGAGCCACTGCTGCGGGAGATCGCCCAGCGGACCGGCGGCCGATACTTTCGGGCCCGCGACAGCGAGGCGCTGAGCCGCATCTTTCGTCAGATCGATACGATGGAGAAGACCCCCGTGTTGGTGACCCGGTATACCCGGTACGAGGAGGCGACTCGCCCGCTCATCCTGCTGGGCCTGGGTGCGCTGGCCCTCGAGTTGCTCCTCGGCAGCACCCTGGTGGTCCGGGTCCCATGACCTTCGACGCCCCGCTGCTGTTGTTCCTGGCCCCGCTCCTGGCCCTCGCGGTCGGCTTCGGCGCCTGGCTCGGCCGCGGCCGGCGCATCCGCCTCGCCCGGCGCTGGTCGCCCGGACTCGCCCGAGTGGCTCGCGCTCGGGGAGGGTGGGCGCCCTTGGTCCTCGGCTTGGTTGCGCTCCTCGGAATGATCGGCTTGGCCGGACCCCGCGCGGGGCGGACCGAGATCAAGACCAAGACCCGGGCCTTGAGCCTCGTTTTCGCCATGGACATCAGCCGTTCCATGCTGGCCGAAGACGTCGAGCCCAGCCGGCTGCACCGCGGCGTGCGCGAGGCACGGCGGCTGATCCAGGATCTCGAGGGCGACCGCCTGGGGCTCATCGCCTTCGCCGGCCGGAGCTACATCCTGGCGCCGCTCACCGTCGACGGTGGCGCCATCCGGATGTATCTCGACGCGCTCGACCCGGATCTGGCCAGTGAGGGAGGCACCAGCCTGAGCGCGGTTCTCAACCAGGGGACCCAGTTGCTGCAGGCTACCACCGACGCAGCAGACCGAGTCCTCGTCGTCTTCACGGACGGCGAAGCGCACGACACGCTGCCGGAGATCATCGCGCAGGCCGAAGAGTTGAAGCGGACCGGTGTGCACCTGATCCTGGTTGCCGAAGGAGCTGCAACCCCGACGCGGATTCCGCTGCGCGACTCGACCGGCACGCTGATCGAGTACAAGCAGGACGACAATGGCGAGGTGGTGGAGACCCAGCGGCGGGATGACATTCTCAAGCCGGTCGCGGACGCCGCCGAAGGCACCCTGGTTCCGAGCGAGGTTCCCGATCAGGCCGGAGCAGTGCGCGACCTGGTACGCGCGATGAAGCGGAGCCCTTCCTCCGAGACCACGACGGCGGATCTGGTCCCGCGGGGCTGGATCCCGGTGCTGGCGGCTGCGCTGCTGCTTATCGGGTACACGCTGGCGCGACCCGGCCCCGCGCTGGTGGGACTCGCCGGGATCCTGCTGTGGTCTGGTGCCGACGCTCAGCGCCCCACTTCAGGCGAGCGCGCACTGGCGGCGGGCGACCCCAGCCGTGCCGCAGCGGAGTTTCTCAAGGACGCCTCCCGCAATCGCGCACGCGACACCGCCTTCTACAACGCCGGCACGGCCGCGCTGGAGGCTGGGAGACTCGACGTCGCCCGGGGCGCGCTGGCTGAGGCAGCCAAGTCGCTGGATCCGGCGCTCCGATATCGGGCGCTCTACAACCTCGGACTGATCGGAATACTGGCCGCGAGGGCCGACAGCAGCCGGAGCGACGAGCTGCTGGACGAGGCCGGCGAGCGCCTGCGACAGGCGCTGTTGCTCCAGCCGTCCTCTGCCCGGGCCAAGTGGAACCTCGAACTGACCGAGCGGCGCAAGCCGCCGCCACCGCCCAGCGGTGGCGGGGGTGGCGGAGGTAAGGCGCCGCCCTCGGGCGCGCCGGCGCAGTCTCCGCAGCAGGGCGAACCCAAACCGCAGCCTCAAGGACTGAGTCTCAGCCAGGCGGAGCAGATCCTCAATTCCATGGAGCGGCGTGAACAAATGACCCGGGCGGAGCAGCAGCGCCGGATGCAGAGCGGATCGAGCGGAGGAACCAAGGACTGGTGATTCACCTTCTGCTGCTCAGCGCTCTGCTCCAGGGCGATCGCCCGCAGCTCGATGCGTCGGTCGACGAGGACCGGCTCTCGGTCGGCGAGGAGGTGACCTACACCTTGCGGGCGGTGAGTCACTCGCCAGTGCCGATGCAGGTCACGGTCGCGCCCTTCCTCGGCCTGGAGATCATCGGCCGGACCGAGCGCACCGAAGTTGCAACCGGTCCCCAATCCAGCCGGACCACGGTCCTGGAAATTCGACTGCGAGCGGCCAGGCCTGGCCGATGGGAGCTGGGCCCGGCCAAGGCGATTCAAGGCCGGGACACCGTCGAAGCCTCGGCGCTCGTCATCGATGTCACCGCCAACCGGGCGGCAACCGCCACCGGACTGAGCCCCCGGTTGCATCGGCTGGTCGATGGCGCTCTGCCGCCGGTTCCGGGGCAGCCCGGCGTTCATCTGCTGGTCTCTCCGACCACGGTCCGCGTCGGCGAGCAGGTGGATGTGGTGACTGCTGCCTGGTTCCCCCGCGAGCTGCGCCTGCAACTCCGTCGGCCTCCCACGCTGCAGCCGCCGGTGATCGATGGCGTGTGGAGCTATCCCCAGGCCACTCCTCCAGGCATCGCCGCGACACGCAACATTCGGGGAAACTGGTACGATCTCTTCGTCTCCCATCAGGTCGTCTTCCCCCTGGTGCCGGGCACCATCAACATTCCGCGCGCCACGCTCAAGTACAGCACGCCGGTGGCCATGCAGTTCTTCAGTCAGGAGGAACGGTTCGCTCTGACCAGCGACCCCGAGACGCTCACGGTGCAGCCCTTGCCGGATCAGGGACGACCGGTGGCATTCAACGGCGCTGTCGGCTCCGGCCTCACTCTGGAACGGCGGCTGGCCGAACCCTCCGCCCACGTGGGAGAAGCGATACCGATCGAGTTTGTCCTGCGAGGAGAAGGCAACACCGCCCTGTGGCCCGCTCCCGAGGTGCGATGGTCCAGTTCCGGCCGGGCATACATGGAGCGCGTGGACGAGCGTCTCACCGGTGCCGAGGGGAAGGTGGGCGGCACCAAGACCTTTCGCTTCCTCGTGGTCCCGGACTCCGCCGGCCTGCTTCCCCTGCCGGCAGTAAGCTATTCCTACTTCGACCTCTCCTCGAATCGATATCACACCCTGCAGATCTCTCCCGGGTCGCTGCCGGTCGCGCCGGCCGGAGAAGCCGCGACCGCTTCGGCGCTGCCGCCCTCGCTGCTGCCGGACCAGGGCGCGGCATGGACCTGGCAGTTGGGGCACCGGGTGCCCGAATGGGTCTGGATTGTCGTTCTGCTGCTCCCGCCGCTGGCGATGACTCTCCGCGGTCGATGGGTACCCCGCATCCGTCCCCCAAGGCCGGAGCCGGTGGCCGACGATCTCCGGAGCGCGGAGGAGGAGCTCGATGCGTTGGTACGAACGTTGGTCCCGGATCCGGACCGCCGCTTCGGTCCCGGCTTCGCCAGCGCCATGCGGGCCGCCGGTGCCGACGCCGAGCTCGCCGCTCGGGTGGCCGCGGCTCGGGAGCGGCTGCTTGCCCGGCGCTACGGCCCTGGTCCCGGACTGGCGGGCGAGTCCGCTCTGGCGCTCGAGGTGCACGAGCTGGTCCAGCGCTTGGGCGGCTCGGTGCGCGGCTGGCAGGGCAATGGCGTCGCACTAGGGGTCATCGCGTTGTCGCTCCTGACCGCGTTGGGAGCAGCTCAGTCGCCCTCGCCCGAGGCGCTGTACGACAAGGGCTCCCTGCGCGCAGCCGCTGAAGAGTTTGCTCAACGGGTCTCGGAGGAGCCGGCAGCGGCTGGCAACTGGTACAACCTGGGAGCCGCATACTATCGCCAGGGTCTGACCGGTCGCGCCGCCGCGGCGTGGCTGCAGGCCCGGCGACTTGCGCCCCGCGAGCCGGTCATCCGTCGCGCGCTTCAGCTCACTCCTCCAGCCGACGGCATTTCTGCCCGCTGGATCTGGTCTCCGCCGGTTACCCCGGAAGAACTGCTTCTGCTGGGGAGCCTGGGCTGGCTCGCAGGTTGGATCGGGTGGGCCGTTCGCCCCCGCTTCCGCGACCGCTGGTTCGTCCTGCTGGTCTTTGCCGGCTGCGCCATACTGAGTGGCCTGGGACTGCAGGCCTGGTATCGGCGCCCGCTCGGTATCGTACTCGAATCCAGCTCGTTGCGACTGTCACCTCACGGGCGTGCCCCGACGGTCTCTCCGGTTGAAGGCGGGACCGCGGTGCGGATCCTCAAACGCTTCCCGGGATGGGCCCTCGTCCGCGCGCCCGGCGACCGGGAGGGCTGGCTCTCCCAAGACGCCATCGCCGCGCTCGGCGGCTAAATTCTCTCGATGCCCCGTCGCATCGCCATTCTTCCCGATGCCGTTGCCGATCAGATCGCCGCGGGCGAGGTGGTCGAGCGCCCGGCCTCGGTGGTCAAGGAGCTGGTCGAGAATGCCCTCGATGCCGACGCGAGCCACGTCCGGGTCGAGCTGGAACAGGGTGGCAAGACGCTGATCCAGGTGAGCGATGACGGATCGGGAATGGGGCGAGAGGATGCCGTGCTGGCGCTCGATCGCCATGCGACCAGCAAGGTGCGGAGCGCCGCCGATCTGGTCGGGGTGGCGACCTTCGGGTTTCGCGGCGAGGCGCTGCCCGCCATTGCCTCGGTCTCCCGCTTTCTCCTCTCCACCCACGAAGGAGAGGGCGACGGCACCGAGCTGAGCGTCAACGGAGGCCGGCTGGACCGGGTCGCGTCCGCGGTGCGGCAGCGGGGCACTACGGTGACGGTGCGGGGGCTGTTCTTCAATACACCCGCGCGACGCAAGTTTCTCCGTTCGGTGGCGAGTGAGACCCGCGCAGCCCACGAGGCCCTGGCGACGCTGGCTCTGGCTCATCCCGAAGTCGGTTTCGAGCTGCACGTCGATGGCACCTGCCGCCTTGCTGTGCCCGCGGGACAATCACCCGACGACAGGCTGGCTTCAGTGTGGGGCCGCGATCTGGCCGGGACCTTGGTGCCGGCGAGCTATGCCGCCGGAGCGTTTCGCGTCGGCGGCTTCGTTCAGCGCCCTGGCGACGCGCGGCCCAGCGGCCGCAGGACCCAGCTCTTCGTGAACGGACGCCCCTTCAAGGATCCCTTTCTCATCCGCGCGGCCGAGGCCGGTTATCGCTCGGCGATCGCACCCGGCGATCGCCCCTCGATTTTTCTGCGCATCGAAGTGGCACCGGAAGATGTGGACGTCAACGTTCACCCTGCCAAGCTGGAGGTCCGTTTCCGCGATCGCATCGGGGTCGAACGGGTGGTGGAGGAAGCGGTGCGGCATGCGCTGGGGGCGCTGGTCGCTGCTGCGCCGGTGGGCAGCTGGCGGCCTGCGCCGATGGCTCCCGGCCTGGAGCAGATGGAACCGCTCGAGCCCTCCGAGCTGTTTGCTCCCGTCGCGACGGAGGAGCCGATCGGCATCGCGGAGCAGACCGCCGACAGATCCCAGGTAACTCCGTTCCAGGTGTTCGACAGCTATATCGTGTACGAGGCGCCCGACGCCGTGGTCATCGTGGATCAGCACTCCGCCCACGAGAGGGTGCTGTACGAGGCGGTGCTGGCCCAGTTGACCGGCGCCGATGCCCCCGCCCAGCGGCTCCTGCTTCCCATCACCCTCGAGTTGACCGATGAGGAGCTGGACGCGGTGGACTCGCACACCGAGGAGCTGCGGCGGGTGGGCTTCGAGGCCGAGCCCTTCGGCGGGCGAAGCGTGGTGCTGCATACGGTGCCGGCGCCGCACCCCCGGTTCGACGCGGCCGCGTGTTTTCGAGAGTTGATCGCCGACCTTGCCCGGGGGCGCTTTGGCGGATGGGCCAACCGGCTCGAGCGGTTCGCGGCAACGTATGCCTGTCGGGCGGCCATCAAGGCCGGACAGCGGTTGGACCAGCGCGAGATTCGCGAGCTTCTCCTGAGGCTATTCGCCACCGATCTGCCCCCCCACGATGTCCATGGGAGAGCGACCATCGTGCAGTTGCCACGCGAGGAGCTGGAGCGCCGGTTTGGACGTCGTTAGAACGCCGGTGGTGGTGGGACCAACGGCGGTCGGCAAGACCGCCGTTGCCCTCGCGCTGATGGCCCACTGGCCGCTGGAGGTGGTCTCGGCCGACTCGAGGCAGGTCTATCGCCGGCTGGACATCGGCACGGCCAAGCCGACCAGAAGAGAACGTGCCCGGTTGCCGCACCACGGCATCGACCTGATCGACCCTGGCTCGCGGTACAGCGCCGGCCTCTTCGCCAGAGACGCCGCCTGTTGGATCGAAGAGATTCGGAGTCGCGGAAAGCTCCCGGTGATTGTCGGCGGTACCGGCCTCTATGTCCGCGCCCTGGCCCAAGGCCTGTTTCGGGAGCCATCGCTCGATCCGGCCCGGCGCCGGTCACTCGACGCCTGGACCGCCCGGCTGGAGCCGCTGGAGCTCCTTCGGTGGGCGGGTCGGCTCGACCCGGGTTTTCGGGGGGGAGGTCGCCAGCGTGCAGCCCGCGCGGTCGAAGTCGCCCTGCTCACCGGCCGCCCCCTCTCTCATTGGCAAGAGGCGGCCCGGGTTCACCGAGCGATCGAGCCCTGGTATGTCGTGCTCACGGTGCCACGCCCGGTGCTGAATCAGAGAATTCTCCAGCGTGCCCAGGAGATGACCCGGCGCGGCCTGATCGAGGAGGTGGCGGCGGTCCTGTCGGAAGGCCACTCACCGGCGGCTCCGGGATTGGACGGCATCGGAGTACGCGAGGCGGTCGAATACCTCCACGGCCGGCGGACCCGCGACAGCGTGGCTGAGGCGATTGCCGTGAGCACGCGGCAATATGCCAAGCGACAGCAGACCTGGTTCCGCCATCAGCTGGGAGCCACGGTGCTCACCTTGGATGCCACCCGTTCCCCCGAACGCCTGGCCGCGGAGATTGCGGAGGCCTGGAAGAAGAAGGCGACGCCATGAAGATCGGCATCACCTGCTATCCCACCTACGGCGGTTCTGGCGCCGTGGCTACCGAGTTGGGGATTGCCTTGGCCCGACGGGGGCACGAGGTCCACTTCATTACCTATGATTTCCCCTTCCGGCTGAGAGGGTACACCGAGCGGGTCTTCTTCCATCAGGTGGAAACCAGGATGGGACGGTACCCGCTGTTCGACCATTATCCCTATACGCTCGCCCTCGCATCCAAACAACACGAGGTGGTGCTGCGCGAAGGGCTCGACGTCCTGCACGTCCACTACGCCATCCCCCACGCGACCACGGCCTACCTTGCTCGACAGATGCTCGACGGCGAGCGCTCCATTCGGGTGATTACCACGCTCCATGGGACGGACATCACTCTGGTAGGCCAGGAGTCGAGCTTCTACGCGATCACCAAGTTTTCCATCGAACAATCGGACGAGGTGACCGCGGTCTCCTCCTACCTGAAGGACGAGACCTACCGGGCGTTCGGCTGCGTCACCTGCGACATCCGGGTGATTCCCAATTTCGTGAACCTGCAGGAATATCACCCGAGCGAGGCCGAGGTTTGTGCACCGCTGGCGCCCGAGGGTGGAAAGATCATCACCCACGTCTCCAACTTTCGCGAGGTCAAGCGGGTAAAAGACGTGGTTCGGGTCTTCGCCAGGATTCGGAGGGCCATGCCCGCCACCCTGGTAATGATCGGCGACGGCCCGGACCGGCCGGATGCGGAGCACGAGGCCCGCGATCTGGGCGTCACCGAAGACGTCCGGTTTCTGGGGCGGCTCGACTCGGTCGCCACACTGCTGCAGTCGAGCGATCTCTTCGTGCTGCCTTCGCAAACCGAATCGTTCGGGCTGGCCGCGCTGGAGGCGATGGCCTGCGGCTCCCCCGTGGTCGCCACCAGGGCAGGGGGCCTGCCCGAGGTGGTAGATGATGGGGTGAACGGAATTCTGGAGCCGGTAGGATCGGTCGAAGCGATGGGACGGCGGGCCATCGAGCTGCTGCGAGACCCCCGCCGCTACGAGGCGATGCGCGCCGCGGCCGTCAGCAAGGCACGGGAATTCTCGGCCGACCGCATTGTGCCGATGTACGAAGAGCTCTACCTCGAGGCGCTCCGATGAGCAAACTGCATGGGAGGTGAGGCTCTCGGCAAAGCAGTGATCCTCGGACTGGTCGAGGGGGCCACCGAATTCATTCCAGTCTCCTCCACCGGACACCTCATCGTGGTGAGCCAGTGGCTGGGCCAGGTAGACGAAAAGGCCAAGACCTTCGACATCTTCATTCAGCTCGGCGCCATCCTCGCCATCGTCTGGCTGTATCGGGTACGGCTGTTCGAGGCGGTGGCGCGCGCTCGACAGGATCCGTCGAGCCGGCGCTTCTGGCTGAACCTCCTGGTCGCCTTTCTTCCCGCAGCAATCGTAGGGTTTCTGTTCCACGACTGGATCAAGGCACGGCTCTTCACCCTGCCCGTGGTCGCCGCGTCGTTGGTGCTGGGCGGTGTGATCATCCTGCTGATCGAGCGGTGGAGTCCCCGGACCACCATTCCGGAGGTGAGCGGGGTGTCGCCGCGTACGGCGCTCGGCGTGGGGCTGGCCCAGGTGCTGTCGCTCATTCCCGGCACGTCCCGCTCGGGGGCCACGATCATGGGGGGGTACGCCCTGGGCCTCTCGCGCACCGCGGCGACCGAGTTTTCCTTCTTCCTCGCCATCCCGGTCATGTTCGCCGCGACCCTGTTTGATCTCCTCAAGAGTCGGGGAGCCCTCTCCCCGGCGGATGCCCCCGTCTTCGCGGTCGGATTCCTGGTGTCTTTCGTGTCGGCAGTCATCGTGGTCAAGGCGTTTCTGGCCTTTGTCTCCCACCACAGCTTTGCGGCCTTCGCCTGGTACCGGATCGTTTTCGGTGCGGCCCTCCTGGCGTTCTTTCACTGGTGATGTCCCCGTCGGCACCGATTCACCACTTCGAGCAGGTGAGCTCCACGATGGACCTGCTCCATGGGCTGGCGCTGGAAGGCGCCGAGACCGGAACCGCCGTGGTGGCGGGCGAGCAGACGGGCGGGAGAGGGTCGCGGGGACGAGCCTGGCACTCGCCGCCGGGAGGACTCTGGCTCAGCGTGCTGCTTCGTCCTCGTGAGGAAGGACCGGTTGAGTTGCTATCCCTGCGGGTGGGAATGGCGGTCGCCCAGACGCTCGACGACCTGAGGCTGTCCCGGCCTGTGCTGCTCAAGTGGCCTAACGATCTCATGCTCGCCGAGCGGAAGGTGGGTGGTATTCTCTGCGAGGCGCGCTGGCACGGGGCGGATCTTGGCTGGGTGGTGGTGGGACTCGGACTCAATGTTCGGAACTCGGTGCCGGCCGACCTCGATGAGGTGGCCACCACTCTCGACCGTGAGGTCCAGGGCATTTTTCCCGAGTCGCTGGTTGAACCGATCGTGAGCCGGATCCGGTCTCTGGCTCCAGCCGCGGGAAGTCTCTCCTCCGGGGAGCTGGCCGAGCTGCGTCGCAGGGACTGGCTTCGGGGACGGGACCTGAAACGGCCGGTAGCCGGCAAGGCCGCCGGCATATCTGCCGAGGGTGCGTTGCTGGTGGAGTCCCCTGATGGCAGCACGGTTCAGCTGCGAACCGGTCCCGTCGAGTTGGCCGACTCTCTTTCCGGGCGTAACTTCGACCCATGCTGTTGACTCTCGATATCGGCAACACCGAGATCACGGTCGGCCTCTTTCGCGGGCAGGAGCTGGGGGCGCATTGGCGCCTCACCACGAATCCCGATCGCACCCCCGACGAATGGGGCAGCGCGCTCGGCGGCTTCCTGATCCAGGCCGGCCACTCGCCCAATGAGGTTCGAGCGGTCTGTCTGGCGTCCGTGGCGCCGGCGGTCACCCAGAGTCTGATTGAAGGGATCGCCAGCTCCACCGGCTGCGCCACGGTCTCGGTGGATTCCCGCTCTCCCTTGCCCGTGACGCTCGATGTGGAGGAGCCGCTCAGCGTCGGGGCGGACCGGATCGTTAACGCCCTGGCGGCGATCGAGCTTTTCCACGCCGACACGATCGTGGTGGACTTCGGCACCGCAACCACGTTCGACTGCGTTACCGCCGACGGTCGGTTTCTCGGCGGGGTGATCATGCCGGGGTTGCGCACCGCCGCCGATCAGCTCACTCGCCGCACCGCCAAGCTCCCCGCGACCGAGCTCAAGGCCCCGAGCCGGGTCATCGGCCGGCGGACCGAGGAGTGCATCCAGGCCGGCGTGCTCTACGGAACGGTGGACGCCGTGGATGGGCTGGTGCGCCGGATTCGCGCCGAGTGGCCCGGCAGCCGGAGGCCGGGCGTGGTGGCGACCGGCGGCCTGGCCGCGGTCGTGGCGTCGCTGACCTCGACCATCGAGCAGACCGATCCTTATCTCACGCTCCGAGGACTGCGGATCGCCGCTGGGCATCTTGGACTCGAGTGGTGACCGACGCCCGCGAACTCGGGTATCGCCTGCTCGGCGGGCGGCTCGACTATCTGCTGCACCTGCGCCCAGCCGAATGGCCCATCCTGGCCGCGCATACAGCCGTCGGGTATCTGCTGGCCGTGGGTTTGGCTGGAGCCCGAGCCGGTCTCCAACTCGCGCCGGCGGCGCTCGGCCTGGGGCTCTGGGTGATCTGCCTCAACGGCGGCACGCTGGCGCTCAACAGCGCCTTCGACCGCGACGAAGGGGACATCGCCTATCTTCGCCGGCCGCCTCCCCCACCTCTCGGTCTCAGCGTCTTCAGCCTCGCGCTCATGAGCGTGGGCCTGGTCGCCGCGCTGCGATTGCCCGCTCGCTACGCCGCGGCCTATGCGCTTTGCTTCGTCCTTTCCGTGCTTTACTCCGTCCCCCCGTTCCGGCTCAAGGCCGTGGCCGGGGCTGACTGGCTCATCAACATGTGGGGGTTCGGGACCATCACGCCGTACGCCGGCTGGAGCGCCACCGGCATCCCGCTCGACCCGGCGAGAGGATTGGTGTTGCTCGCATTCTGTCCCCTGTTTGCGGCGTTGTATCCGCTGACCCAACTCTACCAGCTGGAGGAAGACTCCCGGCGCGGCGACCGCACGCTCGCGGTCGTGCTCGGGCTGACTCGGAGCCTGGACCTGGCGATCGGGGCGGCCGGCGTGGCCTTCTTCCTCTTCGCCGTCGCCGGATGGGAGGCCGGCTGGAGGCTGCACTCGACCGGCCTCTGGCGCGCTGTGGGCCTCGGCCTCGCAGCAGTGGCGTGGGCGGGGGTGCTGCTTCCGTGGCGTGCGCAGCAGGCAACCCTCCACCCCATCGAGCACCAGCGGCGGATGTATCTGGCGCTGGGCGCCTGGGCCATCACCGACCTCGTCGTCGTTCTCGGCTGGGGCTGATCTCCGGGCTTGGCCCTACGCCGCCCAGGCCGGTATACTTCGCTCACTGACCTCAGCGGAGAGTGTATGCACGCGGCCGTGGAACTGCAGGGCGACTACGACGTGACCGACGTGCCTTCCATTGTGCGGGGCGCCACTGTCCTGGGCCTGCTGGAGGCCATGTTCGTCCTGCTGTTGTCACTGGTCTCGCGCCATCTGGAGGGTCCCCTGGAGACCATTCTGCTCGCCATCATCTTGATCCCGGGACTGGCTGCGGTCACGTTCCTGCCCGGGCTGTGGACCCGACCTCGGACCATCGAGGGGATAGCGGGAGCCGCCGGCATCGGACTCGGTGCCACCGGCGTGTTTCTCCTGCTCGATGTCGCGCTTCTGCAGAACATCGGCACCTACACCAACCGTTGGACCGAGATTGGGCGGAGCAACTGGTGGTATCACCCGGTCTGGTGGATGGTCGGCACCTTCCTTCCTTGGATGGGCGCCTGGATCCTGGCCAATCAGACCTCGCGCACCGGGCGGGTTTCGTTGCTCGCTGCCTTCGGGACCGCGGTGGTCTTCACGCTCATCGCGGCGGTTGTTGCGGTGGTGATCGGTGTCCCTGGCGCCCACTGGAATCTTCCCACGTTCGGGGTGGCCTTCCTTCCCGGCCTGGCGCTCGCCACCGCCTTCTCCGCTATGGGTGCACAGCGAGCGTAGACCATGCGGTGGCTCCGGATCCTCTTCCGAATCTTCGGATGGCTGCTCACGCCGTTCCTGGCGTGGGCAGCATCGTTTTTCGGAGCGGTAGCGGGTGCGCTCCTTGCAATGAAAGTCGCCGATCCCATCCAGGGATTGATCCTGACCGCCGTGTGCGGCGCGATTGCAGGATTCGCTGCGCTGCTCGCGTGGTTGGGCTACCTGCGGCAATCTCCCGAAATCCGCGAGGTCCTCGCTGTGACAGAGGATGGCACTCCCGACACCACCGAGTTTGTCAGATCGGAGTCGGTCGGTACCAGCTCCCAGGAATCACTGCCATGAGCCGCGCGACGGCCTTGCTTTGCCGACTGGCACTTGCCTCGAGCAGCCTGCTGTGGGCCTGTGGAGGCCGGGAGGTTCCGCGGGAGGCCGCCGGGGGCGACTCCGTTTCATCCGCCCCACCTGCGCCCGCCGACTCCCTGGTGGCGACGGCACCGGGCGGAGTGCAGGTCTGGTTCACCCTAGCCCGCGTGGGACAGGCCGAAGACGGCTCTCGCTGCATCGACCGCACCCTGGAGATCCGGCGTAATGGAGCACGGGTCCCCGTTCCGCTGCTCTACACCGCCTCGGCTCCAGAGCTGGTCAACGACAGCACCATCCGCGCGCGGCTCTCGTTTCGCTGCAAGCCGGGCGACGCCTATCTCGTGGACCTGCGGAGCGGCCGGCCCACTCGGGAACGTCACCGCCGGCGCGCCCTCACCCGCCGGAGCCGACGCTGAGCCGTGCGCCTGGCCTTCCGGCCCTTTGGCTCGCGATCCTCTTCGCGACCGCCGCCCATTCGTCTGCCTGGGGCCAGGGCGTAGAAGGCCAGGTTGGTCGCTTCTTCGAAGGGCCTGAATGGACAGTATTCCGCCTCTCCGTCGCTCATCCCTTAGGCCATAGCATCGCTCTCGGCTTCAACGGCACCTATTTCGACCAGACCGGAGGCACCGGGAGCCTGGGCGGTATCGGCCTCGATCTGACGGCCTTTCGTGGTGGCCGGCCCGGTCCCTATCTCGTGGCCGGGGTGCTCGCCGGGATTGGACGGGAGGATTCCCAGCTCTCCTGGAGCAGCTGGGGATCATGGTCGGCCGGCCTTGGCTATGAGCTCTTTCCTGCCTCGTTTCTGTCCTTCAGCGCCGAGGGGCGATGGCGGGGTCTTTCAATGGATAGACGCGATGGATTCGAGCTGGCCGGCGGGCTCGCGATTCGGTTTGGTGGAGGGCGCGGTCCCAGCTCGTCCCTTCCCAGACCGACGACAGCCGAGCCACCGGCCGGACCGAGCCTGAGTACCCCGCCCGCGGTCGACCCGCGCGCGCCGGCGGAGATTCCCGCGGGTCGGGCCTCGGCGGCTGTGGCCGATTCGATTATTGCCACGGCCACCGATGAGATCGGGCGGAAGTATCAGTACGGCGGGACCGGTGAAGCGAACGAGGGGTTCGATTGCTCGGGTCTCATTCAATACGCCTATGGTCAGCATGGGATCGTCCTGCCGCGGCACAGTGCCGATCAGGCGCGCCAGGGGCGACCGGTACCCAAGCGACTGGAAGAGCTTGCCCGGGGCGATCTGCTCACCTTTTCCGACCGGGGGGGCCCGGTGACCCACGTCGGCATGTATATCGGCGACAGGCTGTTCATTCACAGCGCGGGCCGGGGTGTCCAGGTGAGCACGTTGAGCGTGAAGGACCCGTATGGGCGCTGGTGGTTCAAACGGTGGGTGGGAGTGAGGAGGATCCTGCAGGAGCAATAGCAGTGAACCGTGAGCCGTGAGAGGTAGAAAGGCCGGAGCCGATGATGATGGGCTCCGGCCTTTGTTGTTACTCCTACTGCTCACTGCTTACGGCTCACTGCTCACTGCTTATTGCTTACTCCTGACCACCGTGGTGGTGCATCCCCGCCATATTGTCCTCGCCCCGCACCTGCAGTGACGCCAGGTCGCGCTGATATAGCGGATCCTTGGGGTTGATCTGCGGCCAGTCCTTCATGTCGTCCGGGACGAAGAGGCCGACCATGTGAGCCATGGCTCCCTTGATCAGCGTCTGATTGGTGGGATTGTCGTACTCCCCGACCACCCGGTACTTGTGATTGGCCTTGAGCCGCAGTCCTTCACCGGAGACTCCGAAGAGCCGGCGGCTGACCTTGTGGACCTTGCCGGCGGAATCGCGCGTCGCCTGTACGCCCGTCAACACCTTTCCCGTCTCGGCGTCCTCCAGCAGGACCCGAACTCCGTAGTCGTGCATGTGCCCGCCCACACCCAACAATCGACCGCCCACCGGAAGGGTAAACTCGAATGCCTTGGTGGATTTCCCCGGTGGAATGTCGAAGGTGTTGCTTCCGCCGACCGTGAGATTGACATCCATGTAGATCGGCAGCGAGTTCACCGGCTGGGGGTTCTGGTTCTTCGGGGTCCACAGCATGGTCAGCTTGAGGTTGACGCCCTTCAAGTCTTTGCCGGTATCGTTGTGCCAGGCGACGTACATTCCCAGCGGCATGCCGGGTTTCATCGGAACGCCGATAGTCTTGGGAACGCTCACCTCGGAGTCCGTCTCGGTGCCCGCGCCCATGAGGCGCTCTGCCGCCGGATAAATGAGCTGCCGCCGGCCGAAATTCACCATGATCAAGTGGTGCATGATGTGACGGGGAACCGGCTGGCCCTGTCCATCGGTGAGTGCTACGCGAAAACCGCGGAACCAGCCGTCCACCGGCCATTCGAACCGCTGAACCGGCGTGTCGTGCGACATGCCGAGATTCATCATGGCGGCGTCGTCCATCGGTGGCATGTTGGGCAGATCGAATGGACCGGCGGTGATGATCAGCTCATGCCGGGAAGAATCGATCGCCACCACCACTTTCGGGGCGGGATGGCCAGGGCCGACAACGACAACCGCAGCGAGCATCGCACTCAACAACATGACATGCACTCCGGGACATAGTGGTTAGGCCTGCGCGGCATTGCGTCACTGCTGGCCGGCGGCCAACTTTCGCGCTCTCAGCGAAGGATATCCTGCCGTTGGCTCGCAGAACATCCCGGGGCGAGGAAGCAATGTCAAGCATCCGGAGGCCGGTGACCCTGGTGCTCGCGCTGGCCCTAGGCGGGGTGGGAAGCGGCGCTGCTCAGGCGCGGATTTTTCCCCGAGTGCCCAGCTTCGAGCTGCCGGAGGCATCTCCCCGCGTCCATGGTCTCGTCGGGCGGCTTCTTGCGGTGCGCCGGGGCGATAGCGATTTCGGTCGGGAGGCCGAGGCCGAGGTGGCGCTGGGCGAGAATTTCCCCGTTCTGGCTCTGCGCCGCGGCGCCAAGCCCGTCACCCTCGGCTTCGGCTCTCAGGTCTATGGCCGGTTCAGCCTGGGCGACTCCAAGAGCGCGCTCATCAGCAACGACTGGGTGGTCGGGATTAATACCACCGCGCAGCTCCATCGGTGGTCCCTCACCCTGGAGGTTCTACATGAGAGCAGCCATCTGGGCGACGAGTACAGCGATCGCTTCAACGCCGAGCGCCTCGATTGGACCCGAGAGGTTGCCACCGGATGGGCCAGTTATACGGTCGGCTCGTGGCGCTTCACCGGGAGCCTGAGCTACGTCCTCATCGACCAACTCGACCTGGACCGGCCGGGCAGCTCCTTCGCGGTCGATTTCCATGGGAGACGGGCCAAGCGGTTCCTGGGCGGGGATCTCCGGCCGATTGGTGGGATCTTTTTCGAGGCCAACGCCGCTACCAGTTGGCGGGTGAGCAGCTCGGCCAAGATCGGGCTGGCCCTCTGGTCACCCGACACCGGACGAGAGATCGGGATCGCTTTGATCGCCCACGATGGGCTATCCACTCAGCGCCAGTTCTTCCGGAGGGAGAGCCGCTACTGGGGCGCGGAGCTGCGGTTCGATCTGTAGCTTGCCCTATCCATCAGCCGTAGGGTCTGCAAGCTGGTGTTCTGCATGGGCTTGATCCAAGGTCGCCGGTGGTCTATGTTAGACGGCTACCTGGTTCACCACCTTAGTAAACGGGCTTGGCATGTACGCGATCTTCCGGGCGTTGGGAAAACAGTTTCGGGCTGAAAAGGGCAAGACCTTACGGCTTCCGGTCATGGGAGCGGCCCCTGGGTCCAAGGTGACCTTCGACGAAGTGTTGCTGGCCTCGGATGGGAAAACCATCCAGGCGGGCACGCCGCTGGTGAGCGGTGCGAAGGTCCTGGCCGAGGTGGTAGGCGACGGCAAAGAGCCCAAGATTTACGTCTTCAAATTCAAGCGGCGGAAGAACTATCGCCGCAAGACCGGACATCGGCAGGGTTATACCGAGGTCCGCATCACCGATCTCAAGCTCGGCTGAGGCAGACATGGCACACAAGAAAGGCGTCGGCTCCAGCCGGAACGGCCGGACCAGCAATCCCAAGTACCTCGGGGTCAAGCGCTTTGGGGGTGAAAACGTACTCGCCGGCAACATTCTGGTGCGGCAGCGAGGTACCAGGTTTCACCCGGGCAAGAACGTGCGCCGGGGGAATGATGACACCCTGTTCGCGTTGATCGATGGGGTGGTCAGGTTCGAATTCAAGGACAAGGATCGCCAGAAGGTCTCCGTTTATCCGGCAGAGACCAAGGTTTCCTGAGCTCATCACCGACCGACTGGGACTCTCGAGGGACGCGGATCCAATCCACGTCCCTCTTTCAGTTTATGATTCGGGAGTGCCAGGCCGCAGGTCTCTACTTGCGACCTGAGACCAGCCACTGCCCGGAGGCATACATGTCCAAGTCCACCTTGCTCGATCGCCTGAATCACGAGCTCGAGAACATTGGGAGAAGAGCTCAGGCGGCGCTCGATGAGGGAAAACTGCAGATAGAGTTGCTTCGGTTGCGCCGCAAGCAGGACAACGCCGCCCGCGATCTCGGGCTCCTGATTTATCGCCGAGAGCGGGGTGGGGAAGCGGAGCAGCGCAGAGTGGATGCCCTGCTGTTGCGACTGGATGACTTGTCCTCGGAGATTGCTCGGCTGGACCGGCAGATTGCTGAGGCTCGGCAGCAGCGGGCTCAGCAGATCCCTTCGACTCCCCGGCCCGAATCGGCTGAGACCAGCGCACCGGCGGGACCTGCGGGCACCTAGGTCCAGGAAGGCTCTTCCGCCCGCGCGGCGATCGCCACTCGAATCCGATCGGGGTAGTTGCCGCAGAGCCCGTCCACGCCCAGCCGGGCCATGCGCTCCAGGTCGGCGATCTCGTTGACTGTCCAGGCAATGATAGTCAACCCTGCACCGTGCACCCGGCTGACCAGATCCCCATCGATCTGCTTCCACTCCTGCCACAGCGCGGTGGCCCCGACCGCTTGCATGGCGGCGATGGGATCGGCAACGGCATCCGACAGCAGAATCCCGCGGCGGAGGTGCGGCCGAGCCGCGCCCAGGCGGCCTATGAGCCAGTGGTCGAAGCTGTGTACGGCGTAGCGCGTCGGCGCGGGCCCGTGGTCGAGAACTTGAAACAGGGCCGGATCGTGGCACTCGAGCAGGCTCTTGATTTCAACCCAGACGTCCCGGTCACCCACGATTTCCAGGACTTCGGAGAGCAGGGGGAGCGGCTCACCGTTGCGCAGGCGGACCTGGCGCGTGTCCGCAAACGAGAGGGCGCTGATGGGCCCGGCGCCGTCGATCTCGGGGTCGTGATGCACCACCAGCGCGCCATCGCAGGTGGCGTGCACGTCGAGTTCCACCCCGTCCGCGTCGAGCACGACAGCCCGGCGAAAGGCGGCGCGAGAGTTCTCATATTCGTAACCTGAGGCGCCCCGATGGGCGATCACGGCCGGGCGGCGCATGGAGCCTAAGATACCCCTGCTTAACGAAACCATACAACGGACGTCCCCCCGAACTGGATGAGCGCCAGCGCGACGCCCGCGTGCCTGACCGATCTTGCCTTGGTTGCAGCCTACCGGAGCGGGGACGAGCGGGCGGCAACCGAGCTGGTCCGTCGCCATGCAGCGGCGATTGGCCGCTTTCTGTATAGCTCCGGGGCAAGCCCGAGTGAGATCGACGACTTGGTGCAGGAAGCCTTCTTCCGAGCCTTTCGCAGATTGGAGGGCTGGCGGGCCGAAGCATCCTTCCGGAGCTGGCTATTCACCATCGCGGGCAACCTCCTGCGCGACGACTTCCGCAAGCGGAAGGGACGGCAAGTGCTGTCGTTGGAGGACCGGGATCTCCCTGACCAGGCTGACCCGCATGCCGATCTGGTGGCAAACGAGGCAGGCGAACGGCTCCGCCAGGGACTCGCGACCCTGCCTCGACTTCAGCGAGAGGTCTTCCTCCTCCGAGTCCAGGAGGGAATCGACTACCGGCAGATTGCGGCCGCGCTGGGGACCACGCCTGGCGCGGCGCGAGTGCATTACCACCACGCGGTCAAGCGGCTCAAGGAGTTGATGGAATGAGGGATTGTGCTCGACTGTCGGATCGAATGCCCGACGTGGCCCTCGGGCGCGCCCAATGGTCGCCGGAGGAGGCGGAGCATCTGGCAACCTGTGCCGGCTGTCAGGAGGAGTGGAGCCTGGTGCGGCTGGCCGGTGGTTTGGGGGAACAGCTTCGGCTCGCTGCCGAGCCGGACAGTATCGCCACTGCAGTCTTTCAGCGAATCGCCTCGGAGCGGCGGCAAGCTCGCTACCAGCGCTGGTCGGTCGCCGGACTGGCCGCCGCTGCGGCCATAGCACTGGCAGTGTGGTACGGCCGGGGTCAGACCGGCCAGAACGCTCTCAAGGGTCTGCCGGTCGCAACTGCCCCTGCCGCGCAACCCGCCGAGCTCGCGATTCCTCTCCCCGAGCTCGACCAGCTTCAGGAACCGGAGCTCGACTCACTTCTTCAGGAGATCTCCCCGCCGCTGACCAGCGGGTCTACCCTGGAGGCACCCAGTCTGGGTGATCTCGACGACCAGGAGCTCGAGGAGGTGCTTGCCACATGGGAGGGCTGATGCGCACAGTGGTGCTCGTGTGCGGCCTATTGGCGGTCTCTACGATTCGTCCCCTGGCGGCTCAGGATAGCGGTGCCGGTCGTCCGCGGGCCGATCTGCTGCGCCAACGGATCGAGGAACGATTCGCGGCCAGAGTGCAGGAGGAGCTTGGACTCAGCGATGAACAAACGACGAAATTGCGCAGTACGTCCCGGGAGTACGCCAGCCGCCGGCGGGAGCTGGAGGCCCAGGAAAGGGACCTGCGCAGCGCCCTTGCCGCTCAACTTCGGCCCGGGGTGGCGGCCGACCAGGGTCGGGTAGCCGACCTTACCACCAAGCTGGTGGATCTCAAGGTGGCCTATGCCCAGAGCTTTCGAGATGAGATGAGAGAACACTCGAAGTACCTGTCTCCTGTCCAACGGGCGCAGCTCTTCGTGATGCGAGAGCGTCTGATGCAGCGGGTGCAGGAGGTTCGGGACCAGCGGGAGGGCGGCGGGATCCGGGGGGCCAGGCGGAGGCCGTTCATGGACCGTTGACCGCCGGGCGGCTAGATTTCCGGCTCCACGTACAGGATCTGCGCGATGCGCCGGTGGTGCCGGTTGACGCTCGCTGTTCTCGCCCTGGCCGCGGTCCCCTGCGGGCTTGCAGCCCAGCCCGTGACCGCGGCCTCTCTGGAGCCCGCCCTTGAGCCGATCGTCGTCTTCCTTACCAATCCGCTCGTTTCGGCCATCCTGCTGTCGGTCGGGGTCCTCGGCGTCCTCATCGAGATCAAGACCGGAGTGATGGGCGTGGGTGGCTTTCTCAGCCTGCTCGCTCTGGGCGTCTTCTTCGGCTCCAGCTTTCTCCTCGGCCTCGCCGGGTGGGAGGAGGTACTGCTGCTGGGCCTCGGCGTAGTCGCCCTCGCCGTCGAGGTCTTCATCCTCCCCGGTTTCGGCGTGGCCGGCATTCTGGGTATCGTCGCCGTGGCAACCGCTATCGTGCTGGCCATGATTGGGGCCAGGCCCACCTCCGCCGACGTGATGCAGGCGTTCGCCGTTCTCGGCGCCAGCTTCGTCATTGCCGCCGCCGTGGTCTACGCCTGGCTCCGGCACCTTCCGAACAGCGGAAGATTCTCCGGTCTCTTCCTGCGCGGCGCGGTAGCCCAGTCCGAAGGCTACATCTCAGCCCTGCCGCGGGTGGACCTGATAGGCATGGACGGGGTGGCGATCACCGACCTGCGACCGGCAGGCACCGCGCAAATCGGCTCTGAACGGGTCGACGTCGTCACCGAGGGTGAATACGTGCATCAGGGCAGCCCCATCCGGGTGATTCGGAGCGAGGGATACCGGCACGTTGTCCGCGGTCTCGCCTGAGCTCCTGCCCTCCACTTCCTGTAACTCGAGGATCGGTCCGTGGATCAATCGACGCTGAGTCTCGGCGTGGTGTTGGCGCTCGTCTTCATCGCCTTCATCATTGTGATCATTTTCTTTCAGTTCATTCCCTTCGGGCTTTGGCTCACGGCGCTGTTCTCCGGCGTACGGCTCTCCTTCTTTACCCTCTTTGGAATGCGGTTCCGTCGGGTCGATCCCCGGGCCATCGTGATCCCGCTGATCAGCGGACACAAAGCCGGAATCGAGCTTCATGTAAATGACCTGGAAGGGCACTACCTGGCTGGTGGCAACGTCAACCGGGTGGTCAATGCTCTGATCTCCGCCGACAAAGCCGGCATCGCGCTCACCTATAAGCAGGCGACTGCCATCGATCTGGCCGGGCGCGACGTGTTCGAGGCGGTGCAGGTCAGCGTCAATCCCAAGGTGATTACTACACCCAAGGTCGCCGCGATGGCGAAGGACGGCATTCAGCTCCTCGCCCTCGCCCGGGTCACGGTCCGAGCCAACATCAACCGCCTGGTGGGTGGTGCGGGAGAGGAGACGATTCTCGCCCGAGTCGGCGAAGGGATCGTGAGTACCATCGGCTCGGCGGAGTCTCACAAGAAAGTATTGGAAAACCCGGATCTGATTTCCAAGACCGTCCTGTCGAAGGGTCTCGACGCCGGCACCGCGTTTGAGATTCTCTCCATCGACATTGCGGACGTGGATGTGGGCAAGAACATCGGAGCCGAACTGCAAACGGATCAGGCCGAGGCGGATAAGCGGATCGCGCAGGCCAAGGCCGAAGAGCGCCGGGCGCTCGCCGTCGCCATGGAGCAGGAATACAAAGCCGAAGCCCAGAGCCAGCGAGCGAAGGTGATCGCCGCCGAGGCGCAGATCCCACTGGCGATGGCTGAGGCGTTCCGCAACGGTAACCTTGGTGTGATGGACTATCAGAGGTACCGGAACGTCCAGGCGGACACGACGATGCGCCAGGCCATCGCAGGGCAGACGGACTCGGGTTCCAACTCGGGGGCCTGAGGCATGGACGTCGGAACCGCCATAACGCTGGGATTCCTCTGGCTGCTCTTCAGCCTGTTCAGCGGAAAGAAGAAGTACCGCGACGCACCGCGCCCCAAGGCTCGGAGGCAGTCCCAGACCACCTCGGCCCAACAGCCGCAGCTGCCCCTCACCGTATCTACGTCGGCGGCCGGCCGACCCGCTCATTCGGACCCGAGCCAGCGGGAAGGCTATCGCCTGGAGACGCTGCTCAAGGAGCTGGCCAAGACATTGGATCAGTCTTCGGGTCCGTTGGGCCGCGGGCCTGACGCGCCGCTGCCGACTGCCGAGGAGAGCGAGGAGGCCGTGTCTCTGGAAGGTCCGGCACAGGTGGTGAGCCGGGAGCTTCCGGTCGCTCGGGGAGGGCGCCCCGAGGTCGACCAGGACGATGAAGCGGAGCAGGTGGCGGCCCGTCGTATCGCCGCGGCGGAGGCACGGGGCGGACCGCTCACTGTCGCCGACCACCTTACCTTCGACAGCCGCATCCGGCAGGAGCCGGCAGATCACACCGCGACGACGGCATACAGCTCCAGCAAACTGCGCCAAGCCGTGGTCTGGCGAGAGATCCTCGGGCCACCGAAAGCGTTCCGGGTTGAGGAGTGAGCAGCCGGTTTACAGTCTGTTAAACCGTCTCTGATAACTCTCCATCGCATCCTGGACGGCAGCACGAGCCGCCGCGGCACCCTCGAAGCCTCGAGTCTCGATGCGCGCCCCCTCGAGGTCCTTGTACACCCGAAAGAAGTGCTCGATTTCCTTCAGGTGATGCGGTGGAATGTCCCCCAGATCGTTCAGCCCGTCCGAGTACGGGTCCCGCATGGGGACGGCCAGCACCTTCTCATCGGCTACGCCTCGGTCGACCAAGTGAAAGAGTCCAATGGGACGGGCATCCACCAGGCACCCGGTGAACACCGGTATGGTCATGATCACGAGGACGTCCAACGGATCGCCGTCGTCGCCTAACGTGCGAGGCAGAAAACCGTAGTCACCGGGGTAGTGTACCGCGCTGTACAGCACCCGGTCCAACCGGAAGACCCCCAGCTCTTTGTCGAGCTCATACTTGTTGCGCTCGTTGGTGGGGATTTCAATGACGGCGGTGATTTCGGCTGGTGGACTGGGTCCGGTCGGGATGTCGTGCCAGGGATGAAAGCGAGGTGGGTGGGCAACTGCCAAGAGATGGTCCACAGCCAGAGGTAGCGGAATACTAGCTTGGTCAAACCATCCGCACCAACTCGCGAGGCTCGGCTTGCGCAGCCGGAACGGGCGGGCGATGTTCCGCTCCGGCCCGAGTGGCGGAACGGCAGACGCAGTGGACTCAAAATCCACCGGGGGCAACCCCGTGCGAGTTCGAATCTCGCCTCGGGCACTCCGTCCGACCCTCCTTCCTCATACAGGTGTGGCGCGGCCACATCGACCCGCTGTCGTCCGGATAGCCTCTCTGCGTGAAAGCCATGGCCCAACCGGCCGTGGGCAGCACCCTGTCCCCGGGCCCGCAACTTGCGGCTCCGAGCCCGGCCGAATGGAGCAGGTGCTTCTCACCCGGACTGGTCATGAGCTCACTTACATCGCTCCTACCCGAACCGGTTCGGGCGCACCTGCGAGCGGCGAGGGACTTCGCCGTCGGTATCTGGTATCGGGGCACGGCACGATGGTGTCCTGTATGTGCTCAACCTTCCCGCCACTTTCGACGCTTTGGCTTTGTGCCCAGGGAAGATGCCAGGTGCCCTCAGTGCGGCGCGCTGGAGCGGCACCGTTTTGCCTGGCTCTTCTTTATCCACCGGACCGATCTCTTCAATGGGAAAGCAAGGAAGGTCCTGCACGTCGCTCCGGAGCCCTGCTTCGAGCCGAGACTACGGCAGCGACTCGGCCCGGGATATCTGACCGCCGATCTGCTCGATCCCCACGTGATGGAGCGGATGGATATCACCAGGATCCAGTATCCCGACGAATCATTCGACGTCATCTACTGTAGCCACGTGCTCGAGCATGTGCCGGAGGACCGTCAGGCCATGCGCGAGTTCCGCCGAGTGCTGCGGAAAGACGGATGGGCTGTCCTGCTGGTCCCAATCACCGCCCAGACGACCTTCGAAGACCCGGCCATCACCGAGCCTTCGGAGCGGCTTCGGCTCTTCGGTCAGGAAGATCACGTACGACGCTACGGCCCTGATTACGTAGACCGCCTCCGCGAGTCCGGGTTCGACGTCTTCGTAACGAGGGTACTCGACCTCTTCTCAGAGGAGGAGGCGACCCGAATGGGACTTACGCCGGCGGCGGGCGAGATCTATCTCTGTCGGCGGACCGACAGGCCCCGCCACTGAAGCCGGCGTTGCACCCCTGCCACACCCGGGACTCCAAGACACCCATCGTGGAAGTATTGCAGCACCCTCAGGTAATCTCTTAGCTCTTGGCCTCAACCGGCGGTGAGAAAACGAGATAGCGGGAGGCATCCCAGCCGTCGCGGGCTCTCGAGACGCTCCTGGGCGAGCCCGCTCGGCGAGGACCGGTCCTTGCTGCGAAGTCGAATTCCTCGATCGTCGTTGAACCCTCGCTGCCTGGTCGCATCATGATTTCATTGGCTGGTTCGGACCGTCCGTCTCGGTCCGAGCCAAGGTCGGCTCCTCCAAGAGAGTCGATCTCTCCGGCAATTGCATCGAGCGATGATCCGGCAGCCGGCGGCAGTTTGCCCCGGCGAGTGTTCGAGATCGTGCCGGGAGCCCGCTGGCCCAGTATCGATCTCGGAGACCTCTGGGCGTACCGCAGCCTGCTCCTTCTCCTGGTCTGGCGCGACATCAAATCACGCTATTCCCAGACCGTGCTCGGCGCGGGCTGGGCAGTGCTCCAGCCGGTCCTTCCCATGGCCGTTTTCAGTCTCGTCTTCGGCCGGTTTGCCCGAATTCCTTCGGAGGGAATCCCTTATCCGGTCTTCTCGCTGGCGGCGCTGGTGCTCTGGTCCTACTTCTCGTCAGCCCTCAGCGGAGCCAGCAATAGCCTGATCCTGAATCGCAACCTCCTGACCAAGGTCTACTTCCCGCGGCTGGTGATCCCGGGTGCTCCGGTGCTCGCGGCCCTGGTGGATTTTGCGATCGCGTTTGGAGTCCTTCTGCTCGTGCTCCTGCTCTACGGCCTGGTTCCTCAGGCCGCCAGCATCGTTCTAATTCCGATCCTCGTCCTGCTCGTTTCGCTTGCCGCAATGGGTGCTGGCTCCTGGTTAGCCGCGCTCAGCGTGCAATATCGGGACGTGAGGCACTTGAACCCGTTCCTGGTGCAGATCTGGATGTTTGCGTCGCCCATCGTGTATCCCCTCTCGCTGGTACCGGAAGGCTATCGCTGGCTGTACTCCCTGAACCCGATGGCGGGTGTGATCACGGCATTTCGGGGCTTGTTGCTCGGAACGCCCCTGCCGACTCCCGCTCAATTGGCCCTGTCCGCAGTCGGAGCCGTGGGAATGTTCCTGGCCGGCACCCTCTATTTCCGGCACGCGGAACGCGTGTTCGCGGACGTTGCCTGACCGAGGCTCGGAAATGACGTCGCCCACGTCTATCCGGGTCGAAGGCATTGGAAAGCAGTATCGCATCGGCGCTCGGCGGGCCCGGCCCACGACCCTGCGAGAAGCGGTGGCGCGGGCGGCAATGGCGCCGCTGCACAATCTGCGGGAGCTGCGGGAAGCAGGCTCCACCAATGGGACCAGCGGCTCCAACCTGTTCTGGGCGCTGCAGGACGTGTCCTTCGAGGTCACGGAAGGAGAGGTCCTCGGGATCGTCGGAAAGAACGGGGCGGGAAAGAGTACGCTGCTCAGAATCCTCTCCCGGATCACGCTGCCCACGACCGGTCGGGCCGTGGTCCGCGGTCGAATCGGGTCACTGTTGGAAATCGGGACCGGATTCCACCCGGAGCTGAGCGGGCGAGACAACATCTATCTCAACGGCGCCATTCTGGGGATGGAGCGGAGTTATATCGCGCGGAAGTTTGACGAGATCGTCGAGTTTGCCGAGGTCGCGCAGTTCCTGGATACAGCCGTCAAGTACTACTCCAGCGGCATGTATCTGCGTCTCGCGTTCGCGGTGGCCGCTCACCTGCGTTCCGAGATTCTGCTGGTCGACGAAGTCCTGGCCGTGGGAGACGCCGAGTTCCAGAACAAATGCCTGGCCAAGATGATGGAGGTCGCCAGCGAAGGACGACCGGTTCTGTTCGTCAGCCACAACCTGAACGCCATCCAGCGGATGTGCCCTCGCGCGATTCTGCTCGAGGGTGGCCGATTGGTGGCTGATGGGAAAACCGGGGAGGTCCTCCAGCGGTATCTGGTGCGGACGCCGGAGGCACCCGTGCCCGGTGAATGGCTGGATACGGCCGGGCTCCAGCGGAGCGGTACGCGCGAGGTCTATGTCGAGGCCGTGCAGTATCGCAGCGACCGGGAACAGCTCGGTTGGCAGCCCTACCCGGACGGCCCGCTGGAGCTGCGGCTGGCGCTCGTGTCGGACCGGAAGCGGACCATCGGGAGTCTCGGCATCAGTCTGAGCGACGAGGACGGCACCGTCCTGGTGAGTGCGGATACGATCTTCCTCGGGGTGGTCACTCCCCTCGACCAGGGCAGCAATGTTCTCGCCATTCGGATCGAGTCGCTTCATCTCGCGCCCGGCGTGTATCACCTGACGGTCTGGGTTCGCGGGCCGCTGGGCCGGCTGGTGTTCGACCGAGTCGAATCGGCCTTCGTGCTCCAGGTGACCGACCCTCACCCGGCGATCTCGACCGCGCCGGCCCAGGGAGCGACGACTTGCCGCTTTGAGCTGCTTCACTTCAATGGGCGTGACCGGATGAGTTCAACCGAGCGGAAACAACCAGGGAAGGGTGTCTGATGGAACTTGCGAGCCCGCGCCGATTGCGCGAGCGACTGGCCGTGGGGGAGACGATTCCGTTCATCGGAGTCTACGACGTCTTCTCGGCCTCGCTCGCCGCCCGCCACTACGATTGTCTCTTTCTCAGCGGCTTCAGCTTTGCCGCGAGCTACTATGGACTTCCCGATATCGGCTACATCGCCTGGTCCGACCTGGTGGCGTTCGTCCACCGGGTCCGGGCGCTCCTGCCGACGGCCCACCTGCTGGTGGACATCGATGACGGCTATGGCGATCCGGAAGTCGCGTGCCACGTGGTGTCGCTGTTGGAGGCCGCCGGCGCCTCAGGGGTGATTCTCGAGGATCAACAGCGACCGCGGCGATGCGGTCACCTCGACGGCAAGCAGGTTCTTCCGCTCAACGAGTACATCTCCAAGCTCACCCGGGTGCTGGAAACCCGCCGGGAGATGGTCATCGTCGCCAGAACCGACGCGTCAGATGTCGCCGACATCAGGCAACGAGTGCGCGCCTTCGAGGCGGCGGGGGCCGACGCCATTCTGGCCGACGGCCTGAAGGACCTGGCGCTGATCCGCACCCTGCGAGCCGATGTGAGCCGGCCGCTGGCCTTCAATCAGATCTCTGGAGGTAAATCGCCTCGCGTGAGCCTGCGGGAGCTGGGAGAGGCCGGCGTCTCCCTCGCGATCTTCAGCACGCCCTGCCTGTTCGCGGCACAAGCTGCAGTGGATAGTGCGCTGGGGTGCCTCAAGCAGACCGATGGAGTGCTGCCGGACCCCACTCCCGGGCGATCGGTGGGCCTCAAGCAGTGCGTATCGGTGTTGGAAGAGAACGTGATCTGGAGAAATGGCAACCACCAGAGGAACGGCGACGGATGAGTCACCATCCCGATCTGGCCACGGCGCCTTCCATCCCTCGACTGCTGGCACTCCAGGCGGGGCGTCATGCGGACGCGATCGCGATCGCCGCACCCGGCCGCGCACCGTTGACCTACCGGCGACTGCGGGATCAGGTTGAGGATCTTGTGGCCCGCCTCAACGCGCTGGGCATGGGCCGCAACGACCGGGTAGGGATCGTGCTGCCAAATGGTCCCGAGATGGCCGTCGCGTTTCTCGGGGTAGCGTCCGCGGCTACGGCGGCGCCGCTCAACCCGACCTACCGGAGAGAAGAGTTCGACTTCTATCTGTCGGATCTCGGCGCACAGGCCTTGATCGTGACCACAGGTTCGGACTCACCGGCGCTCGCCGCAGCCGAGACGCTGGGCATTCCCATTCTTGAGCTTTTCAGCACACCGGAGAGCGAAGCCGGGCTGCTGACGCTCGCCGGCTCCCCCGGGGCCACCCCGGCGGCGCTCTCCGGCCCGGCCGAGCCGGACGATGTGGCCCTCGTGCTTCACACGTCGGGCACTACTTCCCGCCCCAAGATGGTTCCCCTGACCCATGAGAACCTGTGCACTTCAGCCGCAAATGTGAGCGCAACCCTCGGTCTCGGCCCAGCGGACCGCTGCCTCAATGTGATGCCGCTGTTTCACATTCACGGGCTGGTTACGGCCGTGCTCGCGTCCCTCGCCAGCGGGGCGAGCGTGATCTGCACGCCGGGATTCTATGCCCCGGAATTCTTCAGCTGGATGGATGAATGCGAGCCGAGCTGGTACACCGCCGTCCCGACCATGCACCAGTCCATCCTCGCCCGTGCCGGCAAGCATCAGGACGTCGTCCAACGTCGCCGGCTCCGGTTCGTCCGGTCGTCCTCATCGGCGCTGCCGCCTCAGGTGATGGCCCAATTGGAAGAGACCTTCGGCGCGCCGGTCATCGAGGCCTATGGCATGACGGAAGCCGCCCATCAGATGGCGAGCAATCCGCTGCCACCGAGGCCGCGTAAGCCCGGTTCCGTCGGGCTCGCGGCAGGACCGGAGATCGCCATCATGGGCCCGGGTGGGGCGCTGCTTCCTCCGGGACAGCAGGGCGAAGTGGTCATCCGGGGTCGCAGTGTCACCCGGGGATACGAGAACAACCCCGACGCCAACGAGGCCGCTTTTACCCACGGATGGTTCCGAACCGGAGACCAGGGCTGCCTGGACGAGGACGGCTACCTCACCCTTACCGGCCGGCTCAAGGAAATCATCAACCGCGGAGGCGAGAAGGTTTCCCCGCGCGAGGTGGATGAAGTCTTGCTGGATCATCCGGCCGTAGCCCAAGTCGTCACCTTCGCCATTCCAGAGCCGACCTTGGGCGAGGACGTGGGTGCCGCTGTGGTGCTGCAGACCGGCATGGCGGTGAGCGAGCGGGAGCTTCGTGAGTTCGCGGCCGGCCGGCTGGCCGACTTCAAAGTTCCGCGGACGGTGCTCTTCCTGTCGGAAATCCCCAAGGGACCGACCGGAAAGCTCCAGCGCATCGGTCTCGCCGAACGGCTTGGACTGGGCGGCCCCCGGCCTGAGCGAAGCCCCACGCACGCCTTCGTCGCGCCTCGCACACCGGTGGAGGAGCTGGTGGCGCGGCTGTGGGCCGAGGTCTTGCGACTGGAGCGAGTCGGGGTGGACGATCACTTTCTGGACCTTGGAGGCGATTCCATGCTGGCAACCCGGCTGGTATCGCGCATCCGACAGGACCTCCGTCTGGAGCTCTCGCTTCGCTCTCTCTTTGATGCCCCGACGGTGGCGCAACAAGCCGAACTGTTGCTGGAGCTGCTCCTGCATGAATCGGAGAAGCCCGCCGTCGCCTCCGAGCTCAACATTCCATGAGCCAGTCCATGGAGTGGGCGGCGACGCCTGGCGCGGACAAGACGGACCGGCTCAAACCGCGGCCGCGACGAGAGCACTCGGCGCTTTCATTCGCGCAACAACGGCTCTGGTTCATCGAGCAGCTGGAGCCCGGGACGGCCACTTACAACACGGCCCGGGCGGTGCGGCTCAGAGGTCCGCTCGACATCTCGACCATGCGTCGCTGTTTCGCCGCGATCGTTGCCCGGCATGAGACTCTGCGGACCAGCTTCACCGCGGTGGACGGGGTGCCGGCTCAGGTGATCGCGCCGAGCGTGACGCTGCCGCTCGCGATGGCGGACCTGAGCGGGATTGCAGAGGGAGAGCGCGAAGCCGAGGCCCAGCGCATGGCGGAATCGGAGATTCGCTGTCCCTTCGATCTCACGCAGCCACCGTTGATACGGGCAAGGCTCCTGCGCCTGGGAAGCGAGGACCATGTTCTGATCGTCACGCTCCACCACATTGTGAGCGACGAGTGGTCCATGAACGTGCTCTTCGGGGAGCTGGCCAGCCTGTATGACGCGCATGTGGCCGGCACCCCGACCGCGCCCCCTCCGCTCCCGATCCAGTACGCCGACTACGCCCTCTGGCAGCGCGACTGGCTTCAAGGCGACCGGTTGGAGTGCGACCTGACCTACTGGCGGGAGCGGCTCAAAGACGCTCCGCCGGTGTTGGACCTGCCCACCGACCGTCCACGCCCGGCGATCCAGACCTTCCGCGGCGCGAAGCAGAGTCTTCTCTTCCCGCCAGGACTGAACCTGAAGCTGCAGGCCCTCTGCCGGAAAGAGCGCTGCACGCTGTTCATGCTCTTACTCGCGACATTCCAGGTTCTCCTGGCGCGTTACACCGGACAGGATGACATCGTCGTGGGGTCCCCAATCGCGGGACGCACCCGCACTGAGACCGAGGGCCTGATCGGCTTCTTCGTCAACACTCTGGCGTTGAGGACCGACCTCTCGGGAAACCCCACCTTCCGTCAGCTGCTGGCTCGGGTACGCGAGGTCGCGCTCGGGGCCTACGAGCATCAGGACCTTCCCTTCGAGCGCCTGGTGGAAGACTTGCAACCGGAACGAAGCCTCAGCCACTCGGCGCTGTTTCAGGTGATGTTCACCTTGCAAAACGCCCCGGCGCCAACGCCGCGCTTCGCCTCCTTGATGACTGAAGGGCTGATGGTGGAACGGGGCATCGCACGATTCGATCTCTCTCTGTATTTGCGGAATGACGCCGAGGGACTTCGGGCGTTGCTGGAGTACAATACCGATCTGTTCGATGAAGCGCGGATCACCCGGCTCCTGGACCATTTCCGGGTCCTGCTGGAAGGTATCGTGGCCGATCCGGACCAGCGGCTCTCCGATTTGCCGCTGCTGACCGCGCAGGAGTTCCACCAAGTACTGGTGGACTGGAACTCCACTCAGCTCCAACTTCCGCCTGATACGACGGTCCACCGCCTCTTCGAGGCTCAGGTGGCCCGTACACCAGACGCGATCGCGGTGGCGTTCGAGGGGCAGGAGCTGAGCTACCGCGAGTTGGATAGGCGAGCCAACCGGCTGGCGCATCAGCTCCAGGCTCGCGGTGTCGGGCCAGAGGTCCCTGTGGGGCTCTGCGTCGGCCGTTCGCCGGATCTCCCGGTGGGACTGCTCGGCATCCTCAAGGCAGGCGGGGCCTATCTCCCGCTGGACCCGACGTATCCGCGCGAACGGCTGGAGGTGATGTTGAGGGACGCGGCAGTACCGCTCGTCCTGACGCAATCGGATCTGGCTCCATCGCTGCCTGCCGTTGGCGCCGAGATAGTGTGCCTGGATCGGGAACCGGACCAGCCGAGCTCGACCGACGGACAACCGGTGGATAGCGGAGTGATTGGCGATCAGCTCGCCTACGTGATCTACACGTCCGGTACCACCGGCAGGCCCAAGGGTGTCCAGGTCAGGCATCGAGCGGTGGTGAACGTGCTCACCGCGCTGGCCCGCTTCCCGGGACTGCGTCCTCAGGAGACGCTACTGGCGATCAGCTCCCTGACGTTCGATGTTGCCAGCTTCGAGCTTCTGCTTCCGTTGGTGCAGGGTGCGAAGTTGGCCATCGCGTCACGCGAGGCTTCGCGGGATGGCCGGCTCCTGATGGAGACGCTCGCCCGGTCCGGCGCGACCGTCATGCACGCGACGCCCACAACGTGGAGTCTCCTGATTGCTGCCGGATGGAGCGGGACACCGGCCTTGAGAGTTCTCTCCGGCGGCGAGGTGCTGCCGGCCAGCCTGGCCGAGGAACTCCTGGTCCGTAGCCCTGAGGTGTGGGACCTCTACGGCCCGACCGAGACCACCATTTACTCCGCCGGCGCTCGGGTTCGTCAGGGGGTTCCCCTGGGACTCCGCAACGTGACGGCGAACACCCGCCTCTATCTGCTCGATCGCCATCTCATGCCGGTGCCGATAGGTGTGACCGGGGAGCTTTACATAGGAGGGGAAGGACTTGCCCGGGGATACCTCAGTCGCGCGGGGCTTACCGCCGAACGTTTCCTGCCGGATCCCTTCAGTGAAGATCCCGGGGCCCGGATGTATCGCAGCGGCGACCTCATGCGGTACCGCAGCGATGGCAGCCTCGAGGTGCTCGGCCGCACCGATCATCAGGTGAAGCTGAGAGGGTTCCGGATCGAGCTGGGAGAGATCGAGGCGGTGCTGGGCCGGCATCCCGGGGTGCGTCAGGCAGTCGTCATCGCCAGGGAGGATACGCCAGGGAACAAGCAGTTGGTGGCCTATGTGCTGACCCCTCATGGCGACGCATCGCTTGTGGCCGAGCTGCGCGACTGCGTACGACAGAGCCTTCCCGAATACATGGTGCCGTCGGCCTTCGTCACGTTGGAACAGTTTCCCAAGACCTCCAGCGGAAAGGTCGACCGCTCGGCCCTACCGTCGCCCAATCACCAGCGTTCGGATGCCCTTCCGCGTTACGTGGCCCCGCGAAGCGCCCTGGAGACCATTCTGGTCCAGATCTGGGCCGAGGTCCTGGACACCGATCAGGTCGGGACCCACGATGACTTCTTCGACCTGGGCGGTCACTCCCTCCTGGCGACTCAGATTGTCGCCCGAATTGAGACCGCACTGGGACTCGAGTTGCCGGTGCGGATTCTCTTCGAAGCTCCCACCATTGCCGGGCTGGCGCAGCGGATCGTGACGCTGGAACGCACCCGTGAGGCCGTCGGATGACCACGCCCCTCGAGCGCGACGCGGAACTGTCGTCGTTGGAGCAGCGAGCGATCCTCGCAGTCCAACGGCTCAACAGCGATGCGCGTGGGGCCCAAGGCCGGCGAATCCCTATCCGGCCTCCGACGACAGCGATTCCGCTCTCTTTTGCTCAACAGCGCCTCTGGTTCATCCAACGGCTGGAGCCCACGAGCTGGGCCTACAACATGGCCCACACGTACCATCTTGTGGGTCGGCTCGATGCAGCGGCGCTGCGGCAGGCGCTACAGGCCGTGGTGACGCGGCATGACTCCCTCAGGACGACGATCACCGACGGCCCAGAAGGACCGGTCCAGGTCATCTGCCCCTCTCCCGAATTCCAGCTGCCGATCATTGACCTGAGCCGGTTGTCCGAGAGTGAGCGGGAAGAGGAAGCCCGACGTCTCGCGGTGCTCGAATGGTCACGACCGTTCGATCTCGCCCGGGACCTGCTCCTGCGAGCTCAGCTCCTGCGGCTGGCGGAGAACGAGCACCGGCTGCTGCTCTCAGTGCATCATATCGCTTCCGATGCCTGGTCTGTCGGCATCTTGCACCGCGAGCTGGCCGTGCTGTATCAGGCGCTGGTCGCCGGAGAAACGCCGCACCTTCCGGTGTTGCCGATTCAATACGCGGATTTCAGCGTCTGGCAGCGGGGCCGCATCGAAAGCGAGGTGGTGCAGCAGCAGCTGGCGTATTGGAAGCGCCAACTGGAGGGTGCGCCGCCGGTGCTCGACCTTCCATTTGATCGGCCGCGGCTTTCGGCCGTGGGCTTCAAAGGCGGCGATATCACCGTCGCACTCCCGGACAGCCTGTCCCAGGCGGTGCGGGCCTTGAGCCGGAAGGAGGGGGGAACCCCATTTATGACCCTCCTGGGGGCATTTCAACTCCTCCTGGGTCGGTGGAGCGGGCGGAGCGATGTCATCGTCGGCACCCCGATCGCTGGCCGAACCCATGTCGAGCTGGAAGGGATGATAGGGTGTTTCCTCAACACCCTGATCATGCGGACCAGTTTGAGCGGGAACCCCACCTTTCGAGAGCTGTTTGCCCGGGTCAGAGAGGTAGCCCTCGGGGCGTATAGCAATCAGGAGCTTCCGTTCGAACGGTTGGTTGAAGAGTTCCAGCCAGAGCGAAGCCTCGACTACAACCCGCTCTTCCAGACCCTTTTCCAGGTCGAGAACACCGGACGGGGAGACCTCAAGCTGGCAGGTCTCGAAGTCACGGAGCTTCCTCGCAACGGGAGGTCCGCCAAGTTCGACCTGGCGGTCCGAATGCAGGAGTCGGGAGGTGCATTCTCGGCCGTGTGTACCTTCAACGACGGCCTCTTCTCCCGCAACACCATCACCCACTTGCTGGAGCAGTATCTGTGGCTGCTCGAGCAGATCGTCGCCGCGCCTGAGCAGCCGATCCAGAGCTACTCCCTCCTCACGCCCCGCATCCGCTCGCTGCTTCCCGATCCCCGCGGCCCGCTGCCGCAACCGGAATACCCTCTCCTGACTGAGACGGTTGCCCGGGTCGCGCGGGAGATCCCCGACCGGCCAGCCATTCAGAGGGGATCGGAGACCTGGACCTACCGCGAACTCGGCGCCGCCGTCGAAGGCTTGGCCCGCGGGCTGCGCGCGACTGGAATAGGGAAGGGACAGATCGTGGCTGTGACCGGCGCCAGGAGCTTCGGGCTGGTAGCCGCGATGCTTGGCGCGCTGGCGGCGGAGGCCGTCATACTCCCCATCGCCCCGGACCTGCCCGACCGGCGGAAGCTCCTCATGGCACAGCAGGCCAGCGTGACTCATCTTTTGCGGATTGGCTCGTCCGCGACGCAGCCTGCCTGGACCGCTGGTCTGAACTCGATCACTCGGCTGATGGTCGATGAGCGCAACGGGAGGTTGGAGGGGGAAGCCAGCACGTTCGAGTCACCCGCCGCAGCGCGGAGTGCCGGTCCTGCGCCATCCGATCCAGCCTACGTCTTTTTTACGTCCGGAACCTCGGGTATCCCCAAGGGAGTGCTCGGGACACATCAGGGAATAGGCCACTTCCTGGAGTGGCAGCGCACCACGTTCGGGATTGGATCGGCTGATCGGTGTGCGCAGCTCACCAATCTCTCCTTCGACGTCATCCTGCGCGACCTCTTCTTGCCGCTCTCCAGCGGCGCCACCCTGTGTCTCCCGCCGCAGGAGCTACCCCAAGACCAGGTGCTCGCCTGGCTCGAGTCGGAGCAAATCAGTGTCGTCCACGCCGTGCCATCCCTGGCCAATGCCTGGCTGGAGCACGCTCCTGCGGGATTTTCGCTGCCGGCGCTGCGATGGGTCTTCCTGGCAGGCGAGCCGCTGAGCGACACGCTGGTCCAACGCTGGCGAAGTGTTACCGGCCCCCGATGTGGGGTGGTCAACCTCTATGGTCCGACCGAAACGACCATGGTGAAGTGCTTCTATCAGGTGCCGAACGACGTGCTCCCGGGAGTGCAACCGGTCGGAAGGTCCCTCCCCGAGACCCACGCGTTGGTGCTCTCTCCGGAGAACCGCCTCTGCGGTGTGAACGAGCCCGGCGAAATCGTGATCCGAACTCCCTTCATGACACGGGGCTATCTCAACGCCCCGGAGGAGCAGCGACAGCGCTTTATTCCCAACCCCTTCGCCAGCGACCCGGCTGATGTGATCTACCGCACCGGTGACCTGGGACTCCTCCGTGCCGATGGCAATCTCATCGTGCTCGGACGAGCGGACCAGCAGATCAAGATCCGAGGCGTGCGGATCGAGCCCGAGGAGATCGCGGCCGTGCTGTCTCGGCATCCTGCGGTCCGGGCCTGCGCCGTGATCGGGCGGGAGCTTGGGGAGCAACCGGTCGCGCTGGTGGCCTATGTGGTGGCGGAGCAGGGCGGGGTGGACCAGGGCGCGCTGCGCCGCTACCTGGCAGAGGAGCTCCCTGCGGCGCTGGTTCCATCGGCGTTCGTGCTGCTGGACCGACTTCCCCTCACCGCCAACGGCAAGCTGGATCGGCGAGCGCTCCCGGCTCCGCCGGCCTCGAGCGAAGTGGATGAGGCCGATCGAGCGTCTCCCCAGACTCCGCTCGAGAAGACATTGGCCGAGATGTGGGTGGAGGTGCTGCGGGTTCCGAAGGTGGGGCTGAACGACGACTTCTTTGCGCTGGGTGGTCACTCGCTCCTCGCCACCCGCGTCATTGCACGAATTCGCACGGCGCTAGGCATCGAGCTCCCATTGCGCACGCTCTTTGAAGCGCCGACGGTGGCCGGGCTGGCGGAGGTCATCCTGCTTGGAGAATTCGAGTGAGCCGCGAATTCACCGGTCGGCTTGCCCGCCTCTCACCCGAGGAGCGTGCCCGGCTGGAACAGCGATTGCTTCGTCGCCAATCGAAGTCTGATGGCGCGGCGATTCCGCGCCGAGGTGAGGCCGGGCCGGCACCGTTGTCCTTCGCCCAGCAGCGTCTCTGGTTCCTGGAGCAATTGTACCCGGGGACCCCGCTGCACAACATGGCCCGGCTGATCCGGCTGAGCGGCGAGCTCGACAGCGCGGTTCTGCAGCGGACCCTGAATGCGATCGTCGCCCGGCACGAAGTGCTACGCACCAGCATCGTGTCTCCCGGTGGAATTCCGGTGCAGGTGGTTGCTCAGCCTTCGAGCATACCGATGCAACGGATCGACCTCAGTGGATTCGCAGGGGCGGAGCGCGAGGCTGCGACGCGTCGGCTGGTGTCGGAAGAGTGCCGGCGCCCCTTCGATCTGACGCGGGGGCCGCTGTTCCGGGCGATGCTGCTGCGGCTGGGCCCGCAGGAGCATTTCCTGCTGCTCACCATGCACCACATCATCAGCGATGCCTGGTCGCGCGGTATCCTTTCGCGGGAGCTCACGGCCTTCTACGAGGCCTTCAGCCGGGGGACCCCGGTGCCGCTGGCCGAGCTGCCGATCCAGTACGCCGACTACGCGGTGTGGCAACGGGAGTGGCTGCGGGGCGAGCGGCTGGAGCGGGAGCTG
>DATBKD010000120.1:0-43557 GCA_036556025.1 Gemmatimonadales bacterium | reverse complement strand
GGTAGAGGATCTCCCGTTTGGTCCGTTCCAGAAGCTCCGGGGTCGCGATCGACACGGGGCTGTACGCGCCCATCCCGCCGGTGTTGGGACCGGCGTCTCCTTCGAGCAGCCGCTTGTGGTCCTGCGCGACCGGTAACAGCTCCACCTCTGCGCCATCAGTGAGCGCGAGGACCGATATCTCCTCGCCTGGCAGAAATGCCTCGATGACCGTGGTCCGCCCCGCATCTCCGAACTTCCCCTCGCCCAACATCAGGCGGGCGACCTCACCGGCTTCCGCTCTGGTCTCACAGACCACTGCACCCTTTCCTGCGGCAAGGCCGGACGCTTTGACGACGAGCGGCTCGGGGTGTCGATCGATATATGCCAGCGCCGCCGCGAGATCGGTGAAACTTTCGCTCGGCGCTGTCGGCACGCCGGCCGTGGCCATGATCCGCTTCGCAAAGGCCTTGGAGGCTTCCAGCTGCGCCGCGGCCGCGCTCGGCCCAAAGACCCGCCGGCCTTCCGCGCGCAGGCGATCGGCCAAACCGCGTGCGAGCGGGACTTCGGGGCCAATGACGATGAGGTCGATGCCGTACATGTCGGCTGCATCGGCCAGCCGATCGATGTCCTCGGCAGAAATTGCCAGGTTATCAGCGAGGTCAGCGGTGCCAGGGTTGCCCGGCGCGCAGTACAGGTCAGCGTCTGGGTTCTCGTGGCGGAGGGTCGAGCAGAGCGCGTGCTCGCGGCCCCCGCCCCCCACCACGAGCATCCTCACGGCTTCTGCGCGTTTCGAAATGCCTCGCGGGCCTTCTCGGCGGCTCGCTTGGCCGCGTCGGCCACGTGGGTGGCAAGCTCCCGTGCTTCGTTGGCGTAGTAACTGCCTGCCGCGGCAAAGTCCTCGCTCAGCGGCCGGTCCTTTGTCTCGGTGCCGCGACGGACGTACTCGCCCCGCAGGATACGATCGTACTCTCCGGTTGCGACCCAGCGCTGCAGCTCGGCGGCTCGCACGGTGTGCATCGGATGGGTCAGGGCCAAGGTACTCAGGATCTTGTAGACCACGTCCAGCCCTTCGCTGGTAGAGGCGTATTCGTGCGCCTGCTGCATGAACGCCTCGATGTTGAGCTGGCCGCCGAACCCCTCACCCCGGCCGCCTCCGGCCATCTTCATGTCCACCCGCTGCGCTGCGACGATGTCCTGTCCACCGATCAGTCCCGCGCGGTCGGCCGAGAGCTCCGACTTCCGGGACCACTCGAGGAAGGCCAGACGCACCGGGAGCAGCGCCAGCTCCGCCAGCATGGGAAGGGCGCCGAGGCTGATGAGTGCGAGAATAGCGGCGATCGTGCGGTACAGCGCGTGCCCACTGATTACATGTCCCAGTTCGTGCGAGAGGAGCACCCGCAGCTCATCATCATCCAGCAACTCGACTGCCGCCGAATGGATCACGATGAACGGCTTGTCGATCCCGTAGGCGCCGGCATTGAAGAAGGGCGTATGCGTTACGTAGAGCTCGGGCACCACGGCCCAATCGAAGGTGGTGCACACCTCGGTATGCATGTGCCAAAGCTTGGGAAACTGATTGGATCCCACCCGAATGGCATTACCCTGGAACAGCAACCGGATGCCCCGCTCACCTCCCAGCAGAGCCAGCACCTTGCGGATCACTTCGTCCACGCCGGGCACGGCTCGGAGGGCCTGGAGAGCGGCGCGATCAGCCGGGTGTTCCCAGGACACCGCCGCGATTTGAGGGAAGGTCTGGCGCGGGCGTGGGGCCGGAACAGGGGCAGTCATGCGTCGCTCATCGGTTGGAGTTGTAAGCTCTTACGGTCTAGGCCACGGGGAGTTTCACTTTGGGACGTTGGAGCTCTTCTTTAACGCGTTCTCCAGGTCGGCGATCAGGTCGTCGCTGTCCTCAACCCCGCAGCTCAGCCGGACCAGGCTATCGGTGAGGCCCATGGCCTGCCGCATAGGGAAGGGGACGGATGCATGGGTCATGGATGCCGGGTGGCCAATCAGACTTTCGACCCCGCCCAGTGACTCCGCCAGCACAAAGATCCGGGTCGATTCGACGAATCTGTGAGCCCGGTTCGAATCACCCAAATCGATCGAGATCACACCCCCGAACCCGGTCATCTGCCGGCAGGCGAGAGCGTGCTGCGGGTGAGAAGGCAGGCCAGGATAGTATACCTTGGTGATTCCCGGTTGCCGCGAGGCCCATTCGGCGATCCGTCTGCCATTCGCGTCGTGCTGGCGCATGCGGAGTGGCAGAGTCTTGATGCCGCGCAAGGCGAGCCAACAATCCAGCGGACCTGGCACACCGCCGGCGGCGTTCTGCAAGAATCCGAGCCGCTCCGCCAGATCATCGCGTGCCGTGATGAGCAGCCCGCCCACCATGTCGCTGTGGCCATTGAGGTACTTGGTGGTGGAGTGGAGCACGATGTCCGCACCGTGCTCGAGTGGCCGCTGGAAGAACGGCGTGGCGAACGTGTTATCCACGACATAGAGGTAGCCGTGGACCTGGGTGAGATCTCCCACCGCGCCGAGATCCACCAGGTTCATCATGGGATTGGTGGGGGTTTCGCAGTAGATCATGCGGGTCGCGGGCGTCAGCGCACGCTCGATGTTGCCCAGCTCTCGCATGTCTACGAAGGAGAACCGTACTCCGAATTCCGCATATACCCGCTCCATCAGGCGGTGGGTGCCGCCATAGACGTTCTCACCGCAGACGACGTGATCTCCGCTCTTGAGCAGCTTGAGCACCGTGTCGAGGGCTGCGAGCCCGGACCCAAAAGCAAAGCCATAGGTGCCTCCCTCCAGGCTCGCCACGTTGCGCTCGAGGGCCTCTCGTGTCGGGTTCTGCGTGCGGGCGTACTCGTAGCCCCGGTGGCGGCCCAGGCCATCCTGCACGTACGTCGAGGTCTGATAGATCGGCGTCATGACCGCTCCCGACAATGGCTCGCTGACCTGGCCCGCATGCACGGAGCGGGTGGCGAAGCCATGCTCATGGTCGTGGGGAAGAATTCTGGTCATGGATCGCCACTCGGGAGAGAGACGGGAGAAGCGTAATGGCGCTGAACCGGCGCCGGCAAGCTACGGTTGAGAGCCAGCGAGGCCCCGGTTAGCTTCGGGGCGTGAGTCCCGGAACGAGTGGCGGCGCCATGGCGCACTGCCTTGTCGTCGATGATGACACCCAGGTGCGTCACGCCCTAGCTCGAGTGATCCAGGGCCACGGCCTGGCTACCGTGGAAGCTGGCTCAGGTGCCGAGGCGCTCGCGATACTGCAGCAGAACGGCGAAGTGCCGCTCTGCATCAGTGACATTTACATGCCGGAGATGGACGGAGTGACGTTTCTCCGAGAAGCTTTGCGCCTGTATCCCGATATGGCCGTCATCATGCTCACCGGTGTGGCCGAGGTTGCCACCGCGGTAGAGTGCCTGAAGTTGGGAGCGCTGGACTACATCTCCAAGCCCGTGCTGATCGAGGAGGTTCGCGCCCGGGTGGACAAGGCGCTGGAAAAGCGCGACCTGGTCTTGCAGAACCGCTATTACCAGCAGAACCTCGAAGGCCGGGTTCGAGAGCTCGATCGCCGCAACAAGCAGTCGCTGATCAACGGGGTGCAGACGCTGGTGCACGCCCTCGAGGCCAAGGATGCGTACACCAGCGGTCACTCGGCCCGGGTGAGTCGATACGCGGTGAAGACGGCGGTGCAGTTGGGCTACACCGGTGATCGTCTGGAGAGCATCCGCCTTGGCGGTGAGCTCCACGATATCGGCAAGATCGGCACTCGCGAAGACATCTTGAACAAGCCGGGTCCGCTCAGCCCGGAGGAGTTCGAGCACATCAAAGTCCACACGACCTTGGGCGAAAAAATCCTGGCCCCGTTCCTCTCCGAGTCGCAGGTGGTGTTGCGGATCGTGCGCTCGCACCACGAGCGCATGGACGGTGCCGGATTCCCGGACGCGCTGCAGGGGAATCAGATCCCGCGAGAAGCGCGCATCGTCGCCGTGGTCGACGCTTTCGACGCGATGACCACGAGCCGCGCCTATCGGGCTTCCCGGACCCCCCTCGCCGCGGTAGAAGAACTGCGCCGCTGCGCCGGGACTCATTTCGACGCCGAGGCTGTGGACGCCTTCCTTCGAGCGTTCAGCGACGTCTCCGCCCTTCCGATCGTCATCTGACCGGAGGACCCGGACTCCTCCCGATGTCCGACACTCTCATGATCAGCGTTTCCGGGATGCGTGGCCACGTGGGCACGGATCTCACGCCCGAGCTCGTCGCGCGGCACGCCTCGGCCCTGGGCGCCTGGGTGCGAAATGGTGGCTCAGGGGAAGCGCGGCCGGCGGTTGTGCTGGGCCGGGACAGCCGCACCAGTGGGCCGATGTTCGCTCGGGCGGCCGCGGCGGGTCTGATGTCGGTAGGGGTGGACGTCATCGATCTGGGTATGGTGCCCACGCCGACGGTTCAGCTCGCTGTAGAGCATCATCGCGCCGGTGCCGGACTCATTCTTACGGCGAGCCACAACCCGATCGAGTGGAACGCGCTCAAGTTCGTAGGCCCTGACGGGATCTTCCTCGATGCTGCGGCCGGCGAACAGGTGCGCGCCCTGGCGGAGGCCGGGCCGCCCCGCGCCGGGTGGGACGGGTTGGGAGAGCTCCGGACCGACCCCGTAGCAGTCTCCCGGCACCTCGATGCCATCCTGGCACTCTCCATGATCGACGTCACCGCCATCCGGGCTCGACGGTTCCAAGTTGGACTGGATTGCGTGCGGGGAGCGGGGGCTACCGCGTTGCCGGACCTGCTCGAGCGCTTGGGATGCACCGTGCACGCCATCAACCTCGAGCCGGACGGCCGTTTCCCCCGCGCGCCGGAACCGGTGCCCGAGAACCTGGGCGAACTGGGCAGGTTGGTACAGAAGACGGGTGCGGATATCGGCCTGGCGGTCGATCCGGATGTCGATCGTTTGGCCCTGGTAGATGAGGCAGGACGCCCGATCGGTGAGGATTATACCTTGGCGTTTGCGGTGCGGGCGGTGTTGGATCGCCGCGTCACTGAGGCAGCGAACTCGTGCGTGGTGATCAATCTGTCGACCAGTTTGGTGGTGGAAGATGCGGCGCGAGCGGGTGGCGCACGCGTGTTTCGGGCTCCGGTCGGCGAGGCCAACGTGGCGCGTGCCATACGCCAGCAGAAAGCAATCATCGGAGGAGAAGGCAACGGCGGCGTCATGCTGCCCAGCCTGCACATCGGCCGGGATGCCCCCCTGGGGGTGGCCTTAATTTTGCATCTCCTTGCCACCTCTAGGGTAACACCGTCGGAACTGGTGACCTCCGCGCCCCGTTACACCATCGTGAAGGCCAAGGGACCCCGGGGTCCCGACCTGGGACGGCTGTACCAGGATCTTCGCCGGCGTTTTCCTGAGGCTGAGTCGGACGAGCGTGACGGCCTGCGTCTGTCGTGGCCGGATCGATGGCTTCATGTCCGGCCTTCGGGAACCGAGCCGATCGTTCGGCTCATCGCCGAAGCACCCACCGCGGCCGATGCCGAAGCGCTTGTAGCGGCAGGTCGAGAACTCTTGCACTGAGGTCACGTCGCGATGTGCGGTATCGTGGGCTACATCGGACCCCGGCAGGCGGCCGGGCTGCTGCTGGAAGGACTGCGACGCCTCGAGTATCGCGGGTACGACTCCGCCGGCATTGCCGTGGTCAACGGCCACGGGCTCCAGATCGCGAAGGCGGCAGGAAAGCTCTCGGTGCTCGAACAGGAGCTGGAGCAGGGCTTGCCCGCCGGAACGCTAGGCATCGGGCACACCCGCTGGGCCACTCACGGCGCTCCCACCACCACCAATGCTCACCCCCACACCGACCAATCCGGTCGGATCGCCGTCATTCACAACGGCATCATCGAGAACTCGGGTGCCATCCGGAAGGCGCTGCAACAGCGGGGACACACCTTCAAGTCGGAGACCGACACGGAGGTGTTGGCCCATCTGGTGGGTGAGTTCTATCAGGGCAACCTGGAGGAGGCCGTGGCCACCGCGCTCCGCGAGGTGGATGGGGCCTACGGGCTCGCCTTTGTCTCCGCCGACGAGCCAGGCACCCTGGTCGCTGCCCGGCAGGGATCACCGCTCTTGGTCGGCGTGGGCGAGCATGAGTGGTTCGTCGCCTCTGATGCGTCACCCCTGCTGCAGCACACCCGCTCTGTCGTCTACCTGGATGACGGGGAGATGGTCGTCCTCACTCGGGAGGGTTACCGGGTCCGGAATCTCGAGATCAACCGGATCAGCAAGCCGGTGAACCAAATCGAGTGGGACCTGGCCATGGTGGAGCGGAACGGTTATCCCCACTTCATGCTGAAGGAGATCTGCGAGCAGCCGGAGAGTCTGTGCAACACGCTCCGGGGGCACCTGCTGGACGACGAGGGAACGGCGCGCGTCAGCGGACTGAATCTCAGCGACGACGAGCTGAAACAGGTCGAGCGCGTCATCATCACCGCCTGCGGCACCTCCTGGCACTCGGCCCTGATCGGCGAATACATGCTGGAGGAAATGGCCCGGATCCCGGTGGAAGTGGAGTACGCCTCCGAGTTCCGCTACCGCAATCCCGTGGTCGACGCCCGGACGCTGGTCATCGGCATCTCGCAGTCGGGAGAGACCGCGGACACCCTGGCGGCGATTCGCGAAGCCAAGCGGCGCGGCGCCCGCACAGTGGGGCTGGTGAACGTGGTCGGGTCCAGCATTGCGAGGGAGGTGGACGGTGGGATCTACCTCCACGCCGGCCCTGAGGTGGGCGTGGCGAGTACCAAGGCGTTCACCAGCCAGGTGGCCGCCCTGGCGCTGGTCACCCTGCGCATCGCCCGGCTGCGCAACCTGAGCATCCTGCAGGGCCGTCAATTCATCGAGGCGCTGCGGCGCCTGCCCGATCAGCAGGCCCAGATCCTCACGCGCTCGGGCGAAATAGAGCAGCTCGCCGACCGGTTCCTTCGCACCGCCAACAACGCGCTGTACCTCGGCCGTGGAGTCAACTTCCCGGTGGCCCTGGAGGGAGCGCTCAAGCTGAAAGAGATCTCCTATATCCACGCCGAGGGGTATCCCGCTGCCGAAATGAAGCACGGACCCATCGCGCTGATCGATGAGAACATGCCGGTCGTGTTCATCGCGCCGAGAGACGCGGTCCATTCCAAGATCGTATCGAACATCGAAGAGGTGAAAGCCCGGGGCGGGAAGGTGATCGCTCTGATCAACGAGGGCGACGCCGAGATCGAGCGGTTGGCCGACGCCACCTTCACCATCCCGGTGACGCTGGACATGCTGACCCCGATTCTGACCAGTATTCCGCTGCAGCTCCTGTCCTATTACGTCGCCGTAGCGCGCGGCTGCAACGTGGATCAGCCGAGGAACCTTGCCAAGTCGGTGACGGTGGAGTAGTCGGCGAACTGATAACGTCGCCTCTGCCCCGCTGCTTGGCATCTCTTCAACGCCCCTGCATCTCGGGGGCGTTGTCATTCCCGGCAGCCATCGACTTAGCTGTTAGCTGATAGCTGATAGCTGTTAGCTGTTAGCTGTTAGCTGTTAGCTGTTAGCTGTCTGGCATCGACCAGGTGTCGCCCACCTCGGTCAACACGACCCGCCACCGGTCGGCCCCGGCGGCGGCGAGGAAGCGGCGGATCGGTTCATCCACCGGCTCCCGGCTCAGGCGAAATGTGGAGTGATGAATCGGAAGGACGTAGGTCGCGTTAAGCGCCCGGAACATGCTCCAGGCCTGCTCGGGCGAGGCGTGATTGTAGATCCAGGGATCGTAGGCGCCGATGGGAAGCATGGCGAGATCTACCTTGGTATGGCGGGCCGCGCGCGCCAGCGTGTCGGTGTAGGCAGTGTCTCCCGCGAACAGAATGGTGTGCTGGTCCTTGCGGAGGAGATAGCCACCGTAGCCGCGATGCCGGTCGGTCACCATTCGGGCCCCCCAATGGCGCACCTCGACCGACTCCAGCTCCAGATTCCGGATGACGGCGCGCTCCCGCCAACCCAACTCGATGACTCGGTGAAAACGGCGAACCAGGTCTCGGTTGCCGGGTTGCACGACCACGGGAACCTCCGCGGATATATGCCGCAAGGTCCCCAGGTCGGTGTGATCCATGTGCGCGTGGGAGAGGAGCACCACGTCCGGACGAGGCAGCTCGCGCGGCCGCAGTGCGGGCGGGAGGAGCCGGCGCGGCCCCATCTTGACCAGCCCCCGGCCGATTCCGATGCGCCGCTCGAGTGCCGGATCGGTGAGCACCCAGGTGCCGACAAGGTTGAGCAACACCGTGGCATGACCCAACCAGGAGAGGGTGATCCGGTCGTCACGCCAGCTCTTCGGGTCGGGGCGCAGTGGCGCGGACGGGTCGCGCAGGGACGAGGGGCAATTCTTGAAGGGGGCGGAAGGCATTACTCTACACGGTTGAAGGTTCCCAGGGTGACCGCGGCACAACCGACAGCGACACGGAGGATCGGAGGAATATACTCCGGCTCAGCGCATGCGAGTCGTGTTGCAGCGGGTCTCGACGGCTTCGGTTACCATCGATGGTCGGGTCGTGGGATCGATCGGCCGGGGCTTCTGCCTGCTGGTCGGATTTACCCACGCGGACACGCCGGTTCAGGTAGATTGGATGGCGGAAAAAATTGCGGGCCTGAGACTCTTTTCCGATGCTGCAGGCAAGATGAACTTGGGACTACAGGAAGTTGGCGGCGCGGTGCTGGTGGTGTCCCAGTTCACGGTGTATGGGGACGTGGTGAAAGGACGGCGTCCCTCCTTTGTGGATGCCGCCCGCCCCGACATCGCGATCCCGCTCTACCAGCGCTTCGTGGTCTCGCTCAGGACCCGGGGGCTCGAGGTCGCCACCGGGGAATTCGGGGCGGACATGCAGGTGCAGATTGAGAATGATGGGCCGGTGACCCTGATCCTGGACCGCGATTCATGACTCCACTCCCGCTTACCCTGGCGTCCTCCTCTCCGCGCCGCCGTCAATTGCTGGAGATGTTGGGCATTCCGGTCCGAGTCGTCCCGCCCAACATTCCGGAGGTGCGGCGGTCGCTGGAAACGCCGGTGGACTACGTCGAGCGGCTCGCCCGGGAGAAGGCCCTGAGCGTGAATGGCGGCATCGTTCTGGGCGCCGACACGACCGTGGTGATTCGGGATGAAGTGTTGGAGAAGCCGATGGACGCCTCCGACGCTCTTCGGATGCTCCAGAAGCTCCAGGGCAGGACGCATCAGGTGGTCACCTCCGTCGTACTGGTGGTCGATGACGCGATCTATCAGGCCACTGATGTGACCAACGTCGTCTTCCGGCGGATGGACCAGGCCTACCTTCAGGCGTATGTGGCGACGGGAGAGCCGATGGACAAGGCCGGTGCCTACGGCATCCAGGGGTATGGCGCAGCCCTGGTCGAAAAGATCGAGGGCGACTTCTTCAGCGTAATGGGATTACCGATCAGACTGGTGCTCGACCTGCTGGCTCAGGCGGGCCACCCCTATCGCTTTGGGAGCTCGGGGCCGCAGCCGGTGCCCCCGGACGCGCTGCCACAGGTGATCGAGAGTGTCGGCGGCGCCGATCACTAGCTTCGCACCCGCTCCCTTTCGCTTCGTTTGCCAGGCCGTACCTTGTAGACCTGCACCACTTGTGCCTTGCCTTTGAGCGCCATCTCCGGCAGGAACTCATAGTCCACGGGATCCCGGATGACGTGGAGCAGGGCCTCACTCACCAGGATCTCACCCGGGCCCGCTTCCGCGCTCAATCGCTGCGCCACGTTGACCGGATCGCCGATGACGGTGTATTCCAGCCGCCGGTGACTTCCGATGTTGCCCGCGAAGACCTCGCCGAAGTTGATGCCGATTCCCACTCCGATTTCCTGACGGCCCGCGGTAGCCCAGCGGCGATTCAATTCCCCGATGGCCTGCTGCATCGCGATCGCGGCACGGAGCGCCCGGTCCGCATCGTCGGGCCGGGCCGTGGGCGCGCCCCACAACGCCATGATGGCGTCGCCGATGAACTTGTCGAGGGTCCCCCCATGCTCGAAGATGAGGTCCACCATCTCGGTGAAATACTCGCTCAGCAGTTGGGCAATGGCATCCGGACCCATCGCCTCGGCCATCGCGGTGAATCCGCGAATGTCGCTGAAGAGAATCGCGATCGGCCGCTTCTCACCGCCGAGGCGCACGGCGGCGTCCTGCTGCACGATATCGGCTGCCACGTGAGGGGCGAAATAGCGCTCGAAATTGGAGCGGACCAGGGCTTCCCGGCGGATCTGCTCCGCATAGCGGCTGTTCTTGATGCCGATGCCGGCCAGTCCGCTGAAGGCCACGAGAAATTGCAGGTCTTCGTCGCTGAAGGTGTTGGCTGCGGTCAGATTGTCGACGTAGAGCAGACCCAGCACCTGGTCGCTGGAGTCCATGAGAGGCGAGCACATCGCGCTCCGCACGCTCTGCATCACGATCGATTTCCCCTTGAACCGGGTGTCCGCCGGAACATTGTGGGATACGACGGCCACCTTCTCCGCCACCACCTTCTCGCCGATCGAGTGGGGGACGTGCACCTGGCTGTCGTTCAGACGGCTCTTGGATATGCGAGTGACCAGCTCACCCGTGGGCTCCCGTAACGCGATCGACACCCGATCCACGTTCATCACCTCGAAGGTCATGTCGGCGACGGTCCCGAGCAGCTTATCCAACTGCAGCTCTCCGGCGAGCTTCTGAGCTGCCTCCAGCAGCAGGGAGAGCTTCTTGGCTTGGCGCTCCTGCGCCGACCCCGCGGCGACTCGCAATTGTCCCCGCGTCAGAGGGCCGTCTCGACTGGTAATCCCGGTCGTCGCGCCAGCGCTCACTACCAGCTCCCGCACGATGGTGCCGACGGGCAGGGGCGGCTCCGCGACGCTGGGCGGCGGCGCTGCGGGCTGGGGGTCGGGTTTACTGGACCGGTGGATGGGCTGCAGGTGAAACACCAGCTTGCCGAACGTGACCGAGTCCTCGGGATGCAGGCGCGCGGTCTTCACTCGCACGCCGTTAACGCAGGTTCCGTTGGAGCTATCGAGGTCCTTGACCTCGACGCCCTCAGACCCCGCGACCAGCTCGGCGTGGCGCCGGGAAACGGTGGGATCGTAGATGGCGATGTCGCTGGTCATGCCGCGACCGACAATGAGGCTGCGCCCGAGGGGCAGCTCGAAGCTCTGGTCCCCGGTAGCACTAACGAGTCGGTAGCCCGGCATGGCTGAATAATGGCTCTACCGACCTAGCACCTGCCAGCGCCAGCGCCAACAGCACCGCCCGCGCCTTGGCCTCGGTTTCGTGCCACTCGGCAACGGGATCGGAGTCGGCGACAATGCCTGCTCCGGCCTGGACCCAGGCGCGACCGCCCCGGATGACACAGGTGCGGATGGCAATGGCCATATCGAGGCTCCGAGCTCCCCAGCCGACGTAGCCTACCGCACCGGCGTAGGGTCCCCGCCGTACCGGCTCCAACTCGTCGATGATCTGCATCGCCCGCACCTTGGGAGCACCCGACACGGTACCCGCGGGAAAGCAGGCAGCGAGGGCAGCCACGGCATCCAGCTCGCTCCGCAGCCGTCCTCGCACCTCGCTCACCAGATGCATCACGTGAGAGTAGCGTTCGATCGCCATGAAGACGGTAAGCCGCACCGTCCCGAATTCGGCCACCCGTCCCACGTCGTTGCGGCCGAGGTCAACCAGCATCAGGTGCTCGGCTCGTTCCTTGGGATCTGCGGCGAGCTCCTCGGCCAGAGTTACGTCCTGCTCCGGCGTCTTGCCTCTGGGGCGGGTACCCGCAATGGGCCGCAGGGTAACTTCTCCGTCCTCGACCCGCACCAGAATCTCGGGCGAGCTGCCGATCACGTGCACGTCATCACAGTGGAGATAGTAGAGGTAAGGCGCCGGGTTGAGCGCGCGCAAATAGCGATAGGTGAGGAACGGTTCGGGCGCGGCCAGATCCAGCCGCCGGCTGAGGACCGTCTGGAAAGTATCGCCCGCGGCGATGTACTCCTTGATCCGGCGCACGTGCTCCTGAAAGCGCTCGTCCGGATACGGAGAGCTGGTAGGCGGAAGCGGGGGCGCGGGCGGCATCGCCAGGGGCTGGATTGCGCCCGGAGCAGCGAGACGGGCCAGCCAGTTCTCGATCCGGCGTTCGGCGTCTCCAAAGAGCTGGCCGAGTGCGACCTCGTTGCTATCGGGGGGAACTTCGACGTTCGCGATAACGGTGGCGCGGTTGTACAGATTATCGAGGACCAGCAGGGTGTCGGTCACCATGAGTACCGCATCCGGAAGTTCGCGATCGTCCGGAGGAGCCGCGGGCAGCGACTCGAGGGTCCGCACGATATCGTACCCCAGATAGCCTACGGCCCCGCCGGTGAAGCGGGGCAGCCCAGGCACCTCCACCGGAGGATGGCGGCGCATAGTGTGGCCAAGATGCTCCAACGGGGGGAGGTCGCTGTCGACCGGCTGCCATCCGGTCGTGGCACTCCACCGGGAGCAACTGCGTCCGCTGTAGCGGAACACTTCCCTCGGCTCGGTCGCCAGGAAGGTGTACCGGGCCCAGCGCTCGCCACCCTCGAGCGATTCCAGAAGAAAGCCGTATGGACCGCGATGGAGCTTGGCGAAGGCGGTCACTGGCGTCTCGCCGTCCAGGACGACCTGGCGGGTCACCGGGACGATCCGGCCACCCTGCCGGGCCTGCCCGGCGAAGTTGGGATAGGCCGAGCTCACTCGGGAGCCGCCACGAGATATCTGCCTGGCGTTCGGATATTGGCGCTGAGATTGTCCGCCGCGGGCCGGGTGGATGGGAGCAGGTTCAACGTGCCGGCGGGGAGGACCTCGCCGACGGCGAGGGCGCGCTCGAAGGCGACGTCACTGCCGTAGACGGCGCGGGCTCGAGCGGGGGCGGAGAAGTATCGAGCATACTTGAAAACAATGGTAGCGCCACTCCGAAGCGAAAGTGTCGTGCCCAGGTCCACGCCATACACGCCAGGGCGGGGGCGGACGTCGACCCGCACCGCACGTCCGCTGTCGGCGAAGGCGTTCGGCGGAAAGATCAGCTCGGCAAAGACCACGTTGTCGGGCGGACCATGTCGCAGGATAATCGTGCGGGGCTCACCGGCGGTGAACGTAACGCTGGTATCGGATGGGGGCGAGCCGGATGTTTCGAGTACGATCGCGCGAGCCAGGGGGATGACCCGGGGACTCGGAGCGGCACGTTCTCCGCTGCTGGTCGCCGCCCGGCCGCCGCAGGCCACGGCCATGAGCCAGAGCCAGCTTGCCCGGCCCCACCAGCTCCGGGATATTCCCGAAAGAAGTGAGAAGTAAGACGTGAGAGGTAAGAAGGGGGAAGTGAGGAGGGAGCGCGGATGATTCAAGGTCTCTCCAGACCCACGGCGGGGTCGCCGCAGGCAGCTCGAACTGCGCTTTTTCTGCTCCTTCTCACCTCTCACTTCTCACCGCTCAACGCCCAGACCTGGAACTCCCCCGAGGCCCTCACCCTCGTACGCCGGGCGGTGGAGCGCCGGGTTGCTGCGCAGGCTGACTCGGGGCTTCGCGGCTATCGGACCCGGGCCCATGGCTTCGTGTTCTTCCTGGCCCAGGTAGGAGAAGGCCTGACCGCGCCCCCGAGACTGGTCAAGGCCGACGAGTTGGACGTGGAAGTGTATTGGCAGGCCCCCAACCGGAGCAAGCAGGTCATTCTCGGCTGGCGCGACGGACGATTTCTTCCCACCGACATCAACTACCATCGCGACCACCTCGGGATCGTCACCAACAATTTCGGCGACTTCATTCGGATCGGTGAGGGAGACGAGGTGCGCGACGTGGCGCACCCGCTCTCACCCCAGGGGGTGGATCTCTACGACTTTGCCCTGGGCGATTCCCTGGCGATCCGGACGGCACGAGGAAGCGTCATCGTGCGCCAGGTGCAGGTGCGTCCCCGCTCGTTCGCCATGCCGCTGGTCGTGGGCACGCTCTACCTCGACCTGACCACGGCCGAGCTGGTGCGCTTCCGGTTCAGCTTCACGCCGGCCGCCTACCTGGATCGGCAGCTGGAGGACATCAGCATCGAGCTGGAGAACGCGCTCTACCGCCATCGCTATTGGCTGCCGTTGCGCCAGGAAGTGGAGATCCGCCGCCGCACCTCATGGCTCGACTTTCCGGCGCGAGGCATCATCCGCGGACGCTGGGAGATCGGGGACTACGATCTGAACCCGGCGCTGCCGCCGGCTCTCTTCACCGGAATGCCGATCGCCGGCTTGCAGCACCCCCAGCCAAGCGATTCCACCTGGGGTGAGCCGCTGGAGCGAGCGGTAGCGCACGTGGCGGCCCCGGTGAATCAGCAGGACATGGCAGCGCTCCGCAGGGAAGTGGAACGCATCGCCGGCGCTCGGGCCCTGGGTGGCCTCCCATCGCAGCGATTGGCCGCGAGGGGCGTAAGCGATGTGATTCGAGTGAATCGGGTGCAGGGTCTCACCCTCGGGTTCGGGGGCCTCATCGGCATGGCCCGGAGCCGGATCCAGTTTCGCCCGACCTTGGCGTACGGCACCTCGGACGATCGAGTGACCGGCGGGGTGACCGCCCAGCTCAGCGCGGGAGCCACCCAGTTCAGCCTCACCGCCGCGCGTCGGATCCGGGACTTCAGTGATCTGCCGGTGGTCGCTCCAGTGGTGAACTCCCTTACGTCCCAAGAGGGCGGCAAGGACTTCGGGGACTACGTCTTGCTCCATACGGCCGGCCTGGGGGTGCGCCGGCAGCTCAGCGGGCGTACCAGCCTTGGTCTCGACGTAGCGGTCGAGGAAAGCCAGTCGGTCTCGGTGGCCGCAACTCCCGCCAACGGCAGCTATCGACCCAACCCGCCGCTCGGGGCCGGAACCTATCGAGTCGTGCGCCTGGCTCTGGAGCGAGCCAGCGGTGGGATCGCGGTACACCAGGATCTGCAGGGGAGAGCGGCGCTGGAAGCGGGCGCGGGGCCGCGAGGGTATGTGCGTGGCAGCGTGGAAGGGCGCTGGCTCGCGAGTCTCGGGACCGGAACCTTGCTGACGCGGGCCTATCTTGGCATCGGCGACGACGGCCTCCCCGCGTACCGCAGCTTCGTACTGGGCGGCCGGGGAACGCTGGTGGGGGAGCCATTCCGTGCTTTCGGAGGACGCAGTGTCGCGCTGGCCCATCTGGAATGGCGCTTCGACGTGCCTGCCCCGGCAATTCCACTGGGGCCCTTTGCCTCCACCGGTCATCGGATGACGGTGGCGCCGTTTGTCGAGCTCGGTGTAGCGGGCCGACCACTCGCCGGACTCCCCTGGGGAAGCAGCGATGGGGTCCGGCCGGTGGCCGGGCTGGCTCTGGAGCTTTTCATGCGGCTGCTTCGGATCGAGGGCGGCCTCGGGCTTCGGGACGGCCACGCCGGCCTCACGCTGGATATCAGTCGGGACTGGTGGGGGTTGCTGTAACCCCCCTATCTTCCGCTGCGGCCCCCGGCCGTCACCGACGTACCCCCCATTCCACCCGCAGGGTTCCGGATGCAGTTCACCGATGAGTGGTTGGTGCATACCGTCGAGCCTTTGCTGCCGGACCAATCGGTCGCGGGCCTGCGCCAAGAAACGGCTCCCGCCCCGGTCTCCCTCTGGGAGACTCTGATCCAGCGGAAACTGATCACCGACGAGCAGATCCTCACGGCCATTGCCACGCGGTTCCGCATCGCCCGGGCCGACCTGAGCCGGGTCGATGCCAAGGTCGCCCAGGCCATCCCGGAACAGGTCGCCCGCCGTTTCAACGTCATCCCGGTCCGGGAATCGGATTCCTATCTTGAAGTAGCCACAGCCAACCCCTTCGACATCGATGCCGAGAAGGTGCTGGCCTTCACGACCGGCCGCGAGGTGCGCATGCTGCTCGGCTCGCCCATGCGGATCCGGGAAAAGCTGGACGAGCTCTACCGCGGCAGCGATGACGTGGTCAATCGCCTTCTGGAAGGCATCAGCGGTGACTTTGAGGTCAAGGAGATTGCCGAAGAGGACGACCACGCCGCCAGCGCCGAAGAGGCCAGCCAGCGGCCCATCATCAAGCTGGTCGACATGCTTCTGGCCGACGGAGTCTCCAGCCGGGCGAGCGACATCCACGTCGAGCCCATCGAGGGCGGGGTGGTGGTGCGCTACCGCATCGACGGCGTGCTGCGGCAGGTCATGAAGATCCCGCGGAACGCCGGGCTGCCGCTCATTTCTCGCATCAAGATCATGTCGGGGCTGGACATCGCGGATCGCCTGCGGCCGCAGGACGGACGCTCGCGCGTCTCGGTGAACGGCGAAGCAGTAGATCTGCGAGTCTCCACTCTCCCGGCGTCTCTGGGCGAGAAGGTGGTCATCCGGATCCTGAACCAGCGCGCCACGGTGTTGGACCTCGAGGCGCTGGGGATGCACGAGGATGAGCGTCGGGCCATGGTCAATCTGCTGGGCAGCAAGGAGGGGATCCTCCTGGTCACCGGGCCCACCGGCTCGGGGAAGACGACCACACTGTACTCCGCCATCCGGCTCATCCAAAGCCCCGGGGTCAACATCGTTACGGTGGAAGATCCGGTCGAGTACCGGCTGGGGGAGAACATCGTGCAGGTCCAGGTTCACGAGCGTGCCGGGCTCACCTTTGCCTCGGCGCTGCGCTCCATTCTGCGTCAGGACCCCGATGTGGTTCTCGTGGGAGAGATTCGCGACCAGGAGACCGCGCAGATCGCGGTGCAGGCCTCTCTCACGGGCCACCTGGTTCTCTCCACCTTGCACACCAACGATGCCCCGAATGCGGTCACTCGCCTCGTAGATATGGGGATGGAGTCGTACAAGATCGCTTCGGCCCTCCGCGGCGTCGTGGCCCAGCGGCTGATGCGGCGCGTCTGCAAGGCGTGCGGGAAGCTCTCGACCGATCTACCGCCCGAACGGCTGGTGCCGTTCGTCCCCCAAGGCAGCGCGCTCTACCAGGCAGTCGGATGCCCCGAGTGTGCGATGACGGGTTACCGGGGCAGATTCAGCATCGTGGAGGTGCTCACGATGAACCCGGAGCTGGAGCGGAGGGTGGGGCAGGGAGCCACGGCCGACCAGATCGCGGAGCTGGCCCGTGAGGCCGGCATGCGGTCGCTCTTCGAGAGCGGGCTCCGTCATGTGCTCGGCGGGGATTCCACGCTGGAGGAGCTGCTCCGGGTAACCGACGTTCCCAGGCAGACGCCCGGCGCCGCGCCAGCGCGTCCGGTCACCCGCACCAGTCGGGCCGTCGCGCCGGCGCCACCGCCACCGTCTCCGGCACCTGCCCCGGCCTCTCCGCTCGACGTCGGCATCGAGCTCGACCTGGTGGATGAGGTGGAGCCTGTGGAACCGTCCCGGGCACTGGGGCGGACTCGCGGGACCACTGTGCTCCTGGTGGAAGATGAAGACCAGCTGCGCCGGGTGATGAAGGATCTGCTGGAGCGAGAGGGCTACACGGTGGCGGAGGCGGGGGACGGGGTACAGGCGCTCGACCAGGTGGACCGCTTCGCGCCGGACATAGTCATTCTGGACCTCAACCTGCCGGGGTTGGATGGCTACGGAGTCCTGGCACAGCTACGTTCGCGACCGGCCACCCGGAGCATTCCCGTCGTGGTGCTTACCGCCAAGGGAGACGAGGACAACGAGGTGCGCGTCTTCGAGCTCGGCGCGGACGATTTCATCACCAAGCCGTTTCGGGCCCGCGCCCTCTCAGCCCGGCTCGAGGCGGTCCTCGGCCGGCATCGCGCTTGAACCGTCCCGTCACTCAGCCAACCGACCTCACTTCCGCCCGCCCGATCTCTGAGAACCCTTCCGGCCCGGCGGTCGTGCCCGCCGACAGTGCGGATGGCCTTGCCCTGATCAAGCCTGCGGTCCGCGCACAGGCGGCCTATACCCTGGTCTCGCCCCAGGCCCTCCGGAAGCTCAACCAGAACGAGTGTCCCTATGACTTGCCTCCTGAGCTCAAGCAGGAGGTGCTCGAGCAGATCGCCGGCCTACCGTGGCAGCGATATCCCGGGTTCTCTCCTCCTGAACTGCTGGCGCGGTTGGCCGAGCACTACGACTGGGTGCCGGCCGGAGTGCTGGTGGGCAATGGATCGAACGAGCTGATCCAGGCCACGCTCTCGGTCACCCTGGGGTCGGGGGATACCGTGGTCGCGCCCTCCCCGACGTTTTCCCTCTACCGGCTGCTGACCAACGTGCTCGGCGGGAGGTATTTCCCGATCGGGCTGGGACCCCAATTCGAGTACGACGTGGGCCGGTTGATCGAAGCGGCAGTCCGCGAGCGGGCCCGGGTGGTCATCCTGAATTCGCCCAACAATCCCACCGGCACGGCCCTTCCCACCGGTGCGGTGGAGCGGGTGCTGGACGAGACGGACGCGCTGGTGGTTTGCGACGAGGCGTACCAGGACTTTGGCGGGCCCAGTGCCATTCCGCTTCTGCTCGTGAGCTCACGTCTGGTGATCCTGCGAACCTTCTCCAAGGCCTTCGGCATGGCAGGGCTTCGCTTTGGACTCGCCCTGGCTCACCCGGATATCACCCGCGAACTGGCCAAGGGAAAGCTGCCCTACAACGTGAACGTCATGACCTTGGCCGCCGCCGGCATCGCGCTCCGCCACGCGCCGTCGTTCGAGGCGCGGACGCGGGAAATCGTCGCGACTCGGGACCGATTCCTCCAAGCCTTGGCAAAGATCCCAGGGCTCACGCCGTTCGCCAGCAGCGCCAATTTCGTGCTGATCCGGTTTCACACGTTGCCGGCACGCGAGGTGTATCGGCGACTGCTCGAACAGCATGGCATTCTGGTACGAGACGTCTCTTCGGGAGCCGACCTGGCGGAATGCCTTCGGATCTCGATCGGAACTCCGGCGGATATGGAGGCGGTTCTGCGGGCCTTGGCCGAGATTCTCGCGACGCCCGGGGAGAGGCGGCCATGACCCGTATCGGTGAGATCCGGCGCCGGACCAAGGAAACCAACCTCCACGTCCGAGTGGACCTGGATGGGAGGGGAGAGGCCCAGGTGCGCACCGGGATCGGGTTCTTCGACCACATGCTGGAGGCCCTGGCTCGACACGCCCTGCTGGATCTGACGGTCGAGGGCAAAGGCGACCTTCAGGTGGACGGGCATCATACGGTCGAAGACACCGGCATCGCGCTCGGCCAGGCGCTGGCCCAGGCGCTGGGTGATCGAGCAGGCATTCGCCGATTCGGGGACGCGCTGGTGCCACTGGACGAGGCGCTGGTCCGGGCGGTGGTCGACGTCTCCGGCCGACCGTTCCTCTCGTACAACATCGAGATCCCCAAATGGCAGATGCTGGGGGACTACGATGTTTTCCTTACCCCGGAATTTTTCCGGGCTCTGGTGCTGAACGCTGGCCTGACCGCCCATCTCGACCTGATGCGGGGAGACAACCCGCACCACATCGTCGAGGCCGCATTCAAGGCGTTCGCTCGGGCGCTGGACGCCGCTACGCGTCTCGATCCTCGCGTTTCGGGCGTACCGTCCACCAAGGGATCCCTATGATCGCGGTGGTCGATTACGGGGTGAACAACCTGAAGAGCGTGGTGCGGGCACTCGCGGCCGCGGGGCATCAGGCGGTCCTGACGACCAATCCGGACCAGGTACGGATGGCGGACCGGGTACTGGTGCCGGGCGTGGGCAACTTCGGGCAGGCGTCCCGAACACTGGCCCAAACGGGTTTGGGGGCAGCCGTGGCCGAAGCCGCGACGAGGGGGCGGCCCATCATGGGGATCTGTCTCGGCCTGCAGCTCTTCTTCCAGACCAGCGACGAGGCGCCCGAGGCGAATGGCATGGGGCTACTGCCCGGCCGAGTGCAGCGGTTCGCCACCTCGTTGCCGGTCCCCCATGTGGGGTGGGCTCGGGTCGAGCTCACGGCTGCTGGGCGAGCGCACCCGATGCTGGGGCCACTGTTCGGCGACCGGCCGCAATTCTTCTACCACGTGCACAGCTACCATCCCACCGCGCTGCCCGAGACGGCCGTGCTCGCAACCGGAGAATATGAGCGGACTTTCCCGACGCTCGTAGGGAAGGACAATGTAGTCGGCGCGCAGTTCCACCCCGAGAAGTCGCAGCGGGCCGGCATCGAGCTCCTGGGCGCCTTCGCCCGGTGGAGCCCGTGAGCACTGTCCGGGTATCGCTGGTGGACGTGTACGTGCTCCGCGGCACAGGAGAAGCTTTGGAATGCCTGGTGCTGCAGCGGGCAGCCGGAGGACGTTGTCCGGGATCGTGGGAAACAGTGCATGGCCACATCGAGGGCGACGAGCTCCCCGATCAGGCTGCCCGCCGTGAGCTGAGGGAAGAAACCGGGCTCGTTCCCCTCAAGCTCTACAACCTGAGTCGGGTGGAGTGTTTCTATCAGCATCGGCGAGATGAAGTGGCGCTGGTGCCGGTCTTCGCGGCCATCGTGGACAGCAAGGCAGAGGCGCGGGTCAGCGAGGAACACGATCGAGCCGAGTGGCTCCCCTGGCGCCAGGCCGAAGCTCGCTTCTCCTGGCCTCGCGAGCGGCGAGCGATCGGCGACGCGGTCGCCCTGCTGTCCGCCGGCGAAGCCGGGCCACTCGAAGACGTGCTCAGGGTATGCTAGCCCGGCGCATCATACCCTGCCTGGACGTGGCCGGCGGGCGGGTAGTGAAAGGAGTCCACTTCCAATCCCTGCGCGACGCCGGCGACCCGGTGGCGCAAGCCGCGCGCTATGACGCCGAGGGCGCCGACGAGCTGGTCTTTCTGGACATCTCCGCCAGCCAGGAGGAGCGGAAGACCACGCTGGAGATGGTCGCCCGGGTCGGGGAATCGATTTTCATCCCGTTCACGGTCGGAGGGGGCATTCGCTCGGTGGCCGACGCGGGTGCCGCGCTTCGGGCGGGGGCGGACAAGATTTCGGTCAATACCGCCGCGGTTCGAGACCCATCGCTGGTCTCCCGGCTGGCGGAGAGCTTCGGGAGTCAATGCGTGGTTGCGGCGGTCGACGTAAAGCGGATCGACGGCCGGCTCACGGTGATGGTCACCGGCGGCAGGGAGGCGACTCCGCTCGAGGCGATCACCTGGGTCCGACAGCTGGAAACCGCCGGGGCTGGCGAGATCCTGCTCACCTCCATGGATCGGGACGGCACCGGTGACGGCTACGATCTGCCGCTGATCCAGGCCGCGGCCTCGGCGGTCTCGATTCCGGTGATCGCCTCGGGCGGGGCTGGGAATTTGGAGCATCTGGCGGAGGCGCTTCGTGTGGGAGCTCACGGGGTATTGGCCGCCACAATCTTTCACTTCCAGGGGTCGAGCCTGCCCGAAGCTCGTGCTTATCTCCGGGAGCGGGGGTTCCCGGTGCGGCCATGATCGAAGGGCTCTGGGCAGCCTGCCTGGCTTTGCTGTTGATCGGCTCGGCGCCGCTGGCTTCTACGGCGGCCCCGTGCGTGCGGCCGACTCGCGCCGGCACCCAGGTGCAAGGGGAAGTGCGGATCTGCCCCGGCCATTATCGCATCCCGGACCCGTCCGATCGGGGCGTGATCATCGCTGCCGCGTCGGGCACCCGGATTGATCTCAACGGGGTCGTTCTCGAGAGTGGCGATTCGGTGCCGACCCGCTACGTGGGGATAGGGGTGTCGAGCAAGGGGGTGGATGCAGTCTGGATCGAGGGTGGCACGGTGCGAGGGTATCGCTACGGAGTCAGGTTCGATGGGGGACGTGCCCACCGCATCACGGGTGTAGACGTCTCCGGGAGTCGAAGTCAAACCCTGCGCTCCACTGCGCAACGGGCCGACAGTGCCGACCGCCTGGATCTCACCACCCCGGAGACCTTCGTCGGCTATGGCGGGGGAATCCTCCTGCAGGGCGTCGTGGGCGCCAGCGTCATCGGCATCACGGCTCGCGGAGCGCAGAACGGAATCGCGCTACTGGACGTCCGGGAGAGCTTCGTGGCGGACAACGAGCTCAGCGGCAACTCGGGCTGGGCGATCCACCTGTGGCACTCCTCCGCAAACGTCATCACCCGAAATCGGGCGAACCACACCGCACGCTGTCCAGCACCTGCCCTCGACTGTCGCGCCGCGGCGATTCTCCTGCGCGAGGCCAGCGATTCCAATCTGATCACCGACAACGATCTCTCGTCCTCCAGCACCGGGCTGCTGGTCACCGGGACTCGGCCACTCACCCGTCCGTCCATCGGCAATCTGATCTACCGCAACAACGCCTCGCTGGCGGCGAGGAGCGCCTTTACCGCCGAGTTTACCTGGAACGCGACCTTTCTGGAAAACCGGGCCGATAGCACACCACGCGGCTTCTTCCTCGACCATCTGACCCAGAGCACGCTTCGGAAGAACACGGTGATCGCCGCCCGTGAGGCAGCCATTGCGGTGGAGCACGGCAGCGACAATACCATATCGGGCAACTTGCTGCTCGAGGCCCGAGTGGGCATCTCGATATCCGCGCCCCGCGCGGACAGCGCCCGGAGTCAGGGCTTCCGAATCGATGACAACGTATTGGGGGGAATGGAACAGGGCATTTCGCTCGCCGGCACCACGGCGAGCCGGCTGCGAGGAAACGTGCTGGACCGAATGGGCAGCGCCCTGGTGGTGGACGAGGCCGGTCACGCCACCGAGGTGACGGGCAACGTCTTTCTTCGGGCGAGCAGGTGGTTCATCGAGGCCCCTGACCTGTCCGCGGGCGGAAACTATTGGGCGAGCGCGGACGTGGCGAGCACCAGCGCCAAAGTCAGAGGGCGAATCAGCGTGCTGCCGTGGAGGCCGGCGAGCCAGGCGGGGTACTAGCGAGAATCTCCGCCGCGAGCGCGTGGAGGTCTCGCAGATTGAATGGCTTGCGGATCTTCTTGAAGGAATTGCCCACGATCTCGGCCGCGTCTCCCTCGCTGCTGGTGCCGACAATCAGTCGGCTGCAGCCCTCGGGATAGGACGAGACCAGCGCCTGGACAAAGAGTTGCGACGGCCCCGCCGGGATCCGGGCATCTGCGATGATCAGGTCGAACTCCCGCTCCAACAGCAGGCGCAGTCCCTGCTCCCCCGATCGCACCGTCTCGACGGTATGGCCATTGGGTGTGAAGAGCGCGCTCACCAGCCGATGCACCGCCGGGTCATCGTCTACCACGAGAATGTGACCAGTTGTCCCTCGCCGGGCAGACGCGACCGGGTGCTCCGCGGTCGTCATCAGAGGGACCTCGTAAAACGGGAGAGTCACCCGGAACTCAGCCCCGCCCTCCGGCGGGACTTCGTAGGTGAGCACTCCGCCGTGCGCCTTTACCAGGCCGTAACTCAGCGAGAGACCCAGGCCGGTACCTTCGCCCGGTCCCTTGGTGGTGAAGAACGGCGTGAAGAGGTAGGAGACGAGATGAGAGGGGACCCCCGGCCCGGTATCACGGACGCGGAGGATCGCCTCCCCACCAGCATGAGCTGTCTCGAGGGTGATGCGGCGAGGTTGGCCGGGCTCGAGGGTCGTCACCGCCTGGACCGCGTTGGTTACCAGATTGAGCAAGACCTGCTGCAGCTCGTAACGATCTCCCAACACCAGGACCGGCTCCGGGTTGAGCACCGAGTCAAGCTCGATGCCGTGAAGCTGAAGCTCGTAGACAATCAGGAGTGAGGTCCGGGCGGCGACGTCGTTCAGGTCGACCGCGGTCTTCTCGGGCACGCCCTTCCGGGCGAAGGTGAGCAGGTTGCGCACGATACGCCCGGCCCGCTCGGCCTGGTCATGAATGACCCGAAGGTGTTCCCGAGGAAGATCCTGGCGGGAGTCCCGCTCGAGCAGGAGCTCGGTCAGCCCGGCGATCGATGTGAGCGGGTTGTTGAGCTCGTGGGCCACACCGGAGACCAGCTGTCCGATGGAAGCCATCTTGTCGTTCTGAATGAGCTGGGCCTCCATGACCTGCTGTTCGGTCATGTCCTCGACCAGGATCACCACCGGAGCTTGCTCCGTCCGCTCGGCCAGCGGCGCGGCGGTGAGCCGCAAGACCCGCTGAGTCGGCTCCAGGCGCACCACGAGCGGGGCGGTGCGCTCGCCCCGATAGGCCGCGTCGATCAGGGTCGCTACCGTCTCGAACCCGTTGAAGAGCACCTCGCAGAAGTTCCGCCCTACCAGCTCCGAGCCGGGCACGCCGGCCAGGGTCGCGAGGGCCCGGTTGGCGCGCACGATGGCTCCGCCCTGACCCAGCACGGCCATTCCCTCGGTCAGCGCGTTGAACGCGGTTTCCCACTCCTCCTTGCTCCGGCGGACCATCTCGTAGAGTCGGCTGTTGGCCAACACGACCGAGGCGTTGGTCGCCACCGTGGAGAGCAGCCAGAGGTCCTCGGTGGTGAAGGGCCCTCCCTGGCGGTCGGCCACGGCCAACGCGCCCATGGTGACACCCTGGGAGCGGAGCGGCGCGACCGCGGCAGACCGCACCACCATGCCGCCGATCAAGTTGACCGTTGGCGTCGCGACCCCCTGGGCGACCTCGATCCGCTCGTGGTCAATGGCAAACCGGACCAGGGCAGTGTCCTGATCTTCCGTGAGTTGTCCGAGTAAAGGCTCCAGGGTGCCGGCGGCGGCCACGATGCGAAGCCGTCTGCCTTCGTCATCGTCCGCCAGGGCGACGATCGCGCCGTCGGTTTGAAGGAACCGGCCGGCGTACTTGGTGACCTGGTCGACGATCCGGTCGAGTTGAATCGACTCCGAGAGCACATAGCTCAGCTCCTGGAGCGAGAAGAGCTCGCTGATCCGGCGGTCGAGCTGGGTGGCGAGCTGATCGCATTTGGTCTCGGAGTCCCGCAGCCGCCGCCGGCCCCGCGCGATGGCAACCCAGAAACTGCCGCACAGGTTGAGCAGGGCGAGAACGGCCAGCCACCACACCCGGCGATCGGTCATCCAGGCCACCGCGCCCAACAGGATAGCGGTTACCGCGTGAAGCGGCACCTCCCACTCCCGGCGCCAGGCCGCCAGCAGCACGACCAGCCCGGCGGTGAGCCCGCAGACCGTGACCAGGATGCGGGGCACGCCGCCGAGCAGACCGGCGGCTACCGCGGTCAGGAGCAGCGCCCAGGCCGCAGTGAATGATGGGGACAGGTACCAGCGCTCTCGGGCGCGGCGCGGGATCAAGGCTCGCGGCTCTCTCGTCGCGCCACCCGCTCGGTGATATACGCCTCGGGCGGCGCGTTCGGCTTCACCCGGATCGATCTGGCCGGGATGCCGACGTTGACGTGGAAGGGACGCACATCCTTGGTGGCGACCGCATTGGCGCCCACCATACCGTTCCGGCCCACCCGTACGCCGGCAAGCACGGTGGCGTGATAGGTGATCCGCACATCGTCCTCGAGAATCGTGACCGCGTCGGTGACATCCCGTTGGTCCACGATGCTGTGGGTATGGCTGTAGATGTTGGCGTAGTCCGAGATACTCACCCGGTTCCCCAGGATAATTCCCCCGCGATCATCCAGCAGGACGTGGCGGTGAACCACGACGTCGTCGCCCACCTCGAGGTTGTACCCGAACGAGAATTCCACGAACTGAAAGCATTTGAAGTTGCGGCCGCAACGGGCAAAGATGTGCGGGGCCAGCAGCCGGCGGAAACGGATCCCGAGGTGGACATTCCCTCCCCCCAAAGGCGCCCGGTCGAAGCTCTGCCAGAGCCAGAGGAGAGGCTTCACCCTCGCATAGCGAGCAGCATCCACCTCGGCGTAGTACTCCGGCTCCAGTGTGATGTTGTGCGGATCAAGGCAGAGGACAGCGGCGCGAGTCGTCGCCGGGGTCCCGGGATCCTGTACCAGGCCGTCGTAGTCCCCCAGACCGGGATAGTAGAGCTGGAAGAGCAAGTCCCGGGTGAGCCGGTACCAGTCCGCCCCCGGCGCCTGCAGCCGGCCTTCGAGCTCCGCGAGCCATGCGTCGAAAAATTGCTCGGTCGGCCGGGGCAGGCCAACAGAACGAAGGGGGAGATGAGGCATTCGGGTCTCGCCTGCCGTCAAGAAAGTGAGGCCAACGCGAGCTATCGCCGAATGATGGACACCTGGCGCAGTTGACACCAGTGCGAATGGGGAATAAAGTAGTAGGGTTATAGATGATAATCATTCTCAACTCGTTTCTACCCCGATTAAGGCCCCCTATGCAATCCTTCCCCTGCGTCCTCGTACTGCTCGCCCTCTCTTCTGTCCCCCTCGTCGCCCAGGAAGCCGAGCGCACCACGATCGGCGGTTACGGTGAGGTCCACTATACCAATCCGAGCGGCCCCGATTCGCCGGGTCAGGTCGATGTGAAGCGCTTTGTCGTCTTCTTCGGTCATAGCTTCACCGAGAAGATTGCCTTTCGGTCGGAGCTGGAGGTGGAGGACACCAAGGTGGAGGGGGGAGAGGAGGGCGGCGAGGTCGCTTTGGAGCAGGCCTACCTGGATTACCGCTTTTCCACCGCCGCCACCTTGCGCGCTGGGCTGATTCTCCCGCCGATCGGAATCATCAACGAAACCCACGAGCCTCCGACCTTCAACGGAGTGGATCGGCCCAGCTTCGATGATGTCGTCATTCCGACCACCTGGAGGGACATCGGGCTCGGCATGGTCGGAACTCTGCCCGGATCCTCCGGCTTGAGCTATCGGGTATACCTGGTCAACGGACTGCTGGCGAGCGGGTTCTCGGCGGACGAAGGCATTCGAGAGGGACGGCAGGAGGGCAAGAACGCGAGTTTCGCCAATCCATCGCTCACTGGCAGGCTGGAGTGGGCCCGGCCGGGGTTGAAAGTCGGAGGGTCGTTCTGGTACGGGGGAAGCGCGAATCAGGATCCGGCCCTGGGCACCGGCACCTTTGCCAACGCTGTCGGGCTCATCGCGGTTGACGCGCGTTACGACCTGGGTCCCTTTATGTTCCGGGGCATTGTCGCCAACATCAGCATTGCGGACGCGGACCGGATCAACACGGCCTATGGGAATCAGATCGGCAGCCGGATCGCCGGCGGATATATCGAAGGGGCCTACAACGTGCTCTCGGCGCTCGCCCCGGCCTCGGCCCAGCGGTTGAACGCCTTTATCCGCTACGAGCACTACGACACCCAGGCCGACGTCCCCGCGGGGGTTACCGACGACGAGTCGCTGGCGCGTCGCATCACCACCCTGGGGCTTACCTATAAGCCACTGTACAACGTGGTATTCAAGGGCGACTACCAACTGCGGCGCAATAAGGCCGGAGTCGGCGAAGGGGAGCTGCTCAGTCTGGGGGTGGGATATCAGTTCTGAAGGGGTGGGCGCTCGGGCTCGATCCCTCGCTGCGCTCGGGATGACGGTACTCCAGGCCTGTATCCTCCTGACCAGCTGCCTCGCGGCGCAATCCGCTCCGCCCGGCAAGCTGGCCAAATCCATTGAGCGAGTGTACGGGGCTGGCGCGCAGGTAGACACGATGAAGATCGACACCAGCAACGTCTATCGGGTCTCAAAAGGTGGCACGCTGCTGGGGTTCGCGGAGGTGCGGAACGTCATCGGCAAGGAGCTGCCGATCACCTTTCTGGTCGCGGTCGATCCGGCGGCGACCCTCCGCGATGTGGACATCCTGGTCTACCGCGAGCCGCAGGGAGGAGAGGTGGCCTACGATTCCTGGCGGAAGCAGTTCCGCGGCAAGACGGCCGCGGACCCGCTGCAGGTGGGCAAAGACATTCGCAACATCTCCGGCGCGACCATCAGCTCCAACTCGGTGACGCTCGGCGTCCGCCAGGCGGTGGCGCAACTGAGCGCCTGGCGAACCGCGGGGAAATTGAAGTGACGGCTCCGGCGCGCCTGTCGTGGCGCCAGCTGCCGAGACCGCTGCGGTCATTGGGACGGTGGATCACGGTGGTGCAATTGGTCGGATATACCACCTCTCTGCTCTTCATCCATCACACGACAGGAATGACTCCTCCGGGCGTCGCCGCTCGCTATCGGGGCGCGGATTCGACCGTGACAGAAGGCAGCATGCAGTTTCCCAAGTCCTACGCCGAGATGCTGACCATCACTCACACTCACCTGCTGAGCATGGCGGCGATCTTCGTCTTCAGCGGCCTGGCTCTGGGTCTCTGCGAGCGCCCGAGTGAACGCTGGCGACAGATTCTGATCGTCGAGCCTTTTGCTGCGCTGTTAGTCTCATTCGGGTCGATGTGGCTCATGCGCTATGTCGATGCCCGTTTCAGCTGGCTGCTCTCGCTCTCCAGCGCCCTGATGGCGCTCACATTCTATGTGCAATCCTTCTTCATCCTTCGAGAGCTCGGCCGCCCGGCCGTTGCCCCGGCATGAAGCGGCGCCATTTCCTCGGCGCGCTCGCCCTGGGTGTGGTCGGCCCGACCCTTCGGTTGCCACCCAGGAGTCACCGGCGCGAGCGTTTCGTGGAGCGCTGGTCGTGGGCCATGGGCCAGGCCGTCCACCTGCAGCTCTTCGCCGACTCCGACGCCGCGGGCTATGACGCGGCTCAGGCCGCCCTCGCGGAGCTGCGTCGGGTGGAGCAGCGACTCTCCTTGTTCGACGACACCAGCGAATTGTGCGAGCTCAATCGCCGGGCGGGACGGGCCGGCCTGACCGCCGATGCCGACCTGGCCACGGTGCTGGCCGCTGGGCTTCGGTTCCAGAGCGCCTCGCAAGGGGCCTTCAATCCTGCCATCGAGCCCCTCATGCGAGCCTGGGGATTTCATCGGCCCCGCACCGCCGAGCCGTCCAGGGCCGAGATATCGGAGGCTCGGCAGGCCGCGTTGGCGGCAAGGATCGAGATCCAAGGCGCGAGCGTAGTGCTACCGGGCCGCGAGACGCAGCTCGATCTGGGTGGCATCGGCGTCGGGTATGGCCTAGACCGGATGGCCTCGGTGCTGCGAGGGAGGGGCATCGAGCGGGCTTTCCTGGACGTCAGCGGCGATTGCCTGGCTTTGGGCGCGCCGCCGGGCGAGCCTGGATGGCGGGTCGACATAGCCGACCCCCGCCGGCCCGGGCAGATCCTCGCGACCACCAGGCTCCGAGACTTGGCTCTCGCCACCTCCTCCAATACCGTCTCGGTGGTGAATTATGGCCGGGCGGTGCGGGGGCACGTAATGAACCCGGCGACCGGTTGGCCGGCTGATGCCGTGAGTCAGGTTTCGGTGGTGGCACGCACGGGAATCGAGGCCGACGCCCTCTCCACGGCAATGCTGGTGGCGGGGAGACCGTGTGAGGGAGTGTTGAGGTGGTATGAGAGCTGACAGCTATCAGCTATCAGCTATCAGCTAACGGCTGGCGGCCCCACTGTCGGTGCGGGTCGAGTCAGCGACCGCGGACCGCGCGCGGGCGGCGACTCGGGCCCGCTCCCGATCGAGGTCCCGCTGTTTCCCCTGCCAGTCGTCCGAGGTGAGTCCGTTGTAGGAGATCGTGAAAGAATCATCTACCGGCAGGTCTTCCTCGAACAGATAGATCCCGCTCACCTGCTCCCGCACGTTGAGCTGCTGCGCACTGAACCGCGGGCTCATCGGCACGATGCCGAGCGGCTGGAACACGCGGTTTCGGACCATGACGGTCAGCGTCTGGGGATCGATCCGCGCGCGATCGCTGAGCGCGAAATAGCTGACCAGGGCCAGGCCCGGCCGACTGACGCCGGTCAGGTTTCCGACCGAATCGATCGAGGCCCGCCGGCTCCGGACCAGACCGACCAGGGACTGGTACGCATCCCTCGCGAGGAGGCGCAGCACTCGCTGGTCCAGCGGAATGAACCTGACCTCGAGCTCGTTGGTGCGGAGACGAAGCGAGAGGTCGTTCTGGTTCAGCCGGCCGTACCCCTCCGGCGGGAGCTGATCGGTGCCGCCATGATTCCCTTGCGCCGCCAACGAGGTAGCCGACACCAGCCAGAGGAGCAGAACCACTATCCGCGTCATCGTTCGCCTCCAACGGCTGCGATAATGCTCTGGGCCAGCTCCGTGATGCCCGATCGGCTTCTAGCGCTGGTCGGATGCACCTGATCCTGGGGAAGCCCTACGGCCCTGGCCAGTTCACGGGCACGGCTGCTCTGGGCCGAGCGGGTGAGCTTGTCGGCCTTGGTAAGGGCGGCGAGAACCGGCCGGCCGCTCTGAACCAAGGTCTGTTGTATTTCCAGGTCGTCGTCTGACGGCTGATGACGAATATCCAGCAGCCACACCACACCGGCCAGTTGGTCGCGGTCCATCAGATACCCATTCACCAGAGTACGGTAGGCCCGTCGCGCGCTCTTGCTCGCTCGGGCAAAACCGTATCCGGGGAGATCGACCAGATAGAAACCCGGGAGCCGGAAAGCGTTGAGCAGCGTGGTCTTTCCAGGAGTGCCGCTCACCCGGGCCAGTCCTGGCCGGCCGGTCAGCGCATTGATCAGGCTCGACTTACCCACATTGGAGCGACCGACAAACGCGATTTCTGGGAGTGGCGGCGTGAACCGCACTCGGGGATCCGGGAACGAGCCTACGAATTCGACCGATAGTGCCTCGATCGGATTCCCTGACTGGGCCGGGTGCGCGAAGGGCGCACTCTGTGCGCCCTTGTTGGCCAGTCCCCCCTTACCGCCTTTGCCGCCCTTACCGCCTTCCCTGCTCACGCCTCCCGCTTGGTGCGGGGCCGTTCGGTGACGATCAGCGGCGGGATGCCCTCGGTGATCGCCTCTTTGGTGATCACGATCTCCCGGACGTCCTCCCGGTTGGGCAGATCGAACATGATGTCAGTCATCATGGTCTCGAGGATCGAGCGCAGTCCTCGCGCGCCCGTTCCCCGCTTCAAGGCCTTCTGGGCCACCGCGCGGAGCGACTCGGCATCGAAGGTGAGCCCCACATCCTCCAGCTCGAACAGCTTCTTGTACTGCTTGGTGAGCGCGTTCTTGGGCTCGACCAGGATGCGCACCAGGGCGTCTTCATCCAGCGACTCGAGCGAAACGACCACGGGTAACCGACCCACCAGCTCCGGGATCAGTCCGAAACGGAGCAGGTCGTCGGGCTCGACTTCGACGTAGGGGTTCTTCTGGCTGAGCTCGGGAGCGCGCTTCCGGTCCGCGGCGGCGAAGCCGATCTGCTGCCGTCCGGTCCGGGCCTCGATGATCTTCTCCAGTCCGTCGAACGCGCCGCCGCAGATGAAGAGAATGTCCTTGGTGTTGATCTGGATGTATTCCTGCTGCGGATGCTTGCGGCCACCCTGCGGGGGCACCGAGGCGATGGTGCCCTCCAGAATCTTGAGCAGCGCCTGCTGCACACCCTCGCCCGAGACATCGCGAGTGATACTGGGATTCTCCGACTTGCGGGCGATCTTGTCGATCTCGTCGATGTAGACGATGCCCCGCTCGCATTCCGCCACGTTGAATTCGCCGGCCTGCAACAGCCGCACCAGGATGTTCTCCACGTCCTCGCCGACATACCCGGCTTCGGTGAGGGTGGTGGCGTCGGCGATGGTGAACGGAACGTCGAGAATCCGGGCGAGGGTCTGGGCCAGGAGCGTCTTGCCCACGCCGGTGGGGCCGAGCAGGAGGATGTTCGACTTGTCGAGCTCGACTTCGGCATCGCGGCCGTTGGAGGCGTTGATCCGCTTGTAGTGATTGTAGACCGCAACCGCCAAGGTACGCTTGGCCCGCTCCTGGCCGATCACGTACTGATCGAGGACTTCCTTGATTTCCGCCGGCGTGGGAACCTGGGTAATGCTGTCCGCAACCTCGCGCTCTTCATCTTCGGCGAGGATCTCATTGCAGAGTGTGATGCACTCGTTGCAGATGTAGACCGACGGACCGGAGATGAACTTTCGGACCGAGTCCTTCGATTTGCCGCAGAAGGAGCAGCGGAGGTGCTTGTCGTTGGACATGGAACCAGGTCACGATGGAGGTGGAGGGTTGCCGGTAAAGTGGTTCCCGGCTCCCCAAGCGTCAAGTCTCTTTCTTCCCGTCGCTGTGCGGCACGAGTTCCTTCCGGGGCGTAAACACGCTGTCGATCAGGCCGTAGGCCTTGGCCTCCTCGGCGCTCATGAACCGGTCCCGATCCATGTCCCGCTCGATCGTCTCGATGGGTTGCCCGGTATGGAGCGAGTAAAGCGCGTTCATCTTGGACCGGAGGTACAGGATTTCCCGGGCCTGGATCTCGATGTCGGCTGCCGTCCCCTGGGCCCCGCCGGAGGGCTGGTGAATCATGATCCGGGAGTGGGGCAGGGCGCTGCGTTTGTTCTTGGTGCCGGCGGCCAACAGGAATGAACCCATGGAGGCGGCCATGCCCATGCAGATGGTATTCACCGGGGCTCGGAGATGCTGCATGGTGTCGTAGATCGCCATGCCCGCCGAGACCACGCCGCCGGGCGAATTGATGTAGAGGTAGATGTCCTTATCGGGATTGTCTGCCTCGAGGAACAGCAGCTGCGCGATGATGATGTTGGCGACATCGTCATTGATCGGCGCGCCGAGAAAGACGATCCGGTCCATGAGCAGCCGGGAAAAAATATCGTAGGTCCGCTCCCCCCGGCTGGAACGTTCGATGATGTATGGCGGATAGATGGTGGCCATCGTCAGGACTTCACCTCCTCGACTGTGGACTGCGGAAGGAGGAAGTCGAACACCTTCTCCTCGGTGATCGCGCGCTCGATCTCCGGCAAGCGCTTGGCCTTTTCCAGCGAGGCGTACAACTGGCTCGCGGGAACGTTCCTCGCCTCGGCCATCTTGCCGATCCGCGCGTCGAGCTCCTGCTCGGTGGCGCGCAGCGTGTGCGTCTCGACCAGTGCGTCCAGCACCAGGTCGCGCTTCACCTGGGTCTCGGCGATCGGGTGGAACTGCTGCTCGAACTTCTCCAGCTGATCCGCTGGAACTCGGTACATCTCGGCATACCCGTGCATCAGGCGGTGAACCAGGGACCCCGGTGCCTCCACCCGATTGGCCTCCACGATTTGCGCGATGAGGCTCTGCCGAACCTGAGCGTCGGCGTCGCGCTGAGCTTCCCGCTCGAGATCCTCGCGGACCGCCGCCCGGAGAGCGGCGAGGGTATCGAACTCGCCCACTTCCCGGGCAAAGGCGTCGTCCAGGGTGGGAAGGTCCTGACGCTTCACCTCGTGCAGGGTAACCTGGACCCGCCGGGTCTGTCCCCGGCGGGACTCGTCCGGGTGATCCTCCGGGAAGCGGACCTCGGCGTCAGCACTTTCCCCGGGGAGGAGCGTCATGATCCGCTCCTCCAGGTCCGGGACCGCCTGATTCTGGCCCAGCACCAGGTCATAGGGCTGGGCCGAGCCAACGGTGCCGTTCTCGATCGGCGCTACCGCAACCCGAACCATCTGCCCAGGCGAGGGCTTGTGTCCCTCCACCGGAATCCAGGCGGCCTTCTGCTCCTGCAGCCGCGCCAGCTGCTCCTCCACCGCACTGTCCGGCACCGGGACAACCCGTCGCTCCAACCGGAAGCCGCCGATCCGCTCGAGCTTGAGCTCCGGGCGGACTTCCACCAGCAGGTCGAACTCGATGGGGCTGCCTTCTTCGAACTTGAGATTGCGGATGGATGGATCGGTGACCGGCTTGAGGGCTTCGGAGGTCTTGGCCGTCTCCCAGCTTTCCCGGATGACCTCTTCCAGAATGGTCTGCCGGATGGCGTCGCCGAATCGCTTCCGGACGACGGCTGCCGGTGCCTTCCCCGGACGAAAGCCGGGGAGGCGAGCTCGTTGGGCATAGTACTTCACCGCCTTGGCTTCGGCCTCCCTCACGCGGTCCACCGGCACGGTTACCCGGAGCGACTTGGAGGCGGAATCCTCGGACGTTTTTTCGACGGTGATCTGACTCATAGTGCGAGGAATCTACCCAGGCGTGATCCCCAGGGTCAATTTTGCGGGCGTCGTGTCCAACATGTTGCGCGCGCACTGCACCCCTTGACAGATCCGAACCACACCTCCGGGCTCAGCCGGCCCCGCCGATAAAGAAGCTCAGGAGTAGCAGCGCGAGCACAGTAGAGGTGATGGCCACGTAGGTCCGGTCGCCCTCCTCCAGGAAGAGGAGGATCGAGACGGCCACCCGGACGACCGGCGTGGCGATCAGGATGAGGAGACCTAACACCACAATGGCCTGGCCACGCAAATTCGCGAGGCCGGTGAGGACCTCTCGGAGGGTATGGGGCCCGGTATCACTCGGGCGGGTGAGATGCAGCAGCTCCCGAGGCGAGGTGATGTACTCGGGGTGATGGGCAAAGGCGATCACGGTGCCGAGCAGGATCGTCACGAGGCTGGTGATCACGCCCACCCGCAAGACATTGCTGATCAGTCGCTCGGCTCTCATCCGCGAATCCCCCGCAGCAGCATGTGCCCGGAAATCCAGAGCAGCACCAGCACGAACAACAGCCGAACGGCAGAGCTGCTGATCCGCCCGAGCAGCCGTGAGCCGAGGACTGCGCCAAGCAGGACGCCCACGGCCACCGGAGCCGCGACAAAGGGGTCGATATCTCCTCGCGCGAAGTAGACTCCCGCGCTCGCGGCGGCAGTGACCCCGATCATGAAGTTGCTGGTGGCACTCGAGACCTTGATGGGCAACCCCATGGCGATATCCATGGCAGGTACCTTGAGTGCGCCGGACCCGATCCCCAACAGGCCGCTGACGATCCCCGCGATGTACATCAGCCCGAGTCCCACCCGCGTGCGGGAGACCCGATAGAGGATCTCCTCGCCGGACTCCTGGTCAACGTAAGACGAGTGGAGGCGCAGTCGGTCGGCCCACGGCGCACGGCGGGGAGCTCGGGTGACCTCGGTATCGCGCCGGCGGAACATGAGAATGGATGAATAGGCCATCACCACGCCGAAAATGAGGAACAGCCAGCGCACCCCGAGCCGGCCGGCAAGGTAGGCGCCGGTGAGCGCCCCCGCCGTGGTCGCGAGCTCCAACACCATGGCGACCCGGATGTTCGCCAATCGCTCGCGCACGTAGCTGACGGCGGCACCGCTGGAGGTCGCGATGACGGAGACGATCGATGCCCCGATGGCGTAGCGGATGTCGATGTGCAGCCAGAGGGTGAGGGCGGGGATGACGATGATGCCGCCGCCGAGGCCGAGGAGGGATCCGAGCAAACCGGCTACAACGGACACGGCCGTGGCGAGCAGGATGAAGACGAGCGGGGTCAGCTACATCCTCCTTGGCGACCACTGCCCATGCGAACGGCGGGAGTCGAACCCGCACCCCTTGCGGGACAGGATCCTAAGTCCTGCGCGTCTGCCAGTTCCGCCACGTTCGCGACTGCCTGGAAGATACTCTCTTACGAGAACCGCTCCCGGCTCCAATCCTCGAACAGCCGATCGCAGTAGGGGATCCTGCTGGAATTGCGGGTCTGTACCCGACGCCCGTCGGTGAGCACGGCGAAGGCGCAGAACTGGGCCACGGTTGGCTTGTTGTTGGGTCCGGTGCACTCCGCCACAGCCTGGCGGTTGACCTCGATCCAGACCGAGCGGTCCGGATTCTGTCGCTGCCAGTCGGCGCAGCGGCCGCCCACATCAGGGTCCACCTGCAGGCCGGCCGGCTGGATCTCGACCTGAGCGACCCTCGCCCTTGGCGGCGGAGCCTTCTCCTTCTTCCCTCGGGTGTTACGTGAGGTGTCAGGTGCCGCGCTCGGCCTCACGAACTGCCAGGGGGTGCAGGTATCGTGATTCAAGCGTCCCCGGATGATGGTGGCGACGCAGGAATAGCCCTGGGAGGTCTCACCCGGATCCGGGGCCGCGACTCGGAGTGTGTCCGAACGTTGGGTGGCCGAGTGGCTGATGACCTGCGCCTGATTCCCCTCGCCGACTCCCACCTCGACTCGAACCGAATCGGCCGCGCCCTGACCGGGAGCTTTGGTCAGGGTCCACGCCACGATCACATCCAGCGAATCTCCCTGCTGGGAGACCTCGGAGCGCACCTCCGTTGCCTCCGACAGGATCACCGGCTTGGATGGGCGGTTCAGCCGACTGATCAACGGCCAGAAGCCTGCCACCAGCACACCCAGGAGGAGAAGATTGAGCAGCCGGGTCTTCCACTGTCCCGGCGGCTTCTGGTCGACGACCAGCTCGTTCGGCTTCGACTTCCGCATAAGCTAATGCCCGAGACCCAGGACGTCGGGGCCCTGCTCGAAGATGACGTCCACCGGTATCCCCTTGGATCCGAGGCTATCCAGCTCGCTCCGCAAATCGTTCGGCACCACCGCTCGTGATTCCATGAAGCGCTTGGCCCCCTCGTAGTCGCCGTCGCCCTGAAATTTGAGGATCTGCGCCGCGAGCGAATCGGTGGCGGCGCGCATCTTCGGGACGTCCACCCGGACGCGTCCGGCGGAGTCCCGGCTGAACGCGCCGTGTTCCTGGAAGAAGGACAGTTGCGCCGCATTGGCTCGGCCGTGGGCGTCGGCGGCCCCGAATCGGACGCTGCGGAATATGCTTGCGAGAAAGGTCACGTAGCTGTCGTCCAGCGAGACATTCTTCAGCTCGCCCCGTTCCACCAGCCGGGTGACGAGGTGAAGCCCGAGCACGTCGGCCTTGCCCTCCTCCAGCGCGCCGGCCTGCTCCTTCAGCGCATCGCGGACGGTGCCCTTGTCCGTGATGGTGTGCTTGATACCCAGCCCGTGCGCCACTTCGTGGAACATGACGTTGCTGAAGAACGCATCGAAGGTGATGTTCGTCTGCTGTGGCTTCGCGATGAGCTCGCGCGCAATCGGCTGGAGAATCCGGTCGAATTTGGCCCGCATTGCGTTCTTGAGCTGGAGCCTGCGAGTGCCTTTCTGGAGCTGGACCTGCTCATCGTTGGGAAGATTGATCGCAATGGTCTTGCCGCCCGCGTTGGCTTCACCGGCGTAGTAGACCACATCGTAGGCATTGAGATCCGAGTCGGTGCCGGGCGTCTCCCGCTTGTAGGCGGCCGGGACGGGAAGCCCGCGTTGCAGCTCCGGCAGGAGCCGGGCGTAGCGCGCCAACCGCGAGCTCCATTGCTTGTCCTTGATCAGCACGTACGCTTCATGCGCTGCCTTGTAGCCGAAGAGGGCATCGTCATAGGTCTCGATGGGGCCGATCACGACATCGATGGTATTGCGCTTCATGTCGAGCCACGCCAGATCGCTGGACTGATAGTCGTCGGTCTCCAGGGCCTTGGCGCGCAGCTCCAGATAGCGGCGCAGGCCGGGATCCTCCGCCAGAGCGGCCGCTTCGCGCAGCTTCGCCGCCGCCTGCTTCAAAGGCTCGGCGTAGACTTCGTGATAGGGTATCGCGGTCAGCTCACCCGACGACCCGCGGCGTACCACGGTGTAGTGGCTGCGGAGCGCCGCCGCCGCCGCACTCGACTTCGCGGCAGCCGCTTCCAGGTCCCGCTTGGTCAGGTCGTGGGGATAGAACTCGACCCCAGGCGGACGCTCGCCGACGCCGGCGACAAAGGGCCGATTCTCATCGAGCCGGTCCCACGGACCATAGTTGAGGCGCACGTATTGCCTCACATCCGCGTCGTCCAGCGATTGCAGCAGGGAGTCGCGGGAGGGATAGACCTCGCGCCAGAAGATGGTGTCCATGGCTTGAGCGGCGTCGATCAGGATCGGGATCATGCGCCGCTCGTGGTCGCTCAACGCGCCGAGGTCGGCCGTGAGGCGGACCGGAGTGTATTGAGCCAGCTTGGCCGCGACAGGTGAGCGGGCCGTTGTGTCAGAGGGGAGAGAAGCGCCACCGGTAGAGGATCGCGTCTGGCATGCCACTAGCGAGACACCCAGTGCAGCAGCCAGCGTCCAGCCGGTCCGGTACTCCATGCGAAACCCTCGCAAGATGTGATCGTCACTTGCTATGCCAGCTCGATCCGTCCCTCAACCACGATGTCGCCCGCCAGTCCTTCGACCACCATGGTGGTGCGAGCGTTCAATGCTTCCCTTCCGGTCAGTGCCCCTGACTCGAGAGCGGCGTAGACCGCCTTCTCCACCTCGCGCTGGGCGGTGACGCCGAACTGCTTGAGCAAGGTGCGCAACGAAAGGTTGAATCGCTCCTCGTTCATAGAACCTCCCTTCAGCGCCGCTCCAGATCGCGGTCCCCCGGGGTATGACGGGTGGCCCGCCCTTCTCCCGGGTGCGCCTTGGCCTCGTGGTACCGCTCCCCCTTGAGCCGGACATAGGTGACGAACTGCTCATATTCCTCTTCGGACAGGGCGTCTGCGATGGCCGGAACGAGGCCCTTCACCAGGGTGATGCGCTCCTCGAGGGCGAGTGTATTCGCCTGGTCCACCAAGGCCCGAATGGCGGGGTGGTTCATCCAGTCCGTCTCCTCACTTGTGGTCATGTCCGCTCCGCTCGTGGAGGATCATCCGTACCGTCCCATGACCAACATAGCAGCAAGGGGTCGGCGATGCCGACCCCTTGGGACTGGGTTTACGCGTGGTCCAAAACGTTGACTACTGGGCGTCGGCGAGCCGGATCCGCTCCACCCGGCGGCTCTGGGCCCTGGGGTTGTAGATCCGGAGGGTGACGATGCTTCCCGCCTTCTCGTTTTGGAGCGCCTTGCGCAGGTCGGCCTCGGTCCGTACCGGCTTTCCCTCGACCGAAAGAATAATGTCCGGGCCACCCCGCTGGGGATCGTCGAACAGCACCTCCCAGGCCGGCCCACCCGGGGTCACATCGGTCACGATGAGCCCCTTGGTGTCGTTGGGGAGTTGCAGCTGTTGAGCCGCGTCCGGGGTTACCGGCTCGACGCTGATGCCGAGTCGGTTCATGGCAGTACCGCTGGAGCTGTCGGCGTTGTCCGTATCGGTGTCGCCCGCCTCCGCCAGCTGGGGCTGGTCGTTCAACGGTTGCAGCTTGACGTCGAAGGTCTTGCGGACGCCGCCCTTCCGCGCCACCTCGACCTTGACCATGTCACCCGGGCGGCGGAAGCCGATCACCTGCTGCAGCTGGCCCACGTACTCCACCGGCTTGCCGTCCACGGCGACTATGATGTCGCCCGGCTCGATCCCCGCCGCCTTGGCGGGTGAGTCATTGCTGGGGATGTCCTTCACCACCACGCCGCGGATTTCCGGAAGACCCACGTACTGGGCATCGTTGATCGTCACATCCGCGATGGAGACTCCCAGGGCCGCCCGATGCACTGATCCGGTCTGAATCAGCTGGTTCATCACCGTCCGAGCGAGATTGATGGGGATGGCGAAACCATACCCGGAATAGAAGCCGGTTTCGCTGGCAATCGCCGAGTTGATCCCGATTACCTCACCCCGCACACTTACCAAGGGCCCGCCTGAGTTCCCCGGGTTGATAGCCGCGTCGGTTTGAATGAAGTCCTGGATACTGCCCTGCCCTCGTCCTGGGAGTCCGTTGAGGGCACGCCCCTTGGCGCTCACGATGCCGGATGTGACGGTGAAGGTGAGCCCTTCTCCCAGGGGATTGCCGATCGCCAGCACCCATTCGCCCACGCGGGAGTCGTCGCTGTTCCCCAATGCCACCGGCGGGAGGTTCTTGGCGTCGATCTTGAGCACGGCGACATCCGTGTTGGCGTCGGTCCCGATCACCTTGGCCTTGAATTCCCGCCGGTCCAGCAGGCGCACGGTGACCTGTTCCGCTCCCTCGACGACGTGATTGTTGGTCAGGATGTAGCCGTCGGCAGAAACGATGAAGCCCGACCCGCTACCCTGCTCGATCTCCGGTTGCTGGCGGAATCGGGGGAAGAAGCGCTCCATGCCAGGGGGAATCCGCTGCTTGCTCGTGTGCTCGGTCCGCTGGGAGCGGATATACACGACGCTGGGCTTGACGTGTTCTGCTACCGCCGCAAAGGCTTCGCTCAAATCCTGGAGTGGCCGGGCCGCCGGTATGGAGGGCGCCGGGACCTGAGCGATAGCGGAGACCTGGCGGCCCTGCTCCTGGGCGGAGGTCCGGTTGGGCAGGTCCAGCAGCCCGGCGAAGAGCAGGCCGAGCGCAAAGGCCAGCGCAACCAAGCCTCCGAACTTGAGCCAGTTCAAGGAACGTGCGGACATCGAGCGATCCTTCTGGAAAAACGTGAGCCCTAACGGGAGGGTGCCCATTAATAGTACCAAGATGTGCCAGTGCACGGGTCGGTCGCGGTGACGCGCCACCCTTGACCAAACGAAAGGGCCGGAAGCCAAGTTTCCGGCCCTTCGGGTAACCTCTATTGTCCTCTGGCCTTAGGATTTCTTGTCATCCACGATTTCGTAGTCGGCCTCGACCACGTCCTCCTGGCCCCCGGGTTGACCACCCTGGCCGGGCTGGGCTTCTCCAGTCGGCTCCGGTCCGGGCTGACCCTGGGCCTGCGCCCCCTGATAGAGTGAGGCGCCGGCCGAGGAGTAGGCCGCGTTGAGCTCGTCGAGTGCCTTGCGAATGGCCTCGGTCTCGCCGGTCCGCAGGGCTTGCTTGCCGCCCTCGACCGCGGAATCCAGCCGAGACTTGGCATCGGCCGGGAGACGGTCCACCCACTCCTTGCTGTCCTTCTCGACTCGGTACACCAGACTGTCGAGCTGGTTGCGGGCCTCGATCTGCTCCCGCCGAGTCTTGTCCTCCTGGGCGTGTTGCTCCGCGGCCTTGACCATCCGGTCGATCTCGGAGTCGCTGAGTCCGCTGGAGGCCTCGATCCGGATCTTCTGCTCCTTGGCCGTGGCCTTGTCCTTGGCCGACACGTGCAGGATGCCGTTGGCGTCGATGTCGAAGGTGACTTCGACCTGGGGCATGCCCCGGGGAGCCGGTGGGATGCCGGTGAGCTGGAACTTGCCGATGGTCCGGTTGTCGATGGCCATCTGGCGCTCGCCCTGCAGCACGTGAATCTCGACCGTGGTCTGGTTGTCTTCCGCGGTAGAGAACACCTCCGACTTCTTGGTCGGGATGGTGGTGTTGCGGGGGATGAGGACCGTAGTCACACCGCCCAAGGTCTCGATTCCGAGGGAGAGCGGAGTGACGTCAAGCAGCAGCACATCCTTGACCTCGCCGCCCAGTACGCCACCCTGAATCGCCGCGCCGATCGCGACCACCTCGTCGGGGTTGACCGACTTGTTGGGCTCCTTCCCGAAGAAGTCCTTCACGATCTGCTGAATCTTGGGGATACGGGTCGATCCACCGACCAGGATCACCTCGTCCACCCGCTTGGGATCGAGGCCGGCGTCCTTCAAAGCCTGCTGCATGGGCGGAATGGTCCGCTGAATCAGGTCGTCCACCAGCTGCTCGAACTTGGCCCGGGTGAGCGAGAGGTTGAGGTGCTTGGGCCCGGACTGGTCGGCCGTGATGAACGGCAGATTGATGTCGGTCTGCGTGGTGCTGGACAGCTCCATCTTGGCCTTCTCCGCGGCCTCCTTGAGACGCTGGAGCGCCATGGGGTCCTTGGAGAGGTCAATGCCCTGGTCCTTCTTGAATTCGGCCACCAGCCAATCGATCAGGCGCTGGTCGAAATCGTCGCCGCCCAAGTGGGTATCGCCGTTGGTGCTCTTCACCTCGAAGACGCCCTCGGCCAGCTCGAGCACGCTGATGTCATAGGTGCCGCCGCCCAGATCGAAGACGGCCACCTTCTCTTCCTTCTTCTTGTCCAGCCCGTAGGCCAGCGCTGCGGCGGTTGGCTCGTTGATGATGCGAAGCACATCCAGCCCGGCGATCTTGCCCGCGTCCTTGGTGGCTTGCCGCTGCGAATCGTTGAAGTAGGCCGGGACGGTGATGACGGCCTTCTCCACCGAATGACCCAGGTAGTCCTCGGCGGTCTGCTTCATCTTCTGCAAAATCATCGCGGAGATCTCCGGCGGGGTGTAGCGCTTGCCCGCAATCTCCACCGCGGCCATGCCGTTCTGCCCCTCGACGACCTTGTAGGGGACCCGCTTCACTTCCTCGGGAATTTCGTTCACCCGGCGGCCCATGAAGCGCTTGATCGAGAAGATGGTCTGCTTGGGATTGGTAACCGCCTGACGCTTGGCCACCTGACCAACCAGCCGCTCGCCGTCTTTGGTGAATGCCACGACTGACGGGGTGGTCCGGCCGCCCTCGGCGTTGGGAATGACGACCGGGTCGCCACCTTCCATGACAGCCACAACTGAGTTGGTCGTGCCCAGGTCGATTCCGATGATCTTGGAAGCCATGTCTGCTCCGTAGAAAAAGCCCTGATTCGGCCGAAGTGGTATGTCGTTCTGTCACTTCGGAATAACTGGAGACCCCGTGAGCAAGTGTCGTACCCGTCTAAGCTGCCTTTCTGGCAGACCTTCGGCCCTGAAACCAAGCGGCGGGTGGGCGATTTGACCTACGGCGCGCTGACCGGGTGACACGTGTCACGACGTCCAACAGCGAGGCGCGCTATTGTCAAACCGCCTGGCGGTGAGCGCCGGGTCGGGAGCCTGGCCGGTGGGGCCGGTTCCATGGGAGACCGAATCCGAGGAGGGGAACCATGCTGTGGACGATCTTCGTGATCCTCCTGGTGCTCTGGCTGCTGGGAGTGGTTACGTCCTACACACTGGGTGGCTTTATCCACGTGTTGCTGATTGTGGCGGTGATTCTCGCCATCATGCAGCTCATTTCGGGGCGACGGGCAGTCTAGCGATCTAGGCAGCTCAGAAGTCGGAAGAGGGCGGAAACGGCGGAAGGCGCTCGAGCGAGAGGGCCTTCTACTCTCCGCCCTTTTTTTCCGCCGGTTCTTCCGCCTTCTCATCTGCTCCGCCCTATATTGAACCCATGTTCCCCTACCGCGACGACAATCCGACGCTCGCGACCCCTCTCGTGACCCTGCTGATCATCGGGGCCAACGTCGCGATTTGGATTCTAGTGCAAGGCATGGGTGCCGAGCCTGAGCTGTCCCGGTCGGTCTGCGAGCTCGGCCTCATCCCCGGGGAGTTCCTGGGACGGGTGCCTGAAGGCACCAGCTTCCCGATGAGCCCCACTACGGTCTGCGTCCTGGGTGGGGAGCATTCGTGGTACACGCCGCTCACTTCCATGTTTCTTCATGGAGGGTGGTTTCACCTCCTGGGCAACATGTGGTTTCTGTGGGTCTTCGGGAACAACGTCGAGGATTCGATGGGGGGCGGGCGCTTCGCCGTGTTCTACGTCGTGTGTGGTCTCGCGGCAGCCGCGGCGCAGACCCTCACCAATCCCTCGAGCCGAGTGCCGATGGTGGGTGCCTCCGGCGCGATCAGCGGCGTCATGGGCGCCTATATCGTGCTCTACCCTCGCGTCCGAGTTCACATGCTGGTCATACTGGGATTCTTCATCACTCGAATCGTGGTCCCTGCCTACCTGATGCTGGGCTATTGGCTGCTGCTCCAGCTCATCGGGGGGGCACTGGCAAGCGAAACCGGTGGGGTGGCGTTCTGGGCCCACGCAGGCGGGTTCGCGGCAGGAGCCGTGCTGATCGCCGTGTTCCAGGATTCCGAGTTGGTCAGCCGACACCGGGCGCTCTCTCGGACGACGGAAGGCTGGGGATACCGGGAGAGGTATTGACCGCGCTTGGCGGCGGGGCAGCTAACAGCTATCAGCTAACAGCTATCAGCTATCAGCTATCAGTCACCTACGACGTTCCTGCATTCCTGAAAAACCTCAACCCGCCTCTTTTAGCTGTTAGCTATTAGCGGCTGTATCTTCCCTTCATGCCCGATCCTCAACCCGGCATCCTTTCCCCCTCCGCAACCGAACCGCTGGAAGTCCCAGTGCGCCCCCGGAATCCGGGGATGCCGCTGGAGCTGGACTGGGTCGAGGAGGT
>DATBKD010000119.1:0-54799 GCA_036556025.1 Gemmatimonadales bacterium | reverse complement strand
CTGGAAGCAATGCGCCGAGAGCGGACCCCATTCTCCGGCGTGCTGTACGCGGGCCTGATGGTCGATGCCGCGGGCGCGCCCTGGGTAGTGGAATTCAACTGCCGGTTCGGCGATCCCGAGGCGCAGGTGGTGCTGCCACTCGTGTCCAAAGGACTCACTGACTGTCTCTGGGCGGTGGCAAGCGGCGGCTCCCCTACGCCTCTCTCTCGCCGTCCCGGTGCCGCGGTGACCACCGTTCTCGCGACCCGTGGCTACCCCGACACCCCCGAACGGGGCGCGGCCATCATGATCCCGGAGCAGCTCCCGCCGGGGGTGACCGTGTTTCACGCCGGGACCTCGCGAGCCCCCGATGGAGTCCTGCGGACGAATGGCGGGCGGGTGATGACGGTGACAGCGGTCGCTCCCAGCTTCGCCGAGGCACAGCGACGGAGCCGCGAGGCCGCCCAGGCGATCCAGTTCGACGGGAAGGTCTACCGTCGGGACATCGGTTGGCGAGAGGCCGAGCGGCTCCAGCGCTCTTAGATTTCCAGGCCATGCCGGAACTTCCCGAAGTCGAAACCATTGTCCGTGACATCCGTCCCGCCCTGCTCGGCCGCCGACTGGACCGGGTCTCCCTCAGTCACACCGACGTGCTCAGAAGCGTGAGCCGGCGGCGACTGGTGCGAGAGCTGACGGGGGCGACCGTAGGTGAGGTGTTCCGGAGAGCCAAGCACGCGGTGCTCGACCTGGGCACTCGCCGCCTGGTGATCCAGCCGGGAATGACCGGATCACTCATGGTTCAAAAGCGGCTCAAGGCGGAAGACGAGCGGTACGCTGTCCTTCGGGCGAAGCTCGACAATGGAAGGGAGCTGGTCTACCACGATGTGCGGCGGTTGGGCACGCTGTTGCTGCTCGACCGGAAAGGGTGGGAGCGGTACAGCGGCGCCATCGGGCCGGAGCCCCTGGACGACGACTTCACCGCCGAGCGGCTGGGCCAGATTCTGAAGCAATCCCGTCAGGCGGTGAAAAAGGTGATCATGGACCAGCGTCGGCTAGCGGGGGTGGGCAACATCTACGCCAATGAAGCGCTTTTCGCTGCCAGGATCGATCCCTCAAAGCCCGCCCGGCGCCTCAAGCCTGACGATCACCGCCGATTGCACGCCGAAATCCGCCGAATCCTGACGGCCGCTATCGCCTCCAGCGGGACGACCATCCGCGACTACCGCACCGGGACGGGCGAGTCGGGGGAATTTCAGTTGGAGCTCCTGGTCTACGGACGGGAGGGCGAGCCCTGCCGCCGGTGCGGAACCCGGCTTACGGGCACTCATGTCATCGACGGACGCATCACCGTGTTCTGCCATCGCTGTCAATCGTGAGATCACGCAAGAGGGCGCAACGGGCAGTTCCACTCCCAGCAACCGACCTGGAGCAGTTGAAAAGCCGCATTCGCGCCCTTACGGAGAACCGTCCAGCGGTCTACCGGATGCTGGATACCACCGGACGGATCATCTATATCGGAAAGGCGAAGCGCCTCCGCACCAGGCTCATGAGCTACTTCCGGGCCCAATACCCGGACGACAAGGCCGCGCGCATCCTGTACGCTGCGAGTCAAATCTCGTGGGACTACGTCTCCAGCGAATTCGCCGCCTACCTCAACGAGCTTCGCCAGATCCGAAAATTCCGCCCCCACTTCAATTATCGAGGGAACCTCACCCGCCGGTCGATTCTCATCAAGATTTCCAGTGACCCGGCGCCGCGGATGTATGCGGGCAGCACGGTGGCAAAAGGCGACGCCCACTGCTACGGTCCGTTCCATTCGCTGTCCCGAACCGCAGAAGCTGTTCGCACCCTGAATGATCTGCTCGGCATTCGCGACTGCTCGGCCTCCATGCCCGCGGTCTTTGCAGGTCAGGGTGATCTGTTCGACACGCCCCGCCAGGCGGCCTGTATGCGGCACCAGTTCGGTTTCTGCACCGGCCCGTGTGCCGGCTTTGTAACCGAGTCGGAGTATCAGCGACGAGTGGATACGGCGATGGCCTTCCTGGAGGGACGCACCATCCAGCCTCTGGATCGGGTCATCGCCGCGATGCAGGAGGCCGCGAGCGGCGCACGCTTTGAGCTGGCCGCCCGCTGGCGAGAGAAGTTCGAGCACCTTGAATGGCTGCTGGCCGCCGCGACCCGCGCCCGAACCGCGGTGGAGTTATTGACCTTCGTATATCGCGACCCGGGCGATTTCGGAGACGACTGGGTGTACCTCGTCCGCCAGGGGCTGGTACGGGCCTCGTTCCCCTATCCGGCCACGCCGATCGAGCGGGAGGCCTTTCGCGCCGTCGTCGCGGAGGAGGTCCGGCAGCCGGCTCCCATCGTGGGCCCCCTGCCGCTGGAGGCGATCGACGAGGTTCTGTTGTTGATGTCCTGGTTCCGAGCCCACCCGGACGCCCTGCGACGGACATCGTCCTTTGATGAGTGGGTGGCCTAGCCGCCAGGCGTCCTCCAAATCGGACAACGTTCCAAGAAGCCAAGTAGAACTTCTTAATCCAAAACGACTTGCAGGACTGCAAGGCGTGGCACCTTCTGTGCTTCTCCTCCTCGGCCGTTGCGCGTGAGCGCAGCGAAACCATTTCAGCGACCGGGAGGTCCGATGCTCAAACACTTTCTGCTTACCGGCGCGGCCGCCAGCGTATTCTTCGCAGCGCCACTCGCCGGGCAGGGCCGGCCGGCGCCCACGATCGGGCTTACGCCTTATGCCGGCTACATGAAATTCGGCAATATCGTCAGTGGTCCACTCGGTACTGGTCTTCGAAACGCCGGTTCGGCGGTGTACGGCGGCGAGCTCAGCCTGGGACTGAGCCGCAACATAGCCCTCGTGGGAAACCTGGCGTATTCCAAGCCAGGGCTGGAAATCGGCGCCCCGCTCGTCGGGGGACTCTCGCTCGGTGAAAGCTCCGTCTGGCTCTACGATGCCGGTCTTCGGCTCAGCCTTCCGGGCACCGGCTCGCTGCCTATCGCCCCCTTCGTCCAGGCAGGCGCGGGCGGAGTGCGCCAGACGTTTGACCTGGGGCCGCTGACCACCCACTCGACGAACTTCGCGTACAACCTCGGTGGCGGGGCTGACGTTTCTCTGGGCCGGCGAGTTGGACTGGAGCTGATGGTGAAGGACTACATCGGCAAGTTCGACACTCAGGAGGCCACCGGCCTCAATCTGGACAGCAAGACCACCCACAACTGGGCGGTGAGCGGCGGCCTTCGACTGGGATTGTAAGACAGTGAGCAGTGAGCAGTGAGGAGCCGTGAGGCAGTGAGCAGTGAGGAGTGATTCCCCTGGCTGGGATCACGGGAGCCACTTCTCACTGCTCACTGCTCACTGCCTTTCCAGCTTCACCAGCCGCCCTCGGGGTGGTATCCCGGGCTCGAGCTCGAGAATGCCCACCGTAGGGGCCAGCTTGAAGCGGCGGGCGCCTGCTCCGCCGGGATTCATGACAGTGACGACGACATCCACCAGCGTGAGTACCGGGCGATGGGTGTGCCCGTAGACGATGATCTGGGCATCGGGAAAGGCGGCGTGGAGCTTCTCCGGGGTGGGTGTCCCCATCTGGTCGCCGTGGGTCACGACGATATCGAAGCCATCGAGCTCGATGGAGGCTACCTGGGGCAGCCGGGCGCGGAGATCCCAGCCGTCGGTGTTGCCGTACACAGCGGTCACCGGAGCGATGGCCTGCAGCTCGGTCAGGAGCTCGATCGAGCCGACGTCGCCGCCGTGCAGGATGTGATCGACCTCCCGAAACGCATCGAACACCTCCGGCCGCAACAATCCATGGGTGTCCGAGATCACCCCGATGCGCATGAGCTGTTCAGGCCTTCCCGGACCAGCGCTGGGCGATCTCGATCTCCAAACCGAGCTGGTCGAGGATCCGCTGAACGATGAAGTCCACCAGCTCGGCGATCTGGGTGGGCCGATGGTAGAAGCCCGGAGCGGCCGGTATGACCACGGCCCCAGCTTCGGTCACGCTGACGAGATTGCGGAGGTGCACCAGAGACAGCGGCGTCTCCCGCGGCACCAGGATCAGCTTCCGGCGCTCCTTGAGCGTCACATCAGCCGCGCGTTCCACCAGCGAGCGGCTGGTCCCACCGGCGATCGCCGCCACGGTGCCCATTGAACACGGGCACACCACCATTCCGCCGGTCCGTTGAGACCCCGAGGCCGGAAGCGCGCCCCGGTCCTCATCGGGAAAGGACACCACGGACTGCCAGTCGTTTCCGGTCGCTTGCCGCAGGGCTGCGACCGAGTCGATGCCGCACTCGTCATGCAGCAGCCGCAGTCCGTGGGTGGAGACAATCAGCCAGACCGGTGTCCGGTTGCGGGCGAGCACGTCGAGGAGCCGGACGCCGTACGGAGCCCCTGACGCACCGGTGAAGGCGAGAACGATAGGGTACTGGCTCAGCGGCCTCTCCGATTGGGTGTGGGAGATCGGACCGGATGCTTGGGGGCTGGAGATGGCGGCGGTAAGGGCGGTAACGGCGGTAAGGGCGGTGAGGTCCGTCTTGGTGAAGGCCATGACCCAGAGCGACGTGTCTGCTTCTTTCGTGCCATCGCGAGGTCTCCCGTCCTTGCCGCCCTTACGGCCTTACCGCCTTCATACGATCCGATCCACGAGCGCGAACCCGAAGACGGTCACGCTCATGACCCCGTTCATGGTGAAGAACGCGGCATTGAGCCGGGAGAGGTCTCCCGGTTTCACCAACTGGTGCTCGTAGACCAGGATGATCCCGGCGACCGCCAGTCCGGCGTAGTACCAGGGACCAAATCCGGCGCCATAGCCAAAGAGCGCCAGAGCGGGAATGGTCAGGCCGTGGAGGAGCTTGGCCAGCAGGATCGCCCGCGACTCGCCCAGTTTGACCACGGCACTTCGGAGCCCTTCGGCGCGATCGAAGCCGGCATCCGGCAGGGCATAAAAGATGTCAAAGCCCGCGACCCAAGTGGCCACGCCGGCGCTGATGACGAGCAGTAACCAGAGGGGGTGGCTCCAGCGGCCGGTGACGGCCAGGTACCCGCCCACTGGCGCGATCGCCAGACTCATACCCAGCCAGAGATGAGACCACCAGGTGAAGCGCTTTGACAGGCTGTAGCCCAGAACCCAGGCGAGGGCGAGCGGACTCAACAGCAGACACAGCCGATTCAATAATCCGGCGCTCACCAGGAAAAGCCCGCAGGCCAGAACCACGGAGATCCAGGCCTGGCTCGTCGAGAGCGCGCCCCGGGGAAGCTCGCGGTTGCGGGTGCGAGGGTTTCGGGCATCGTATTCCCGATCGGCAATGCGATTGAATCCCATCGCGGCCCAGCGGGCGGCGGAGAATGCGAAGATCACCAGCAGGACGGTGCGGAATGTCACTTGCGCTACAGTGGACGCGGCGACCACGCCGAGGAGGGCGAAGGGAAGCGCGAAGAGCGTGTGGGGCAACTTGACCAGGTTGATATAGCGGACGAAGAGGGACTCGCCCGCAAAGGTCTGACCCTCGCGCGCCGTGAACGGTGAACGGTGAACCGTGAACGGGTCGTTCATGCGAAAGCTCTGCGAGCCGGATCGCGCATCTCGTGCCCTCCTGTTTCCCGTTCACCGTTTACCGTTTCCGGCACTACCCACCCTTCACGTTTCACGCTGTCTCAGCTTGATCCCCAGACTCCCCCACATCTCGTTCACCCGGCGCTTGGTTTCCGCGTCCATGGTGATGAGCTCCGGCCACTCCCGGGTAAAGCCCTCTTCTTTCCACTTGCGGGTCCCGTCGATTCCCATCTTGCTCCCGAAAGTGAACCCCCGGCTGGAGTGGTCAAGCACATCCATGGGACCCATGCTGAACCGCACATCCCGTTCGGGGTCGATGTTGTTGAGCGTGATCCACCAGGCCTCGTCCGGGTCTCGCACGTTTACCTCCCGATCGACCACCACCAGGACCTTGGCCAGCGACATCAAGCCCTGTCCCCAGAGAGCATTCATCACCTTGTATGCCTGCCCGGGATACTGCTTGTCGATCGATACAAAGACCAGGTTGTGGAAGATGCCGGGGGCCGGCATGTGATAGTCCACGATCTCGGGCACCGTGAGCCGGAGCAGCGGCAGGAAGATCCGCTCCGTCGCGTGCCCGAGGTAATAGTCCTCCATCGGGGGGCGACCGACCAGCGTCGCGGGATAGATCGGATCCCGTCGGGCAGTGATGGCGGTGACGTGGACCCGGGGATACAGGTCGGCCAGAGAGTAGAAGCCGGTATGATCGCCGAAGGGTCCCTCCATCGCCAGCGGCTCCGCCGGATCAATGTAGCCTTCGAGGACCAGCTCGGCCTCGGACGGCACGTCCAGCTCGCAGGTGACGGCGCGGGTGAGCTCGACCGGATCACCCCGAAGGAAGCCGGCGAAGAGGAACTCATCGATGTTCGGGGGGAGAGGCGCGGATCCGGAGTAGATGCTCGCGGGGTCGCCGCCCAGTGCGATCGCCACCGGCATGCGCTCGCGCCGGACCGCCATCTCACGCCAGTGCGCCGCCCCCACCTTGTGGCGCTGCCAGTGCATTACCAGCGTGTTCCGCCCTTCGACCTGGATACGATACATCCCCACGTTACGAATCCCGCGTACCGGGTCGGTTGTGATGACGAGGGGAAGAGTGATGTAGCGCCCAGCGTCTCCCGGCCAGGTCGTGAGAAAGGGAACCTGGCCGAGATCGACCGCATCACCCCGCAGGATTACTTCATGGCAGGGAGCCCGACCTCCCTTCACCCGCGGCGGGAACTTCCCCATCTCCGCGAGCTTGGGCAGCATCGCCAGCTTGCCGAACAGTCCTTCGGGGACTTTGAGATTGAGCATCTCGGAGATCCGGGCCCCGATCGCATCCAGATCGTCCACCCCGAGCGCCAGACAGATCCGGCGCATGGAGCCGAAGAGGTTAATGGCGACTGGTTGCGGGCTCTGGTCCCCGTTGTCCAGGAGCACGTGCTCAAACAGCAGTGCCGGGCCGCCACCCGGGCTCTTCATGCAGCGGTCGGCAATCTCCGCGATTTCCAGCCGAGCCCGCACCGGATGACTCACCTTGGCCAGCTCCCCGATTCGCTCGATCTGTTTCAGGAAGTCGCGGAGGTTCTCGATGGGCATGGGGACCGGGGTGAAGGGTGAAGAGTGAGGGGGTGAAGGGGTGAAGAGTGAAGAGGTCAGTGGGTGAGGGGGGAGGTTTCACTCTTCACCCCCTTCACTCTTCTCCTCTTCACCTTTCACTTCTTTCCGCCACATAGAGCGCACACACTCCCCCCATCAGCGGGCGGTAGTGAACCTCGTCAAAGCCCTGAGCGGCTAACCGGCGGGTGAACTCTGCCGGCCCGGGGAACGCCTGGGTGGATTCTGGCAGCCAGGTATAGGCAGTCCTATGTTTGGAAATGAGGCGACCGAGCCTCGGCAACACCCGGCGAAAGTAGAACTGGTATATCGATCGGAGCCACCGCCTCGAGGGAAGCGCCATCTCCAGAATCACCAGTCGCGCGCTGGGCACCATCACCCGCGCCGCCTCGGCCAGTCCAGCATCGAGATCGGTCAGGTTGCGCACTCCCCAACCCACCATAACGCCGTCGAACTGCGCCGCCGAGAAGGGGAGCTCGAGCGCGTCCGCCGTGACCGGGGCGAGCCGGGAGGACTTGACCCGACCCAGTTGCAGCATTCGGGGGACGAAGTCGGCTCCCACGATTCTCCCCCGGAAGCCGGTTTGACGGGCCAATGTGGCACCGAAGTCGAGCGTTCCCGCGCAGAGGTCGAGGTAAATTCCCTCGGGCGCCCGCTCCCACCCCAGCCGCCTGACCGCAGCTTGCCGCCAGCGCTGATCGAAACGGAAGCTGATGATGCGGTTGAGCCGATCATAGGTAGGGGCGATGGCGGTGAAAATCTCGCGAACGTAGGCCCGCTTTTCCGGCCCGCCGGAAACGGGTAACTCACGATCAGAGGCTAACATAGGCGCTGAATGTAGTGCCGAGTCGAAGTCCTTGGCAAGGCGAGGGTCGGTTGGCTAGCGGCCCGGAGTGGGTTCGGCTCAGCGATCAGGAGGTCGTCCTCAGCGCCCGCGCGGGGAGAGAGGCGGCCTACCGTGAGCTGATCCGGCGGTACGAGCGCCCGGTATTCGCCCTGCTCTTTCGCATGGTTCGAGATCGGGAGCTGGCGGAAGATCTGGCCCAGGAGACGTTCATCAAGGCACTGAATGCGATCGAGTCTTATCGCCCCGAATTCAAGTTCTCCTCCTGGATTTTCAAGATCGCGAACAACGCGGCCATCGATCACCTCCGCCGCCGAGAGCTTGATACTTTGTCGCTGGACGGCTCGCCCCACGCCGAGACGCCGGAGCAAATGCAGGCGACCGCGCTGCAAATTGGGGCGCGGCAGGAGTCTCCTCTGGACGCGGTCGAGGCCAAGGAGCTTGGGGGCGCGATCGAGCAAGCCATTGCCCAGCTCCGGCCGGAGTACCGGTCCTGCATCCTGCTCCGCCACGTCGAGGGCCGGGCCTACGAGGAAATTGCCGACATACTGAACCTCCCGTTGGGCACGGTGAAGACATATATCCACCGCGCCCGCAATGAGCTGCGCCAGGCACTGGCGCATTTGAAAGAATGAAACCTTCCTCAAACCGCGAACGTAGGAGGGGCCACTTATGACTCAGCCTTCCGGGCCTCATCTCACGCCGGACGATCTCGATCTCTGGCTCGACGGCAAGCTCCCCGAGGAGCGGCAGCAGCATCTGGATGGCTGCCAGGCCTGCCTCGAGCTGGCGCGAGCGGAGCGAGAGATCGTGGACCAGCTGCAGAGCCTGAGTCTCATGAGTGCCTCTCCCGGCTTCGCCGACCGCGTGATGCAGTCCGTAGTTGTCCCGGATCCGTTCGCCATTCGCTCGCTCCAAACCGTCCCTCGCCGCCTTCTCGCGACCCGAAAGTCGATGGCCATAGCCGCCAGCGTAGGGTTGCTGCTGCTGGGGTCAATGGCGCTCAGCATCGTTTGGACGCTGGCCCATCAGGCGACCCTGGCTGCGCTGGGATCGTCCCTGATGTCGCAGGCAGCCCAGGTGGCCTGGCTCGGCCTGCGAGGGCTCGCCTCCAACGTCATGGAGCAGCCCTGGTTCGAGACCGTCCGGACGGTCTTGGCGCACCCCGGCCGATTGGCCTTGGCCTCCGCCTCAGCCTCGGTGGCATACCTCGGCGGCGTCCTGGCGCTACGCCGTCTCCTGGCTCTGCCGACCCAGGAGGTGGCCCATGTCAGCGCTTAAGCGGATCCTCCCGGTCGCGGTCCTCCTCATCGCGGGAACCGGCAGCAGCGCACAAGCGAAGACGTATGAGGGTCCGATGCGGTCCACCGCAGTTTCGGTGGTCCGCGAGTTCTGGGCCTTCGTCTCCGATGTTTCCGGCCTGACACACTCTCAGGGCTCGACACAGACCCAGCGACCTCAGCCCCAGGCGATTCCTCCCGCACCACCCGACGGGCCCAGCATCGACCTCAGCGATATCAGCAACACCATCACTATCGAGCGGGAACTGGAGCACAAGCTGGAGGGCAACGGCAACAGCCTTCGCCTGACCGTCTCTCGGGGATCAGCCTGGCGGGGCGACTATCGCCTGTCCGCCAATGAGAGTCATCCGGGCGACCTGTTGGTCGTGAGCGGCGACGCGGATATCGCCGGGAAGCTGATGGGCAACCTGGTGACCGTGAACGGGGATGTGATGGTGCGTGAAGGCGGGCTGGTTTCGGGGGACATTCTGACGCTGGGTGGTACAGTTCATGGAGACGGGGAGATCGGCGGAGAGGTTCGCAGTCTGGGTTCCACCTCGCTGCTAACCCACGCACCAATGGCGGCGACCCCGATCGCCTCGACCGGCGCCCTCGCCCTGACCTTCGCCCGGATTGCCGGAGTCATCGGGGTGTTCCTTACGCTCGCCGCGCTCGGCTTCGGGCTGGTGATGTTCGGGCGGACCAATCTCGAGGTAGTGTCCGACACGGTGGCGCATTCGTTCGGACGCGCATTCGTCACCGGCCTGCTGGGCCAGATCCTCCTCCTCCCGACGTTCGGCATGCTGGTGGTCGGCCTGATCCTCAGCGTGGCCGGCATTCTGCTCCTCCCCTTCGCAGTGGTTGTCTATACCCTCCTCGTGATCGTCGCCGGGGTAGGCGGATACCTGGCGGTGGCTCATGCGATGGGAGAGACCTATGTCCGCCGCCGGATGGCGCTCGGAGCGGTCATCGGTTCCCCCAACAGTTATCGCTACCTGCTCATCGGGATGGCCGCCATGGCGAGCCTCTGGCTCGCCTGGGCCATCTTCGGATGGGTACCGGTTGCGGGCAACCTGATCCGCGGTGCCGCCTTTCTGGTGACCTGGCTGCTCGGCACGGCCGGCTTCGGTGCGGCGCTCCTGAGCCGCGCGGGCATCAAGGAGAACTTCGCCGGCCGGCTCATCCCTCCCGAGGCGTTGACAGACGAATACCTCTGGGCGACTCCGCAATTCGGCGTTCCCGCGGGGCGCCGGCCAGGCACTCGGACACCGACGCGGGGGCTGTGAGCATGACGAGCCTCCGGCTCGTGCTCGGGCTGCTCCTCTGGGCGGGCACGGCCTCCGCACAGAGCATGCGGCCATTCAGCACCTTTCGGCAGCAGCACGGGGAGACCCGCTTGCGGGTCAACCTGCAGTACGCCGCGGGCGTGCTGCGGCTCGGTGCCGGACCAACCGGGCAGCTGTACCGGATGGATGTCTCCTACGATCCGGACCGCTTCGTCCCGCGCAGCGAGTTTGACGCCGCCAGGGGGGAGGTGTTGCTGGGCGTGGAAGCCGCGGGACACGCCGGTCTCCGGGTCGTCTCCCAGCACCAACTCCAGCAACTGGCCACTGTTTCATTCTCCCCGGACGTCGATCTGGCACTGGACGTCGGACTGGGCGCCGTGGATGCCGACCTCGAGCTCGGTGGCTTGCGGTTGACGGACCTGAATCTGGAAACCGGCGCCAGCCGTGCGGTCATCCGATTCTCTCAGCCGAACGGCGCCAGGTGCGGCGCCGCTCAGCTGAGCGCCGGAGCGGCGGAGCTTTCCGTCATCGGACTGGGGAACAGTCGCTGCGACAGAATCGATTTTCAGGGGGGCGTCGGGAAGGTGACGCTCGACTTCGGCGGAGCCTGGACCGCGAGCTCAAACGTGGAAGTCCAAATGGCAATGGGTGAGCTCACGTTGCGACTGCCTCGCCAGGTAGGTGTCCGGATCACGCTGGACAAGTTCCTCTCCTCCTTCGAGCCCAGTGGCCTAGTCCGCCGGGGCAACAGCTTCGAGTCGCCCGGCTACAACCGGGACAGCCGCCATTTGGATATTGCGATGACGGCCGCGGTGGGACAGGTGCGGGTGGAGTGGGTGAACAAGCAGTGAGAAGTGAGAAGTAAGAAGTGAGCAGTAACAACTGAGAAGTAAGAAGTAGGAAGGTGACAGGTGGCAGGTGATCAGGCGGCCGCCCGCGCCGGCATCCCCCCTGTCCATTTCTGGCTCCCCGTCACCTGTCACCTGTTACCTTCTTAGTTCTCACTTCTTACTTTTCTCCCATGTCTCCCCTCGAGCTGCTGGGGTACGCCCTCGGGACGTCATTCGCCTCGGGCCTCAATCTCTACGCCACGGTGGCCGCCGCGGGACTCTTCGATCGCTGGGGCATCATTCACCTGCCCTCCCAGCTCCAGGTCCTCTCCCATCCGATCGTCATCGGAATCGCCATTACGCTGTTCGTCATCGAATTCATCGCCGACAAGATTCCCTACGTCGACAGCGTGTGGGACGCGGTGCACACCTTCATTCGCCCGCCAGCGGCCGCGATCCTCTCCTACAGCGCATTCGCCGGGCAGGTGCCCGAGCAGTGGCAAGTGGCGGCCGCGCTCATAGCCGGCGGCGTTGCGCTCGCCTCGCACGGTGCCAAGGCCAGCACCCGGGCAGCGGCCAACATGAGCCCCGAGCCGCTAAGCAACTGGCTTCTGAGTCTGCTGGAAGATGGTGCCGCCGTGTTTCTCGCCTGGATGGCAGGCGCCCATCCGTTGATCACGGCGGTCGTCGTCGTGATCCTGGTGATCGTGGCGGTCCTGGTCATCTGGAAGCTGTTCGGGTTCCTCCAGCGGGCGTGGGCGAAGATCACGGGAAAGCCGGCGGCGGCTGCAGTGAGGAGCGAGAAGTAAGGAGTAAGGAGTAAGGAGTACTTCTCACTTCTTACTTCTCACTTCTTAACCCAGCCTGGCCCGAACCCGCCCGCCGACGCCGATGCCGAGCCGGCGCGCGGCGGATCCGTCGCGCACCGCGATCTCGATCGCCCCTCCCGATCCGACGAACGCCAGCAGCCCTCCAGTCGGCACATCGGCGAACGTATGCCGCAGAGGGCCGATATCGAGGCCCTCGATCTCGACAGTGGCATAAGCGGGCACCAGCTCAGGTGTCAGACTGGTCACCAGACTTCCGAACCGATCGACATACACGATCTCACCCACGATGGTCTTCCCCTCGTGGAATGCCTCCCGGTAGCCCAGGCGTTCAGGGATCTTCGTGAACGCCTCACCCAGCGTGCTGAGCGCGGTGCCTGCCGCGAGCGCGGCGGCCGCAGGGGCGAAGAGGTCACGCCCGTGAAAGGTGGGGGCAGCGCCGGAGGGAGTCGGGAGGGAGACAATCTCCACCGCGCTGTCCTTGAGCACCGAGGTGAAGAGCCCATTGTCCGGGCCGACGAACCAGTGTCCCGCGGCCGCGAGTGCGAGGGCGGCTCTGCTGCTGCCCACCCCCGGATCCACCACCGCGAGGTGCACCGTGCCGGTGGGGAAGCGGTGCCAGGTCCGGCCCAATAAGTAGGCGCCCGCGCGCACGTCCCCGGGGGGAACCGAATGGGTCACATCGACCAGAATAACGTCGGGGGCACGACTGTAGAGGGCCGCCTTCAGCTCGGCGACATAGGAGTCCGTGGTGCCGAAATCAGTAAGCAGCGTGATCAGGCGCATGCCCGAAAAGTATCACGCCCGAGCGTGCTCCCACCTGCCCCAGACCCAGAGAGCCGTCATGCCGGCGCCACGCGCGATCGCTGTGAGCGCGAGCATCCACCAGATGCCAATCAGCCCGAAGGCCGGCGCCACCCACCAGGCGAGCGGGATTCGAAGCGCGCTGATGCCGACAACGACTGCCATGGTCCAGAGGGTATATCCCGCGCCGGTGAGCCCGCCCTCCAGCACGTTCTCGAGGGCGATGGCGAGCTGGGCGACTCCTGCGGCTCGAAGATAGAGTGCAGTGTCGGCAATGATGGCCGCATCGCTGCTGAAGGCACTGGCTAGCAGCTCCGGGACCGTGAGGAAGAGCGCGGCGAAACAGAGCGTCGGTATCGCTGCTAGACGGACGGTGAGCCAACCCGCTTCCCGGGCACGGCCCGGGAGGCCGGCCCCGAGGTTTTGTCCCACCAGGGTTTCGGCCGCCAGCCCGAAGCCGATGCACACCATGTAGCTCACGCCCTCGATCTTGTGTCCCACACCCAGGGCGGCGATGGCCGGAGTGCCGAAGCTACTCACCACCCGAACCAGCACGATGTAGATCACGCTGAACAGCATGCCGGTCATCATGGTGGGGAGACCGATGCGTCCAATGGTGCGGGCGACGGGCAGCCGGAACTCCAGCCGAATACCGCCGCGCTGCCACAGCATTCCCAACCCTACCACGAATGACAACCCTCGCGTGAGCACCGTCGCCAACGCCGCGCCGTACACCCCCATGGCCGGGATCGGGCCCCAACCCAGAATCATGAGCGGGTCGAGCAGGAGATTGAGGAGAACCGAGGCGCCCAGAAGGAAGAACGGGGTGCGGGTGTCCCCCGCACTGCGAAACGCGGCGGTGACCACGTAATAACCGTAGACCAGGACGGCCCCGACGAGCTGGACCACCAGGAAGTCGCGGGCCAAGTCCGCCACTTCTCCTTGGGTGCCCATCACGCTGAAAATCGGGTCGAGCGCCAGCACCCCACCCGCACCAACTATCGCCCCCAGCCCGATCGCCATCCACAGAGCGGTGCCCGCCGCTCGGGCGGCCGCAGCCGGGTTTCGCTCACCATGCCGCCGGGCAGAGACGGCCGTCAGCCCTACGCCGATCAGCTCGCCGATGGAGACCATGATCCAGACGGTGTAGCTCGCGAGTGACACCGCTGCGAGGGCGTTGGGTCCCAGGGTCCGGCCGACCCAGAAGGTGTCGGTGATGTTGAACAGGACCTGGAAGAGCGTCGTGCCGACGGCGGGAAGAGCGAGCCGCAGGATCGCTGGGCGAAGCGGCCCTACGATGATGCCGGTATCGGCTAGTGCGGCGAGAGGGGGTGAGGCGTCCTGGTGTTCGGCGTAAAGCGCGGGAGGAACCGGGAGCGATGCCTCCGGCGGAAGGTGTGGCCTCAACCTCGCAGGATCGGGAGCGCGACTCCCCGGCCGGCCGCCTTCTCCTGCAGTGCCTCCGCAACGTGACGCAAGCTGGCGGCGGCCGGACTTTCCGGCTCCGCTACCAGAATGGGACGGCCGGCGTCAGCCAGCTCCGCGAGACGTGGCTGCAGCGGAACACTGCCGAGCAGCGGCGCGCCGATCTCATCGGCCAACCTTCGGCCGCCTCCGGAGGAGAACAGCTCGATCCGGCGCCCGCTCTCCGGATCGGTGTACCCGCTCATGTTCTCCACCACTCCGACCACAGGCACGCCAACCCGCTCGAACATCTTCGCTCCGCGGAGAGCGTCGCCGACCGCCATCTCCTGGGGAGTGGTGACAATCAGGGCGCCGGCGACATGGGTAGCCTGGACCAGGGAAAGCTGCGCATCGCCGGTACCCGGCGGCAGATCGACGATCAGAAAGTCCAACGTGCCCCATTCGACATCACGCAGGAACTGGTGGACGATCTTCATGATGATGGGGCCGCGCCAGATCGCGGGCGCGTCCCGCTCCACCAGAAAGCCCAGCGACATCAGCTTCACCCCGTGGGCCTCGAGCGGCTGGATCTTGCCGCCCAGTACCGGCGGACGGTCGAACACCCCGAACATGCGCGGAACATTGGGGCCGTAGATGTCGGCGTCCATCACGCCTACCTGGAATCCCGCCTGGGCCAGAGCCACCGCCAGATTCACCGCGATGGTGGACTTGCCCACGCCGCCCTTACCCGAGGAGACGGCGATGATGCGGCCCAGCGACGGCTGTTCCGCTGCCGGCGCAGGCGCCGGAGTGCCAAGCGGGGGGCCAGGCGGCGCATGGCTCACCCGTGCGGGGCCGGCAGGATTGGTAACGTTGATCTTGATGTCGTCCCGGCGAATGCCCTCGATCGCCTGAACGGCCGCGCGGGCCTGGCGGACCAAGGTGGCGGGATCTTCGGGGGCGAGCAGGAAGGTGAAGCTGACCTTGCCGTCATCCGTGACCGTCAGGTCGCGGATCATCCCCGAGGAAAGGATGTCATTTTCCAAACGAGGATTTTGAATTCGAGCCAGCGCGGCGGCGACCCGTGCCGCGAGCGGTTCCGCCACTAGACGGCCTCCACGTGCTTCACCTCTGGCACCATGTCCCGGAGGCGACTCTCGATTCCCTGCTTCAGGGTCAACGTAGATGCGGCGCAGCCGTGACAGGTCCCACCCAGGCGCACCAGCAGGATCCCCTCGCTCTCATCGAAGTCCACCACCTCAACCTGGCCGCGGTGGGAGGCGATATATGGCCGCAAGGTGTCCAGAGTTTGCTCGATGCGCTCGATGGTGTCCATGTCAGGTCAACATAATTCCTAGTGATCAAGTCGGAAATATAGCCCCACCACAACTCGGTCAACCAGCCTGCGATCGGGCAGCGCCGTTGGTGCTGAGGTAAGCGCGAGCCGCCGTGAGCACGGTCGCCTGCACCTCCGCCATGGAACCGGGGAGGGCCAGTCCGGCCGCTTTCGTGTGACCTCCACCGCCAAAGGCTTTGGCGAACGAGGCCACATCGACGTTGCCAACAGACCGGAGAGAGACCTTGACCCTGCCCTGGCTCACCTCCCGGAAGAGTAACGCCATCCGGACCCCTTCGATGGTCCGGGGGAACTCCACGACCCCGTCGAGATCGTCGGAGGTGACACCCAGTCGCTCGATCGCGCCGGGCGGAACCGTGACCCATGCCAGCCCATGTTCCGGCTCGACCACCAGGGTTTGGAGCGCCTCGGCGAACAGTCGCGGGCGGCCTTCCGGGGCTCTGGCGTAGACCTCGAGGTAGATCTGCTCCGGATCGACTCCCGTTTCGAGCAACTCGGCAGCGACCCGGAGTGTTCTGGGGCGAGTGTTGCTGAACCGAAACCCGCCGGTGTCGGTGAGGATCGCGACGTACAACCCTCGGGCCGCTTTCTGAGTGACGGGCCAACCGTTGGCGAGGGCGAGCTCGAAGATGAGCTCGCCAGTCGCCGCGGCACCCGGGTCGAGATACCGGGGCCCCGGCGGCAACATCCCTGTGCTCACATGATGATCCACACACGCGACCGGCACACCTCGATCCCGCACGGTATGGCTCAGCATGCCCAGGCGGTCGAGATCGGAGATGTCGAGCACGATGATGTGGTCGGCCCGCCTGAGCTCCTTGACCGCGTCCCCGGTCCGATCCGCCCCGGGGAGATCATCGAACAGAAAGCCGAACCGCGACGGCGTCGCGGTCGGATTGGTCACGACCGCATCTACGCCCGCAGCTCGCAGCAAGTGGAGCAGTCCCGCCTCGCTGCCCAGCCCGTCGCCATCCGGGTTGACGTGGGTTGTGAGACAGACTCGCTGGCCCGGAGCAAAGCCCTGAGCGAAGCTTCGAGCAGCAGCGAGTCGATCTGGGGGGAGAGTGAGGGGCACGAGGGCAGTGAGAAGTGAGAAGTAAGCAGTCAGCAGTGAGCAGTCGCTAGTAAGGAGTAAGGAGTGAGGAGTAAGGAGTAAAGAGCAGGGATCACCCAGAGCCTCGCCCCCGCTCGGGATGAAGGATTCTTCCGCCGCCCCTAACTCTCGTCCCCCTTACTCCTTACTCACTGCTCACTGCTCTTATCGCCGTCCTGCGGCCAACTGCACCTTGGAGTGGCGCCGACCGTAGAGGAAGTAGATCGCCAGGCCAATGGCCATCCAGATGATGAGCCGGGCCCAGGTATCTACCGGCAATCCCGCCATGAGGTAGAAGCAGGCCAGGATGCCGGCGATGGGAACGAAAGGAACCAGGGGAGTGCGGAAGGGACGAGCGCGGGTGGGATCAGTGTAGCGCAGGACCAGGACACCCGCGCACACAATCGCGAACGCGAGCAGGGTGCCGATGGAGACCAGCTCACCCAGCAGTCCGATCGGCAGGAGCCCGGCAAAGGCCATGGCCGCTACGCCGGTGATGAGACTCGCCAGCCACGGAGTGCGGAACCGCTGGTGCACTACACTGAAAACCGGGGGCAGCAATCCGTCCTTGGACATGGAGTAGAAAATTCGCGGCTGCCCCAGGAGCATCACCAGGATCACGGACGACAAGCCGGCGATGGCGCCGATCTTGACCACGGGCCGGAGCCACGCGAGACCCGGGCCCGCGGCGTTGATGCCGACGGCGATCGGATCGGGCACGTTGAGCTGGGTGTACTTGACGATTCCGGTCAGGACCAGCGCGACCGTGATATAGAGGACGGTACAGATCGCCAGGGACCCCAGGATCCCGATCGGCATGTCGCGTTGCGGGTTCTTGGTCTCCTGGGCAGCGGTGGAGACCGCGTCGAATCCGATATAGGCGAAGAAGATCACTCCCGCGCCGCGCACGATTCCGTCCCAGCCGTACTTGCCTGGTCCCGTCGCCGGCGGAATGAATGGCTCCCAGTTCTCTTTGTTGATGTAGCCGATGCCGAAGGCGATGAACAAGAGAACCACGGTGAGCTTAATGATGACGACAAAGTCGTTGAAGGTCGCCGACTCGCTGATCCCGATGATGAGCAGGATGGTGATCACTGCCACGATGACCATGGCGGGCACGTTCAAGACCGCTCCAGTACTGCTCCATCCCTCGGTAAAGAGCCGCCAGACATTCAGGCCGGCGTCAGGAGGGGCGGTGTGGGTGTACGGCGCTGAGGTGTATTCGGCCGGGAAGTTGATGCCGATATCGCGAAGGAAGGAGACCACGTAGCCCGACCAACCGACCGCGACCGTCGAGGCGGCAAAGAGGTATTCGAGGATCAGGTCCCAGCCGATGATCCAGGCGAGCAGCTCCCCCAATGTGGCATACCCATAGGTGTAGGCCGACCCCGCGATGGGGATCATCGCCGAGAACTCGGCATAACAGAGCCCTGCGAGAGCGCAGGCAGTGCCCGCCAGGATGAAGGAGTACACGATCCCTGGCCCGGCGTAGTTAGCCGCGGCCTGACCGGTGAGCACGAAGATGCCGGCCCCGATGATCGCCCCGATGCCCAGGGCCACGAGATTGACCGAGCCGAGCGCCCGCTTGAGGCTCTGGTCGGAGGCGACCTCCGCCTGGAGTGTCGAGACATCCTTCCGCAGGAACAGGCTCATGGCACGCTCAGCAAGAAAGGGAGAAGGGGGAAGTGAGAAGTAAGCAGTCAGAAGTCAGAAGTCAGCAGTCAGCAGTGAGACTCAGCTGAGCGCTAAGCCGGCAAACTGGAGCCGGATGGCATCCGAGTGCAGGCTGAGAAAGAAGAAGTGGGAAGGGAGCTGGCCCACTTCTCACTGCTCACTTCCCTGCTATTTACGCGCTGTAGTTCGGAGCTTCTCGAGTAATGGTGACATCGTGCGGGTGCGACTCGCGCAGGCCGGCCGAGGTAATCTGAATCATCTCGACGTCGCACTGGAGTTGGGGGACGGAAGCCACCCCGCAGTAGCCCATCCCGCTGCGCAAGCCGCCAACCATCTGAAAGAGCACGTCCGCGACCGGTCCCTTGTAGGGGACCCGTCCCTCGATCCCTTCCGGCACCAGCTTGGAGGGCGCCATCTCACCCTCCTGGAAGTACCGATCGGCTGACCCGTCTTGCATGGCGGAGAGGCTCCCCATGCCCCGGATCATCTTGTAGCGCCGCCCTTCGGCCAGGACCGATTCGCCCGGGCTCTCCTCCGTACCCGCCAACATGGAGCCCATCATCACGGAGGACGCGCCGGCGGCCAACGCTTTCACCACGTCGCCGGAGTACTTGATCCCACCGTCGGCGATGAGGGGAAGGTCGTCCGCACCGCGCAGGGAATCCATGATCGCGGTGACCTGGGGCACGCCGACGCCGGTGACCACACGAGTGGTGCAGATGCTGCCCGGGCCGATGCCGACCTTGACCGCATCGACCCCGCGGCGCACCAGCTCGCGAGCGCCCGTCTCGGTGGCCACGTTGCCGGCGACCAGTTGGACCTCCGGAAAAGCCTCCCGCAACTGAGACACCGTGCTCAGCACACCCTCGCTGTGGCCGTGGGCGGAGTCCACCACGATCACGTCCACCCCGGCGTCGATCAGGGCCTTGGCGCGGGTGGCGGCATCGGAGCCGCTGCCGACCGCGGCGGCCACCCGAAGCCGACCGTGCTGATCCTTGTTGGCGTTGGGATGTTCGCGACGCTTGAAGATGTCCTTGACGGTAATGAGGCCCTTGAGCACGCCCTGCGCATCGACCACCGGAAGCTTCTCGATTCGGTGCCGGGCGAGAATCCGCTCGGCGTCATCGAGGCTGGTCCCGACCGGCGCGGTGACCAGGTTCTCCTTGGTCATCGCCTCCTTGATCGGCTGGTCGAGATTGCGCTCGAACTGCAGGTCGCGATTGGTGATGATCCCGATGAGGCGTCCCTGTCCGTCCACGATCGGGACGCCCGAGATCTTGAACCGGCGCATGAGGGAGTACGCCTCCCGCACCGGCCGGTCGGGGCCGAGGGTGATGGGATTCAGGATCATCCCGCTCTCGCTGCGCTTGACCCGGTCCACCTCCGCGGCCTGACGCTCGACCGACATGTTCTTGTGCAGCACCCCGATTCCGCCGGCGCGCGCCATGGCGATGGCCATGTCCGCCTCAGTGACGGTGTCCATGGCGGCGGAAACGAGCGGGATATTGAGGGGGATGGTGCGGGTAAAGCGGGTAACCGTCGAAACTTCGCGGGGGTGAACCGCAGAGTATCGCGGCACCAGGAGCACGTCGTCGAAGGTAAGGCCGGCTTTGGATCGGATCACGCTCATGCGGCCGTCGCCACCGCGGGGATGGGTGGGAACAACACTCTATGCACGACGGCCCACCGGCGCCCGGAAGGGGCGAGCGGCGGGCCGGGGGCAAACATTTCCATCTAGAAGTGTAGGAACCGGTTCCCGAGAAATCAAGCACCGGCTGGTGCGCCCCGGTGGTGCAGTTTCGCGTCGCGTCGGCGGTGGGTTACGCCGAATGCGGGCGCCCGCGCCAAATGAGGTAAACCGGAATGCCGGTGGCCACGATGATGACACCGGGCCAGGTGTAGAGCGGCTTCTCGAACAGCAGGATCACCATCAGCGCTCCTACGGCAATCAGGTAGAGCGCAGGGAGGACGGGATACCCGAACGCCTTCACCGGGCGGGGGAGATCAGGCTGCAGCCGGCGCAGGCGGAACAGGGCGAGCGTCGTGAGGAAATAGAAGACCAGCGCGGCGAAGATCACATAATCCAGCAGTTGACTATAGGTCCCGCTCACGCAAAGCACGCTGGCCCAGATCGCTTGGGCTACCAGCCCGAAGACCGGAGTCCGAAATCCGGAATGGAGCGCTCCGGCCCGCTCAAAGAAGAGACCATCCCGGGCCATGGCGTAGTACACCCGCGGTCCGGAGAGAATGAGCCCGTTATTGCAGCCGAAGGTGGAGAGCAGGATGGCCACGGCCATCAGCGTGGCCGCGCCCGAGCCCAGCGCCACCTCGATGGCAGCGGTGCCGACCCGATCCTGGTCGGCATATTGAATGCCGCGCGCCAGCACATCGGCCCCATGGGGGTCGCCGTAGAACGGCAGAATGTTGAGGTACGCCACGTTGGACAGGATGTACAGCAGGCTCACCAATCCGGTCCCGATCGCGAGCGCGCGAGGCAGATTCTTGCGGGGCTCCTGCACCTCGGCAGCCGCGAACGTCACGTTGTTCCAGGCGTCGCTGGAGAAGAGCGAGCCCACCATGGCGGCGCCCAAAACCGGTATGACCGCCAGGCTCCAGTCGCCGGTACCCCAGAACCCTGAAAAATTGGCCGCCGCGATATCCGGCTGGCGGAAGATTGTGAGCCCGAGGAGCACAATGGCGCCGAGGGCGGCCACCTTGGCTACGCTGAACACGGTCTGGATGGCCGCGCCGAGCGTGACGCCGCGGATATTGGTGGCAGTGAGCACGGCGATCATCACAATGGCAACGATTCGCTGCGCCGAAAGGCCGAGCTCGATGGCCTGGGGGGACCCCGGCAGGTGAATTTGGCCCAGTCGGAGAAACACTTCGGGTGAGATGGGGGTCAGCACACTGAGAAACTTGGCAAACGCCACCGCTACCGCGGCGATGGTGCCGGTCTGGATCACGGCAAAAAGCGTCCAGCCGTAGAGAAAGCCGGTCAGCGGCGCCAGTCCTTCGCGCAAGAACACATATTGCCCGCCCGCGTGCGGCATCATCGCCGCCAGCTCCGCGTAGGCCAAAGCGCCGATCACCGTCATCAACCCGGTCACGATCCACACCACCAGCAGCGCGCCGGGTCCCCAGGCCGAAACCTGTCGGCTGATATCCGCCGATACGATGAAGATGCCTGAGCCGATCATGGACCCGACGACAAGAGAGATCGCCGCCAGCGGGCCGATGCCTCGGATGAACTCGGTGGGTGATGAGGTCTCGGAAGGCACGCGGGTCGGTGCAGCCATGGGGCCTCTGTGAGTGCGGGAGCGGAAATCTAACTCGCTTGACAGCCCTCCCGCCGCCTCCAACTTAGCGGCGGAAGGGCTTCGTGTTGCCACCCTCAATAGGAAACCCGCCCTGGCCACCATACGTTGGAAACGTTGGCCTGCGGTGGTGCAGCACCACACATGCCCGAGGATTCCAGCCAACAGGCCTTCCACGCAGAGCGTCAGGCTTGCGATTCATCGCTGGGCAACTGGACCTGGTCCACGGGCGGAGTAGTGACCTTTGCCAACGATCACACGATGCTCTACAACGGGCAGCCCTCGGGGCAGTGGGAAGGCACCGCTGAAGAACAAGGAGCAGCGACCGTGCGATGGGCTGCCGGTTTCGTGGATCGGATCAGAGTTTCAGGGGATCAGATCTCGGGAGTCAGTCAGCAGAACGTGCGCTTCTCGGCGAATCGCCGGTAATTCGCCTGGTCGTCACGTGCCATTACTGGAATCCAGGTTGGACAGCTCGGCAGGTTTTTGCGGGTCCGACACCGGCTTGGCGGCGGTCCCCGCCGCCTTGACTGCCTCTTCCACCACCGCCTGACCGGCCGCCGCCAATCCCTTCATCACCTTTGCCGCGCTGTCCATCAAGCCCATCGTTCCGCTGATGGCTTGCATCGGGAGCTTCCCCGCCCGCATCGTGTCCTCGACCGTCTCGGTGAGCCGCGCAAAGATGCCACCGGGCCGTGACCGCTCGGCGTACTTGCTGTCCAGGAACTCGATGAAGTCGAGGATCTGATAGCCGCGCTCGTCGCTCAGGGAATCCAGCAGTCGTGCGATGCGCTGCTTCAAAAGGTCGTTCACTTCTCCACCGTCCCAACGTATTCCGCCACCGGCGTCGTCAGATAGCGAGTCTTGGCCGCCCTGAGCCGAAGTCGCAGCGTCAGTTCCGACAGCGGCGGCAGGGCCCGAAACTTGGCCACCGAATCCGAAGGGATGATCACGTACACGAAGCCCGGTTCGGGCAAGGGACCGCGGGTCAGCAGATAGGGTTGGCCCGCGGGCATCTCGGTCCTGAGCTCGTCGGCGTTCTGAACCGCGATCAGCTGAACTTTCCAGTCGAGCGTTTGCCCGACGAAGCGGTCGGGCGCGGCGCGCACCTCCGCCGCACTCACCCCGGCGAGGGCGCCTCCCTGAGCCGGCTGGAGATCGGAGCTCCGCACCCATCCACTCACCTCTACCTGGGCCCACTCCCCCGAGTGCCCCAGAACCCGAGCGGGGATTCCACCCTGCAGACTGCCATACTGAGCACCGCCTGGGGTGGCGCTGAGCTGGGTCGCCCGAGTGGTTTCGACGGCGTCGGGTGGGACCGCCTTGGCGGGAGGCTGCGCCGGCTGCGAGGCACGACTCTGAGCTGCCGACGAGCCCTGCGCCTGCCGAGCCGGGACTGCCTCGGCCTGTCGGCGGGGCGCGGGCACCACCGCCTCACGCGGCACCCATCCCTTCCGGCGCACCCGGGTCCACTTGCCTCGCGCACCGACCCGTTCCAGCAGGGTGCCCTCCCGAGCCCGGCCGAGGATCGGGCCATTGGGCGACCGTCGCAGATTCTCTCCCTTGTCCGGAGTCACCACCAGGTCATAGCCATCCCGCCGGGTGGGGGCAGTCGAGGAAGTGGTGATCCAGCCCTCGACGGTCACCTGATGCCAGTCTCCTTCTGTCCGTCCCGGCTCGACCGGGGCGCCAGCCGGCAACGAGACGAGCGGGGTGCCGTCCGGCTCCCGCTGCAGATCAGTGGAAGCCGCGAGCGGTTTCTCATCCTGGGCCCGAAGCGGAGCGGCGAGGAAAAAGAGAGGGAGGAGCCAGGCTGGTAGCCGGGGAAGCCCCGGACTAGATTGCGGCGCGTAACTCACAGTCCGGCATTGTAGAACACGCGGAGACCCATGTCAAACGGAGGCACCCGCCGCCGGGTCGTCCTGGTGGTCCTGGACGGCTGGGGCTACCGCCCCGAACGGGAGGGCAACGCGATCGAGCTGGCAGCGACGCCCGTCTGGCACCGGCTGTGGGGTTCGTATCCCCGCACCCTGCTGGACGCCAGCGGGCTGGCGGTCGGATTACCCGAGGGACAGATGGGGAACAGCGAAGTGGGCCACCTCAACCTCGGTGCCGGCCGGGTTGTCCCTCAGGATCTCGTGAGAATCTCCCAAAGCATTCAGACCGGTGAGTTTTACCAGCTTCCACCCCTGGTGGATCTGTGTGCCGGCCTGCGCCAGCGCGGCGGTACCCTGCACCTCGTGGGACTCCTCGGCCCGGGCGGGGTACACGCGCTCGACCGCCACCTGCTGGCGTGTGTCGAGCTCGGCGTTCGTCACCGAGTGCCCGCTATCGCGATCCACGGTTTCCTGGACGGACGGGATTCTCCTCCCACGCTCGGCGCCGAGGTGGTGCGAACGCTGTTGCTGGACATGCGCCGGATCGCGGGAAGCAAAGTGGATGTGGCGACCCTGGTAGGGCGCTACTACGGGATGGACCGCGACCGGCGCTGGGACCGGACCAAGCTGGCCTACGACGCGATGGTGCACGGCGCGGGGGTACCGGTCGAGCACCCGGTGCTCGCCGTGCAGGCGGCATACCAGCGGGGGGAGACCGATGAGTTCATCAAGCCTCTGGTCCATCACCGCAACGGTGCGCCCGTCGCCTGCATGCGCGATGGCGACGGCGTGCTCTTCTTCAACTACCGCAGCGACCGGATGCGGCAGATCGTGAGCGCGCTTGCGATCGAGAACTTCGAAGAGTTTGACCTGGGGCATCGCCCCAAGCTCGCAGCGGTCACCATGACCCAGTACGACCAGAATTTCCCGATCCCCCAGGCGTTCCCGCCCTTCAGTCTGGCTCGGATCCTGGCCGCGGTCCTGGCGGATCACAATCGAACCCAGTTCCGGACGGCGGAGACGGAGAAGTATCCCCACGTGACCTATTTCTTCAACGGTGGATACGAGCCCCCGTACCCGGGCGAAGAGCGCTGCCTCATTCCCTCGCAGCGGGTCGCCACTTACGACCTGGCACCGGAGATGAGTGCCGGAGGCATCACCGACACGCTATGCCGAACCATCGAGACCGGATCCCACGACTTCATTCTGTGCAACTACGCCAACGCGGACATGGTCGGCCACACCGGTGTGCTGCCCGCCGTCGTCCGCGCGGTGGAAACGGTCGATGCCTGTCTGGCCCGGGTGCTGAACAGTGCGGACAAAACCGGAACGGTCGTCCTCATCACCGCGGACCATGGCAACTGCGAGTTGATGATTGATCCTGCGACCGGCGGCGTGCACACCGCCCACACCACCAACCCGGTGCCCTTCGTGGCGGTCCGCGCCGATGCCGCCTCGCTTCGCACCGGTGGATCATTGCGGGATGTGGCACCGACCGTCCTGCGCCTCCTGGGGATCGAGCCCCCGGCCGAGATGACCGGCCGCGATCTCCGAGACTGCTGAGGTACGGTGACGTCAGTCAGAACCCTCTCCAGTGCTCTTGCTGGGCTCACCATCGCGGCGTTGGCGGCGACGATATTGGTCAGGCCCCTCGCCGCGCAGGTCGGCCACCCACCGGGACACTCGCCCTACCGCGACATAGCCAAGGGTCACTCCGTCACCGCGCTCGGCGCATATCTCGGTGGAGACGGCGGGAGGTTCGGCATTGCCCCGCACGCCGGCGGGTTCTTCGGGGTCAGATACGATATCCGGACCGCGAGTGCGCTGGAGATGGGACTGGGTGTTGCCCGGGGAGATTTCGACCGACTGATCGTGGACCCCTTCGTGAGGGTGGCCGATCGGGTGAGCGGGCCGGTGCAGCAGACGGTCACCTTTGCGGAATTCGATCTGCAGTTCAACCTGACCGGAGGCAAGACCTGGCACCGTCTGGCGCCGTTCATCGGGAGCGGAGTCGGACTCACCTTCGCGGGCGGGGTCGACGCGGACACCAGCGGCTTCAAGTTCGGACACAAGGTCTATCTCGTGCCCAGCGCCGGCTTCAGGTTGTTCATCACCGATCGGCTGCATCTGCGAGGCGAGGGAAGGATCGCGTTCTGGAAGCTCAAGTACCCGCCCTCGTTCGAGCAGGAGCCGGCGCTCGAGCCGGGGAACCCACCGCTCACGTCGAACGCAGTGATCACCGACGGGCGGACCAGCGAGTGGAATGCCACCCCCTGGGTTCAGGCGGGCCTGAGCTACTCGTTCTCTCCGTAGTCCATGCCCGTCTCGCTCACTCGCACGGTTCAATTCCACGCGCTGCATCGGTTGTATCGGACCGACTGGACCGAGGCGCAGAACCGAGAGTTCTTCGGAGCGGTGAGCGATCCCCCCGGGCATCCGCACGACTATCGCTGCGCCGTGACGGTGGGGGGCCCCACCGAGGAGTCTCACGGCCTGGTAATCGATCTTGCCTTGCTCGACCGTATCCTGCACGATGAGGTGGTGGCGCCGCTCGACGGAAAGCACCTGAACCTCGACGTTCCGGCGTTTGCCGACGGCCGGATCCTCCCTACGTGCGAAGCGATCGCCGCGTACGTCTTCGCCCGGATCGCTCGCCGGCTTCCCGCCGGCGTCGCGCTGCAACGGGTCCGCATCTTCGAGGACCCGACGCTGTATGGAGACTGTACCGGGGTCTCCTGACCTCGCGTACTGGCTGTGTTGGCCTCGGGCCGCGGCGCCGTCTCCACGAGACCACCAAACTCCTGAGGGCTCGATGCACGTGCGCGTGCTCGTTGGCATCTCCACCGCCCTGCTGGTGATCCAATCGGCTCCCGCCGCGGCGCAGAAGACCGGAGACCAGGCGCGCCTGGTTTTCACGGTGTCGGGGGCCTGGATCACGGGCAAAGGACTCTGGACCATCCCCAATCAGGCGATCTTCAAGGACGGCCTCGCACCGGATACCCTTTTCCTCAGCCGCAGCATCAGCAACAACTTCGGCGCCGGATTCTCGGCCAGCTACTTCCGGGGTTCCCACTTCGGCCTCACGGGTGATGCGTTCCTGCTCGGGCTGGGCTACGAGGATCGTTGCCACCTGGCCTCCCCCGAGAAGGACGCCCAGAACTCGCGCATTTGCCAGGACATCGACACCCAGAACAAATCCGCGGCGGCGGTCGCGATTTCGGTGGGTGCCATCATCCGGGTCGCCAGCCGAGAATTCATCTCCCCGTTTGCCAGAGTCGGCGCCGGTCTGCTCTTCAACAACCAAAGCTCGGTGTTCATGTCGGGCTTCGACCCCCAGGACGGGGCCCTTCATGTCGTCTACAACGACGACAAGACCTCGCGGGTCCGGCCCAATTTCGAGATTGGGGTGGGGACCACCGTCGCCGTGAGCAAGGGGTACCATCTCCGGTTCGAAGTGCGGGACAATTTCGTGGGCATCGTGCGGGTCGACCAAGCTACACCCAATGTCGGGGTCATTCCCCCCCACGGAACCACATACCGGCAACTCTGGAGCCTGCTGGTGGGAGTTGACGTGATTCTCGAGCGGATACGAGGGAGGAGATACTGAGTCGAGCCGCCGTAACAGGAGCCATTCTCGCCGGCGGCGGCGCGACCCGCTTCGGCGGGAAGCCCAAGGGGCTGGAATCAGTTGGCGGAGAGCGAATCCTCGATCGGCTGGTGCGGGTCATGACGGCGGCGATCGGTGAAGCGCCACTGCTCGTGGCCAACGACCCTGGCGCCCAGGACTGGGAACCCAAGCTCCGGGTCGTAGCCGACCTCAGGCCGGGTTTCGGCGCTTTGGGCGGGATTTACACTGCCGTAGTCGAGGCCCCCGCGCCGGTCGTCTGCGTCGCCTGGGACATGCCCTTCGTCTCCGAGACCCTCGTCCGGCTGCTGGCTCGGCGGCTGGAGCAGTACGATGCGGTGCTGCCCCAAAGCGGTGGGCCGCGAGGCGCGGAACCCCTTTGCGCGGGCTACGGGCCGGCCTGCCGAGGGGCCATCGAGGCCAGCCTGGCGACGGGGGACCTCCGCGCCGTCGGCTTCCATGAGCGCATCCGGGTCGGTATCCTCCCTCTGTCCGAGGTCGCGGCAACGGGCGACCCGAACCTGCTTTTCTTCAATGTGAACACCGTCGACGACCTCACGAGCGCGGACGAGCTGTGGCGGCAGCACGCATCATCTCGATCATCGGCCGCAAGAACGCCGGGAAGACCACGCTGACGGTGGCCCTCGCCCGCGAGCTCGCTCGGCGAGGACACCGGGTGATGACGATCAAACACGGGCACCACCCAGCCGACCTGGACCGCGAAAACAGCGACAGCTGGCGCCACTTTCATGAGGGGAAAGCAGAACGGGTGGTGTTGGCCGCCCCGACCATTCGCGTCCTGTTCGAGCGCGCGCAGGATGACTACGACCCCATCAACCTGGTTCGCAGATACCTGAGCGACGCCGATATCGTCCTGGCCGAAGGCTATAAGGAAGCGCCGCTCCCCAAGATCGAGGTCTTTCGGCCAGCCGTGGCCGACCAGCCCCTGTACGAACCTGGAGGGCCCACAGCCTACCAGTGGGTCGCCATCGTGACCGACGACTACGGCTTTGATGCCGACTGCACCGTGCTGCGGTTCCAGGACACGATGTGGTTGCAGCTCCTTTCCAATCTGGCATGGGATCAAGCGCTGACCATCGAGCCGTAGCCAGTCTTCTCTCCGCCTCGGACGCGGCTCGCGCGATTCTCGGCGAGATTCAGCGCCAGCCCGCCCTCCGGATGCCGTTGGATGACGCGCTCGACGGAGTCCTGGCTGAAGACGTAGTAAGTCCGTTGGACATCCCTGCCTGGACCAACTCGGCGATGGATGGCTATGCGGTACGGGGGCAGGACGTGCGTGGCGCATCCGAGTCCCACCCGGTTCGACTGCAGGTAATCGAGCAGCTTCCCGCCGGCCATTTCCCCACCAAGCCCATCGGCCCCGGCGAAAGCGCCCGAATCTTCACCGGGGCACCACTCCCGACCGGCAGCGACAGCGTGATCCGGCAGGAGGACACGGACTGCGGCGCCGATGTGGTCAGCATCGTTCGGGACCGAGACGTGGGGGCGAACCTCCGCCGCGCCGGGGAGGACATCGGCAAGGGTAGCGTCGTGCTCCGGGCCGGCACCGAGCTGGGACCCGCTCAGTTGGGCGTCCTGGCTTCGTTGGCGTTTTCTCATCCGCTGGTGTTCCGCCGCCCCCGGGTCGCCATCCTCGGCAGCGGTGATGAGATCGTCGATCTGGATCAGGCCGAACAGATTCTCAGCGGGCAAAAGGTGGCCAGCAGCAACACCCACACGCTGATCGCCCTGGTGCGGCAGGCGGGTGGCGAGCCAGTCAACCTGGGAATCGCGCGTGACACCCCTGACAGCCTGCGGGAGCACCTGCAGGGGGCGCAGGACTGCGACCTGCTGGTCACCAGCGCGGGCATCAGCGTCGGTGAACACGACTACGTGCGCCAGGTCCTGGACGAGTTGGGCGCCACCCAACGATTCTGGAGGCTGCGCATGCGGCCGGGTGCGCCAGTCGGGTTCGGGCTGTTGAAGGCGATTCCCTGGATCGGACTCCCGGGGAATCCGGTCAGCACGATGGTCACCTTCGAGCTGTTCGTTCGGCCGGCGATCCGGAAGATGGCCGGCCACGCCCTGCCCTACCGCCGCAGCACCCCGGTCCGAATGGCGGAGCCAATCAGCCTCAAGCCGAAGCTGCAGCACTTTCTCCGCGGCGTGGTCACCGAAGGACCGAGCGGTCCGGAAGCACGGCTCACGGGGCCGCAGGGGTCAGGCATCCTCACCTCGATGGTGCTCGCCAACGCGCTGCTGGTCATTCCTGAGGGGCAATTCGAGACCGCCGCCGGCTCCACGGTCCGGGCGCTCCGCCTGAACGATCCGTCGCACGCCACCGAACCCGGGTTCTGACATCGATTGACCGGATCCGTCGGCGGCTCTAGATTTCGCACAGTAGAAGGGGAGTAGCTTATCCGCCGGAGAAATGGCGGACGCCTGGATCGTCAAGACTGCTCGCTCACAGCGGGCACGGTCCAGCAGGGACTCGAGGTACCGGGTCCAGAGCGAGACCTTCGTCCATCGCAGATGCGCAAGCGGGCGCACGCGGAGCGGACGGGGTCTCGCTCTTCTTTTTAGACCCCCGCAGGGCGCCGGTCGCCCAAGCCGAGGATGGTATGAACAACGTCAAGACGATGGTCCTGATGGCCGGGCTCATGGGTCTCTTTCTGCTGGTCGGGCAGTTGTTGGGCGGCTCGCAGGGCCTGGTGCTGGCGCTGGTGATCGGCAGCGCCTTCAACTTCATCATGTACTTCTTCTCCGATCGCATGGTGCTCCGCATGTACGGAGCCCAGGTCGTCACCGAGGCCCAGGCGCCCGAGCTCTACCGGATGGTCGATCGGCTGCGGCAGCGGGCCGGCCTGCCCATGCCGACCGTCGCGGTCGCGCCCCACGAGCAGCCCAACGCATTCGCCACCGGCCGGAATCCGGAGCATGCAGTCGTGGCAGTCACCACCGGAATTCTCAAGTATGTGCCCCAGGACGAGTTGGAGGGCGTTCTGGCCCACGAGCTGGCTCACGTCAAGAACCGGGACATGCTCATCACCACGGTCGCAGCCGGCATCGCGGGCGCCATCAGCAACCTGCCGTACCTGATCATGTTCGGCGGCGGACGCGATGACGACGGTCATCCGCTCGCCCAGTTGGCCTTGCTGCTGCTCGCGCCGATCGGGGCGATGCTGATTCAGTTCGCCGTCTCCCGGCAACGGGAGTTCGAGGCCGACCGGGTCGGCGCTCAGATCCTGGGACGGCCACTGCCGCTGGCCAACGCGCTCCGGCGGCTGGACGCGCTGGCGCACCGGATTCCCATGGAGGTCGCTCCTGCCGCGGCGCCGCTGGCTCAGGTCAATCCGCTCGCGGCTCACGGTGGAGGGGTATTGAAGCTCTTCAGCACTCACCCGCCGACCGAGGAACGGGTGGCCCGACTCGAAGCGATGTCGCCGGGTCGATAGTTGGGCGTCCACGGCCCCGCGGTATGGATGGGGTTTACCGGCCTCATCCTGGCGCTCCTGGTGCTGGACCTGGGAGTGCTGAACCGGCGCTCTCATGTGCTCAGCATGAAGGAGGCGACGGCCTGGAGCCTGGGGCTCGTCATCGTCGCATTGGGCTTCGGTCTGATCCTGTTGTGGATGGAGGGAACCCAACATGCGCTGGAGTACTACACCGGCTATCTGATCGAGCTCTCCCTCAGCGTCGACAATCTTTTCGTTTTCATCCTGATTTTCTCCTACTTCGGCGTGCCCGCGGCGGCCCAGCCCAAGGTGCTGAAGTGGGGGATTCTGGGTGCGATCGTGATGCGGTTTCTCATGATCGCGCTGGGAGCGCTGCTGCTGCAGCGCTTCGAGTGGATCGTCTTCGTGTTTGGCGGGATCCTCCTGCTGACCGGTATCCGGATGCTGGTGGTCAAGGATCAGCGGGTAGACCTGGACCGGAATCCGGTCGTTCGGCTGGCCCGGAAGTTCCTTCCCTTTGCCGACTCGTACCACGGGACGAACTTCTTCTGCCGGACCCGCCGGGGCACCCTGCTCGCGACGCCGCTCCTGCTCGTGGTGCTGGTCGTGGAATGGTCGGACCTGGTGTTCGCAATCGACAGCATCCCGGCGATCTTCGCCGTCACCCGGGATCCTTTCCTGGTCTACAGCTCCAACGTCTTCGCCATCCTGGGGCTTCGGGCGCTGTTCTTCGTGCTCGCGGGGATGATGGACCGCTTCGTCTATCTCAAGCCGGGCGTGGCGCTGATCCTGATGTTCGTGGGACTCAAGATGACGCTGAGCTACTGGGTTCACCTGCCCATTCTTCTCTCGCTCGGGATTATCCTCCTCACGCTCACCGGCGCCGTGCTGCTCTCCCTCCGCCGCAGTGCCCACGAGGCTCGACTCGCGGCCTGAGTGGACGTAGGAGTTCGACAGCCCGAGGGAGCAGCGCGACCGAGGGACCTCTCAGTCTTGGGTCGATCCCCGTAGAGTAGGTCCCTCGCCGGTCGAGCCGGGCAGGCCATTCGGGTGTAGCTTAGCTGGGTGCCGCTCCTCAAGAGCCTGGGTCTCGATCGCCCCGAGCTTCGCGCCTGGGCGATGTACGACTGGGCCGCGTCTGCCATGCAGACCACGGTCATGGTGGCGGTCTTTCCCATCTACTTCGTCAAGGTGGCCGGGGCCGGCCTGGCGGAAAGCGGGGCGACCCAGCGGCTGGCGACGGTCAATACCATCGCGCTGGTCATCATCGCTGTGCTCTCCCCGGTGCTCGGAGCCATCTCCGACTTCCGCGCCTCCAAGAAACGGTTCATCGGCGGCTTTCAGGCCCTGGGTGTGGCGGCAGTCGCCGGTCTCTTCCTGGTGCACACCGGGGACATCGGACTGGCGTCCTGGCTGTTCATTCTTTCGCTGATCGGCGTCACTGGGAGCTTCGTGTTCTATGAGGCTCTGCTTCCCCACATCGCCAAGCCGAATGAGATCGATCGGATCTCGACGGCAGGCTATGCGATGGGATACGTCGGCGGAGGGATTCTTCTGGCGCTCAACCTCGCCTGGATCCAGAAACCGGCGTGGTTCGGCCTGCCGGCGCATCCCGGGATGACGGAGGCCGAGGCGACGCTTCCCGCGCGGCTCGCCTTCGTGTCGGTCGCACTCTGGTGGGTGATCTTCTCGGTGCCGCTGTTCCGTCGAGTTCCCGAGCCGCCGGCGCGGCTCGAGCCGGACGAGCGCTGGGGCGAGAATCCGGCGCGCGCGGCCTTCGAGCGTCTGAGCGAGACTTTCCGCGAGCTCCGGGGCTATCGCCAGGCCTTCCTCATGCTCCTGGCCTTCCTCATCTACAACGATGGGATTCAGACCATCATCAAGATGGCGACGGCGTACGGCACGGAGCTGGGCATCGGTCAGAGCGCGCTCATCGCCGCGATTCTCCTGGTGCAGTTCGTGGGGATCCCCTGCTCCTTCCTCTTTGGTACTCTGGCCGGCCGGATCGGCGCCAAGCGCTCGCTCTTCTTCGGACTGCTGGTGTACACCGTCATCAGCATCCTGGGGTACTTCATGAAGACCGCGGCTCACTTCTTCATCCTCGCGGGGCTGGTGGGGCTGGTACAGGGGGGAACCCAGGCCCTGAGCCGTTCCCTCTTTGCCAGCATGATTCCGCACCACAAGTCGGGGGAGTTCTTCGGATTTTGGAGCGTCTTCGAGAAGTTCGCCGGCATTTTCGGACCTCTGATCTTCGCCGGCACGATCGCGGCGACCGGGTCCAGCCGGAACGCGATCCTCTCGGTGATCGCGTTCTTCGCGGTCGGCGCAGCGATCTTGACCTTCGTGGATCTGGAGGAAGGGAAACGAGAGGCGGAGGCCGCCGACGCAACCGCGGTGAAGCTATGACAGCGTTCGCTTGGGGCGGCAGCCGACCACGAACGCAAGCGAAAGGGTCCCCGCGCTCGGCACCACGATCGTTCTGGGGTTCTCCCCCTGGACCGCGCAGTTGTCGGCGAACCCCGAGAGCTGTACGGTGTGGCTTCCCTGGGAAAGGTCGGTCAGGGTGACGGCGCCGTTCATGTCCAGGGCATGAACCTGGCCTCCGTCCACTGCGACGGAGTAGCCGTGAAAATCGAGTGCATCCCCGTTGGTCTCGACGGTAATCCGGAGGCGTCCGTCGGTCGAGATCGAAAGGAAGGTCACCTCACAGGCGGTCAGCGCCAGGAGTAGAAGCGGCCCAACAAAGAGGTGGGGGAAGCGCATGGGTGTCTCCTCCGGGACCAACCCACTTGCCCCTCCAATCTACCCCGCATTTGCAGCACTTGCTCCGGTGCAGCCGCCTTCCTAGCTTCACCGGAGATGCCGACCCTGGCGATGAGTGGCCCCGCCGAGCTGACGCCGGCGGGGCGTTTCCGTTCGTGGACGCGCTGGAGCTGACGCGGGCCCTCGTGGCCCTCGAGACGCCCACCGGAGCCGAAGGCCCGGCCATCGATCTGCTCGATCGCCTGCTGCGTCGTGCGGGGTATCGAGTCACGCGGCAGCCGGTCTCGCCGGGCCGGGACAATCTCTTTGCCTATCGTGAGACCCCGCAGCTGGTCTTCTCGACCCATGTGGATACGGTTCCGCCGTATCTGCCGCTTTCGGAGGACAGCGGAACGATCCACGGCAGGGGGAGCTGCGATGCTAAGGGTATCGCCGCCGCCATGGTCGCGGCCGCCGAGCGGCTCTCACAGGCGGGCGAGCGGCGAGTCGGGTTGCTCTTTCTGGTGGGCGAGGAGAACGGCTCCGATGGCGCTCTCGCCGCCGCCGGTCTCGAGCCGCGGGGGCGGTTTCTGGTCAACGGCGAGCCCACCGAGAATCTGCTTTCCATCGGGCAGAAGGGCACATTGCGAGTTGACCTGAAGGCCAAGGGAAAGGCAGCCCATTCCGCCTATCCTCAGGACGGCGTGAGCGCGATCGCGGCACTGCTCGACACCATCGAGCGCATCCGCCAGATGCCGCTGCCGGTGGACCCGCTGTTGGGGCCGTCCACGCTCAATCTCGGCGTGATCAACGGTGGAGTGGCGCCCAACGTAATCCCGCCGTCGGCCGAGGCCCAGCTGCTGGTGCGCACGGTGGAGCCAACCGATCCGCTCAAGGCAGCCATCCGGAAGCTCGTGTCCCCCGAGGTGTCGGTGGATTTTCCGGTGGAGCTACCCTGCTACAAGGGCGGATCGGCTCCGGCAGGTTGGGATACGGTCGTGGTGAGCTACGCCAGCGATCTGCCGTTTCTGGCATCGTGGGGCGAGGGATACCAGCTGGGACCTGGCACCATCCGCGTGGCGCATTCCGAAAACGAACACATCCGGAAGGCCGATCTGCTGCGAGGGGTGGAGTTGTACGTCCGTCTGGCGAGCGATCTTCTGGCGCGCGAGGCCTCATGATGGCAAAGATCCCGGTCACGGTGCTCGGGGCGACCGGCACGGTCGGTCAGAAGTTCGTGCGCCTGCTGGCTGAGCATCCCTGGTTCGACGTCGCCGCCATTGCAGCCTCCTCGGCCAGCGCCGGACGGACCTACGGTGAGGTTGTACGCTGGAGGGAGAACGCACCGCTGCCCGAACGGATCGCCCGCCTGCGGGTAGAGCCGTGCGAACCACCTCTCCAGGGTCCCATCGTGTTCTCGGCGCTCGACGCGGACGTCGCAGGACCGATCGAACAGGCCTTTGCGCGGAGTGGGGCGTTCGTGGTGACCAACGCCCGCAACCATCGGATGGACGACGATGTGCCCCTCCTCATCCCCGAGGCCAACGCCGATCATCTCACCCTGATCGATCGCCAGCGCGAGGCACGAGGCTGGTCCGGCGCCCTCATCGCCAATCCCAACTGCTCGACGGCGGCTTTGGCCCTGGCGCTGGCTCCGCTGCACCGGACGTTCGGAGTCGAGCGGCTGTTCGTCTCCACGATGCAGGCCGTCTCGGGCGCCGGCTATCCCGGTGTCGCATCGCTCGACATCGTCGGCAACGTCATTCCCCACATCGGCGGCGAAGAGGAAAAAATCGAACGGGAAAGCCGCAAGATCCTGGGGACCCTGACCGACGGAAGAGTCCAGCCGGCCCAGTTCGCGGTCAGCGCCCATACCAACCGCGTGGCAGTGGTTGATGGGCATCTGGAGACCGTCTCGGTGGGGTTCCGGAAGCGGGTAACGCCGGAAGAGGCGATCACCACGTTGCAGGAGTTCCGTTCGCCTCCCTGTGTGGCGGAGCTTCCCTCCTCGCCGAACCCGCCCATCGAAGTGGACCCGCGGCTGGACCGGCCACAGCCCAGGCTGGACCTCGACCGCGGCCAGGGAATGGCCGTCATCGTCGGACGAGTGCGACCCTGTCCGGTGCTCGACCTGCGGCTGGTGATCCTGGGCCACAACACCGTTCGTGGAGCGGCGGGCCAGGGAGTGCAGATCGCCGAATTGCTGGTGGCCGACGGGCGGGTCGGGCGCCCCAAATGATCGTCTGCAAGTTCGGCGGCACCTCGGTGGCTGATGCCGATGCCATCGGCCGCCTGATTGGGATCATCCGGGCCCGGATCGCCGACCGACCCTTAGTGGTGGTCTCGGCCCTGGCAGGCGTGACCGACGCACTGCTCGGGTTGGCGCGCGTTGCCTACCGGGGTGACCCCACAGATCTGGCCGCCGACATGGATGCCTTGGTCCGACGCCATGAGTCCGTCTCCCGCAAGTTGCCAGGCACCAAGTCGGCCTTCGAGGCGATCGCGGAGGATGCGGCTGCCCTGCGCCAGGAGCTGCTCGCGACCTTGGGCCGGATGCTCAAGCCGGCGGAGTTGGACGCTGTGGCCGGGCGGGGCGAGCTGTGGTGCTCTCGCTTGATCGTGGCCGCCATGGAGAGGGCGGAGCTCCCGGCCACCTGGATCGACATCCGGCCTCTCATGGTGACCGACGACCGGTTCACCCGGGCAATGCCGTACGTGCAGGTCGTGAACACCCGGACCCGGGAATGCATTCGCCCACTGCTCGAGGCCGGCCGCATTCCCGTGACGCAGGGCTTCATCGGGGCGACGGCCGACGGGGTGCCCACGACCCTGGGCCGCGGCGGGTCGGACTTCACGGCGGCGCTGCTCGGCGCCGCCCTCGAGGCCCAACGGGTCGAGATCTGGACCGATGTCAGCGGACTGATGACGGCCGACCCAAGGGTGGTGCCCTCGGCGCGCACCCTGACGGCCGCGAGTTACGAGGAGGCGGCCGAGCTGGCGACATTCGGGGCCAAGGTGCTCCACCCCGCGACCGCCCAGCCGCTGGTTCGGGCCGGGATTCCGATTGTGGTTCTCAACGCCAGCCAGCCTGATCGCCCCGGGACAATCATTGAGCCGGAGGCCGAGTTGGAGCGAATGGGCGACTCCCCGGTCCGGTCCATCTCCTGGAAGCCCGGCATCACTGTCGTGAACGTTCGCGCACCGCGAATGCTCGGCGCCTACGGCTTCCTCCGCGCGATGTTCGAGGTCTTCGAGCGACACGAGACGGTGGTAGACGTACTCGCCAGCGGAGAGGTGAGCGTCTCGCTCACGGTGGAAGACCGGACCCGGCTCAACGCCGTGGTGCGGGAGCTCTCGGAGCTGGGAGAGGTGTGGGTGGAAGACGGCCGCGCAATCGTGGCGGTGGTCGGGATCGGCCTGCGGCACACTCCCGGGCTTGCTGCTCGGTTGTTCCAGGCGGTGCAACCGGCCAACGTGGAGGTGATCTCGCAGGGCGCCTCGCTGATCAACATGACGTTCGTGGTGCGGGAGGAGGATGGGCCGGGCGTGGTTCGGCGGCTGCACCAGGAGTTCTTCGGGTCCTGTTGAACTGCAGTGAGAAGTGAGGAGTGAGAAGGGAGAAGGGGAGGGGGACACACGGGCGAGTAGCGGATCGGTGTGCATGCGCATTGTCATCGTGGGCAACGGCAAGATGGGAAAGGCGATCGCCGCGCTGGCGGAAGAGCGGGGGCACGAGGTGCACGCGGCCTTCGGCGGCGAGGAAAACGCCGGCGGCAAAGCCCTCACGAAAGAGCGCTTGGCAGGAGCGGACGTCGCGGTCGAATTCACCCGCCCCGACGCCGTCGTCGGCAATCTCGAGAGACTGATCCGAGCCGGCATCCCGACCGTCACCGGGACCACGGGATGGGCCGCGGAGCTCCCTCGCATCACCCAGCTGGTCAACCGACACGGCGGCGCGCTGCTGCACGGCGCCAACTTCTCGATTGGAGTTCAACTCTTTGTCCGGACGGCGCAGCAGATGGCCCGCGAGTTTGCCGGGCGGCCCGGATTCGACGCCTATATACTGGAGGAGCACCACGCAACCAAACGGGACGCACCGTCGGGCACCGCGCGGGTGCTGCAGGAGACGCTGCACCAGGCCGACAGCGAGCGGCCCTTCCCGATCACGTCGGTGCGCGCCGGCACCATCCCGGGAACTCACACCGTGACCTATGACGGTCCATTTGAGAGCATCAGTCTGAGCCACGTCGCCAGAAGCCGCCAGGGTTTCGCCGCCGGCGCACTGGCCGCCGCGGAGTGGCTTCCCGGACACCCAGGCGTACATCGCTTCGAGGACATGCTGTTCGGAGGCTAGCAATGCCCCGGTTACAGGGCTGCGGCACTGCGTTGGTCACGCCCTTCACCGACTCGGGAGAGGTGGACTTCCCCGCTCTCCGGACACTGGTCGAGTGGCAGATCGCCGAAGGTATTGACTTCCTGGTCGCGTGCGGCTCGACCGGCGAAGCCCAGACCCTGAACGAGAGCGAGCGAGACCGGGTGGTCGCGTGCGTCCTGGATACCGCCGCCGGACGCCTCCCGGTCATGGCGGGCGCCACCAGCAACGACACCGCCCGCGCCGTCGCCGAAACTCAGCGCATGTGCCGGCTGGGTGCCGACTCGATCCTCAGCGCCACCCCGTACTACAACAAGCCCACGCAGGAGGGCCTGTACCGCCACTTCATGGCGGTGGCCGACGCCTCGACCCGCCCGGTCTGCCTCTACAACGTTCCCGGGCGCACGGCCGTGAATCTCAAACCATCTGTCGCGCTCAAGCTTGCGAGCCATCCCAATATCATGGGCATCAAGGAAGCCAGCGGAGACCTGAAGCAGGTGATGGAGATCCTGCAGGAGCGACCGGATGACTTCTCGGTGTTGTCGGGAGACGACTGGCTGGCATTTCCGGTGGTCGCAGCCGGTGGCGATGGCCTCATCTCGGTCGCCTCCAACGAGGTCCCGCGCCCGATGGCGACGATGGTGCGGCTGCTGCTGGACGGCCATCTGGCAGGTGGGCGCGAACTGCACTTCCGTTTGCTTCCACTCATGGATGCCAATTTCCTCGAGACCAATCCGGCCCCGGTCAAGGCGGCGCTCGCGCTCATGGGCAAGATCCGCAACATGCTCCGCCTGCCACTGATTCCGGTGAGCGAGGCGACCTGCGTCGCGCTCACTGCCGCCCTTCGGGATGCCGGCGTCGCTGGAATCTGACGCCGGGCGCGCCGGCAGAATCCGCTCGGCGCTGGAGCGGTATGCCGGTGGCGTCCCTCCCGGCGAAGAGCTCCTCGCGCTTCAGGCATTTCGAGAGCTCAAAGCGGCGCTCAATGCGGGAGCCGTGCGAGCAGCCGAGCGGCAGAGCGACGGTCGCTGGCAGGTCAACGCCTGGGTCAAGTCCGGAATCCTGCTCGGCTTCCGGCTGGGGCGCACCGGTCCGGTCGCGGCTGCCGGCTCATTCTCCTTTTACGACAAAGACACCTTTCCTCTCCGCGCGCTCGGGCCGGAGGATGGAGTGCGCGTGGTCCCGGGCGGCTCCTCGATTCGAGACGGTTGCTATGTAGCTCACGGTGTGATCTGCATGCCTCCGATGTACATCAACGTGGGCGCCTACGTGGATGAAGGCACCCTGGTGGATTCCCATGCTCTGGTCGGCTCCTGTGCCCAGATCGGGCGGCGGGTCCATCTCTCGGCTGGGGCCCAGATCGGCGGCGTGCTGGAGCCGGCAGGCGCGCTCCCCGTGATCATCGAGGACGAGGTGCTGGTCGGCGGCAACTGCGGCGTGTACGAGGGGACCATCGTGAGGGAGCGGGCGGTGCTGGCTCCGGGCACGGTTCTGACGGGCGGGACCGCCGTGTTCGACCTGGTGCACGATCGAGTGTACCGCCGCGACGGCGATCAGCCGCTGGAGATTCCGACGGGGGCCGTGGTCGTTCCGGGAACCCGACCGGTGACCTCGGGGCCGGGGAAAACGGCGGGGGTGAGTTTGTATTCGCCGGTGATCGTGAAGTATCGGGATGAGAAGACGGAGACGGCGGTCAGGCTGGAGGAGTTGCTGAGATAGGCGGTAAACGGTGAACGGTAGATCACTCTCCACCCTTCACGTTTTTCCCCTTTACGTTTCACTTTTTGCTCTTCACGTTTCACATCTCACCCGTCATTCGAATGCCCACCCACACCCACTATCTCTGGTTCAACACCAAGCGCCGGCAGGAGATCATCGACATCACCGAGGAGGTGATGGAGCAGGTCCGCGCCAGCGGCGTGCATGAGGGATTCGTCCTGGTGTCAGCGATGCACATCAGCGCGTCGGTCTTCGTCAACGATCACGAGTCCGGACTCTGGCACGACATCCTCAAGTGGCTGGAGGAGACGATCGCACCCTGGGACCCCTCGCGCTATCGGCACAACGAGACCGGGGAGGACAATGCGGCCGCTCACCTGCGGAGTCTGACCGTGGGACACGAGGTGATCGTGCCGATCACCAACGGGGCGCTGGACCTCGGCCCCTGGCAGCGGGTGTTTTACGGAGAGTGGGACGGCGGCCGGCGCAAGCGGGTCATCATCAAGGTGATGGGAGAGTGAAGATCGCCCGAGCCTCGCTGCCCGGTACCTCCGCGACGAGCGTCGGCTTGACCGCCTTGCGAGGCGGCGTCCAGCGTACTCGGGCCTGTCCCTGCGCGTCGGTCGCGGCACGGGCCGGGCTCACGGTTCCAGCCGCGCTGTGGAACCGCACCGCCTGTTCGGCGATTGGGTTGCCGTAGTCGTCGGCGAGCTGCACGACCAAGGACTTGGCCGAAGTTCGGGCCGAGCCGGCGGTCGGACGGGGCGAGAGAAACTCGAGCTTGGCCGGCTTCCCACTCCGCGACCGGGCGGTGAGCTCGAGCGCCGCCGAGACGCCCTCCGCCCGCAACATTATCCTCTGGAGCCCGGCCACATGGCCGAGGGTCCATCGCACTTTCGCCTGACCCACCGAATCGGTTCGAATGGCGCTGTCGGGGACGCTGCCGGCTTTGGGAAGCAACGTTAGGCGCGCGTCGGGGACGGGGTTCCCCAGACGATCCAGCGCGAGCACCGTGAGCGGGCGGGGCAAGACCATGCCGACGGCGCCGGTCTGCCCGTCGCCGCTCCGCATGACCACCGAAGCCGGCGCACCGGCTAGCGCGACTGCCCGGGCGGTAAAGATCGGCATGGTCCGAGCATTGCCCACCTGCACCTGAACCCGCTGGCGGCCTGCCTTGGGGCCGAGCTTCCACCGTGCCCGGGCTTCTCCCAGGGAATCGGTGCGACCGTTGAGTGAGACCACGCTGCCGCCATCCGGCGTGCTCCAGGTGGCGGGAAGATCTGCCAATGCCGCTCCGGTAGAGTCGGTCACCCGAATGCGGACTGGCTGTCCCAGGGTGTCGCCCGCCGGGCCGGACAGCTCCTCGCTCACCAGCGTGACGCGGGTATTCCCGGCCACGGGATCGGCCTCTGCGGTCAACACCGGTGTCACGGTCACAGCGTCAACCGCAATGGCCAGATGCTGGCGTCCGGGGATGTTTCCCAACGTCCAGACAGTCCGCACCATCCCCCGCGGGTCGGAAGTGTCCGCGGTCGCCGTCGTGCTGCCTTCGCCGCTTTGAATCCTGAACTCGACCGGCACGCTCGGAACTGGACGACCGCTCCGGGACACGACCTGCGCCGTCACCGGGGTCGAAAGCGCTCGACCCGCGGGAGCGCGCTGGTCTTCCCCCGCAATGACCGTCACCGAGGCCGGCACTGCGACCACCTCGACTCGGAGGCCGGCTTGCAGTTCGCTGAAGGCGGCGGTAAGGGTTGCCTCTCCCGGGCTCATGGCCGTGGCCTGCCCCAGACTGTCCAGGGCGACCACCGCCGCGTCGGAGGTACGCCACGAGGGGCGGGTTCCGGCGATGGGACCGCCGCGAAGATCCACAACCTGAGCCAACGGCCGGACCCGTTCCCCTTCCGGTATGCGGATGAGCGTATCGCTGAGCCGAACGGCGGCGGGCGTCTGCCGCACGGTGATTCTCGAGCGGGCGGTGACTCGTCCCACGCTCACCACGATCGTGGTCATGCCGGGTCCACGGGCCACCACCCGCCCACCCTGGTCCACCGAGGCGACGTCGTCTTCGGTGCTGGTCCATGCCGGGGTGATCCCCACCAGCGCGGCGCCGCGCTCGTCGGTAGCAGTGACCGCCAGTTGAAGCGAGTCACCCAGGGCCGTCAGGGTATCGGCGGAGGGGGCAAGTCCCACCCACCGAGTTTCAGGCGCGCTCGGCAGGAGAGGCTTCTTCGGAGCAATGCCGACGAAGCTTTTGACCGAGTTGGTGTAGCTCAGGATGGAAACCAGGGCGGCCGCCGTGGAGAGCGTTCCCGCGCCGACCTTCCAGACGTTCGCCGCCAATCCAGGTTTGGCCCTCGTTGCACCCATGGGGTCTCCGCGGTGGTTCCCGGCCTGCTCTTGCACCGATGCTGATGGCGGGCGGTCAAGCAGCGTCGGATGAGTAGGCGACAGGGCGCCACACTCATCGTTCACTACTTGCCGCCCGCCGTTCTTTGGAGTTCGCGTTAGGGGAAACGCAGGGCCGACTTGGCGCCTGTCAATGGTGGGAAAAGCAACTCGAGCGCACAATCCTCAAGTTGCCGACACTGTCAACTTGCTCGCCAACCAGAGTGCAACTTCTTGCCCTCGAGCAGCGGCTCCAGCCGCTCACGGTCCGTGAGGATGTCGATCTCGACAATTCTCCCCCGTGCCACAGTGAACGCTACGAGTGAGAACGGCCTGCCTTCCGGATCGAACACCGCGACACCCGCAGCGCCGTTCACCCGCACCGGACGAATTGTGTCGGCCCGCCCACGAGCCGAGTAGGCGATGGCACCACCCGCCACGTTGCGGGCGCCGCGTACGATCCGACTCGGCGCCACGCCGCCGCCGTCAGTCCGGAGCACCACGTCGGGGTCCAGCACCTGGAGCAGGGCGTCGAAGTCTCCGCCGCGCGAGGCGGCGATAAAGGCGTCCACCACCTCCCGCTGGCGCCGGCGGTCGAGGTCCAACTCCTCCGTCACTGCGCCGCGCACCCGGCGCCGGGCCCGGCTCGCGAGCTGACGCGCCGCCGCCGGAGTCCGCCCCACGATCGGCGCGATCTGCTCGAACGGCACCGCAAAGGTGTCGTGCAGCACAAACGCCAGCCGCTCGGCGGGGTCGAGTGTCTCCAGCACCACCAGGAGCGCCAGCCCAACCGAGTCGGCCAGCAGCAGCTCCTCCTCCGGATTGCTGGGGCCCTCGGCGGTGACGATTGGGTCGGGCAGGTGGGCCTCGAACGATTCCTCCCGTCGTCCCGCCCGCGCCCGCAGCAGGTTGAGACATACCCGCGACACCACCGTGGTGAGCCACCCGCCCATGTTGTCGATGCGGCCCCCGCCCTCGCCGCCGCCTGTGTCGGCCCGGCTCACCCGGAGCCACGATTCCTGCACCGCGTCGTCGGCCTCGCTGAGAGAGCCGAGCATCCGGTAGGCCACTGCCCGAAGCCTGGGGCGGTGCTCCTCGAACTGTCGCGCCAGCCAGTCGCCTTCCATCGGTCACATTCCTCCGCCGTCCCGTGTCAAAGCTATGACCCGGGAGACCCGGCCGATGTGACGGGCCCCCGCGGATGCCGCCGGCGACGTTGCGACCGGTGATGCACCTGAACTGATTCGACGAAGGAGTAGAAGCGATGCAGGCGAGAATGCAGAATCCGGCGTTGGCCGTCCCCGGCGCCCTCCAGGCCCTGCGGGCGCTAACCAAGTCCATCCAGGCCACCGGCCTGCCGCTCAAGACCATCGAGCTCGTGTGTCTGCGGGCCAGCCAGATCAACGGCTGCGGCGTGTGCGCCGTGCAGCATCCCCAGATAGCCCGGCGGCTGGGCGAGACCGATCAGCGCCTGTTCGCGGTGGCGGGCTGGCGCGACGCCCCCTGGTTCACCGACGCGGAGCGCGCGGCGCTGGCCCTAACCGAGGCCGAGACCCGCATGAGCGACCGCGCCGAGCCGGTCCCCGACGACGTCTGGGACGAGGCTGCTCGGCACTACGACGAGCAGGCCCTGGCCGGCCTGGTGCTCGCCATCGCCGGCATCAACGTCTGGAACCGGCTCAACGTCACCACGCGGCAGGTGGCGGGAGTAGCCTGGGACTAGAAGCACTGTCCTAGAATCGTACCCGCGGTATTGGGGCCACCGGTGAAGGTCGGATCATTCTTCCGGCACGCGAGCTCGCCCGTAATGGTGTTGCCGCTCACGGACTTGAACCCGGCACCGCTGTTCCGGCGCACATCGGCGTCCTGACCCACGCTGGCGTTGAGGAACAGCATGACGTGACCGCCCGGGATGTCGTTGTCCACCAGCTTTACATTCCCGCCAATGGACGTCGGGCCCTGCTCCGCCCGAATGATGGGTGACCCGGGATTGTTGTCGGCGCAGATGAGATCGCCGTTGATAGTGGCGTTGTCCACCGCGCAGGAGGCGTACTGGAGGTCGTGGGCCCCCTGAACGTTCATGTTGCCGGCGATGGTGCTTTCGCCGTTGACCTGCACCGCGCTTGCGTTCAGGCCCCGGACGTTGCCGCCGATCTGCGAACTCTGAATGAAGAGCCGGGCATCGGCAAACGCTTTGACCGACTTGGTCACTGTCACACCCGAAAGCACGCAGATCTTGCCCGCCGGGACTTCCACGTCGGTGTAGGTGCCGCCGTCCAGGCCGCCGGAGACGCTGCCGTCGACCGGATCGATCACACCCGCGTCGCACACCGTCACCGCGGCGACCTGGGCGGCCGCGCTCAGGCCAGGGTCGAGCCGCCTGGGGCTCGACGTGGCACGTGCTGCACGGGCAGAGAAGACTTCGCCATTGGCACGGACCAACCGGTGCGCGACCGCCGCCGGCTGTGCCGGTCCGGCGCCGTCGGGTGCGGTGAGATCCCGGTGCGATGTGCCATCACATGCGGCCAGCGCGGCGCACGCAATCAGTACTCGAGCGTGATGCAGAGTCATACATCCTCCTTGGCTGGGTGAGGCAAAGAACGGTGATCGCGGCGGCAAGGCGCCCTCGGAAGAGGAACGCCGGGCACACACGATCGTTCTCAGCCAGCCATGGAGGATCGCCGGCGACTAGAAGCTGCTGGGCACCACCGCCCCGAATCGGCCGCCGTGGGCACTCCGAATCACCTGCGGACTGACAGTCGGGGCCCACCTTGGCCGATCCGACAACTCTCGGCTTGAGCAGGCGTAAAGCCCCGCCGCTATCGCCCCGCCGCCGATGATCATGTTTGCTGCCGCGACCTTCTGCGTGTCATCACTCCCATCGAGGTTGGCCCCACCGGCGATGACTCCCAGGCTTCCGACGCGCGGCTGTCGCGGAAGAACGGCATCGCGCGGTCTTGGAAGTGGTCGTTCCGCGGGAACTCCCTCGCCTCCCGATACTCTCCAAGCCAGCCAACCAGCGCGCCCCTCAGGGTACGGTGGCCGTGTGTCAGGTGAAGTGTCTTGACAGCGCGCAACTCGGCATCGACCGAGTCGAAGTGCGCCCGCAGCGGGGGGGGGACTTGCCAGGCACCATGGGGAAAGACCAGCGCCCCCGCGAGGACTCCGGCGGCTGGGAGAATCAACCAGGCCCGACGCATAAGCCTTCCTTGTGTGTCTCTGCGCAACCAAAGACCCCTCATGTGCCTTTGCCGTCACCAATTCGCCAGGCGGCCCGTCTCGTGAAAAAGTATCCCACCATGCACCAATCGTACGCCGCGCAGAAGGCGCCGTAGGCGAGAGGAATGTCGCTGACCGGCCGAGCTCCGGTGGAAGCAGAACCGAGGTGCGGCAATACCTCATGGAGCAGGTCCCAGGCGCCGTGGAGGGCGTAGCCGAGTATGAGGAGCGTGGGAAGCCGGAGACCCAAGAGGCCCAGGCCGGCGAAAAGTGCCACGGCGTACGCCTCGAGCCGAAGCGCCGAGTGGGGGCCCAAGTACTCGACGAAGGCCAGGTAGATAGCGGCGACGGGAATGAGTAGGAAAGCGAAGAAGATGTGCTCGACCTTGGGCGAGAACCGCGTGCGGCTGATCGTCACCGTGCCGATGGCCGCAAGCACTCCCACGCCAAGGTACCAAAACAGGATCGCCGCCAGAGGAAGGACGCTCATTGGGTCAGTGCAGCCACGAACGCTTCGGCTCGTTCGGGGGTAATGAGCCAGGGCCGCTCCCGCCCGCCGCGCTCGATCCACACGAAGCGATCCAGCCGGGACACGTACATCTGCACGATCCCTCGTCGGGAGGTCCAGAGCCAGCCGAACCCACCCCAGAGCCCACCAGCGCCGACCCGGATGCCCCAACCCACCTGCTCGCGAAGCGCCGGCCGATCGATGAGGCGCACAGACGAAATCCGGTCGCGAGGGATCTGCCGGCGCTTGAGGGGCCAGATTACCTCGATGGTCTGTGGCTGTACGATGAACGTGGTGGGACGGAACCGAGTCCACACCCAGCCATAGATGAAGAGCAGCAGCAGCGCCGGCGGCCAGAACCAGCCCGAGCCGAGCACAGCGCCGAGCACGAACGCGACGGGCAGTGCCAACATGACCAGCGTCACCCGCCGGATGAAGGGGCACATCGGTGCCAGCCCGAAGCGGCTGATCACCGCTATCACAGCAGCGGCCAGCGGCGCCCAGTCTGAATGAGATGGGCGAGAGCTACGAGACCGAACGGGAAACCGGGCGCGCGCACGTAGGATCGCATGGCGTTCTCCTTGAGCGACCGCTTCCTCAGACAGGTTCGGGCGAGAGAAATCGGTGCATGATGAACACGTCTGTCGGTCCCCGCTGGTGGTGGCGAAACGCAGCCGGCACCTGGCCGACGATACGGAAACCGCAGCTCTGCCACAGCCGAACCGCACTCTCGTTGGAGCTGACGACGAAGTTGAATTGCATCGCCCTGAAGCCGGCCTGTCGAGCAGTCTGCATCGAGTGCTCGCAGAGCGCCCGGGCGATCCCTTGGCCGCGGGCCGCAGGCGCCACCATGTATCCGGCGTTGGCGACATGGTCCCCAAGTCCTGGCTGGTTCGGGCGCAAGCAATAGGTCCCGACGACGGTGCTGTCCAGTTCGGCCAGGAAGGCCCGGGCCGGCGGCGTTGTCCAGATCGTCCGGGCTTCGTCGACGGTCAGGTCTGGTGAATAGGCGTAGGTATCGCCGGTCGAGATCACAGCATGAAAGATAGGCCACACGAGCTCAAACTCGCCGGGGCGGATTTCGCGAATGTTCGGGGCTAGCTGACCAGTCCGTCCTCGAGTCACGGTGGCAACTGATTCCACATCTGGCGAATGATGCGCCATTGTCCGTCCTCATCCGGGGCTAGCAGTACCAGGTCGATCGAGCGGCTCGACTGGGCAGTGCTCTTGCCGCCCATCTCGTATACCCATGTCAGGTGGGCGGTGCCACGGAAGTAGGCGAGCTGCCGTGTGCCACTGATTTCGGCAAGGTCCCGAGTGAAGGACGTGATCCTGGTGTGCGAGCCGTCATTTGGCCACCAGTAGTCGCGAATCCCTCGAAGACCTTCGACCGGGGCGCTGCCAGGGGGGAACAGGATCGCGTCGGGGCTGAACAACCGAAGTACCTGGGAGGTGTCATCTCGGATCCAGGCATGAACAAAGGCGCTGTCCACCGCCCGAATCGCATCTCGGTCGGCGTCGGTTAGCGATGTCACAGGCGGCGATGACGGCTGCCGGCAGCCGAGGATACCGAGCAAAAGAAGGACGCTGGTTCGTGGTTTCCCGGAAGGGTAACCCAATCGCATCGGTCGCCTCCGTCGGATCGGCTAGACATATCCGACGACCCGGGCTCACTATCGGTTTCTGAAGCATAGACCTGTGCCGACTGTTACTCGCGGACCAGCTCCGCTCCGTCCGGCCATAGCCCGTTCAGGAACCGGTCCACGGCTGCGAAGAACGGGTCGGGCGCTTCCATGTACGGGAAGTGCCCATAACCTCGCATCACGAACAGCCGGGCGTTGGGCATGCTCGTGGCCCATTCGCGAGCGGTCGCGACGGGGATGAAATCCTTGTCGCCGTGAATCACCAAGGTCGGCGCCTGGACCTGGGCCATGGTCCGGCGCCAGTCGTAGTCCCCCAGGGAGGGGAAGGTGTACCGGTCCACGTTCTCCACGCTGTTGCGCAGCGCCGCGCGGCTTCCGGAACAGGCTTCCAGGCGGCGGCTCGCCGCGCCGCCGGGGTCAATGAAGAACGGATGGAACCAGATGGCATAGTATGCCCGGCATACCGCATGGTCTTCCGGATTGGCCCGCATCGCCGCTTCGGCCGCCTCGAGGCGCCGGCGGGAGGCGGTGTCCCGGCTCGCGTCGAGCTGTTGAAATGCCTCCTCCAGCTCGCTATTCCGGACCGGGATAGCATCCAGAAGAATGGTCCGGCCCAGCCGTTCCGGATAGCGGGTGGCGTAAAGCGCGACGATGGCGGGTCCCCAGGAGTGGGACAGCGTCTTCAGGGACTTCAGCTTGAAGTGCCGCCGGACTGCTTCCAGGTCATCGGCGAAGCGCGGCGCCTGAAGTCCGGCGGAGTCGTGCACCAATGTGGAGCGACCGGCGCCACGCTGATCGTAGAAGAGGAGCGCATGGCCCCGGGACGCGAGCGGATCCAGCTCGTGCCCGAAGTAATCGAAGCTGAGTCCCGGGCCGCCGTGGATGATCACTAGAGTATCGCGCCCGGTGCCCACCAGGCGGTAGAAGAGCCGGACCCGGTTGCCGGCATCAACGTAACCTTCGGTGGCTCTGGTCTGGGCGGCGAGTGGACGTGACGGGGAGCCGAGCAGAAGCAGAGAAGCCAGGGCGGGAACGCTGGCGGTGGGTCGATATCGCATCACAGACCTCGTCTCATGAGAGATCGGAATGCTGGCGGCGAGTGCTAAGGTATTTAGAGGTTCGGCGACGCGACACGTCGGGATCGGGTTGGCGCAAGCCTGCGTCCTGGGTAAACCAATCACACGTCGCCATATTCTTGAGCGTAACCCGTCCCGAGTCCTCCATGCTCCACGATCTCCGCCACGCCCTCCGCACCCTGGCCCGCTCCCCCGGCTACACGGTCACGGTGCTTCTCACCCTCGCACTCGGTATTGGTGGGACCACCGCCGTGTTCAGCGTGCTCCGGTCCGTGATCCTGCGACCTCTCGCGTGGGCGCCGCGCGAGCGAGTCATGATGATCGCCGAGGGTGACTCGGCCAGCAACATCCGCCCTGCGTCGTATCCCACCTTTCAGGACTGGCGGGCCAGCACCACCGCGTTCCAGGCTCTGGCCTTCGTCCGCGGCCAGGGGGCGTTGCTGAAGACGCCGAGCGGCGTCGAGCGGCTGATCGGCGCGTACGTGTCGGACGACTACTTTCGCGTGCTCCCCGAGCCCGTGGCCATCGGGCGTGGCCTCGAGCCGTCCGACTTCGCGCCCGACGCGCCGGCAGTCGCGGTGATCTCGTGGCCGCTCTGGCAGCGGCGGTTTAGCGGTGACCGGTCCGTCATTGGCCGGAGTGTCACCCTCGGCGAGCGGAAGTATGCGATCGTCGGTGTCATGCCGGTGGACTTCATGTACCCCGTCTGGGCCGACCTGTGGTCACCGATCAGTGTCATCCTCGCAACCGACCCGGCACTCCAGCAACGAGGACTGCATACCGACAGCCGCGTCGTCGGACGACTCCGGGCGGGCGTGGACTCCGCCGCCGGCGTGCAGGCTCTCTCCGCCGTCGCGGCGCACCTGGCCGATGCCTATCCCGCCGAGAATGGCGGTTGGCGGAGGGTGGCCTTCCAGCCGGTGACGACGGAGATCCTGGGTGGCAGCGGACCGCAGCTTCGCCTGCTCACTGCGGCGGCCGTGTTCGTGCTGCTCATCGCCTGCGTGAACGTCGCCGCCCTCGCCCTGGCGCGGGCAGGCGCACGCTCGCGCGAGCTGGCCATTCGGGCCGCCCTGGGTGGCGGGCGCGCCGCCCTGCTGCGACTCCTGGCCGCGGAGTGCGTGGTGCTGGGCGTCGTCGCGGGCGCGCTCGGGCTCGCGGCCGCAGTCATCCTGGTGCGCTGGCTTCGGACGGCGGGGCGGGACCTCTTGCCGCGCGCGGGCGAGCTGGCAGTGGAGCCCCTGGCGATGGCCGCCGCGGTGGCGCTAGCGGTCGCGCTCGTCGTGAGCCTGGGCTTGGTGCCCGCGCTCCGTCACCGGGGTTCGCTCCCGAGCGCACTGCGGGAGGGCGCGGGCAGCGGACGGGGGGCCGGGCGCCGCCGGCTTCGGGCTGCGCTGGTCGTGGGCGAGCTCACTCTCGCGCTCGTGTTGCTGACGGGCGCCGGCCTGCTGCTCAGGAGCCTGGAGCGGCTGGAGCGGGTGCGCACCGGGTTCGACGAGGACCACCTCCTGGCCGTGCCGATCATGCCCACGTCGCCCAAGTACGCGAGCCCGGAGCGCGCGCTCCAGCTTTACCGTGACGTGGCCGCCGCCGTGGCCGCGCTGCCCGGCGTCCAGTCGGTCGCGCTCACAAATCACGTGCCGCTGAGCGGCGCCTCGATCAATACCCCTGTCGAGGTGGAAGGCGCGGTGGCAGGCGAGACCGATGAGGCGCTGTTCCGCGAGGTGGACAACGGGTACTTCCGCACCGCGGGCATTCCGATTCTGCGCGGACGCGATTTCACCGCGGAGGACATCACGCATCCCGGAAACGCGGTGCTGGTGAACCAGGCCCTCGCCGCGCGCTACTGGCCCGGGGGCGACGCGATCGGCAAGCGCATCACGGTCCGCAAGTCCGCGCAGGGTCGGCCGGAGTTTGGTGAGCGGGTCCGCGCAACCATCGTGGGGGTAGTCGGCAATGTGAGGCACTACTCGCTCGACACCGACTTCGTGCCCGAGGTGTATCTCCCCTACACGATCACCGTCTGGGGATGGATGTCGCTCGTGGCCCGCACCCGGACCGACCCGTCGCTGATGGTGCCCACCGTCGCGCGCGTCGTCCGGTCGGTCGAGCCGGACCTGCCGCTGGAAGGGGCGCGACTTGGAAGCGGGGTCTACGATCTCCGCTCGTCGCTGCGCGAGTCGCTGACCTATCGCCGGTTCATCACTGGGCTATTGGGCGCATTCGCGCTCCCCGCCCTGCTGCTCGCCGCGCTCGGCATTTACGGCGTCACCGCCTATCTCGTCACCCAGCGCAGCCATGAGCTCGGCATCCGCATGGCCCTCGGCGCACAGCGGCGCAATGTGGTCGCACTGGTGCTGGGCGAGGGACTGCGCCTGGCGGCGGTCGGGGTGGTGCTGGGCGGCGTCGGCGCCGCACTCACGACTCGGTGGCTTCGGTCGGAGCTGTACGAGACGAGCGCCACCGACCCGCTCACGTTCATGCTGGCGGCCGTGGTGCTCACGGCGATCGGCGCGCTCGCCGCGCTACTGCCCGCGCGTCGCGCGGCGGCGATCGATCCTGCCAGGGCATTGCAGGCAGAATGAGACCTGTACTCATCCTCACGAACTTGCCGGCTGTGTCGCAATTAACAGCCCAGGCGCAGCCGTGTCTTGCGAATCCCGACACGGTATCCATCCACGCAAAGTTTGTCGAGCGGACGCTACGCTATGATTCCGCAGGGTGGGTGCTCTCGCCTGCCATACCACCAGCTGCCGGGGTTACACTCGTACGTGGCCTCAATACCGCATACCGGTAACTCCGCGATTCTTTTTCGGTCCAATCGCACCCCTCACTCCTCACTCCGTACTGCCTACATCAGCCGGTACTTGGGCCCACTGCCTCCTTCCCGCGGCGTCCACCTCGGCCCCAACACATCGGTCGCCTTGCAGTCCACGCAGTTGGGCGCGTTGACCCGCAGCTCGTCGCCCACCCGCTCGTAGACCCCCGCGGGGCAGACGTGGGAGTAGAAGTCCGCCAGCTCCGGAGTGATGTCAGGGCCCACCAGCAGATGCGAGGGAATGCTGTCCCGGGTCGCGTTCCCCGACTTATAAACCGCGTCCATCTTGCTGAAGGTGAGCGTGCCATCCGGCGTAAAGGCCACTCCCGTGGTGACCCGTCGCGGCGTGGCAGCATCTTCCTCCGTCTGGATTTTGCCGCCGGGGAATCGGCCGCCGGTGAGAGTCATGAGCCCCGCTTTCACGCCCCCCAGATACAGTCCATCCCGAAACGCCAGGCGCATGTTCCGGGTGCGGTAGAGGTCGCAGGCGATGTAGCTCTCCTCCACCATTCGATCGTACGCCGAGAGGGCGGCGGCAGAGGTGTCGTTCGCGGTAAGCGCGGCAAAGGCGGCTCGAGCCGCGAACATGCCCGACTGCATGGCGTAGTGGATGCCCTTGAGCGAAGGGACGTCCACCAACCCCGCTGCGTCTCCTGTGATCAGGACACCGTCGCCGCTGCGCCGTTCGGCGAGGGCATAGTAGCCGCCCTCGGGAATCGTCTTGGCTCCCCACTCCAACAGCTGCCCGCCCTCCAGGTGCGGTCGAAAGAGCGGATGCTGTTTCATCCGCTGCAGCAGCTCGTGCACGTCGAGGCCGCTGTCATGGTAGTCCAACCCCACCACGATTCCCAACGCGAGCTGGTCCTGGCCCAGCGGATACATGAAGCTCCCGCCGAACGCATCTACCGGGAGCGGCCAGCCGAGCGTGTGCACGACCGCTTCGGGAGGCCGTTTGCTCTGCCACACTTCCTTCACGCCAAGAGCAAAGATCTGGGGGTTGGGCGACGCGACCCGTTGCCACTGGCAGTACGCCTGGCTCAGCACCCCTCGGGTGCCTTCGGCGATGACGGTGACCCGCGCGGTGAGATCGGTGGGCTCGGCGTAGTTGCCTGTGGGTTGGCCTTGCCGGTCGAGCCCTGTGGGAGCGGTCCGGACTCCGCGAACCCTGGGGCCATCGACCAGGAGGGCATCAGCCGGGAAGCCGGTGAACAGGTTGACGCCGAGCTCCTCCGCTTTTTCCCCCAGCCAGCGCACCACCTCGCAGATCGAGGCGGTGTAGTAGCCGCGATTGTGCATGGTTGGCGGCGTGGGCATCCGCTGGGCTCGTCCCTGGGTGAGGAAGTACACCGCCTCCGCGTTGACCGGTTGGCGGAAGGGGAGCGCCTCCGCGGCGAGTTCGGGAAAGAGCTCGCGGAACGCGCAGGGATTTACCACAGCTCCTGAGAGGTTGTGTTCTCCCAGGCTCTCGGCCTTCTCCAGCACCCCGATGTTGAGCTCGGCGGGCGAGCCGCCTGTCGCTGCCGCCCGCCTGGCCAGCCGTGCCAGCTCGATGGCGCAGGCCAGGCCAGCGGGTCCCGCTCCCACGATCAGCACGTCCATCTCGATCGCCTCGGGGCCCGGTGGCTCAGCTCTGATGACGCGATCCAGAGGAAGGGCACGCTGATGCTGCAGCGGGACGATGGTGGACACAGCAACTCCTCGACCGAGAGGGGACCTGCAGCCGGACAATATAACGCTAGCTTTCAGCCCCATGACCAAGGCTTCAATCCCGGGTTTTCGCCCCGTCCCCTTCACCGGCGTCATCTACGTGATGGCGGAGGCGGCCAAGCGCGGCTTCCGCTACGGGCACCCCGATTGGTGCAACCTGGGCCAGGGTCAGCCCGAAACCGGACCCCTCCCCGGCGCGCCTCCGCGGGTGCATCAGGTGGAGATCGGAGTGGACGATCAGGAATACGCCCCCATTCCCGGAATCTGGGAGCTCCGCCGCGCGGTCGCCGAGCTGTACAACGAGCTCTACCGGAAGGGGAAGCGGTCCCACTACACCGAGAGGAACGTGTGCATCTGCGGAGGAGGCCGCGCGTCGCTCACCCGAGCCGTGGCCGCCCTGGGCGAGGTAAACTTGGGCCATTTCCTGCCTGACTACACGGCGTACGAGGAGCTGCTCGACATCTTCAAGTTGTTCACGTCCATTCCCATCCTGCTGGAGGGAGCCAACGGGTACCACTTCGCCCTGGAGCAGCTGGAGCGGGAGATCACGGGCCGCGGGCTGTCGGCGCTGCTGCTCTCGAATCCCTGCAACCCGACGGGCAAGGTCATTCAGGGGGCGGAGCTGGCCGGCTGGGTGCGTCTGGCCAGGGAACTGAGCTGTTCTCTGCTGATCGACGAGTTCTACTCCCACTACATCTGGAGCGAGAGCGGCGAGGGCGCCGACATGGTGTCCGCTGCCCGATATGTGGAAGACGTTGATGCCGACCCGGTGGTGCTGTTCGACGGGTTGACCAAGAACTGGCGCTATCCCGGCTGGCGCACCACCTGGATCGTGGCCCCGCGGCCGGTGATCGAAGCGGTCTCCAGCAGCGGCTCCTTTCTGGATGGCGGGGGGAGCAAGCCGCTGCAGCGCTGTGCCGTTCCCCTGCTTTCGCCGGCGCTTGCATGCGCCGAGGCGGCCGCGATCCGGCGAGTCTTCCTCCACAAGCGAAAGATCCTGGGGGACGGGCTCCGAGCGGCCGGCGTCCGCTTCGATCTCGAGCCCGAGGGAACGTTCTATTGGTGGGGAGATGTCTCCGGGCTGCCGCCTTCGATCAACAGCGGCATGTCATTCTTCCGGGCCGCGCTGGAGCTTCAGGTCATCTGCGTTCCGGGGGAGTTCTTCGATATCAACCCGGGGAAGCGTCGCAGCGGCCGGGCCTCGCGGTTCCGGGACTACGTACGGTTCTCCTTCGGGCCGGAAGAGGGTGCTGTGGCCGAAGGGGTGCGGCGGATCGGTGAGATGGTTCGGAGCGCGAAATGATTATCCGGGTTACGACTATGGTGCTGGTCGCTTTCGCCGGGCTTACTCGCGCGGCCATCTCCCAGCTGACCGATACTCATCCTTCTGAGCTCGAAGGACTCTGGGCGCATCGAGGCCGGCCGGATTCAGCAGGCGGCGTGCGGTGGGCGCTGATCCGCTTTGAGCGGGACGGCCGTTACCGCGGAGCCCAGGTTCTGGTGCTGAGGTCGGTCCCCGAACGCCAAGGTGAGGTGACCGAAGGACGGTGGGCGGTGGTGATCTCGCAGCCGAGGGGGGCGCTTCTCTGCACCCGGAGAGAGGGAGCGGACATGTCGCGCTGCAATCCGTATCGATTGGGGAGCGATCGGAAGGCGCTCACCTGGGACACACTGACCTTTGTGCCCGCAGACAGTACGCTGGTCAGGACTCTGAATCTGGAAGGGCTCTAGGCGGGAGGGCGGTAAGGGCGGTAAGGGCGGTAAGGGCGGTAAGGGCGGTAAGGGCGGTAAGGGCGGT
>DATBKD010000118.1:0-38858 GCA_036556025.1 Gemmatimonadales bacterium | reverse complement strand
CCGATGTCCGCACGATGCAGATGCGCCGGCATGCGGTAACCCGGGGCCGGACGCGGGGGACCACCGCCCGATGGAAGAAGGCGATCGTCACGCTCAAAGACGGCGATTCGATCGCCGTGTTCGAGGGCTGAGATGAGTATCCGCCAATTTCGGCCGATGACGGCCGCCACGCGTTTTCGCTCGGTCTCGGGGTTCGATGAGATCACCCGCGATACCCCCGAGAAGTCGCTGCTCGAGCCGGTCCGGAAGACCGGCGGCCGCAATAATCTCGGTCATCTGACCTCGCGGCATCGCGGCGGAGGGCACAAGCGCCAGTACCGCAGGATCGATTTCAAGCGGAACAAGCACGGCATTCCCGGTCGAGTGAGCGAGATCGAGTACGATCCCAACCGGAGCGCCCGCATCGCTCTCATCGTCTACGCCGACGGCGAGAAGCGCTACATCCTGCACCCCAAGGGCCTGAGCCAGGGCGACACCGTGGTGTCCGGGCCCGGCTCCGACACCCGGACCGGCAACGCGCTTCCTCTGGGCGAAATCCCGCTTGGCACCATGGTGCACAACGTCGAGCTCAAAATCGGAAAGGGCGGCCAGCTGGCCCGGACGGCCGGCTCCAGCGCTCAGGTGGTGGCCAAGGAAGGTGACTACGTCACCCTCCGGCTCCGCTCGAGCGAGATGCGCCTGGTCCATGCTCGCTGTCTGGCCACCATCGGCGAAGTGGGCAATGCGGAGCATGAGCTGCTGTCGGTCGGGAAGGCCGGGAAGAGCCGCTGGCTGGGCAAGCGTCCCAAGGTTCGCGGGGTGGCTATGAATCCGGTGGATCACCCGCTGGGCGGGGGTGAGGGCAAGAGCTCCGGCGGCCGCCCGCCGACGAGTCCCTGGGGCAAGGTTGAGGGCAGGAAGACCCGTCACAGGAAGAAGGCGTCGACCAAGCTGATCGTCCGGGGACGTAAGAGAGGGAAGGCGACCCAGTAGAAGCTATCAGCTATCAGCTATCAGCTATTTGAACTTGATGGCTGGGCTCGATGCCGGTGGCGAACCAACGATGCGCGCGAGCAGGACTGATAGCTGATAGCTAAGCTCTGAGACGAGACCTAACACATGGCGAGAAGCGTCAAGAAGGGCCCCTTCGTTCAGGAAGCTCTGATGGAAAAGGTGCAGATCCTGAACAGTAAGAACGAGAAGCGAGTGGTGAAGACTTGGAGTCGGGCGAGCACCATCCTGCCCGAGTTCGTGGGCCACACCTTCGCCGTGCACAACGGGAACAAGTTCGTCCCGGTGTACATCACCGAAAACATGGTCGGCCATAAGCTGGGCGAGTTCGCCCCCACGCGGCTCTTCCGCGGCCATAGCGGCAAGCTGGTGACCGACAAGAAGGCAAAACCGGAGTGACTATGAGCGGCCATGCCATTCAGCGGTTGGTGCGACAGTCACCCCGCAAGATGCGGCTGGTAATGGATCTCATCCGCGGGAAGGATGTGAATGAGGCCTACGCCATCCTGAAGTTCAACAAGAAGCTCGCGGCCAAACAGATTGCCAAGACCCTCAAGTCGGCGGTCGCGAACGCCGAGCAGAAGGCGCTCAACGAGAACGCGAGCTTCGACCCCGATGCGCTGTTCGTCAAGAAGGCGATCGTCAATGGGGGACAGCCGCTCAAGCGGTTCACCGCCGCGGCCCAGGGCCGAGCCACACCGATCCGCAAGCGGACCAGCCACGTGGAGATTCACGTGGACCTCAAGGAGAACGACTGATGGGGCAGAAGACGCATCCGGTGGGCCTCCGGCTCGGCATCGTCAAGCAGCCGGCGTCGCGCTGGTTCGCCACCAAGGACATGCCGGCACTTCTCAAGGAAGACGAGCTGGTCCGCAAATACTTGAAACAGCGTCTGGGCCACGCCGCCATCGCGCAGATCGATATCGAGCGCCGCCCGGGAAAGGTCACGATCACGGTTCACACCGGCCGCCCCGGCGTCGTAATCGGCAAGCGGGGCGCCGAAGTCGACAAGCTGCGCGACGAGCTGGCCCAGCTCACCGGCAAGGAAGCCGCCATCAACGTGGAAGAGATCAAGCGGCCTGAGCTCTCGGCCCAGTTGGTGGCCGACAATATCGCCCATCAGCTCACCCAGCGGATTTCCTTCCGCCGGGCCATGAAGCGTGCGGTCCAGAGCGCCATGAGGATGGGGGCTCAGGGCATCAAGGTGCGCGCGGCTGGACGGCTGGGCGGAGCCGAAATCGCCCGGACCGAAGGCTATCACGAGGGGCGGGTACCCCTGCACACCCTGCGGGCCGATATCGACTATGCCACCAGCACGGCGAAGACCACCTACGGCACCATTGGGATCAAGTGCTGGATCTTCAAGGGCGAGGTGATCGAAGACGTAGCCGGCCGCACCTATAGCACGGGGGCCTGAGGCGATGCTGGCGCCGAAGCGAATCAAGTTCCGCAAGACCTTCAAGGGCCGCACCGCCGGAATCGCCACCCGGGGTAATACGGTGGCGTTCGGAGAGTTCGGCCTCATGAGCCTGGAGCCTGGTTGGGTCACCAATCGGCAAATCGAGGCCTCACGTGTGGCCATGACCCGCGAGATGAAGCGCGGCGGCAAGGTGTGGATCCGGATCTTCCCGGACAAGCCGATCACCAAGAAGCCGGCCGAGACCCGCATGGGGAAGGGAAAGGGCAACCCCGAGGGGTGGGTGGCGGTGGTGAAGCCCGGGCGGGTGCTCTACGAAGTCGAGGGGGTTACCGAGGATCTGGCCAAGAAGGCCCTCGCGCTGGCCGCGGCCAAGCTGCCGGTCCGGACCCGGTTCGTGAAGCGGGAGGAGACCTGATCCATGAAGCCGAACGAGTTGCGGGAGATGTCGGTCGAGGACCTCAGATCGAAGCTGGAGGAGCTCACCACGGAGGGGTTTAACCTCCGCTTCCGGTCCGCCACCGAGTCGATCGAGAACCCGATGCGGTTCCGGGCGATTCGGCGGGACATCGCCCGGCTGCAAACGATCCTGCGAGAGAAGGAAGTGGGCCATGGCTGAGCCACAGAGCGCGCCCCGCGCGCGGCGGAAGATTCGAACCGGCGTGGTGACCAGCGACAAGATGACCAAGACGGTCACTGTCTCGCTCGTGCGCCGCTACGCCCATCCGGTCTACGGCAAGCAGGTGACCCGGACCAAGAAGGTAAAGGCCCGCAACGAGCCGGGCGCCAAGACCGGGGACACGGTTCGTCTCATGGAGACCCGGCCGCTGGCCAAGACGGTGCGGTGGAGAGTGGTGGAAGTTCTGGAGAGGGCGAAGTAGGGAGCCGCGGGTCACGGGTCGGGGGTCGCACCTGCAAAACCCGAGACCTGAGACCCGAGACTCGCGACCTGACGAGGCACTACATGGTTCAACAAGAATCGATCCTCCGCATCGCCGACAATTCCGGCGCCCGGCGTGCTCTGGTAATCCGGGTGCTCGGCGGAAGCAAGCGGCGCTATGCCGGTTTGGGCGATACCGTGGTGGTCGCCATCAAGGACGCGATCCCCACGGGACAGGTGAAGAAAGGCGATGTGGCCAAGGCGGTGATCGTGCGAACGGCCAAGGAGACCCGGCGCAAGGACGGCTCCTATATCCGGTTCGACGAGAACGCCGCGGTGTTGATCAACGACGCGGGGGAGCCTAGGGCCACCCGCATCTTCGGGCCGGTGGCCCGGGAACTCCGCGAGAAGCGCTACATGAAGATCGTCTCGCTGGCGCCGGAGGTGCTGTAGCATGAAGCCACTCGTATATCGAAAGGCGAAGCGGCTGCGCCACCAGGCGCCGGTCCGGATGCGATTGCAGGTCACCAAGGGCGACACGGTGCAGGTCATCTCGGGCGATGACAAGGGCAAGCGCGGCAAGGTGCTTCGGGTCTTCCCCAAGAGCGGACGGATCACCATTCAGGGCGTCAATATCATCAAGCGCCATCAGCGCCAGACCCAGACCGCGGAGGCGGGGATCATCCAGCGTGAGGCGCCGATTCATCACTCGAAGGTGATGCTGATTGATCCCAAGAGCGGGGAGCCCAGCCGGGTACGCCGCCGGATCGATGCCGATGGCACTGTGGAGCGGATCGCGGTGAAGTCCGACCAACCGATCCCGAGGAGCAGGTAGCAATGGCTGACGAGATCAAAGAAGGCGGAAAAGACGGCAAGGGCGGTAAAGGCGGAAAAAGCGGCAAGGGTGGGCAGCCGGGGAAGAGCGCGCCCGCTCAGGCGTCCGGCAAGAAGGACAAGGACAAGGGTGCCGCCGCCGCTATGGATCATGCGCCCAAGGCCGCCGACGGCGTCCCTCGGATGCAGGAGTTCTATCACAAGACGGTGGCGCCGAAGCTCCAGAAGGAGTTCGGGCTGGATAATCCGCACCAGGTCCCTCGGCTGGAGAAGATCGTTCTCAATGTGGGGATGGGAGACGCGGGCAAGAATCCCAAAGCCCTCGAAGCCGCCGTGGAGGAGCTGGGGCTCATCACCGGGCAGAAGGCGGTAGTAACCCGAGCCAAGAAGGCGATCGCCAACTTCGGACTCCGGGCCGGCATGCCGGTCGGCGCCACCGTGACCCTGCGCGGCGCCCGGATGTACGAGTTCCTCGATCGCTTCATTACGCTCGCGATCCCCCGGATTCGTGACTTCCGCGGGCTGCCCAACCGGAGCTTTGATGGACGGGGGAACTATACCTTCGGCGTCCGGGAGCAGATGATCTTCCCCGAGATCGACTTCGACCGGGTCGAGAAGATCCACGGGATGGACATCACCATCGTGACGTCCACCACGCGGGACGATCTGGCTTTGGGGCTGCTTCGCGAGCTGGGGTGGCCGTTTAGGGGCGAAACGCCCCAGAGAGTAGCGTAGAGAGGGAAAGCGTGAACCGTAAACGGTGAACGGGCCCCGCCCGTCACCACCCGTTCACTGTTCACTGTTCACCGTTCACGTAGTTAGAGGAAACATGGCAAAAACTGCCTGGATCGAACGCGCCAAGCGCACGCCGAAATTCAAGGTCCGTACTGTCCGTCGCTGCCAGCGATGCGGCCGGTCGCGGGCTGTCCTGCGCAAGTTCGGCCTGTGCCGTATCTGTTTCCGTGAGCTCGCCTTGAGGGGGGAAATCCCGGGCGTGCGCAAGGCCAGCTGGTAAGGGGAACGAGGGAATGAGCCTGACAGATCCTGTTGCGGATATGCTCACCCGCATCCGGAACGCCTGCTCGGCTGGTCACCGGCGTGTCGACATGCCGGTCTCCAAGCTGAAGGCCGAGGTCGCCCGGTTGCTGCGGGACAATCACTACATCGCGGATTATCGGATCCTCGATGACGGCGCCCATGGCGTCCTCCGGCTGTACCTGAAGTACCACAACGAGCTGCCGGTGATCCGGGAGCTCCGGCGGGTCAGCACGCCCGGCCTCCGGCGTTACGTCAAGTGCCGGGAGCTGCCCCGAGTGAAGAATGGGCTCGGCATGGCCATCGTCTCTACCCCGAGGGGGTTGATGACCGATCGTGAGGCCAGGAGCGCGAACCTGGGCGGCGAGCTGCTCGCCGTCGTGTGGTAGGAGGGACGATGTCGCGAATCGGCAAGAAGCCGGTGACGCTGCCCAAAGGGGTCGCGGTCGAGGTGAAGGGCCAAACCGTGGCGGTGAAGGGGCCCAAGGGCGAGCTGCGGCGCACGGTGCACCCGGAGATGAGCGTCGCCCTGACCAATGGACAGGTCACCGTGGGGCGTCCGTCAGACGACAAGCGGCACAAGGCGCTCCATGGTCTGACTCGTACCCTGGTGCAGAACATGGTCGAGGGAGTTTCCAAGGGCTTCGTCAAGACGCTCGAGATTCAGGGGGTCGGCTACAAGGCCGAGGCGAAGCCCTATGGGGTGAATCTGATCGTCGGGTATTCTCACCCGGTCAAGTACGAGGCGCCCAAGGGGATCAAGATTTCGGTGGAAAACAATACCACGGTCAAGATCGAGGGTGCGGACAAGGAAATGGTCGGCCAGGTGACGGCGGAGCTTCGCGCAGTGCGCCCGCCGGAGCCCTATAAAGGGAAGGGCATTCGCCATCTGGGCGAGCAGGTCCGGCGCAAGGCCGGCAAGACCGGAGCGAAGTGAGTATGCGCTCGATTCACGCACCCAAGTCGCGCATTGAGCTGCGCTATCGCAGGCACCTCCGGGTGCGGCAACGCGTCGCCGGCACGGCCGAGCGGCCGCGACTGGTGGTCTTCCGCTCGCTCAAGCACATCTACGCCCAGCTGGTCGACGACGACCGTGGGGTCACCCTTCTCGGCGTCAGCGATCTGAGCGACGGACTGGAGGTTGAGGGCAAGGGGAAGGTGGCCCGCGGCAAAGGGGTCGGCAAACTGCTGGCGGAAAAAGCCAAGGCGGCAGGCGTCTCCCGGGTGGTCTTCGACCGCGCGGGGTACCGCTATCATGGTCGGGTACAAGCCGTTGCGGACGGCGCCCGCGAAGGTGGACTGGAGTTCTAATGGCAGAAGAGACTGTAGACCCGAATACCGGCCCCGGCGCCAAAGGCGCCGCTGCCGAAGCTGCGACCCCGAATGAGGCCCCTGCCACAAGCGAGCGGCCCACCGGCACCGAGCGGCCTCGCGGTCGCGGTGGACGAGGTGGGGAACGCGGCGAGCGCGGAGGGCGTGGTGGCGCTCGACGCGACCGAGGCGACCGGGAGAAGGCGAGCGATCAGGTCGAGAACGTGATCGCGATCAACCGGGTGGCCAAGGTAGTGAAAGGCGGACGCCGGTTTTCATTCAACGCGCTCGTGGCCGTGGGAGACGGGAAGGCGAAGGTCGGCATTGCCACCGGCAAGGCCAATGAGGTGTCCGAGGCTGTGCGCAAGGCAGTCGATGCGGCCAAGCGCGCCATGATCGAGCTGCCCAAGACCGGGTCCACCATTCCCCACGAGGTGGTGGGTGAGCACGGCGCGGGCAGGGTGCTGCTCAAGCCCGCGGCTACCGGCACCGGCGTGATTGCGGGTGGCCCGGTTCGCGCCGTACTGGAGTGCGCCGGCATCACCGACATCCTGACCAAGAGTCTGGGCTCGACCAATCCACACAATATGGTTCGGGCGACCATGAACGGTCTGATCCGTCTGGTATCCGCCCGACAGGTGGCGCGGGAGCGCGGGGTGGAGATCGATCAGATCGCCTATAAGCCGAGGCAGGGGGGCTGATATGGGACGAAATCCCGCGGTTGGTCGCCAGGGTCCGGCCTATCATGCCGCCGCGGTTCCCAGCGAGCAGGATGCCAAGGTCATCGCGGTCAAGCAGATCCGCTCGGCCATTGGCCACCCCGAGACGATGCGGCGCACGCTTCTCGCGCTCGGCCTCCGGCACCACCAGCAGACGGTGCAGCTCAATAACACCGCCTCTGTTCGAGGGATGCTGTACAAGGTGAGGCATCTGGTTGAGGTGAATAAGGCGTGAACGGTAACGGTGAAGAGTGAACGGGGGCTCCTCCGTCTTCTGTTTACCGTTTACCGTTCACCATTCACGCTTTTGGAGTTCACATGGCTGACAAGATCACCCTTTCCACCTTGGCCCCGGCTCCAGGCTCGACGGCCTTCCGCAAGCGCGTGGGACGCGGCCCTGGCTCAGGGCTGGGCAAGACCTCCGGAAAGGGCAACAAGGGTCATAAGGCCCGGACCGGCGGGGCGACCAATCCCGGGTTCGAGGGTGGCCAGATGCCGATGTACCGGCGTTTGCCCAAGCGGGGTTTTACCAACCCGTTTCGGGTGGCCACTCAGCCCGTGAACCTGTCTCAGCTCAAGAAGGTGAGCACGGTCGAGGTCAGCCCCGAAACCCTGTATTCCGCCGGCCTCATCGGGAAGGTCGATCGTCCGGTCAAGCTCCTGGGCACCGGGGATGCCGATCGGGCCTACACCGTCCGAGGTGTGGCGCTATCCGCGTCGGCGCGCGCGAAGATCGAGGCAGCCGGCGGTACGATCGAGGGATAAGTGAGCGCACCGCGCGTCCCCAATCTGGCCATCGATGAAGAGCTGAAGCGCAAGCTCCTCTTCACCCTGCTCGCGCTCGTCATCTATCGGGTCGGCGCTCACATCGCCGCCCCGGGGGTGAACGTCACGGCTCTGGCCGATTTCATCCGGAATTCCGCCGCCGCCGGATTCTTCGGATTGTACGACGCTTTGGGCGGCGGTCTGTCCCGGGCCACGGTTTTCGCGCTCGGGATCATGCCGTACATCTCGGCCTCCATCATCTTTCAGCTGGCCGGCGGTGTCGCGCCGTCGATCGGCAAGATGCAGAAGGACGAGGAGGGGAAGAAAAAGATCACCCAGTGGACGCGGTATCTCACCGTGTTCATTTCTCTCTCCCAGGCCTACACGTTCGCGCTCTTCACCGAGTCGATTCCGGGAGCCATCGCCAACCCCGGCTTTGCCTCGCGGCTCATCATGGTGGTGACGCTCACGACCGGGGCCATTTTCGTCATGTGGTTGGGGGAGCAGATCACCGAGCGTGGGATCGGCAACGGAATGAGTCTGCTGATCACTTTCTCGATCCTGGAGCGGCTCTGGCCGGGGACCCTGCAACTATTGCAGTTCATCAAGAGCGGCGTGGTAACGGGCCTGGGCGTGGTAGCGTTCCTCGCCATCCTGGTGGCCGTGGTGGCGGCGGTCGTGGGCATGACGATCGCCGCGCGGCGGATTCCCATCCAGATTCCCCGCAAGGTCATGGGCCGTGGACGGATCCGGGAAGGGCAGAAGACCTTTATCCCGATTCGCCTGATTACCGCCGGCGTGATGCCCATCATCTTCGCCCAGACGATCATCATCGTCCCGGGCACCATTGCGAGCTTTACCAAGAGCCCGGTCCTGACCGACATCGCCAGCTTCTTCAACCCGGGCGATCCGCCCTACGACATCGTCTTCGCGATCCTGATCCTCCTGTTCAGCTACTTCTACACGTCCATCATCTTCAACTCGGTGGACCTGGCGGAGAACCTGAAGAAGCAGGGCGGATTCATTCCCGGGGTGAAGCCGGGTGCGAGCACCGCGGACTATATCGACTCCGTGCTGGCCCGGATCACCTTCCCGGGGGGCTTGTTCCTCGCGGCCATCGCGCTGATTCCTGTGCTGGTGTCGAAGTGGCTCAATTTCAATGCCCGGTTCGGCGGCACCTCGGTGCTCATCGTGGTCGGCGTGCTCCTCGATACCATCGCCCAGGTCGAGCAGCACCGAACCCTGCGGAAGTACGATGGCTTCATGAAGACCGGACGGGTGAAGTTCAGGGGAAGACAGCAGAGATACATGTGAGCGCGGCCAGTGGCCGCGCGGCTATCAGCTAACAGCTATCAGCTCACAGCTCTCAGTCGTGAAGCACCAAGCCTCCGCTTCCTCAGACTGATAGCTGTGAGCTGATAGCTGTTAGCTCTTAAACGAGTGAGGAATCTTGGATATTCTCCTCATGGGCCCTCCCGGGGCCGGTAAAGGCACCCAGGGAGCTCTGCTGGCCGAGGCGCGGGGCTTGCCCAAGTTTGCCACCGGCGACCTGCTCCGCGATGCGGTCAGGCGGGGCACTCCCCTCGGCCTCAAGGCCAAGTCGGTGATGGAGGCTGGCCATTTGGTCAGCGATGACATCATCTTGGGGATTGTGCGCGAGGAGCTGGCCAAGCCGGAGGCGGCCAAGGGCGTGATCTTCGATGGGGTGGTGCGAACCATTCCTCAAGCGGAGGGCATGGAGCGCCTGTTGACCGAGCGGGGGCGGCAGATGGATGCGGTGCTTTTCTTCGATCTCGCCGACGAGGAGATTCTGGCCCGGCTGGCCCGCCGCCGGGAGCTGGAGCAGCGGGCCGACGATGACCCGGCAGCCGTCGCGACCCGCCTACGGGCCTACCGTGAGCAGACCGCGCCGGTGCTGGCCTGGTACGACAAACGAGGAGCGGTCCGCCGGGTGGCCGCCAAGGGGTCGATCGAGGAGATAGCATCCCGTGTCAGGCAGGCCCTTGGCCAGTAACATGATCACCCTGAAGTCGCCGCGCGAGGTCGATATCATGGCCCGAGCGGGGCGCATCGTGGCCGGCACGCTGGCGCTGATGCGCCAGATCCTCCGTCCGGGCATGACCACGGAGGATCTGGACGCGGCCGCGGAACACTTCATCCGCAGCCACCAGGGGGCGGTTCCCTCGTTCAAAGGTTTGTACGGCTTTCCCAAGACCCTCTGTACCTCCATCGATCAGGAAATTGTCCACGGCATTCCGTCCAGCCGAAGAGTGCTCAACGAGGGCAGCGTGGTCAGCGTTGACGTCGGGGTACAACTGGAAGGTTTGCACGCGGATTCCGCCACCACCCTGCCGGTCGGCAGGATCACCGCCGAAGCCCAGCGACTGCTTCAGGTCACCCAGGAGTGCCTTAGCGCTGGCATTGCCCAAGCCTGCATCGGCAATCACGTGGGTGACATCGGACACGCGGTGCAGAGTGTGGCGGAAGGCGCGGGGTACGGAGTCGTGCGGGAGCTGGTGGGCCACGGAATCGGAGCCCGATTTCACGAGGAGCCTCAGGTCCCCAACTACGGGATGCCCAAACGCGGGCCGCGCCTGCTGGAGGGAATGACGCTCGCCATCGAGCCCATGATCACCATTGGCAGCCCGATCACCAAGACATTGGGCGACAAATGGACAGTGGTCACGGCCGATGGCAGCCTGGCGGCTCACTTCGAGCACACTGTCGCCATTACCTCCAACGGGCCCAGAATCCTCACCACCGCCTGACCGCTCAGGGCACTCGCTCGCTCAAGAGCTGGCGCACGCGCCACTCGTTGGCTTCGACCTGCTCCAGCTTCGACAGCGCCGCTTCCGGCAAAGACGCGCCTTCGGAACCCCTCCCGTCTCCGCCCAGATTGCTGCGAATCGCCCAGTAGGCGCCCCGAGCCGCGCCTGCCGCCAGGAACACCGCCGTCGCCGCGTCCCCCATGGACCCCACATGGCCGTTCTGGGCGATGTAGATGCCCATCTCCGAGACTTCCACCAGACGAAGCAGCAGCTCGTATTGCACCTGGGATGCCTGTCGCAGCGCTGACCGCTTGGCGCTGGCTCGCTTGGCGCGCTCGGCCTCAGTGTTTCGGGGGAGGGCCAACACCCGCACAAATTCGGCAAAGCTCTCGGCGTCCTTCGACCCCAGGCCGACCAGCTCATGTCGGAGGGTGCCCGCGCGTGTGCGCACCCGCTCGGCTTCGGCACGGATGGGGGCGTAGGACTTCCGCTCGACGGTGAGGCCGGCCACCATCTCCACCAACGCCGCGGCGAATGCGGCGGTCAGCGCCGCAGCGGCGCCGCCACCGGGTGACGCCGTCGGGGCCGCGATACCGGTGCACCACTGCTCCAGGCTATCGGTATGGGGTGGAATCACTGAGCTTCTTCGTGCCCTTCATGGCTTCGTGGTGAATCAGCATCAGAGCTCAACAGCTCGAGGAGCCATTCGTGCATGAATGGATTCCCCGCCACAACTCCCGAGTGCTCGATCCCCAGTTCGCGCCCAGTGAGATCGGTCACGACCCCGCCGGCCTCGCGAATCAGCAGCGTTCCGGCCGCGATGTCCCAGGCCGAGAGCTGGAGCTCCCAGAAGGCATCGAACCTCCCGGCTGCCACATCCACTAGGTCCAGGGCAGCTGAGCCGGCCCGCCGAATTCCGCTCACCCTGGCCGCCACCTGTTCGAACTGGCGGAGATACTTGGGCAGGACGCTGGCATCCTTGAAAGGGAAACCCGTGCCGATGAGCGCAAACTCGGGATCGCGGATGGGGGAGACGCCGAGCCGATACTCACCCAGCCAGGCTCCCCCGCCGCGTGAGGCGGCGTAGACCGGACCCTGCGGGACCTGGACCACGACCCCCGCCTGAAGCACGCCGTCGAGTGCGGCTCCGATGGAGACGGCATAACTCGGGAAACCGTGCAAGAAGTTGGTGGTGCCGTCGAGCGGGTCCACGATCCAGACGAGCCCGTCGGTGACCATACCGGGAGTCAGTTCCTCGCCGACAATCCGGCTGCCAGGCTCAGCCGCCAGCAGTACCTCGGCGATCATCCGCTCCGCGGTTCGGTCCACTTCGGTGACGAAGTCCCGGCTACCCTTGAGGGTCCAGCGATTTGGATCCGCCGGGCGCTCGACCCCGCGCAGGTAGCCTGCGGCACGCTGGGCAGCAGTCTTGGCCAGGTGTAGTAAGTCTAAGGCCGACACCATCTTGTGTGCCCCCGGGTAACCGGGTAACTTGCCCGTCATGCCGCGCATATTCTCAGGGATTCAGCCTTCCGGCGAGCTGCACATCGGCAACTGGCTCGGCGCGGTGCAGAATTGGGTCAACCTGCAGGAGAATTACGATTGCATTTACTGCGTAGTAGATCTGCATGCTATCACCGCTAAATACGACCGGGGCTCCCTGGCGGCGCGCACCCGGGAAATGACGGTCGGCCTCCTGGCTTCGGGCATCGATCCCGAGCGCGCGGTCCTGTTCGTGCAGTCCCACGTGCCCGAGCACTCCGAGCTCCAGTGGCTGTTGAACACCGTCACCCCGATTGGCCCGCTCGAGCGCATGACGCAGTTCAAAGATAAGGCGCAACGGTTCGAAAGTGTCCCTGCGGGCCTGCTGAACTATCCCGTGCTTATGGCCGCGGACATCCTGCTCTACCGCGCCGACCTGGTCCCGGTAGGTGAGGATCAGACCCAGCATCTGGAGCTGGCCCGAGAGATCGCCCGCAAGTGGAACGCGGAGTTTTCTCAGGGCCGGCCGTACTTTCCTGAGCCGCAGCCGATCCTGACCGAGGCCAAGCGAATCATGGGGCTGGACGGCCAGGCCAAGATGTCCAAGAGCCTCGACAACACGATTGGGCTGATGGACAGTCCGGAGGAAATCTGGCAAAAGCTTCGCCCGGCCAAGACCGATCCTGCCCGGGTAACCCGGAAGGACCCGGGCAACCCGGAGGTGTGCAACCTCTATCATCTCCACCGCTATTTCTCGCCGCCCGAGACCGTAGCGCTCGTGGCTGAAAACTGCCGGGGAGCCAAGTGGGGTTGTCTCGATTGCAAGCGGGTCCTGGCCGACAACATGATCGCGACGCTGGCGCCTATCCGGGAGCGGGCATTGGAGCTGCAGGCGCGCCCGGGGCGGGTGGATGAAATTTTGGCGGACGGCGCCGCCGCCGCCCGACGGATCGCCACCGAGACGATGCGCGAGGTACGGGAGCGGATGGGGTTCTTGATTCCGGGGCTCACGTCACAGGTCCCGAGTCCCATGTCGCCAGCCTTGTGACCTGTCGCCGGAGATCTGAGACTTGAGACCTGCGTCCTGAGGCCGATCCATGGAAAAAATCATCAAAGCCGCGGTGGAACGTGGAGCCTCGGATCTGCACATCAAGGCCGGCGACGTCTTTCGTGCGCGGATCAACGGGAAGCTCGTGGCCCTCACCAAACAGCGCCTGACCCCGGATCAGACCAAGGCCATTGCCGCCAAGCTCATGAGCAGTGACGAGGACCGCGCGCGGATCGATCGGCTGCGCGATTTCGACTGCTCCTGGGGGATGCCTGGCGTAGGCCGGTTCAGGGTGAACGTGCTGCGTCAGCGGTCCTCCTTCATGATCGTCATGCGGGTCATTCCGTTCACGGTCCCCACCATCGAATCGCTGCGGCTGCCGGAAGTGCTGAAGCAGATCGCCGAGTCGGAGCGGGGACTGGTGCTGGTCAGCGGCGTGAGCGGCAGCGGCAAGAGCTCTACCGTGGCGGCCATGGTGCACCACATCAACCGTACCCAGCACAAGCATGTGGTCACCATCGAGAACCCAATCGAGTTCCTGCACCGCGATCTCAGCTGCTCAATTACCCAGCGCGAGGTGGGGGTGGACACCGAGAATCTCGCGATCGGGCTGCGTGCCGCGCTGCGACAGGATCCGGACGTCGTCGTGTTGGGCGAAATGGCCGACCACCAGACCATCGACACCGCGATCAAGGGAGCCGAAACCGGCCATCTGGTGATCGCCTCGATTCCCACGCCGGACGCAGTCACCACCATTGAACGGGTGATCGCCACGTTGCCGGGGGAGGAACGGGAGATTGGGCGGATGCGCTTCTCCGAGGCGCTCCGAGCTGTGATATCACAGCAACTGCTCCCGCAGAAGGATGGAAAGGGCCGAGTCGCGGCGGTCGAGGTCCTGGTGGCGACGCCGGCAGTGCGTGAGTGCCTCAAGAATGCCTCTCGCACCGGCGAAGTCCGCCGGATCATGGCGGAAGGCAGGAAACAGCTTGGGACGCAGACCTACGATCAACATGTGGCCGAGCTGGTAGAGGCGGGACTCATCACGTCCGAGACCGGCAAGGCCGCCGTGGCCATCTCGGCTTCGCCGGCCTCAGGGGGCAAGCGGGGATCGAAACAGGCCGCTTCCGCTTGAGCGGCCGGCCACCCACTTGCCTTCACTCGAGCAGACCCTGCAGGACGTCCTGGCCCTTTCCCGTGAGGCCGGGACCCCCGAGGAAACTCGGGCCAGAGAGCTGATTGTAGCTCACCTGACTGGCCTGGGGTACCGGGTTCAGACGCAAAGCTTCACCTTTCATCCTTCCAGCCTGCTCGGCTTCCCCATCTTCGGAGCCGGCCTCGGCGGCCTCTCACTCATGCTCCTGCCGCTCCTCGCGATCCAGGTTATTCCGGCCTGGGGGGCGCTGCTCGTCTGGCTTACGGGATTGGGCGCCCTTCTCATTCTCAGCTTCTGCGTCGGTGCTGGATGGCTTCCTCTCGGCGGTGTGCCGAGAGAGGACGCCAACGTGATCGCGGTACGCGGCGAGCAGCCGGTGCGGCGCTGGCTGGTGGCGCACCTGGACACCAAGGCTCAGGGGCATTCGATGGCCGGCCGGTTGGTGGCTGTCTGGTTGATCGCTCTCACGGTGGTAACTCTCACCTTATTGTGTTTGGCCCGGCTGGGCGGCGCGGTCCCGCTGCCACCGATCGTCGCGGGCGCGGCACTCGCCCTCTGCGCCGGCGCTCTGGCCGGCCGGGGAAGGCTCCGGGGCACTTCACGCGGAGCCAGGGACAACGGGACCGGTATCGCGGCCGTGCTCTGCGCCGCCGAGCACTCCCCCGACTCGGCAACCGGTGTGCTCATCACCGGGAGCGAGGAGTTCGGCATGGTGGGCGCGCGGGTATTTGCTCAGCTCGAGGCGCATCGCCTTCGGGGGACCACCGTGGTCAATCTCGACACGATTGATCAGGAGGGCGACCTCTTTCTGGTGAGCCACGATGCTCGGGGCAATTCCCTGGCCCGCGAGGTTTCCGGCCTTCTGAAGGGCCTCGGGGTTCCGCTGAAATCGCGCCGCCTGCCGCTCGGCATCCTGGTGGACAGCATGCCGCTTGCACGGGCAGGCGCTCCGGCAATCACGATCGGGCGGCTTACCTGGCGGACCCTGAGGAGAATTCATACCCCCAGTGACACCCCGGACAGCCTCTCCCTCGAGATGGCGTTGCGCGTAGGGCGGTCGCTGGTCGCGAATTGACCTTTGCCTGGGCTGCGGGTAGGTTTGCCCGAGGATTCAGGGGCCCCGTAATGGGGCTTTTTTTCGTTGGTTGACGGAGAGCAGCGGCATGTTCGACGCGGAAACCACCTGCGTGGTGGTTGTCGGAGCCCAGTGGGGTGACGAAGGCAAAGGCAAGCTGGTCGATGTCCTGGCAGAGCGGGCCGACTTCGTCGTCCGGTACCAGGGTGGGGCGAACGCCGGCCACACCGTCGTCATCGGCGACTCCCAATTCATTCTCCGCCAGATCCCATCCGGCATCCTCCATCCCACCGTCACCTGCATTATCGGGAACGGGGTCGTGCTCGAACCCGAGAACCTGTTCGCCGAACTGGATCAGCTCACGCAGCGGGGCGTCGGCACCAGCGGCCGTCTCTTTGTCTCGGATCGGGCGCATCTCGTACTTCCGTACCACAAGCTGTTGGATGCGGCGAGCGAGAAGAGCCAGAAACTGGGGACCACCGGGAGGGGAATCGGCCCGGCCTACGAAGACAAGTTCGGCCGGCGAGGAATCCGAGTCACCGATCTCAGGCATCTGGACTGTGCCCAGGCTCTGTTGGCCGACCGGGTAGAGCGCGCCAACCGACTGCTGGACCTGATGGGAAGTCCGGAGCGTGCCTCGTTTGATCAACATGCCGACTTGCTGGAGCGGCTCGCGCCGCGCCTGCTGCCGCTCGCGGCCGACACTGGGCTCCTGGTGCATCGGGCAGTGGGGCAGGGCCGGCGAATTCTGCTGGAGGGCGCGCAAGGCGCGTTGCTCGATGTGGACCACGGCACCTACCCTTACGTCACCTCGTCCAACACCACGGCCGGTGGCGCCGCCGTGGGGGCGGGGGTCGGCCCTACCGCGATCGACGGCGTGCTCGGTGTGGTGAAGGCGTATACCACCCGGGTGGGCAATGGCCCCTTGCCCACCGAAGCCCCGAGTCCAGTGGGCGAGAAGCTGCGCGAGCTGGGCGGCGAGTTCGGCGCCGTCACCGGTCGCCCGCGGCGCTGCGGCTGGTTCGATGCGACCGTGGTGCGCTATGCCGTGAGGGTCAATGGGCTCACCGGCCTCGCCGTAACCAAGCTCGACGTGCTCGACACCTTCGCCGAGATCCCGGTGTGTACCTCCTATCGCCTGCATGCCGGCGACTGCCAGGAGATGCCCGCGGAGGTGGAGGTTCTGGGCCGGGTAGAACCGGTTTACGAGGTGCTCCCCGGTTGGCAGTGCCCCACAGGAGGAGCGCGTCGGCTGGCCGAGCTGCCCCCGGCGGCTCGCAACTACCTGGACCGGCTCCAGGCGCTCTCGGGGGTGCCGGTTCGCTATGTAAGCGTCGGCACGAGGCGGGACCAGATCATTGAAGTGTGAAACGTCGAAGGTGAAACGCAAAACGGGCTGTGGCTTCGCTCCCCTTCACGTTTCACTGTTCACCTTTCACGCTGTCTGACGGAGACCATGGAACAAACCGATCTACTGGTAGTCGGCGCCGGTCCGTGCGGCTTGGCGGTTGGAATCTCGGCGAAGCGGTCGGGCTTGCCCTGTGTGCTGCTCGACCGGCGCACGATCGTGTCCACTATCGAGCGCTATCCCCTGGGGATGACCTTCTTTTCTACGCCGGAGCGAATCGAGATCGGTGGAGTTCCATTTATTGCCAGCCTGGAGAAGCCCACCCGCCGGGATGGGTTGATCTATTACCGCCGAGTGGCGGAGCACTATGCCCTGGATGTTCGCCCCGGCGAGGAAGTAGTCGGGGTCACTCGAGAGGCCGACCAGACATTCGGTGTCCAGGTCCGCCGGGCACACGACCGCAAGCTCTATCAGGCGCGGGTTCTCGTCTTTGCCACCGGTTACTTCGACAACCCCAACTACTTGCACGTACCGGGCGAAGACCTGCCGCACGTGCATCACTATTTCACCGAGGGGCATCCCTACTGGCGCCGCAAGGTCGTCGTTATCGGAGCTGGCAACAGCAGCGTGGATGCCGCGCTCGAGTGCTGGCGGGCCGGCGCCGAGGTGACCCTGGTGCACTTCGGGCAGGAGCTCGACCGCACGGTCAAGGCGTGGGTCCTCCCGGATATCACCAATCGGATCAAGGAAGGCAGCATCAAGGTGCGCTGGCGGTCCCGGGTCAGGGCGATCACCCCGACCCAGGTCGAGATCATGTCGGAGCCGGGTGGGCAGGTCGAGTGCATTGCCGCGGACACGGTTCTGGCCATGACGGGATACCATGCCGATACCACCCTGCTGCAGCGGCTGGGCGTCCCGGTGGACCAGGAAACCGGCGTGCCCACACACGATGAGAAGAGCATGGCTACGCCGATCGAGGGGTGCTATCTGGCGGGGGTGATCGCGAGCGGCAACGACGCCAATCGTCTCTTCATCGAGAACGCGCGAGGGCACGGCGATCTGATCGTACCTGATATTCTGGCCCGCCGGCGCAGTGCCCCTCCAGCCAAGGAACCGAGCCCGCTCCGCTGAATCCCTTGGACAGTGCAAGCGGCGAAGGGCCCAGCTCCCGTTGGGGGCTGGGCCCTTCTCTTTCAGGCTGACGCGGTGAAGCGAAGGTCAGTTGTTCTGGTTCGCCGAGAACCAGGCGCTGACGTTGAAGTTCCGCGGATCGAGCTCGTACATCCGGTTCCGGGAGAAGTGCCCCGTGGTCGGGTAGTACGGCGGCGGATCCGATGCCGCGCAGGAGTTGTAAGCGTAGCGCTTGGTGTAGCCGTGTCCGTCTGTCAGACCGACGGCGCCACGGGTGTTCTGGATGATGCCGCCGTTCAGCGCGAGGCAGCCGCGGCCGTTGTTGGTGCCGTTGCAGTCCTCCGCGTCGGTAGCACCCTGGTCGTAACGCTCGGCGCCGAAGATGTCCAGCGCCAGCACCACGGCATGGATGTCTTCCTCGGTGGTTTCGTCGTAGGTGCGGTAGGGATTCGCGCCGTTGATCCGCTGGGGCGAATTGAGCGTGTTGTCGGCCACTACCACACTGTCACCCGAGAAGAGGCCCACGATATTGCCGCAGTCCGCGGCGGCGGCCGAGCCCGGGTCCACCGCCGTACGGAGGTCATCGGCGAGGATGACGTTCTCCGGCGACGCAATGGTTACCCGGCCGTTCACCACGCCGCTGATAGCCACACGGCCGCCGACATAGATCACGCCTTCCCAGGACGGATTGTAGGTCCGGTTAATCGGCCAGAGGAACGCGGCGTCCCGCCGGTTGGTGAACGCCGCAACCACCGGGGCACCAATGCCCGCTGGACGCTGGATCCAGCCCGCCGTGCCGCCGGCAGCGACGGTGGTTGTCGGGCGAGGGGCCGCTCCGACCACCGCGTTCCAGGCATTCAGGTCGAATTGCACCTTGTTGTTCCAGGTGGTCTGGGTGAGGCGTGGATCGCCGCCCAGGAAACAGCGCGAGGGAAAGCCTGCGGCACCCAGAAGATTGGAGGCCTGGGCGTTCCGAGCGCCGGCAGGGTTGGTGTCGGCCGCGGTCCGGAACCGGGCCGTTGCCGAGGCCGGGTTGGGATTCGGTGTGATGACACCGCCGTCGACCGGCACACCGCAGTTCGGCGTACGTCGAATATCGCCATTTGGCCCCGGGTTTCCGGAAAGCTGGGCCGTGACATACCAGGGGCGGGCATTGTCCTGGTAGATCTTGACGAAGCCCTCGTTCGCGTCGGTGGAATCTCCGTCGGCGTTGAGGTCGATCGCGACGAACTCGAGGCGAATGGAGGCTTCGCCGGAGCTGTTCCCCAACGTGTTTCCAGCGAAGGCCATCCCGGCGTTGCCCGCGTGAGTTTGCAGTGCGGTAAAGGCCTGGGTGGTCGGCAAGGCTATGGGCGGCACACTCAGCTTGGGCGGCACGTTGAAGGTGCCGTTCGACTGGCCCTGGATGCTGCTCTGGGCCGTGCTCACCTGATCGAAAAACGTCGCCCCGGAGCTCGCGATCTTGATCAGATCGTTGGAGTGAACCGGACCCCGGATCTGGTCGTTGTTGGCGAAGACGATGTTGCCTTCAATGGTCGTGAAATAGGCGTACTTGGCGAAGCTCTCCTGGTTGATTTGCTCCCGGCGGACGACCATGTTGCCGCCGGCGGTATCCTTGACCACGCTGATGATGGTGCCGTAAACGCCGTACTGACCCGAGGTGATGCCGTCAGGTCCGGCGTAGGTCCAACGATAGAGATTCGGAATGACCACGCCCGCCGCGTCCTTCACCTGAGCCCCGTTTTCCAGGGTGGCGTACCCGGTGGTCGGATAGAGGGCCGGATTGCTGCTCAACATCATCCGACCTTCTTCGGTGCCGGCCACGGCCGCGTCGTTGATCAGCGCCGCGCGGTCGTTGTTCTTCTGGATGATCTGCGAGTTGAGCATCCACATCGCCCCGGCCAGCGCGATGGCGCTCACCGCGAACCCGATGAGGAGCACGGTGACCAGCGCGATGCCGCGCTCGTTACGGACATCGGGTACTCGTCTCATGGCACCTGCTCCCCTCTCTTGGGCTGAGCGTCGGGATCCAATGCGCAATACCGGAGCTTGCATCCGCGTGGGCTCAATGGTTCTCATGGGATCACCACGACGGTGGTCACGGCCGGCGAAAGTTTCGGGCTGCAGTCCTGCGCTGACAGCTGATACTCGTAGGTCGAGCCGCTCAGCACATTCTGCGCGTCGGTGTAGGCGTAATTGACTGCGCCGGTTGCCGTAACCGAGGTGAGCGGGTCCCCGTAGACTTCCGCCACGGGCGCCGTCCTGCGACGCCAGAGGACGTAACGAACCACGTCCTTCTCGCCCGAGTTCTCGTCGAAGGCACGCGGCCAAGTCAGGTTGACCTTGTTGACCCCTGCCACGTTCACGGCCGCCGCCGCGAGGTTAATGCCTAACACAGGCGCGCTGCCGCAGATCTTGAGCATCCTGAGCCCCATATTGGGCAGCGGGATCTTGAAGCTGATCCGCTGCTTGCGCTCCGAGGTGCCGGTCCTCCCATTGGTGACCTGGTAGCTCACCAGCACCGTGCGCAGGCTGTCGATCCGAGTCGTGTCCGCCTGGTCGCCGTGGGTGGCGAAGGTGTGCTTGAGCGGGAGCTGGTTGGCCGGCACCGGGCCGAGCAGCGGCAGCAGATTGACCGCGGCGGGCGGAAGCAGACGGTAGTATCGGAAGAAGGGCAGGTCGGTCGAGTCCGGCAGCACGTTCCGGATCAGGACCTCGGCCGGCTGGTTATTGACCTGCCGCATGAGCAGGAAGTCATCGGTCCGAGAGGTCGAGGCGTCCCGGGTAAAGAAGAAGGTGATGGTCTCCGCTGCGCTGTTGAACCCGCTGCCGTCGGCGTAGTTCTGGGTCGGGTAGTTGAAGTTGGGCGCAGAGCCTGGGATCCCGATCTGCAGCGCTGTCGTGAGCCCCGCGACCTGCTCCGGCGGCGCGTCTGGATCGATGTACACCGCCGAAATGTCGTTGGCGTCGTTGGAGACGTAATCGGCGTTGAACGCGAAGACACTGTCGCTCGCGTAGACCACGGGCGGCTGGGCATCCGTGGTGTTGCCACCTGACGTCCGGATCTGGCTATCCAGGTTGTCTACACCGTAGCTGAGATTCTGGACCACCGCCATGTCATCAGCGCCACGACGAAAGGTGCGCGACTGGGCCGTGACGAACTGGAGCGCTCCGGCCAGCACGACCAGGAGCACAACCATCGAGACCAGCAGCTCGACGACGGTGAAACCCTTGTTCTGGCGCATGAGCGTCCTCACTTAAGGGGCGGCGATCGTCAGCGTACGCTTGATCGGGGTACTCAGCCCCGGCCCGGTCACGGTCACAGTGACGCGGGTAATGTCGCTGGTGGTGCCGGCACCGGAACGGACCACGCTCGTGGTGCGGGTCCAACCGGTGAAGGGCACGCCGCTCACTGATCCGTTGAAGCGCACGCCGAGCGAGTCGTAGGTCGGCGAGGACCGAAGCAACGCGATCTGCTCCTCGGCAGTAGCCTGGGCCTGGATCTTCTGCCGGCTCTTGGTGGAGGTCGTCAGATAGCGTGATGCCGAAGGCGCCATCATCAGGATGATGCCGCCGAGTATGAAGGTGGCGACCACGACCTCCAGCAGGGTGAACCCGCGCCGGGTGCGGACGGCAACGCGCATCAGAAACCTCGAATCCAGATGGGGCTGCTGTAGCGGAACCACTCGCTGCGGCCGGTCGCCCGCACGATCTCGATCGCGCGGGTGTCATCCGCGAACTTGAGCGACCCCTTAGCGGCTTCGGCGATTGCGCGGGTGGTAGTGATGTAGAAGCCGCCCACACCGCTGGCGCTGCCGTTCCGGTGGAAGATCAGCGCCGGCAGGCCGCCGACGGTCTTGTTGAAGTTGATCGGCTGGAGGCCGAACGCGCGGGCCGGGGCGCCGCCCAGCCCGAAGGTGATCCGGCTGTCCAGGTACACCATGCGGGTGTGTTCGCCCGCATCTGCCGTCCCGTTGCTGTTGACGTCCCAGAGGACCCGCATCCGCCGGTTCAGCTGATCGAAGGTCAGGATCACATCATGCTGTTTGGTGATCGCCTCCCGCTGGGCCGCGACCATGGTGGTGCTGAGCATCTGTACCGTGCTGTTGGCCTGCATCCGGTTGACGTCCACCCGGGCGACCACCATCGCCATCAGGATGCCGGCAAGGGTGATAGCGAGCATCACCTCAAGCATGCTGAAGCCGGCTGTATGCCAAGCAGCCGGCGCGCCTCCGCCCAGGGGCAAGGCTGCCCCCGACGGCGATCGCCGGCTGGAACGGACCCACGGTGTCGAACGGCTCTGACTGTACCTCACGCTGCCTCCAGGCGGCCGGGCTGTCTCCAGGAGACCCCTTGCTCTGCGCGCCGCCGTCACCGGCGGGTTGCTCTTTGCTGGAGTGAGATGTCCACTCAGGCGAGGGTTGCAGAGGGAGCCGCCGATTCCCTCCCAGCCCTTGTGTCTTGAGAAGCTACCCGGTCCTCTTCCCGCCGCAATTCGCAGGAATTGGTCGGGCGTCCAGAACTAATACACTCGGCTGCAATTTGCGCAGCTGAGTGCAACTGCTTTCATTCCTGTAACCTAGCAATTCCCCGTCGAGGCTTAATTTCGAGCTACCGTCGCGTATCCACGACCTCGGAATCAGAGCACGGATCGCGCCACCGCACCTGCTGAGCAAGTGTCGGCAGCTGGCGGTCCAAGCTGAAGCCGGAACGTGATGAAAAAGGGACTAGGAGAGCAGGCCCTGCGCGGCGAACTGGTCCAGTGCCAGCGATACCTCCCGCCGGGCGGTGTCAGGATCCCCGGCGTCTGGCAAATTGCCTACGAGGGCTTTGACGATGGCATCGACGTGGTGCTGTCCGTCGCAGTAGGTCCAGATGAGCGCGGCCCTCAGGCTCAACGGTTCGGCCTGGCGGCCGCTTGCGTCGTAGAGACTGAACTGGCCATCCACGGGTCTCAAGGTGAGATCCCGCCGGCCACAGGGATAGGAAATTCGTCGGGAGCGCTTGTGCACACGAGAGAGTTACGCAGAAATCAGGCCTGACCGTCTCGCCGCGCTTCCTTGCCGATGGGTCTCGCCCTATGTTTCCCGCTCCCCTTTCCCGGCTCAGGGTTGAGCGAGTAAGCCGATGGCCGACACCGCCTTGATGGACAAGTTGGTCTCCCTCTGCAAGCGCCGAGGCTTCGTCTTCCAGTCCTCCGAGATCTACGGGGGCCTGGGCTCGGTCTGGGATTACGGGCCGTTGGGGGTAGAGCTCAAGAACAATGTGAAGCAGCGGTGGTGGCAGGCCATGGTCCATGCCCGGGAAGACATCGAGGGCATCGATGCCGCGATCCTGATGCACCCGCGGGTCTGGGAGGCCTCCGGTCACGTGTCCGGCTTTACCGACCCGCTGGTCGACTGCAAGCATTGCAAGAACCGTTTTCGCGCCGACGATCCGCGCATCAAAGGCACCCCGGGTCAGCCCGATGCCCAGTGTCCGGTCTGCGGCACCAAGGGGTCGCTCACCGAGCCGCGGATGTTCAACCTCATGTTCAAGACCTTCATGGGGCCGGTGGAGGAGCAGGCGGCGGTGGTCTACCTGCGGCCAGAGACGGCGCAGGGCATCTACGTCAACTACCTCAACGTGCTCCAAAGCTCCCGGCAAAAGATACCGTTCGGCATTGCCCAGATCGGGAAAGCGTTTCGCAACGAGATTACCCCGGGCAACTTCATCTTCCGAACCCGGGAATTCGAGCAGATGGAGATGCAGTTCTTCGTCAAGCCAGGCACCGACGGCGAATGGTTCGAACGCTGGCGGGAGTGGCGAATGCAATGGCACCAGGCGCTTGGACTCCAGCCATCCAAGCTCCAGTGGCACCAGCACGGACCGGATGAGCTGGCCCACTACGCCCGGGCGGCGTTCGACATCCAGTACGAGTTTCCCTTTGGCTGGCAGGAGATCGAGGGGATTCACAATCGCACCGACTACGACCTGAGCCGCCACCAGCAGTTCTCCGGCAAGAAGCTGGAGTACTTTGACCAGGCCGCCAATCAGCGCTACATCCCCTATATCGTCGAAACCTCGGCTGGCGCCGACCGGGTAGCGCTGACGCTGCTGGTGGATGCCTACCGCGAGGAAGAAGTGGAGGGTGAGGCCAGAGTGGTCCTGGGCCTGGACCCCGCGGTGGCTCCGATCAAGGCGGGGGTGTTTCCTCTGGTGAAGAAAGACGGCATGCCAGAGGTAGCTGTGGAGCTCTATCAGAATCTCCGCAAGCGATTCCCCACATTCTACGACGACAGCGGCGCCATTGGCCGTCGCTACCGGCGGATGGACGAGGCCGGCACGCCGTTTGGTGTAACCGTAGACGGGGAGACGGTGGCCAATCGCACCGTCACCGTCCGGCACCGAGATTCCATGCAGCAAGAGCGGGTGGGGATCGACAGGGTAGGGGAGTATATCGTCAAGCAACTGCGTGAAGCGTGAACGGTAAACCGTAAACGGTCATCGGCGAACCGTGAACAGGAACGAGTAGGACCCAACGATCTTCTTCCCGTTGACTGTTCACTGTTGACTGTTCACGGCTTTCTGATGCGCCTCTCCGATTTCGAGTCCATGATTCGCCGGCTCTCCCAGGAGGTGCCGGCGACTTTCTTTGAGGGCGTGGCTGAAGTCGCCGTGAGCCCCCGCACGGTGCCCCATCCGACTCGTCCGGAGATCTTTACTCTCGGCGAGTGCATTCCGATCCCGGCAGGAGCAAACGCCGCCAGTCACGAGGGCCAGAGTCGGATTGTCCTGTACCACGGGTCTTTCCTCGCTCTGTCGAGGATTCAGGAAGGGTTCGATTGGCGGGAGGAGGCGTGGGAGACGCTGACGCACGAGCTGCGGCACCACCTGGAATGGCGGGCTCGGGCCCCCGATCTGGAAAACTTCGACTGGGCAGTCGAACAGAATTTTGCTCGTCACGATGCCGAGCCCTTCGACGCCGGCTTCTATCTCGAGGGCACGGTACTCGGGCCTGATCAGTACCAAGTGGACGAGGACGTGTTTCTCGACCGCTTGGTGGATGCGCTGCCCGGGGAGGTGGAGCTGGAATGGGCGGGGCTGCGATACCGGGTTCCCATCCCCCGAGACGCGACCCTGCCCTGCTTTGTCGAGTTGCGCGGTGCCGCCGGTGCCCCACCCGGCGAGCTCATCCTGGTGCTCCGCCGAAAAGCCGGCGTGCTGGACCTGTTCCGGTCCGCGCCGGTGTTCACCACCAGCGCGCGAGTGCAACGTCTCCGTTGAGTGCTATATTTCTCGCCCAATCCATCGCCGAGCCGAACTCATGATCTATCAGGTCGTCACCACGCTCAGCGGCAACGAGGTAATCCGGCGGGCCAAGGCCTTCTTCGCCGAGCGAGTGCCGATGCAGGCTGCCTATCCGGAAAAGGAAGGGCCCAGCTATCTGGTCCTCCGTGGCCAGGGCGGCGAAGAGATCGCCATCGCTGCGTTGCCGGCGGCCAATGGAACCCGGGTTCGGGCTTCGACCCTGTTCTTCGATCAGCCGGTGGACCGGTTCCTGACTACACTCCCGGTGGCCGAGGACGGCGCCTCGTGAGCGCGACACTTCCGCTCCGGGTTATGGTCGAAGAGGCCTGGGATGAGGTCAATTTGAGCGTGCCTCCGGGAACGCGATTGGGGGAGCTCAAGCGGATGGCGCTCGAGGCGACCAGAATCTCCCGTGACCCAGGCAGCTATGTTCTCAAGTTTCGCGGGGCCGAGCTGGATGACGAGAGCCGGACACTGGGGGAAGCGGGTCTGGTCCCCAATGGCGCGTTGATCGTTCTGCGCCGCCGGCGCCGGCCGGTGCGCTAGGCTTCTCGTGCCACTCTCGCTCCTGGCCAGCCGCACCCTCACGATCGTTGCCGCCAGCTTTCTCGGCTTCGATGGCGCAGCGCTGCTGGGACTTGGGCTCTGGGCTGGTCGCCCACTCCTGGCCGTGGTCGGCCTGGTGCTGTTCCTGTCATCGGGCCTCGTTCTGCTCTATTGGCGTCGCCACCGCCGCCAGATGGAGGAGATTGCGGCAGACCGGCAGGCACTTCGCGAGGAAGTGAAAGAGCTGCGGAACTTCCTGCATCCCTGAAATGGCAGTTCCCCTTTTTACCCATCCGGCGTGCCTTCGCCACGATCCAGGATCCGATCACCCCGAGACCCCCGCGCGGCTGCGGGTGCTGCTGCAACGCGCCCGAGACGATGCCCGGGTCGAGGTGCGCGAGGTGCCGGCCGCGTCGCGTGACCCGTTGTTGCTGGTGCATCCGAGCCAATACCTCGCTGGACTCGAAGCGATGAGCGCTCGCGGGGGTGGGGCGCTCTTCCTGGATACCATCCTGAACCAGGCGAGCTGGGACGCGGTCATGGGCGCAACCGGCGCGGTCCTCGCGGCTGTGGACCATGCTCACCAGGGTCATGGCGGAGCCTTCGCGGCAGTCCGCCCGCCTGGACACCACGCGTTGGCCAATCGAGGAATGGGTTTCTGCCTGGTCAACAATGCGGTCGTGGCTGCGCGGCACGCCCAACGCGCCGGCCGGGCCCGAATTCTCATTATTGACTGGGATGTGCACCACGGAAACGGCACCCAGGCTCTGGTGGAGACGGATCCCACGGTACGCTACGTCTCGCTGCATCAGCACCCCTGGTATCCGGGGACCGGCATGGCAGACGAGCGCGGAGTCGGCAACGTGTTTAACGTCCCCCGCGGGCCCGGAAGGCCGCCGGAGCTGTACGTTGGCGATCTCTGGGCCGCGATCGTGGCCGCGACCAGTGACTGGACTCCCGATCTGGTGCTGATTTCGGCGGGGTTTGACGCGATGACCGGAGATCCGCTCGGAGGATTCACCCTCGAGCCACCGCACTATGCCGATCTCACGGGCCGGCTGCGAGATCGTCTGCCGACCGCTCCGATAGTGGGGCTCCTCGAAGGCGGATATACCCCGGAGCGGGTGGCCGAGGGGGCGCTGGCGCACATTCGCGCCCTCGCCTAGTCTACCATTTCTTCGGAGCGTTCCCATGATGACGACGACCACCACGAAAAGCAGCGTGCCCCAGCACCTGCGGATGGAGGCCGAGGTGCTCGAGTTGCGGACTCGGCATCCGTTCATCATCGCTCGTGGCGGCCAAAGCGATTACCGGACGATTTGGGTTCGCTTGCGGGACCGCGAGGGTTGCGAAGGATGGGGGGAAGCGGCCCCCAGCAGGTTCTACGGCGAGACCCCCGAGACCGTTCTCGCGGCGCTGAATCTCTACGCCGGTGTCATGCCTGAGGACCCCTTCGATATCGAGGAGGCCGAGCGTCGCTGGGAACTCTCGCTCCGTGGCAACCCGTCCGCACGGGCAGCCCTTTCGGCGGCGCTGCATGATCTCGTGGGCAAGCGGCTGGGCATTCCGGTCTACCGACTCTGGGGGCTCGACCCGGCCAAGGCTCCCCGCTCGACCTTTACCATCGGGCTGGACAGCGCGGAGCGAATCCGCGCCAAGGTGCTCGAGGCGGAGCCGTATCCGATTCTCAAGATCAAGTTGGGCACCGACCGCGACATCGAAACCCTCAAGACCATTCGCGAGGTCACCGACAAGGAAATCCGAGTCGATGCCAACTGCGGGTGGACGGTCAAGCATGCCATCCGCATGCTCCCCGTGCTGAAAGAATTCGGGGTTACCGTTCTGGAGCAGCCGCTGCCTCCGGCGGAGTTGGAGGGTCTGGCGACCATCACCCGGGTGGCGGACATCCCCGTGATCGCCGATGAGAGCTGCCTTACTGCCGCCGACATCCCGCCCCTGGTGGGCAAAGTCGACGGCATCAACCTCAAACTGGCCAAGTGCGGAAGCCTGCGGGAGGCACTCCGCATGATTGCCATCGCCCGGGCGCACGGCATGATGGTGATGGTTGGCTGCATGATCGAAAGCTCGATCGCGATCACTGCGGCCGCCCACCTTACCCCGCTCGTGGATATCGTGGATCTGGATGGCGCCGCACTCCTGGCCTCGGATCCGTTCGTCGGCGCGACGATTCACGGCGGGCAAGTGACCCTACCGACGGGTCCCGGGCTTGGCCTTCGGCGGAGATGACTTCGCGCTTCGCTCAAATCGCGCTGCCCCTTCCCCTCGCATCCTCGTACACCTACCGCATACCTGAGACGCTGGGCGACCGAATCGTACCGGGCGCCCGCGTGGTCGTCCCGGTACGCCGCAAGGAGATCATTGGGGTAGTGGTCGCCGGTGACGTGGCTCCGCCGTCCGCGCCGCCTCGCGACATCCTTGCCGCGCCGGACAGCGAGCCGGCCATCCCTCCCGGTCTGCTCGCCACCGCGGAATGGATCGCGGGGTACTACGGAGCGCCCCTGGGACTCACGCTCAAATGCATGCTCCCCACTGGCATGTGGGGCGCATCGAAGGTGATCGCCGTCGCGGCCCCGGGAGCTCATCCGACGGGCGGCCTCGCCGGTGAGCTCTTGAAGTGGCTCGAGCGGAAGGGCGGGGAAGCCGCGGTCGCGACCGCGGCGCGTGCCCTTCGGCGGCCGCTCTGGGACGTGCTCGATCGGCTCGGCCGGGCGGGAGCCATCACCCTCCGGATCGAACCGGCGGACACCGAAGCGGCCGCCGCGACTGAGCGGGTCGTGACCATCGCGCGTGATTCTCCCACGCTGCTGGAGCGAGGCGCGCTATTCAAGCGTCGGCCCAGGCAGCGGGGCCTGTTCGAGGCCCTCGAGGGGCTCGGTGGAAGCGCGCAGTACCGGCATCTCACGACCCAGCTCGGGTTCTCTCCCAATGTGGTGCGCGCGCTCGAACAGGAGGGGCTGGTGCGGGTCGAACGCAGCGAGCGGGTACGCGATCCTTTCGCCGGGTCGCCCGGGTCGCCTCCTCCGGGTCCCTTGACTCCGCCGCAAGAGGCGGCGCTGCGGGCCACCCTGTCGATGACGAGGGGAGCGGGGGCGCTCCTGTTCGGCGTGACCGGAAGCGGGAAGACATTGGTGTACCTCGAGGCGGTGCGCCGAGTCTTGAGCGAAGGAAAGAGCGCAATCGTCCTGGTACCCGAAATTGGCCTCACACCTCAGACGGTCGGACGGCTCCGCGGAGCCTTCGGGGAGCAGGTCGCGGTCCTTCATAGCGCGCTCTCCGACGGCGAGCGCGCCGACGCCTGGCGGCTGCTTCGCCGGGGCGAACGGCGGGTCGCCGTGGGCGCCCGCTCGGCGGTGTTCGCTCCGGTCAGAGAGCTCGGCATCGTCGTGGTGGACGAGGAACACGAATCCAGCTACAAGAACGGGGAGACACCGCGCTACCATGCCCGTGACGTGGCCGCCGTTCGGGCCAGAATCGAGGGCGCCCGCCTGTTACTCGGAAGTGCTACGCCTTCGTTGGAGACCATGGCCCGGGCCGGGCGAAGCCTCCAGGTGTTGCGGTTGCCCGAGCGGATTGCCGCCCGCCCGCTTCCGCGGGTAGAAATCGTCGATCTCCGCGCGGCGCCGAAGGCCTCGGCCGGCCCGGTCGCCTGGTCGGAAGTGCTCGACGAGGCAGTGGTGACCACCCTCGCCCGGAAAGAGCAGGCGCTGCTTCTGTTGAACCGCCGCGGGTTTGCCTCGTTTCTCCAGTGCCCCGATTGCGGTGAGGTCTGGCACTGCCCCAGGTGCAGCATTTCCCTCACCGTGCACCAATATCCGCCTGGGCTTCGGTGCCACTATTGCGACCATCGCGAGCCGCTCCCCCTGACCTGCCGGGCCTGTGGCAGCCCGGTGCAGGAGATGCGCGGCATCGGGACCCAACAGCTGGAAAGCTTTCTTGGAGAACGCTATCCATCCGCGCGAGTAGCTCGAATGGATCTGGACACGACCAGCACCAAGTGGTCACACCAACGGATCCTGGGGTCGGTGGAAGCCGGACAGGTAGACCTCCTGATCGGGACCCAGATGATCGCCAAAGGCTTGGACTTTCCCAACGTCACGCTGGTTGGAGTGGTGGACGCCGACATTGCCCTCTACCTGCCGGATTTCCGATCGTCCGAGCGCACCTTTCAACTCCTGGCGCAGGTGGCCGGCCGCGCAGGGCGAGGTCCTAAAGGCGGACGGGTCGTAGTGCAGACTCGCCACCCCATGCACCACGCGCTGGTCCGAGCCGCTGCGCATGACGTTGACGGCTTCGTCGAGGAGGAGCGAGCGCTGCGCCGTTCCCCGCCGTACCCGCCGGAGACCGCCTTGGTCAATCTCCTGATTTCAGGGCCGGACGAACGCGCGGTGGGAAGCGCCGCCGCGGAGCTGGCGGACTGGTGCTCCGTGCTGGTCGGGCGCTACGAGTTGCCCATCACGGTGCTCGGACCCGCGCCCTGTCCCTTGGCCCGGATCAAGGACCGATGGCGGTGGCATGTCCTGCTCAAAGGTCCGTCGAAATCGCTGGGGAGGGTGGTACGCTACGCCGCACGGCGGCTGCCTCGGAGGCGGGGGACCCGGGTGGTGCTCGATCGAGATCCGCTCTCACTCCTGTGATCCGGCCTGGGAGGGCCCCTGCCCGCCGGCGGTGCGATAACCTATCTCGGCGCCGACGTACACGACGCGCCTGGCGGCGGGCTCGAAATAGCGTCCCGCGGTGGCATTGGCGGTCACCGCGCTGATGTACCGGCGGTTCCAGAGATTGTTGACCCCTACGAACGGAGCCAGCTGCATCGTCCCGGCCCCTCCGCTCCAGCCGACCCGAAGATTGGTTACGCCGGCACCCCAGGCATCGACATAGACGCTGTTGGCATCATCGGCCACCACTGATGAACTGATGGTGTGGTCGGCGTCGACGTAAAATCCGGGTCCAAAACTGGTGCGGAGACCGAGCCGCCAGAAGTGCTCCGGCACGCCCGGCAGACGATTCCCGTCGAGGGTATCCACCGTGGCGCCATTCACGACCTTGTAGTCCGCGAAGCGGAAGTGAGAGTAGGTGTAGGCTCCCCTCAGCGTGAGCCCGGTAACCGGGGTGACGGAAAGACCAATCTCCGCGCCGTCATTATGGGTCTTGCCGGCATTCTGGAAGAACGCGCTTCCGCCGATCTCCTGGAACTGGACGATCGCGTCCGTAATCCGGCCCAGGAACAGGGCCACCGTGTAGCTGACCTGGGGCACCGGCTGGCCTCGGGCGCCGATCTCGTAGTTCACCGCTCGCTGTGGCTTCAGATTCTCGTTGAACCCGCCGCTGGTGCCCGGGCGGTTGCGCAGCTCGGTCGTCGTGGGTGTCTCGAACGAGGTGGAGAGATTGACATAGGGGACGAACTGGTCCCGGTAGGCCCAGCTCACTCCCAAGTTCCCGCTCAAGGCCGACATCGTATGGGCGCCGGAGTCGTCCGTGCCGTCGAGCAGATAATGATCCAAGACGTCGAAGCGCACCCAGTCGTAGCGGGTGCCGGCGTTCACCAGCCACTGGGACCGGGGGCCCAGTGGCCAGACCAGCTGGGCGAAGGGGCCGAGCTCGGACACGATCTCTCGCTGATCGACGAAGATGGTCGAGGTTGGAACGCCGTCGACGGAACGAAAGTGCTGTCGGTTGTCCCGCATGAGCTGGGCATCGGTTCCTACGGTCAGACGAGGCGGCTGCGCACCGGAGCCCAGACGCTGCGCACTGCTCAGCCGAATTCCTCCGACGACTCGTCCGATGTCGATGAAGGTCCCGGCATTCGGGGCGGGATCGATGTCCGGTGGGGTCGCGACCGGGTTCTTGAGGTTGCGGAGCACGCCGAAGGCGACCACGGAGTACTCGTTGCCGGCCGTGTCATAGTGCCGTACCCCGATCGAGAGCTGCTCCTGGTCCACGTCCTTGTCGGCATCGCGCCGAATATTGTTGGGCGCCGCCGCATCGGCATTGGCCAAGTACTCCGGCAGCGTGAGCGCGCCAGGATTTTCCGCTTTGGGGTCATCCGCCACGCTGAAGCGGAAGGTGGCCAAGGTCGAGCCGGTGGCAACCCAGTCGACACCGGCGTTCAGGAGCCGCGCCTCGGCTGCACTGTGCTGGCGAAAGCCGTCGGTCTTGAACTGAGAGATCGAAAGCGTACCGCTCACCGGCCCGGTTCGACCGGAGGTCCAGCTCTGCCACTTGTAGAAATCGTCGTTGCGCTCCTCTCCCGTGCCCCCCTGCACTCTGACTCGCTGAGCGAAGGGTCCGGGCGCGGCAGGCTCGCTGGTCATGGCGATGACGCCGCCGGAGGCATTCCCGTAGAGAGATGAGCTTGCCCCTTTCAGCACCTCCACTCGGTCGAGATTGGCAAAGTCCACGTTGCTGAGTTGGCTCTGTCCGTCGGGCAGGGTTTGGGGCACACCGTCCAGCAGGATCTTGAGCCCCCGAACTCCGAAGTTCGACCGACTCCCGAAGCCTCGGATCGAGATTCGCTGGTCGAGGGAGAAATTGTAGCGGTTGGAGACGACCACCCCAGGAAGGTTGTTGAGTGCCTCGTCCAGACCGATGGTCTGTTGGCCCCGCTGGATCGCGCCGCGATCCAATACTCCTACGCCATATGGCACGCGACTGAGGGGCTCCTCGGTTCGAGTGACCGAGACTTTGATTTCGGGGAGGCGCCGAACCTTGGTGGTGTCCGGGCCCAGCGTGTCGGCCTGGGTGGGTTGCTGGGCGGCAAGGCTGGTGGGCCACCCACCGGGGAGCAGGGTCAGACTGAGCGGGGCAACCAGGAGCAGTACCGGCAAACGACGCATTGCCCTCTCCGTGAGACAGACCTGTATCACGGATGATGGCCGCAGCGGTTCATCAGCGCAAGTCCGCATCATGCTTGAACCAATCTCGGTCCCGGCCTAGGTTTCCAGCCTTCTATGACAGAGGCCAACTACACCGCTCCCGACTTCTCCAAGCCGCCGTTCGCGGGCGCCCCCAATGCCAGTTTCGCCCCACTGCCGGGGGACGGCGTGCTTCCGGAAGGGTTCTTCTCCACTTCCAATCTCCCGACCTACATCAAGGTATCGGGACAGTGGCTGGCCCCGTCGCGGCCGCGGATGGACTGCGTCGTGGTGAAACGGGAGGGGGGACTGGAGACGATCGAGCCCCGCCGGCTTCGGCGGGGTGAGATGGTCGCCATGGGGGAGGCAGAGGACGGAACTCAGGGGATCGTGGTCTACAGCCGGGGCTTTCTCGGTGGAACCCACGGCGCGAACGAGTTTCGCTTCATGTCGACTGAAGTGAGTCGGGAGCGGCCAGTCAACTATGAGGAGCTGGCCGCGCGGGTGGGAGAGGAGAAGCGGCGGGGAGGCTACCTGGTCTGGGTCGTCGGCCCGGCGCTGGTGCACTCCCGCGCACGGGCCGACTTCGAGTGGTTTATTCGAAATGGCTATGTGCAGGCGGTGCTGGCCGGCAACGCCGTGGCGGTCCACGATATCGAGGCCGCGATCTTCGGGACTACGCTCGGCATGAGTAACACCGGGCACCCCACCGAGGGCGGTCACGGTCTTCACATGCGGGCCATTAACCGGGTGCGCGCGGCCGGCTCGATTGAGGCAGCCGTGGCGAGCGGGCTGATCAAGAGCGGAATCATGCATGCGCTGGTGACCCAGCGCATTCCCTACGTTCTGGCCGGATCCATTCGAGACGATGGCCCACTGCCCGGTGTCTACTCCGATGTCCTCGCGGCCCAGGACGCGATGCGGGAGCACACGGTAAAGGCGAGCGGAGCCGTCTTCGTGGCCACCGCGCTCCACGCGATCGCGGTGGGAAACATGCTGCCTGCGTTTTATCCGTGCGACGGCGTGCCGGTCCCCCTCATGACCATCTGCGTCGATCAGACCGAGTTTGTCGTCAACAAGCTGCGCGACCGGGGCACCCATCAGGCCTACGGGGTTGTCACCAACGCCCAGGACTTCATGCATGTCCTCCGGTTCTACTGCGAACGATGGGAGCAGACCGCGACATGAGCGCGCCGTTTCGACCGGACGCCTCCCGTAGCCCGTCCGAGGTTGGCTGGACCCGCCTGGCGCAGGCCGTCGCCGAGGTCGTGCCTCCCGACCAGGTGGACGCGATCTGGACCTTTGCGCCGCTCCGGCGAGAGGGCACAGAGTGGGGCACCGCGGTGTTGTCTCGGGTGGATGGGGAGCGACGCCGGATCTATACCGCGCGCTACGCCCTCGCGATCAAGGGCAAGGAGCGGGGAAAAGTTGAGGCGACAGTGCAGGAAGTCGGGAGTGGGCCGGTCGAGGCCTTGACCCGACTGCTGCAGGAAGCCCAGAAGCGGATCGACGACGCGCAGCCGCCGCTTCCCGTCTCACCGGCATCGTGGTTCGCCACCTCCGACCATGGCCCACCTCGATAGGGATGAGGGGGCTGCCCTCCTGGAGCGTTTCCGCCGGTATCTGAGAGATCACCACCTCCCGGTCACCCGCCAGCGAGACCTGGTTGCCCAGACGGTCCTGCTGGCGGAGGACCACCTTTCGGTGGACGGCATCCGGCGCCGGCTCCGGGAGAAGGGCGAGCAAGTAGGCATGGCGACTGTCTACCGCACCCTGGAGGTGTTGCTGGAGAGTGGGCTGGTTCGCGCGCATGACTTCGGCGAAGGATTCAAACGGTATGAGCCCATGCCGGCCCAGGCTCATCACGAGCACCTGATCTGCGAGCGCTGCGGCCGAGTGGTCGAGTTCCAGAACGAGCGGCTGGAGCGGATGCTTCCCATTATCGCCGACGAACACGGCTTTCAGCACAATCGCCACCGAGTCGAGATTTACGGGGTCTGCCGCGAGTGCCGGCGACAGGAGCTGGCGCCGCTGTGAGCGAGCCGGTCACTCTGGGAATACTCGTCGCGTTTGCCGCAGGACTGTTGAGCTTCCTGTCGCCGTGCGTCCTACCGCTGGTGCCGTCCTACATCGGTTTCCTGACGGGGATGTCGCTGCCCGAGATGGGTGCGCGGCGAAGGGTCGCCCTGGTGCACGCGGTACTCTTCGTGCTCGGCTTTTCGCTGGTGTTTGTGCTCCTCGGCGCCAGTGCGACCGCCCTGGGTCGGGCGCTCAACCACTACCAGGTGTGGCTCCAGCGAATTGGGGGTGTCCTCATCATCGCGTTCGGGCTGGTTTGCCTGGGGGGGATCAGGGTCGGCTGGATGGGACAAGAGCGCCGGGTGCATCTCGAGGAAAAGCCGGTCGGATATCTCGGCTCGACGCTGGTGGGTATGGCATTCGCCGCGGGGTGGACGCCTTGCATCGGTCCGGTGCTCGGCGGGATTCTCGGCCTCGCGGCCACTTCAGGCGAGGTCTCCCGGGGAATGCTGTTGCTCGCGGTCTACTCTGCCGGGCTGGCGGTGCCGTTTCTGATTGCGGCCTGGGCGATCGAGTCCTTCCTGGCCTGGTTTCACCGGTTCCGGCGATATCTCCCCTGGGTCATGCGGGTGAGCGGTGCCATGCTGGTCTTCGTCGGCCTCCTTCTCGTCAGCGGGGAGTTCACCCGACTTGCAGGATGGCTGCAGCAGCTCACCCCGGAGTTTCTCAGGAATCAGCTTTAGCCTCCGAGTAGCCGCCCGCAACGTCGATCACGCAGATTTGCTGGGACTCTCGATGCGGGCCGCAGGCAGCTCCGGCCATGGCCTAGGTCCGATCGAGCAGCGCCCTGCGATGACCGCGGTTGGGCACCCCGTCGTCGACCAGGAGCTGAATCACCCCATCGCGTGCGGGGTTGATCCCGACGGCGATGCTCTCACCCGCTGTCACACTCCATTTTCCATAGCGGCTCATTCGAGTCGCTGGAGTACTGGAGTCGGTGCCGCGGTGATTGAGGGCGCCGATCGGGCCCTGATCTCGCACATGGTCGCGCGCCGCATGAGACAGGGCCGGCGATCGTCGAAGCGGACCCGTCGCGGGGGTCCGCCGGAGCACGCGGATGGCCTCCCTGACCGCCGGCGAGCCTTCCTCGGTGCGTAGTCCTGGACGCGCGGGACGGTGCATCAGGGTCCCCTCGAAATGCGGGAGCAACGCCTCCCGATAGCGGGCATACGCCGGAGGGTCCCGGCGCAGTTGATTAAGCTCGACGATGATGGAGACGGCCAGCGAGTCGAACCGATTCCGAGGCTGTTGCTGGCTGACGAGCGCATTCGGGAAGGTGAGCGACACGGCAAGCAGGATCAATCGGATACGGCCTCTTCCTCCAGCTCCTCCTCCAGCTGCTGCCGGCGAAGCAATTCCCAGTACCGGCCTCCGCGCGCGATCAGATCCGCATGGGTTCCCTCCTCCACGATCCGGCCACCATCGAGCACCACGATCCAGTCCGCTTCTCGCACGGCCGCGAGCCGGTGGGATACAATGATGCTGGTGCGACCTTCGAGGGCGCCTCGCAAGGCTCGGAGAATGCGCGCCTCCGTCTGGGCATCGACAGCGCTGAGCGCATCGTCGAGCACGAAGATCGGGGGGTCCTGGGCCAGGGCTCGGGCAATCGCCGTGCGCTGTTTCTGTCCCCCGGAAAGATTGATCCCTCGTTCGCCGAGTAGCGTGTCGTATCCCAGGGGCAGGGAGGGAATCGCTTCGGAGAGCTGGGAAACGTCCGCTGCTCGCTCCAGTCGTCCATCGTCAGGCGCACCTAACAGGACATTTTCTCGCACCGTCTCGCCGAAGAGAAAAGTCTCCTGCGGAACATAGCCCACCGCCCGATGCAACTCCGCCAGGGAAAGCTGCCGCAGATCGATCCCATCGACCCTGATCGAGCCGCGGTCGGGGTCGTAGGCGCGGACCAGCAGGTCGACGAGGGTGGACTTTCCCGCCCCGGTTGGGCCTACCACCGCAAGCGAGCGCCCGGGAGACACCCTGAAGCTGATGTCTCGGAGGACCCACCCACGTTCGGCGGCTCCGGGATATCGGAACCAGACAGCGTCGAACTCCACCGCCCGGCCGCCCCTCGCCGCCGGCAACGAACTGGGAGTGGCCGGATTGGTGATGGCCGGTTGCTCGCCGAACAGCTGGTTGATCCGTGCCATCGAGGCGGCGCCCCGCTGTACCAGGCTGATGGCCCAGCCAAGCGCGATCATCGGCCACACCAGCATTGCGAGATAGACACCGAAGGCAATGAACTCACCGACGCTGACCTGACCAACCATGACCAGGCGGCCGCCGACGTAGAGCACGGCGACCGCGCTCAACCCACCCAGGAAGGTGAGCAAGGGGTAGAACACACCCTGTACCCTGGCCAGGCTGAGGTTCCGATCCAGATACTCCTGACTCAGCTTGTGGAACTGGCGGATCTCCGCCTGTTCCTGGCGGTACGCCCGCACCACGCGCACGCCCGAGAGGTTCTCGTGGGCCTGACTGGTGAGGTCGGCGAACTGGGCCTGGATGGCCTGGGACCTTCGATGAATCACCTGGCCCAGCGAGACCATCGCGATGGGCAACCCGACGAGCGGGATCAACGCCAGCAGAGTGAGCCGTGGGCTGATGCCCACCATAGCGGGTGCAATAAGGAGCGCCCGCATGATAGTATCCACCAGATACATAAGCGCGGGACCTGCGACCATCCGGACGGCCAGCAGGTCATTGGTGGTGCGGGACATCACATCGCCGGTGGGATAGCGGTCGTAGAATTCGGCCGACATCCGCTGCAAATGCTGATAGAGCCTGTCCCGCAGGTCGGTTTCGACCTTGCGGCTGCCGCTATTGAGCAGCTGGCGCATGCCGAACCGGGCGATGCCGCCGAGCAGCGCGACACTCAGGAGCAAGGCCACGGCGAGCTCGACCTCTCGAAACGAGGAGCCGCGGCGCAGGGCGTCGATCCCGTGCTGTAGAAAGCGGGGACCGAGGGTGTTAAAGAAGTTGGAGATGGCGACTAACGCCAGGCCGAAGGAGTAGCTTCGGCGGTAGGTCAGCAGGTAGGGCCAAAGGGACCGCAGCTCATTCATGTTGGTCGCTGGAATGTCACCGAGTCGCGGGACCCCGGCAAGTCACACTCAAGGAGGGATTGATGTCGAGAACCATGCTCGCAGTGCTGGCGTTGATGGCGGTCGCGGCCTGCGGCCGTGGCGACAAGAAGACCGTTGCGTCAGCCGATAGTCTGAACCGGGATCTGCAACTGGCGCCCGCTGATTCCAGCGCCCCGATCAATGCGTCGGCCGATACCGCGCGGGCCGACACCAGCCACGCGGACACGACTACCGCAGCGGCAACCCCGGCCCCCGCTCCGGAGCCTCCTGCTCCAGCGGCCAAGCCCAGGGCCAAGCCGAAGACTTCGCCGGCCCCCAAGCCCGCAGCCCAGCCCAGCCCGGCCCCCGCGGCAAACCGGGTCGAGCCCATTCCAGGGCATCCCGCTCCGGGTACTGAATCCGCTCCTTCGGCGGCGGCGGCCAGGGCGAAAGAGCTCCCAGCCGGCACCAACTTCTCCGCCAGCACCGATGCCGAAATCCGCTCCCAGAAGAACAAGGTGGGCGATGAGATCACCGCTACCGTGGGCAAGGACGTGAAGGATGCCAGTGGCAGTGTCGTCATCCCCGCCGGTTCGCAGATCACGCTCAAGGTTACCGCGATCAAGGAGTCTGAGCGGAAGTCGGACACCACCGGCACTCTGACACTCAAGCCCACCGCAGTGTCGATCAACGGGAAGTCTCAGCCCCTGGCCGCTTCCATCTCCGGTGTGAAGACCCAGCTCGAGGGCCGGAAGACTAACGCAGGCGACATCGCCAAGGTGGGAGCCGGCACGGCGGTCGGCGCCGTGGTCGGTCGGGTGCTGGGTGGCAGCACCAAAGGCGCGGTCATCGGCGGCGTCATCGGCGGTGCCGTCGGGGCCCAACGCGCGGTCGAGACCAAGGACCGCGACGTGGTCGTTCCCCAGGGCACGATCGTGACATTAACGCTCGACAGCAAGCTGGTGGCAGGAACGTAAACGGCGGGGAGCAGTGTGAGAAGTAAGAAGTGAGAAGTGAGGAGGAGGATCAACGTCTCACTTCTCACTTCTCACTTCT
>DATBKD010000117.1:0-12124 GCA_036556025.1 Gemmatimonadales bacterium | reverse complement strand
ACCCGGTCGTAGATGGCGCGGAGGCTGGCCGGGTCGCCCTCGAGCAGCGGGATAATCCAGGGGACGGCACCGGTCGCAACCAGAACCCGTACGTATTGCTGGCTCATCACCCAGCAACGGGGGAGCTGGTCTGGAATCTCTTCCAGGGTCTGAGTTGGAATGCCGATGATCGGCCGCTTGGCCATTCCCTCCTCCTCGTCGAAGAGCTTGAACATCGGACTCAACGCCGGACGGACCGGGCGGGTTCCATGGAATCTACCACGCCTTCGGCCGTCTCAGCGATGAGTGAGTCCACCACAGCTTTCAGATCACCGGTCTCATGGTATCGGGCCAGCTGTCGGTCGGCGCTGGTACCGTGTTCCAAAATGTGGAAGGCATATTCCACTTCTGCCCGGCTTCCCAGCTCGTCCACTACGTCGTCCACGAACCACTCCAGCAACTCCCGCACCAGGGCGCCTGCGGCCAGTTCCTGCTGCTTCCCCAGGTCGATCAGCCGTCCGTCGAGCCCGTAACGCACGGCCCGCCACTTGTTCTCCTCGATGAGCGCGGTGGGATAGACCCGGAAGGTCATGTTGTCCCGCCGCAGCCTCCAGAGCTTTGCCACGATCGCTTGCAGGATGGCGGCGACACATACCGCCTCCTCGACCCGGGTGCACACGTCGCAGACCCGGAACTCCAGGGTGGGATAGCTGTGATTGGGACGGATATCCCACCACACCTTGGAAGCGTTGGGGACACATCCGGTGCGAACCAAGGTATCCACCAACGACGCGTAATCGGTCCAGGAGTCGATCACCGGTGGAATACCGGTCCTGGGGAAGTTCCGGAAGATAATGCTGCGGTAAGACTTGAGACCGGTCTCCCGGCCCATCCAGAAAGGTGAGCTGGTGGACAGCGTCAGCACGTGGGGGACGAAGTACCGGGCCACGTTCATGGCATCGATGAGAAAGTCCCGGTCCTCGATCCCGACGTGGACGTGGGTCCCGAAGATGAGGAGCTGCTGCGCCAGATCGGCCAGGTCGTCGCGCACGCCGAGGTAGCGATCGAGCGGCGTGATCTCCTGGGTGATCCAAGAGGAAAACGGGTGGGTGCCCGCCGCTGCGATGACGAGGCCGCTCTTGCCGGCCAGTTGCATCACCATTCCGCGCAGCCGAACCAACTCGGCCCGGACCTCCGCCGGCGTGCGGCAGACCTTGGTGCCGATTTCCACCATCGATTGGTGCAGCTCGGGCTTCACTTCACCCAGAACCAGATGATCCCGATCCAGAATCTCGGTGATATAGGACCGCAGCTCCCGGGTTTCCGGGTCGATGATCTGGTACTCTTCCTCGATGCCGAGGGTGAGTGACGGTGGTTTCATGAGGCAGCCTCGATCGACATCAGCGCTTCTCCACGACGAAGGTGGGGACGGTTGAGCCCCCGCCGGCCGTCACGTTAAGAAGCGCTGCGGTGGATAATCGGGTGAGACATCCATCGGCATACTGGCCGTAGGCAATGAACGGGGCGGTATCCAGCATCCGGTCCCGGAGGTGCACCTTCCCTTCAACCACGCTGGGAAAAGGCTCGAAAGGAAGCACCACGCGCTCCTGGGCCACGTACGGCTCGGCCAGCGCTTTAGTCACGGCCTGCTCCCAAGAGCTCGAATCGACCTCCCAGCCGAGCACGATCCCGGCGCCGCCGTAGTCATCGCTGGGCTTGAGCACCAGGTTCTCTCGCTGCTCGAGAACAAAGGGCACCAGATCGATCTCCTTGCCGCGGAACCGGGATTTCCGCTGTTCCACTCGCCTGGTCCAGGGAATGTAGGCCGCGATCGCCTCGCGCTCGGCGGGACTGAACAGCTCGGCGTTCCTCTCGTCGCTCAATACCGCGAGGCTCAGCTTCTTGTGGAGGATCTTGCACTGGACCGGATTCACCATGCACACCGCTCGGTCCACCACGGCTCGCAGCAGGGGGTGCTCCATGCCCTCGCGCTGGACCAGCTCACTCAGGAGGACGCGCTTGTAGACCAGGGTGATATGAGAGCCACCGGCCCACAGCTTCCCGTCGCGGTACTCCACTGCCCGCGGATCGGCGATCACGCACTCGAGTCCTTGGGAGCGAAAGTATTCCTGAAAGAGGACAAACTCGCTGTAGGTGGGGACCTCGCCCCAATCCAGAATGCCGATTCGGGGCAGCTCCCGCCGGCCCGACCACTGCCGAAATGCATCCAGCAATACGTGGAGGACGCCGTGCCTGGCGGGCAGTGGACGAACGTCGTAGCGGCGGAGAAACTCGCGCATGACCGGCAAGCCATAGAACACGGTGGAGAGCGCGTCGTTATAGGCGGAGCCGGCCGGGGTTTCCGCATTGTACTCGGTAAAACGCAAGCCCTCGGCGCCGGCAAAGAAAGCGTCGAGCCGGGAAGCCGGGCTGGGATCCTGGAAGCCCGGATGGCAGCCGACCAGCCGCTCTTCCCACTCTTGCAGGGCGAACTGGGAGCGCACTCCGGCATCGGCGAGGGCGGCGTCGTGCGCGGTGCGAAAGGCCCGCACGATCCGCTGGACCCCGCTCTGCAACATCCGGTACTGCTCGGGCGACATCAACCGCGGTCGGAGCACCGTGCAGAGCGGGCGCTCGCCGAAGTAGAGGCCCCGACTGCGCAGTTGGTTGTCCAGCTGTTCCTGCGAGGCCGCGGCCAGCTCGTCGGTCAGGCGGTCGTGATAGAAGGCGATGGCGTCGGCCGGCGAAGAGGTCAAAGTCTGGCTGCCTCCACCTTGCCGCCGAAGAGTGCGTGCCACCGCAGGTCCTTCGCCTGCGGGCGAGGCTGATGGGCCAACCGGATCGCCATGTCGGCCATCTGGTGCACGACCCACTCGAAGTAGTGCGGGGTCAGGGAATTGATGTCCATGTCCGGAGCCGGATTCATGAAGTCGATCGCGTAGGGCATCCCGTCCCGAATCGCGAACTCGATCGAGTTCATGTCGTACCCCAGGGCCCGGACCAGCGTCTGTGCGTCGCGTACCACCCGGGCCCCGACCTCGGAGCTCAAGTGCGCATGGTCCAGGATGTACCGGCGCTCACGAGGATCGTACTTGGTGGGAAGAATGTGCTCCTGACCGATGCAGATGCAGCGGACGAACTGCTCCCACCGCACGAACTCCTGCACCACCATCGTGAGCAGGCCGGAGTTGTCGTAGTGGTGAATCAGCTCCTCCGACGAGTGACAGACGTAGACCTCCTTCCAGCCGCCACCATGCGCGTCCTTCAGCACGCAGGGCAGGCCGACGTACTCCACGATGCCGCCCCAGTCGAGCGGATAGAGCAGGTTTCGAAGGCTTTCGTTGGGGACGATGCCGGGGATGTACGATTTGTTGGGAAGCGCCAGGGTCTTGGGACTGGCCACTCCCAGCTTGGTGGCCAGCGCAGCCCCGAAGAACTTGTCGTCGGCGCTCCACATGAACGGATTGTTCACCACGGTGACACCCTGCACGATCGCCTGCTTGAGGAAGCAGCGGTAGAAGGGCACCTCGTGGGAGATCCGGTCGATGATCACATCGTAGCGAGAGACGTCGTCCATGCCGACGGCTCCGACTTTGACGAACTCTGCGACCACCCCGGCGTCCCGTCGGTTGACTTCCTCGATGAAGGCGGGTGGGAACGACCACTCCCGACCGACCAGGAGGCCGACGCGTTTTGTCATGAGAACCTCGGCTGTCAGCTAACAGCTAACGGCTACAAGCGCTGCTGTGGCGAATCTCTCAACCTCTCCAGTTCTCACGGAAGCCTGTCACCGCGCAGATAGCTCATAGCTGAGAGCTGCTGGCTGGCGGCAACGCCGTCTCAATCATGTCCCCCGATATAGCACCGCACCATCCGCTCCCAATAGGGCCAGTCGTGCGCCCACCCGTCCCAGATCCGCATCGCGTTGCCGATCCCTTTCTGCCACAGCGTGGCCGAAAGCTCGCGATTGTTGGCGCAGGACGTGTCGTCGTGGCCGATGGCGAAGATGATGTCCTGCCGCCGGAACGCCTCCAGCCGCGCGGGATCGTGTTCGTGGCGCATGAAATCGGACGGATTGCAGGCGTACACGTTGGCGTCCGAGTAGCCATGGGTCAGTCGCTTCACGTCGTACAGTCCACTCAGGCCGATGATCCGATTCACCAGATGAGGATGGCGGAAGCCGAAGCAGGCGGCCTGATAGGCCCCGAAGCTGGCGCCCATCGTGATCACGAATGGATTGCCATTCCGGCTCTGGGTGAACGGGAGGACCTCGTCCCGAAGGTAGCGGTCGTATTCCAGGTGGCGCCAGGCGCGCGCCCCGGGGTGGAGATGATCGCCGTACCAGCTCTCCCCGTGGACCTGGTCGAGACAATACATCTGAATCCAGCCCTGCTCCAGATGCTCCCCCAGCACCTCGTGCATCCGCCGATCGGACCACTCGTGGTGATTGCCCATGGAGGTCGGGAAGACCAGGACCCGGGCTCCCGCGTGGCCGAACATCAAAAGGTCCATGTCCCGGCTCAGAGCGCCACTGTACCAGCGATGATGCTCGATCCTCATGCCGTCGCCGCTCCGAGGAGAAAGGGCAGCGCCCGCGCGAAGCGACGGCCCCAGGAGGCCTCGTCGTGCCGGCCGCAGCGAGACTCCAGCCAGCGCAGAGTTTGGCCCAGGCGGTACCCCTTGGCAATGAGCAGATCCCGCATGCGCCGGGCTCGCGCGACGTGCTGGGGGCCCTCCAGCGAACCGATATCCAGGTAGAGTCTTCCCGGCACCAACCCAGCCGATTGGACGTGGGGGAAAATGGCCTCTCCGGCAAACCAGAGCGACGGGCTCAACACGCCCGCGAAGCCAAAGGCGGACGGCTCCCGGAAAAACCCGTACAGGCTGATCAGGGCGCCCATGGAAGACCCGGCAATACCGGTATGCGCTGGTGCAGGCCGAGTGCGGAACTCGCGATCGATGGTAGGCTTGACCGTCTGCACGATGAAGTCGAGATATCGGTCTCCTTGACCACCGCCGTCGTTGGGATCGGCAAAAGGGCTGTACTCCTCCAGTCGCTCGATGCCCATGTTCGGGATACCGACCAGAATGGCCTCGAGCCCACGCCGCGCCGCGGCCGTCACCACCCGGTGCAGTCCCCAGTCCCCGGCATAGCTGGTGGCCGAGTCGAAGAGATTCTGTCCGTCCTGCAGGTAGAGCACGGGAAACCGACGGTTGTTTCGGCCATATGACGGCGGCAGTCGCACCAGGATGTCGCGACGATTGTCCAACTGAGGGCTGAAGAAATGGCGAAGTATCTCGAGACCGCCGCCCGAGACCAGGCTCGGGCTAGCCATGGTCGGCATCGAATTCGATCAGCACCTGGCCTTTTTCGACCGCCTCGCCGGCGCTTACTCGGACCGAGCGAACCACTCCGGCCCCGGCGGCCTTGAGCTCGTTTTCCATTTTCATGGCTTCGAGCACAATCACTCCGGTACCGGCGGCCACGGTTTGTCCCGGGGTAACCTGGACTCGGAGCACGAGGCCCGGCATCGGTGCCTTGAGAGTGCCCCCACTCCGATGTCCTCCGCCACCGGCGGTGAGGCTCCGGATGTAGCGGGTGCGTTCGTCCATGACCTCGACTTCCCAGCGCTCGCCCTCAGAGGTGAATGCCCAGCGGCCTGCCTGGACCGACTCGACCGCCAGCGCCGAGGGCTGGCCGTCGATCAGCAGTTGACGTAGCGGAGTTCCCGGGAGCACGGTGAAGCTCGCCGCCAGAGTCTTTCGGCCGACGATCACGCGGTCTCCGTCGACCTCGACCTCGAGCTCTTCCCCCGCCACGTTGACGATGTATTTCACGAGGCCCGCCGTAGGCTGACCACGCTTTCGACGTGGGCGGTCTGAGGGAAAAGGTCGAACGCCCGAAGAGCGGAAATGGCGTAGTTCGGCAGCCGAGCAAGGTCCCGCGCCAGTGTAGCGGCATCGCAGGAGACGTAGACGATTTGCTCGGGCCCGTGCCGCTCCAGGGCCGCGGTGACCCGGGAGTCCATTCCCGTTCGTGGAGGATTGGTCAGCACGAGATCGGGGCGCCCGAGCTCGCCCAGCACGTCCTCGACTCTGGCGGCGTGCCGGCGAGCCGCGGGTCCGCGCGAGGTTGCTTCCGCGACCGCACGAGTGTCGGCTTCGACGCTTTCCACCTCGGCACCACGCCCGATCAGCATCGCCGTGGCCTCGCCAATACCGGCGTAGAGGTCCCACACTCGGCGTCCGGCAGGATCGCCCAACTGGTCGACGGCGAACTGGCGGACCCGGTCTCCCATCTCCGGATGAACCTGCTCGAAGACGGTGGCCGGAAAGGGATCCGCCGTTCCCGCGAGGACCCGGGCGGCGCCCTGGCTAGGGCGCCACCAGATGGTCGCCGGAGTTTCCCGCCGCTCCAGTTCCGCCGAGAGCCGGAGTGCCTCACTCCATCCGTCACCCTCCGACACCCGAAAGACCAGATGCCGCCCGCCGTCGCGATCCAGTCGGAGCACGATCTGATCGAGCTTCCTGGGAAACAACGAGCGCAGCTCTCGAGCAGCGCGCCAGAGGTGCATCAGCTCGGGAACCGTGATGTGACACCAGCGAAGGTCGAATACCTCGCCGGCACGGTCGTGGGGATGGAGTCCGATCCGGCTTCCGTCGCTGCTGACGGCGAGCGTCAGATTGGTGCGATAGTCGTCGGCCCGTCCCGCCGGCACGATCTCGGGATCGGTCACCTCCCGCTTCGCCAACCGGCGAAGCGCGTCGCCCACAAAGCTGCTGCGCGCGGCGCGCTGGGCGCCCTCCTCGAGATGCTGAAGCTGACACCCACCGCACTCATCGGCCACATAGTGAGGGCAACGGGGCTCCGTGCGGACCGGGGAAGGCTCCAACACCCGGCTGATCCGGCCACGGGCGAACCTCCGATGCTCCCTGAGATCCTTCAACTCGACCAAATCGCCCGGCGCGCTCCGGGGGACGAACACCGCGCGGCCGTCGGCCAATTTGCCGACGCCATCGCCGCCGGCAGCCAGCCTCGCAATGCGAACCGCCCCGCTCATCGCAGGCCTTCCAGGCGGGCCTGCTGCAGCCAGACATCGTTCGCCGGCCCCCCGTCCTTGACCGTCGGCCGCCGCATCCGGCGGGCTTCGTCCTCGGCCAGAGCCGCGGCTACCGCCAGGCGAAGCTTGGACGCCGGGAGGAGCTTGGGCGTGATCAGATCGGGCCTGCGGTCGAGGAATTGGATGTCGATGTCGCCCTCCCGGAAGGAGGGGTCGGAGAGAAGCCGTCGATGAAACCCCTGATTGGTTGCCACCCCGACGATGGTCAGCTCACCCAGGGCGCGGAGCATGCGATCGATCGCCTGCTCCCGCGAAGGTGCCCAGACGATGAGCTTGGCGATCATCGAGTCGTAGTGAAGGGTGACCTCGTCTCCCACGTCGATCCCGCTGTCCCACCGCACGCCGGGGCCGCCGGGAGCATGGAGGAGCTCGATCCTTCCGGTCGAGGGGAGAAATCCGTTCGCCGGATCCTCGCTGGTGATCCTGCACTCGATCGCCCATCCCCTGGGCTGCAGCCACCCGGGCTGGATCCGCATCGATTCACCGGATGCGATGCGCAGCTGCTCCCGAACCAGATCCACCCCATACACCAGCTCGGTCACCGGGTGTTCGACCTGGATCCGGGTGTTCATCTCCAGGAAATAGAAGGAGCGGTCCGGGGCCAGCAGAAACTCGCAGGTGCCCGCCCCTTGATACCCGACTGCTTCGGCCGCGGACACGGCGGCGGCTCCCATCCATTCCCGAAGGTCGGGATTCACCGCGACGGAGGGCGCCTCCTCCACCAGCTTCTGGTGGCGACGCTGCACCGAGCACTCCCGCTCGCCGAGATGAATAGTCCGCTCGGCGTCGGCGAGGATCTGAATCTCGACGTGACGAGGGTGTTGAATGAACTTCTCCAGATAGACGCTGCCATCGCCGAACGCTTTCAGCGCCTCCGACCTGGCGCTGGCCAGGCCGGCCTCCAACTCCTCCGGAGTTCTCGCGACCCGCATTCCTTTGCCGCCGCCGCCGGCAGCAGCCTTGACCATGACCGGGTAGCCGATCTCGCGCGCGAGCCTCACCGCGGACCCGAGATCTTCCGTTGGTTCGATCGCGCCGGGGACCACCGGCACGCCGGCGTCCTGCATGCGCCTACGGGCCTCCGTCTTGTCCCCCATGGCCCGGATGGCCGCCGGCGGAGGCCCGATCCACGTGAGCCCGGCCTGCTCCACGGCCTCCGCGAAAGCAGCCCGCTCAGCGAGAAACCCGTACCCGGGGTGCACTGCATCGGCACCGGAGTCGCGGGCTGCCTGGATCAGGCGATCAATGGCGAGGTAGCTCTGCGACGGGCTGGCAGGACCGATGGCCACGGCGCGATCGGCGGCGCGCACGTGAGGGCTGGCGCGATCGGGGGCCGAGTAAACGGCGACGGCCTCGAGCCCCTCCTCGTGGCATGCTCGAACGATTCGGAGAGCAATCTCTCCGCGATTGGCGATGAGGACGCGGTTCATGACAGGACGGGAAGGGCGGTAAGGGCGGTAAGGGCGGGAAGGACGGTGAGGATGCGGACTGACTCCGAAGCTGTGCGATGGACTGGAACGTTAAACTTCGAACCTTACCGCCCTTGGCGCCTTTACCGCCCTTCTAGGGTCTGCACGCGGGCGGCGGCGTATCTCCGAACAACAGCACGAGGCTGCTGCAGAGCAGCGCATTGTAGCGGGCCGCGCTGTCATACACCCCGCGCACGTGACCAACCCAGGGGGATTCGTCCTGGCGCGCCGCCTTGAGCAACTGGGTAACCGAGAGCGCGTCGCCCCCGACTGGGGCCGGGCGGCTGAGCCGCACCAGGCGGAACGGTACCCAGGCAAGGGCCGGCGCAGCGGCGCTGTCGGTGCCGGGACTCAAGCAGACCGTACGCCGAGCGGCCACGGAAGCCAGCGCACGCTGCACCGGCAACGTTGGATCGACCCCCATCGCGGCAGCCATGCGGCGACGGTAGAGCGAATCGGTGGCGTACAGAGCGGGCCGGAGAGGAAGAATATCGAGGCTGGCCCGTTCGCGGCTGCCGTACCAGACCGCGAGGGCCTCGAGGTCGCTGCCGGTAAGCAGCACCCCGCCGGCGGGACAGGAAACGAGCAGGTTGGCCCCCAGCTCCACCACAAACGACGGCATGGGGGGGATCCCGGCGCGGGCCCGGCTGTACCGCTCGGGGTCCCAGCCGGAGTCCTCCACGAAGATCAGCGATCGCTCGACTTCGCTCAGGCCTCGAAACACCAAGCCCGAGTCCACTGCGAGCCGAATCGATTGATCCAGAGCGGTCGCCGCGAAATCGAGGTAGAGCAGTCCGTCGGGATCGCCTCGATGCCCGTGCAGGTGCCAGTCGCGCGCGTCGTACAAGTAGAACCGGCCCAGCTGGAGCCAGGCCCGTCCGTCGTCCGGTGCGGTGGCGAGATAGCGGCCCAGGAGCTCGATGGCGGCCCCTCGCTCACCCTCGCGTTCCAGCGCCGCGGCGCGAGGGGCGACGTTGGGGTCGATGGCTGCCTGGGCGTGGAGGGAAGCGGAAGGAGCTGGACCTGCCAGCAGCGTCGCGATACCCAAGGCCCGCAGGCCGCGCGTCGCGGCCGCAGCGAGGGCGTTCCACCGGAGGGGGTGCGGGTCCATTTGACGCTCTAAGATGCTAGGGCAATCCGCCCTTGGCTAGGGGAAGATCCCCTCACAGCGGGATGTTCCCGTGCTTCTTGGGCGGGTTCCGGTCCCGCTTGCTTCGGAGGGTCCGGAGCGCGTCGATCAGTCGGGGCCGCGTGTCCCTGGGATCGATCACGTCATCGATGTAGCCCCGGGCCGCAGCCGCGTACGGGTGCGCGAACTTCTCGGTGTACTCGTCACTCAGCCTGGCCGTCTCGGTAGCCGCATCGTCCGCGCGGGCGATCTCATCCTTGAACAGAATCTCGACCGCGCCCTTGGGGCCCATCACCGCGATCTCGGCCGAGGGCCAGGCGAGGTTCAGGTCGCCCCGAATGTGCTTGGAGCTCATCACGTCGTAGGCCCCACCGTAGGCTTTGCGGGTGATGACCGTCAGCTTGGGTACCGTGGCCTCGCAATAGGCGTACAGCAGCTTGGCCCCGTGCTTGATAATGCCGCCGTGCTCCTGCCCCACTCCCGGCAGGAATCCGGGTACGTCCACGAAGGTGACGACCGGCAGGTTGAAGCAGTCACAGAAACGGATGAACCGGGCCGCCTTGAGCGACGAACTGATGTCCAGGACGCCGGCCAGGACCGCCGGCTGATTGGCCACGACCCCGACGGGGAGGCCGCCGAGCCGGGCGAAGCCCACGATGATGTTGTCGGCGTGACCCCGTTGCACCTCGAGGAGCACGCCGTCATCCACTACATGCTGAATCACCTGGTGCATGTCGTACGGCTTGCTGGCGCTGTCGGGAATGAGCTCCAGCAACGCCTCGTCCCGCCGGTCCGCCGGGTCGTCGCTGTGACGCTCCGGCGGTTGCTCCAAGTTGTTGAGGGGGAGGAAGCCGAAAAGCTCCCGGATGGCCGCAAGACATTCCGGCTCGGAATCGTGCACGAATTGGGCGATGCCCGAGGTCCCCCCGTGGATGTCAGCGCCGCCCAGCTCGTCGAAGCTGACCTCTTCATGGGTCACCGTCTTCACCACGTTGGGGCCGGTCACGAACATGTAGCTCACTCCCCGAACCATGAAGATGAAATCGGTGATCGCCGGACTGTACACCGCGCCGCCGGCACACGGCCCCAGGATGGCCGAGATCTGGGGCACGACGCCGGATGCCAGCGTGTTGCGCAGGAAGATGTCAGCATAGCCCCCGAGGGAGACTACGCCCTCCTGGATGCGGGCGCCGCCCGAGTCGTTCAGGCCGATGACCGGCGCGCCGTTGCGCATCGCCAGGTCCATGACTTTGCAGATCTTTTCCGCATGGGCCTCCGACAGCGATCCGCCGAACACGGTAAAGTCCTGGGAGAAGACATAGACCAGACGCCCCTCGATCTGGCCGTACCCGGTGACCACTCCATCGCCGGGGTAGACCTGCTGATCCAGACCGAAGTCGCGAGATCGATGCGTGACGAAGCGATCCAGCTCGACGAAGGTGCCGGTATCCAGCAGCAGATCGAGGCGCTCACGAGCGGTGAGCTTCCCCTTCTTGTGCTGTTGGGCGACGCGGGAGGCACCGCCCCCTTGCTCTGCCTGGGCCTGGCGGCGGTGGAGATCCTCGAGCAGCTCTCGTGGGTGAGGCATGGGGCGGTAAAGTATGGCGGGGCATGAGGGCGGTAAAGGCGCTAAGGGCCGCCTTTCGGCTTGTGACCCGAAACACGCTTCGAAAGGGGTCCAGAGGACGGAGATTCTCGGCACTGGGGCCAATGATGATCGTCTCAGAGCGGCCAATCGGCTGCTCGGCGGATCTTCGGGCCCGCCGCTTCGCGGTGGTGCAGCAAGGAGGAGAGATGATTGGGAAAGCATGCCTATTGATCGCAGGCCTATCCGTGTGGGGCCTGCCCAGCATACCTGGGATCGCTCCCCAGCGGGATCGTCAGGTACCGCTCGCGCGGGCGAGTGAGACGGCCGGGCGGGTTGCCCCGATTCCCAGCGGCACCAGCATCCCGGTTACCCTGGATCAGGACGTCCCCGTAGATCGCGATCGGTTCGGTGATTCATTCAAGGCGCACGTGACCCGTGACGTCGTCGTGAACGGCAAGGTCGCGGTGACGCAAGGGGCGCCGGCCGAGGTGAAGCTGATGCCCAGCGACGAGAAGGCCAACTCGGCCACGCTGAAGCTTTCCAAGCTGGAAGTCGGAGGTCAGTTGCGAGACGTGAACAGCAGCAGCGCCCGAGCGGATGCCGGCGAGAAGCTCAACACCGGTAAGAAGACCGCCATCGGGGCCGCGGCGGGTGCCGTGGTCGGTGCGGTCACCGGCGCCGGGGTGATCAAGGGCGCCGTGGTAGGCGCCGGCGGCGGTTTGGCGTGGGGGCTGCTCACTCACGGCGATACCCGAGTGGCGGACGACACCCACCTCAAGTTCCAACTGGAGAAAGATGTGAGCTAAGGGGTGGTGGCGGGAAGGGCGGGAAAGGCGGG
>DATBKD010000116.1:0-58119 GCA_036556025.1 Gemmatimonadales bacterium | reverse complement strand
TGGTGGTGCTGCGGGACGGCCGGGTGGAGAGCGATCGGCTGGGCCGCGAGGCGGCCGCCTAGATGCCCCTGTTCGAGGCCGTCGGCCTGGCCTTCCGCACGATCCGGAGCCAGAAGCTGAAGAGTTTCTTCTCGCTGATCGGCGTTCTGATCGGCGTCACCTTCCTGATCGCGGTCGTCTCCATCGTGCAGGGGATGAACCGCTACATGGTCGATCGCTTCGCCAACACCTTAATCGGCGCCAATACCTTCGAGCTGCGACAGCGGCCCAGCATCGTGACCGGCAACGTGCCGGACGAGGTGTGGCTGGCCTGGCGCCGGCGGCCGAGGATCAGTTACGACGATGCCGATGACGTCCGGGAGCGGCTCCGAACCCCGGCCACGTTCGCCAAGTTCTGCCAGGACCGGGTCGCGGTCTCCTATCAGGGCAAGGTCGCCAAAGACATCGATCTCATCGGCACCGAGGAGAGCTATTTTCAGATCCGGAACTATCAGCTCACGGCGGGCCGTGCCTTCACCGAGCAGGAGGTGCGAGCCGCGCTCCCGGTGCTGGTGATCGGCAGCGAGCTGGCGGAGAAGCTCCTCCCGGGGGTGGATCCACTGGAAAAAGTGGTGCACATCGCCGGCCTGCCCTACCGGATCATCGGCGTGGTGGCGAAGCAGGGAACTCTGTTCGGGCTCTCGCTGGATAAGTTCGCCATCATGCCTTTCAGCGCGCAGGGCCGCCGCCTCATCTGCCCCATCAACATCCTCGACGCTCTCATCGTCCAGACTCAGGATCCCACTCACATGAGCCTCGCGATGGGAGAGACCGAGGCGGTCATGCGCAGCCTCCGGCGGCTCAAGCCGTGGCAGGAGAACAATTTCTATCTGCAGACGGCGGAAGGGGCCCTGGGTACCTGGCAGAAGATCTCCAGGATCCTGTTTCTGGCCCTGCCGGGGCTGGTGGCGATCTCCCTGGTGGTCGGCGGCATCGTCATCATGAACATCATGCTCATGGCGGTGAGCGAACGAACGCGCGAGGTCGGAATCCGCAAGGCACTGGGCGCTCGCCGGAGTGATATCCTGGCCCAGTTCGTCGTCGAGTCCGCCACCCTGTCCTCCATCGGGGCCGTGCTCGGGATCGGCTTCGGGATCCTGCTCGCCTTTGCCGTGAAGGCACTCACCCCACTGCCCGCAGCGGTGGCGCCATGGTCGGTCGGCATCGGGGTGCTCCTCGGGGTCACCGTGGGCGTGGCGGCGGGAGTCTATCCGGCGAGTCGGGCCTCCCGGCTCGATCCGATCGTCGCCTTGAGGGCCGAATGAGCCCGCGGCGGCCAATCTCGATCGCGAGCCGGATGCTCGAAGGCGTGGTCATCGCGCTCGACTCGCTCCGCGCCAACAAGGTGCGCGCCGCCCTGACCGTCCTGGGAGTGGCGATCGGAGTCACGGTGGTCATTGCCATGGCATCGGCGATCACCGGAATCAATCTGAGCATCACCCGCATTCTCGAGGCCGCCGGCCCCAAGACCTTCTTTGTGCAGCGCTACTTTTCCGAAGGGTTGGAGGTATCCGACGGATCGGATGAATTGTCCCCCTGGCGGCGGATGCCCTGGCTCACCCCCGACGAAGCGGAATTGATCCGAAGACTTCCCGCGGTGAGGGACGTCAACGTCGGCGAATACACCCGGGGCCCGGTTGGGTTCGAGCGGGTGGACCTCAAGGGCATTGCCATCGCGGGAATGAGCTCGAGCTGGATTCTGGTGAATGGGGGAACCATCCTGGAGGGGCGCAACTTCACCCCGGTCGAGGAGGCTGCCGGGGCCCAGGTCGTCGTCATCAACGACAAGCTCGCCGAGTCGCTGTTCCCCGGCCGCGACCCGGTCGGCAAGACGATCAAGATCTTCGGGGTGCCCTTCCAGGTGATCGGGCTTCACGCGGAGGCCGCCTCGCTCTTCAGCAACGCGAACGAGCCCAGACTCGCCATCCCCCACAGCGCCTTTGTGAAGGTGGCGGACTACGAGAAGGGATGGATGGAGATCGCGGTGATGCCCACCGAATCGGCCACGACGGTGCAGGCACAGGACCAGGTCATCGCGGGCCTCAGGGCCAAACGGGGGCTCGGGCCCTCGGAACCCAATAACTTTGCCATCGTCACCCAGGACCGGGTCCTGGAGGCCTTCAACAAGATCACCGCGGGATTCTTCATCGCGATGATCGGCCTTTCCAGCGTGGGCTTGATGGTTGGGGGCGTCGGGGTGGTCGCGATCATGATGATCTCGGTCACCGAGCGCACCCGCGAGATCGGAGTGCGCAAGGCCCTGGGTGCGACCCGAGGTGAGATCATGTTTCAGTTCCTGGTCGAGGCGGCGACCCTAACGCTGGTGGGCTGTGCCATCGGGATGGGATTGGGTGCTGCCGTCGCCTGGGGAGTCCGCTCGTTCTCTCCCATCCCCGCGTCCATTCCGCTGATGGCCGTGGTGGCCGCGCTCTCCGCCTCGGTCTTGACCGGGGTGCTGTTTGGCCTGTACCCCGCCAACAAGGCATCGCGGCTGGATCCGGTGGAGGCGCTGAGATACGAGTAAGCAGTAAGGAGTGAGGAGTAAGAAGTAAGGAGTGAGAAGTAAGAAGTGAGGAGTGAGGAGTAAGAAGTGAGGAGGATTGGCCGTCCCAGCATCCGAGGGAATAGGCCCTTCGCTTCGCTCAGGGTGAGGCCTCGTCACTCCCTACTTCTTACTTCTCACTTCTCACTGCTTACTTTAGTGATGCCCCTTTTCGAGGCGCTCCGCCTGGCGCTCCAGGCCATCTGGTCCAGCAAGCTCCGCTCCTTCTTCACCCTGCTCGGCATCATCGTCTCGGTCGCGTTCCTGGTGGTGGTCGTCGCCATCATCCAGGGCATGAACGCCTACGTGCGAGAGAACGTCACCGGGGCGTTGATCGGCACCAATGCCTTTCAGGTCCGCCGCACCCCGATCGCTCCGGGGCTGCTGGATGACAACCAGATCCGGGCCATCAACAAGCGGCCCATTCTGAGCAAGGAAGACGCCGACGCGGTGCGCCGCGCGCTCCCCGACGCCCGGGCCGTTGCCTTGCAGTCGGGCTGGCCTACTCCGATGAGCGACGTGATCTATGGCAACCGGGCAGTGGGCGACGTGCTGGTGTTCGGGGTGACCCCGCCGTACCAGGTGGTCCAGGACTACCGCTTCATTGCCGGTGAGCCCCTGGCCGAACCCGACGTGCAGGAGCGACGCACGGTCGCGGTCGTGGGCTTCGAGGTTGCCGACAAGCTCTTCGACCAGCCCAGCCGGGCGGTAGGCCAGAAGGTTCGGGTCACCGGCCGGGAAATGACGATCAAGGGCGTCATCGCCCGGAAAGGCCAGGTGCTGGGCCAGTCTTTCGACGGCTTCGTGCTGCTCCCGATTTCCACCTTCGAATCGCTCTACGGGCGCCGGCTCACGACCACGGTCTCCGTCAAGATGAGCCAGCCCGAGCAGCTGGCGGGCGCCATGGATCGAGCGGAAGAAGCCATGCGCATGGCTCGCCGGCTGCGGCCGGGGGAGCCGGACGACTTCACCGTCGACAAGGCCGACAACCTGGTCACCTTTTGGAAGACGCTGACGCGCCTCCTGTTTACGGTGATCCCTGCCGTCGTCGCGATTGGGATCATCGTGGGAGGGATCGTCATCATGAACATCATGCTGATGACGGTGAACGAGCGGACCCACGAGATCGGCATCCGGAAATCGGTCGGCGCCACTCGCCAGGACATCCGCCGGCAGTTCCTGGTGGAAGCGCTTGCTCTTTCCCTCGCCGGGGGCGCGATCGGTGTGTTCGCCGGCTGGGGAATGGCAGGCGCCGTGGCCGGCCTGAGTCCGCTCCCCGCCCGCGTCACCCTCTGGTCGGTCGGCACCGCCCTCGCGCTCGGCGCCGGCACCGGCATTCTCTTCGGGGTCTATCCGGCCACCCGCGCGGCCCGGCTCGATCCCATCGCGGCGCTCCGGGCCGAATAGCCGCTACTTCCCATGGGTCCCTTCATTGGCTTCCGCAGCCTGGGCGAAGGCGTGGCGATCGCGCTCGCCTCCATGCGCGCCAACAAGCTCCGCTCAGCCCTCACCATTCTAGGGGTCGTGATCGGGGTCTCGACCGTCATGGCCATGGCTTCCATCGTCGAAGGCGTTCGCACGCAGATCTTCAATGCCATGGAGCGGGCGGGGCCCAATGTTTTCTACGTCATCCGATTTCTGTCCCAGACGCCGCTCAATCCCGACCGTCTACCCCGCGAGGTGCGGATCCGTCCGGTGATGCGGCCCAGCGATGCGGAGGCCATCCGCCAGGTTCCCGAGATCCAACACGCCGGCATGTGGGTGCGGGTCTTGAACCGGATCGAGCACCAGGCCAGCCGCACCCAGGGGCTCTGGATCTACGGCGCCGACAACCACTACATGGATGTTCTTGGCGGGACCCTGCTCGAGGGCCGGATGTTCAGCCAAGGAGAGCTGGCCGGGGCGGAGGTGGCAGTGCTCGAGAGCCAGACCGCACACCGGTTGTTCGGGCAGGAAAATCCGATCGGCGCCACGATCCGCATCGGCCCGGTCGCCTTCCGAGTCATCGGAGTCTATCAGGAGCCCGAGAACATCTTCCAGCCGCCCGGGTTCCTCATTGGTGCCATCATCCCCTTCGCCACACTGCGGAAGAACTATCAGTACAATGAGACCAACGATTTGTTCATCGTGGTCCGCGCTCGCGGCGGCATCACGGTGGATCGGGCGGAGGACCTGGTGACGGCCGCACTGCGGCGAGCCCGGGGGCTCCGGCCCGGCATGCCGAACACCTTCGACATCATCACTCAGGCGGAGATCCTGGAGACCATCGATCAGCTGACCTCGATGTTCCTCCTGGTGATGACCGCGCTCTCCAGCGTGGCCCTGCTGGTGGGCGGCATCGGCGTCATGGCCATCATGATGGTCTCGGTCACCGACCGAACCCGCGAGATCGGCCTTCGCAAGGCGATCGGCGCGACCCGCCGCGAGATTCTCTGGCAGTTCCTGGTCGAGGCCGCGACGCTCACGCTGCTGGGAGGCTTCCTCGGGATTCTGGTGGGTCTGGGCACGGGTGAGGCACTCAAGCGGGTCCTCGCCATCCAGTCCGCTGTCCCCCTGTGGAGCGCGGTGGTCGCCTGTGCCGTGAGCGTGGGTATCGGTCTCATGTTCGGGCTGTACCCCGCCAACCGTGCGGCCCGGATGGATCCGGTCGAAGCCCTCCGGCACGAATAGATGTGCAACACCGAGCGGGCTTGGCATCTCCCCGGCTCCCCGAGGAGGTGCCATGAAATTCCACTCGCTCGTCGCCTGCCTGTTGCAGGTTACGCTGGTCGGCTGCAACCCCTTGCGCCCGTCGAAGGCAAGTCCCGGACGGTCTGAACACGCCGTCGCGCAGGCCTCCACCTCAGATGAGGGGCCGGCGGTATCCGGCGTCAGTGCAGGTTTGGGAACCAGAACCCTAGCGCCGGGAGCGCCGCAGCCGAAGTCCTCGGTGAAGAGTGCTGCTGTCGACTTGCCCAATTCGACGGCCATGATCATTCGCACCGGCTCGGCCAGTATCGAGGTCGATTCCCTCGAGTCTGGGCTCACCGGACTGCGCCGGCTGACCGCTCAGGTCGGCGGTTTCGTCGCCAATACCAGCTTACAAACCGGACGGGACCAGCTGCGTCAGGCTACCCTCGAAATCAAGGTACCGGCCCAGCGATTCGACGAGCTGACCAGCGAGCTTCAGCCGCTTGGCCGGGTCGAGTTCGTCAACGCGACGGCCGAGGACGTGGGTGAGGAATTCGTCGACATCACCGCCCGGGCCGCCAACGGTCACCGGCTGGAGGACCGGCTGGTGGACTTGCTCGCCGCGCGAACGGGGCGGCTGCAGGACGTCCTGGCGGTCGAGCGGGAGCTGGCCCGGGTCCGGGAGGAGATCGAGCGGCACGAGGGAAGGCTGCGCTACCTGCGGACCCGGGCGGCGATGAGCACGCTCGCCGTCACTCTTCACGAGGCTCGGCCGATCGTGGGCGACCACCCCGGGTACAGCGTGATCGGTGAGGCGTGCCGGGAGGCCTGGCGAAACTGCGTTCGGCTCGTCGCCGGGCTCATCGCCGCGATGGGGATTGTAGTCCCGGTGGCGGTGCTCGGCGGGGCGGCGATATTCTTGGGGCGGAAGTACTGGAAGAAGAGGGCCTGACCCACCCCAACCCCCGAGTTTCATGCCGGTTGATATTCTGGCCATCGCCGCCCATCGCGATGACGTCGAGCTGACCTGCGCCGGGACCTTGCTCAAGGCCGTCGATGCCGGTTATCGAGCAGGGGTTCTGGACCTGACTGCCGGTGAAAGCGCTACCCGGGGAGACGCCGAGCTGCGAGCCAAGGAGGCCGCCCAGGCAGCCGAGGTCCTGGGCCTGGCGGAGCGGCGGAACGCCGGTTTGCCCGATGCCCACTTAGAGAACACCGACAGGACCCGACGGGTCGTCATCGAACACCTACGATACTTTGCGCCTCAGGTAGTGATCCTGCCCTTTCCGGTGGGACGCCATCCCGACCACCGGATTGCCTCCGAGCTTGGCCGGGATGCCTGCTTTCTGGCCGGGCTGGCGAAATACCACGCGGATGGAACTCCCTATCGCCCGCGCAAGGTCCTGTACGCCCTGGCCTACCGAGAGGATCCGATCAAACCCACCTTCGTGGTAGACATCAGTGGGCAATTCGACCGGAAGCTCTCCGCGATTCGCTGCTACGCCAGCCAGTTCGATGGGGTCCAGGCAGCCGGGGAGATTTTCCCCACCGGCCAGGATCTATACTCTCTGGTGGAGACCCAAAACGCCCATTACGGCTCCCTGATTCGGTGTCGGTACGGGGAGCCTTTCTTCACCCACGAGACGATGATGGTCGAGGACGTGGTGGCGCTGGGGGTGAGGAGTATGTGACAGGAGCGGGTCTCACGGCCTCGACCTGTTACTTTTCCCCCATGAACTCGCCCGTCTATCTCGACCACGCCGCCACCACCCCGGTGCGTCCAGAGGTGCTGGAGGCCATGCTCCCCTATTTGACCAACCAGGCGTTCGGGAATCCCTCGAGCGCCCACCGGTTCGGCCGGGCCGCGCGAGCCGGCATGGAACAGGCCCGCAGGGAAGTCGCCCAGGCCGTGGGCGCAGAGCCGAGCCAGGTGATCTTCACGTCCGGTGGAACCGAGTCCGACAATCTCGGCATCGTCGGCGCAGCGCTGGCCGCGCGCGATCGCGGGCTCAACATGTGCGCCGCGGTGTCCGCCATCGAGCACAAGGGGGTCTTGGCCGCGGCTCATGCGGTGTGTCACCTCGGTGGACAGGAGATCCTGATCCCGGTCGATGCGGCTGGCCGGATCGAGATGGATGCTCTGCGCGCGGCGCTCGCGCGGTGCCCTGGGGTGGTTTCGATCATGTGGGTCAACAACGAAGTGGGTGTGGTGCAGCCGATACAGGAAATCGCCGAGCGCTGCCGGGAGGCGGGCGTCACCTTTCACACGGATGCGGTACAGGCATTCGGCAAGGTACCGGTCTCTCTGCAGAATCATCCCTGCACCCTGCTCACCATTTCCGGTCACAAGATCGGCGCACCCAAGGGCATCGGTGCCTTGATCGTCCGCGAGCGCAAGGCGGTCGAGGCCATCATCCACGGTGGTGGACAGCAGTACGGCATTCGTCCGGGAACCGAGAATGTGGCCGGGGCGGTCGGATTGGGACGCGCGGCGCAGCTGGCCGCGGCGGAACAGGCGGAAGAGGCGGAGCGGTTGACCCGGCTGCGCGACCGTCTGGCGGAACGGCTCAAGGCGGGGGTGAGCGAGATCGTGATCAACGGCGAGCGGAGCGAGCGGGCGGCCCACGTGCTGAATGTGTCCGTAGCCGGGGCCGACAGCGAGGCCATGCTGATGCACCTGGATCTTGCCGGTGTGGCGGTGTCCAGCGGCTCAGCCTGCTCGACGGGGTCGGTGGAACCCTCTCACGTGCTGATCGCCATGGGCGTGCCCCGCGAGCTTGCGCTCGGCGCCATTCGCTTCAGCCTGGGTCGAGAGACCACTGAAGCGGACATCGATCGAGCGGCGCAGGTGTTGCCGGAGGTCGTGGTGAAGGTACGCAAGCTGGCCGGAGTGCTCGGGCGTGCCTGAGCGCGTGCTGGTCGCCATGTCCGGCGGAGTGGACAGCTCCGTCGCAGCCGCCCGCCTGGTGGAGCAGGGCTTCGACGTGGTCGGGGCTACGATGAAGCTATTCTGCTACGGCGATTCAGTCCCTGACCGTCCCTGCTGCTCGCTGGATTCGATCAACGACGCCCGTGACGTCGCCCATCGCCTCGGCATTCCCCATTACGTGCTCAGCCTGGAAGATCGGTTCTCGCGGTTTGTGATTCAGAACTTCGTCAGCGAGTACAGTCTCGGCCGCACGCCCATTCCCTGCGTCCGGTGCAATTCGTTCACCAAGTTTCGCGATCTGCTGGCCCACGCGGACGCGCTGGACTGCCGGTACATCGCGACCGGACATTACGCCAATGCCCGCGATGGCGCGCTCTATCGGGGAACCGACCGGCAGAAGGACCAGAGCTACTTCCTCTGGGGAATCCATCGCGCAGTCGTGGCGCGGATGTTGACCCCCGTGGGAGAGCTGAGCAAGAGCCAGACGAGGAGCTACGCGCGCAAGCTGGGACTGGTGACGGCTGAGAAGCCGGAGTCCGTCGAGATCTGCTTTGTGCCGGAAGACGACTATGTGGCGGTGCTGAGCCGGCATCTTCCGCAAGATGCGCCGGCCCTGGCGCCCGGCCCGCTGGTCACGACGGCCGGTGAGGTGGTCGGCGAGCATCAGGGGTATGCCCGGTTTACCATCGGACAGCGCAAGGGATTGCCTGGAGGCAGTCGGGAACCGCGCTACGTGGTGGCCATCCGGCCGGCGCGGCGCGAGGTGGTCATCGGCACAGCGGAGGAGCTGGCCGGACATCGGCTGCATCTGGCGGAGCTCAACTGGCTGGCAGATCCGCTCCGGCCAGGCGCGACGTGCCAGGTGCAGATTCGCTACCGTGCCCGCGCCGTCCCGGCGACCGTGCTCGAGGCCGGAGAAGGGACGATTGATCTGGCCCTGAATACGCCGGTACGGGCGATTACGCCAGGGCAGTCCGGCGTGCTGTACGGGCCCGGTGAGCAGGTATTGGGCGGCGGCGTCATCGGCTGACCACCACTGAATCCTGATCCCTCGATGCGAGCTCTCCTTCTTCACTGGATCTTCAATGCCGCGGCGCTGTGGGTGGCCGCCTATTTCCTTTCCGGTCTCGATTTTACCGGCGATCTGCTCCATCTGTTTCTGGTCGCGGCCGTCTTCGGCATCGTCAACAGCCTGCTGCGGCCGATCCTGACGGTCCTCACCTGCCCTCTCATCGTGCTGACGCTGGGCCTGTTCACTCTGGTCATCAATGCCTTCCTGCTACTGCTGACTGGCTGGCTGTCCCAACGCTGGGGCCTCGGCTTCAGCGTGAGCGGATTCTGGCCGGCCTTCTGGGGAGGGCTGGTGGTGGGGCTGGTAAGCTTCGTGCTTTCGGTGGTCATTCCGACCCGGGAACCGTGGCCGGAGCGCACGGTGTAACAGGGGCCGTTACATCATCCTCCCGGTCTCCGCACTAGATTTGGGCATGACCGACCTCCAAGTTCGGGCATCTCCCCCGGCAGTCCCGCCAGTCGACCTGCGCGATCCCTCGCTCTACCTGAACCGAGAACTTTCCTGGCTCGAGTTCAATCGCAGAGTTCTGCACGAAGCCAGCGATTCCCGCACCCCACTGCTCGAACGGCTCAAGTTCCTGGCCATCTTCAGCTCCAACCTGGACGAGTTCTTCCAGGTCCGGGTCGCGGGACTCAAGCAACAGGTCGCGGCAGGGATTGTCGAGCGCACGGCGGACGGGATGACGCCGGAGGAGCAGCTCGCCAGGATCTCAGCCACGGTTCGGGAGCTGATGGCTCAGCACCGCCACTGCCTGGTGCATGAGGTCCTTCCCGGCCTGGCCAAGCTTGGATTGAATCTTCACCTCAGCCTGTCCGAGCTACCGGCCGCGGATCGACAGCACCTCGATGCCTATTTCCAAAGCCATGTCTTTCCGGTACTGACGCCGCTGGCCGTCGACCCGGGGCATCCATTTCCTTACATCTCGAATCTGAGCCTCTCCCTGGCGGTGGTCCTGCGGGGGGTTGACGGCGAAGAGCGGTTCGCGCGGGTGAAGGTGCCAAAGATCCTGCCGCGCTGGGTTCCGCTCACCGCACCGCAGCAGTATGTGGCGCTGGAAGAGGTGATCGGGGCGAATCTGGAGTCGCTCTTTCCCGGCGTGGAAATACTAGGGTGGTACACTTTCCGGATCACTCGCAATACCGACCTCCAGATCGATAACGGCGACGAGGCCGACGATCTCCTGAGCATCATTCAGGAGGAAGTTCGGAACCGCCGCTTTGCAGAGGTGGTGCGCATCGAGGTGCACGCCTCCATGCCACGGTCTCTCCGGCAGCTGCTGTTGGCGGAATTCAGCGAGCAACAGGAGCCTCCCGCTCGTCCACTCACGACCGACGACCTCTACGAGGTGTTGGGTCCAATGGACACGGGGGATCTGCTGACGCTCTCCACGCTGGATCTGCCCGCGCTCAAGGATCCCACCTTTCATCCGGTTACGCCTGCCAGACTCGCCGTGCCACGGAACATCTTTGATGTGATCCGGGAGGGCGATCTGCTGCTGCACCATCCGTACGACAGCTTCGCCACGACGGTCGAGCGCTTCATTCAGGTTGCGGCCGAGGATCCCGACGTCCTGGCCATCAAGCTCACCCTCTACCGCACCGGCGGTGATTCGAGCATTGCCCGGCTGCTGGCCCAGGCAGCCGAGCGGGGCAAGCAGGTGGCCGTGCTCATCGAGCTGCAAGCCCGCTTCGACGAGGAAAACAACATCATCTGGGCCCAGCGGCTGGAAGATGTCGGCGTGCACGTGAGCTATGGGGTCCCGGGGCTCAAGACCCACGCCAAGGTGATGCTGGTGGTCCGGCGGGAAGGCGACACCATGCGCCGCTATGTCCACATCGGGACCGGCAACTACAATCCCAAGACTGCCCGGATCTATACCGACTTCGGGTTGCTCAGCGCCAATCCTCAGCTGGGGGCCGATCTCACGGACCTCTTCAACGTGCTCACCGGCTTCGCCTCACCCGCGGGATACCGCAGGCTGGCAGTGGCTCCCCGGGGATTGCGGAGTCACTTCCTGGCGCTGATTCACCGGGAGATCGAGCACTCCCGCGCGGGCCGACCCGCGGGCATACTGGCCAAGATGAACGCCCTGGTGGATCCGGATATCATCGCGGCCCTCTATGAGGCCTCTCGGGCGGGGGTGCCCATCGATCTGATCGTCCGAGGAATCTGTTGCCTCCGTCCCGGGCTTCCGAACGTAAGCGAAAAGATCCGGGTGATCAGCATCGTGGGCCGGTTTCTGGAGCACTCCCGGGCGTTCTGTTTCTGCAACGGGGGCGATGAACAGGTGTACATCGGGTCAGCGGACTGGATGCCGCGGAACCTGGACCGGAGGATCGAAGCGGTGACTCCAATCGAGGACCCGGCACACCGGCTAACCATCCGCGATCTGCTGCGGCTGATGTGGCAAGACAATCGTCAGGCCTGGGAGCTGCGGCCGGACGGAAGCTACGAACAACGCCATCCGTCGGCCCCCCATCTGGAGCAGTCGGCGCATCGGCTGCTGATGGAGGGGACAGTGAGAGAAGTGAGAAGTGAGAAGTGAGAAGCGAGGGGGAGGATAGCACCTCAGACCGCGTGTTGCCGCGCCGTTCCCGCCGCGAAGCCCCGCCGTTCCTGTCTGCTTACTGCTCACTTCTCACCTTCTGACTTCTCACCTTCTCACTTCTCACTTCTCACTGCAGTTCAGTATTGCAGCCCCGCCGAGTCGGCAAACCGCTTCAGGAGATCCTGCTGCTCCGGCGTGAGCCCGTCGGGCACGGTCACCTGGACCGCAACCAGTTGGTCGCCCTTCCGGCCGTTCTTCTCCAAGCCCTGGCCCCTGATTCGGAATTTCCGCCCCGGCTGGGTGCCGGCTGGAATTCGCAGCACCACCTTCTTCCCATCCAGCGTCCGCACCCGCAATCGCGTGCCCAACGCAGCCTGGGCCAGATTGATCGGCACCTCGCAGACGATGTCGAGACCTTCACGGTGAAAGAACCGATCGGGTTGGACCTGGAAAGTGATGAGAAGATCCCCGGGGGGCGCGCCGGGACGAGACGCCTGTCCCTGCCCTCTGAGCCGCACTCGTGAGCCGGTCTCGGTGGCAGGCGGGACCGTGATCATCACCCGCCGCTCGGTGCGTACCTCCCCCGCGCCGCGACAGGTGGGACACGGCTGCGAGGGGATCTTGCCCCGCCCACGGCACTGCGGGCACGGCCGATTCACCGCGAAACCGCCCTGACCGAACGAGATCGTGCCCCGGCCGTTGCACTCCGGGCAGGTTGACCAGGTGGCGCCAGGGGCGCCCCCGCTCCCGGTGCACGTGGGACAAGTCTCACTCACTGGAATGGTGACCGGGACCTTGCCCCCGAGCATCGCGACGCGGAACGGAACCTCGACGACTGCCTCCAGCACGTCCGCCCGTGGCTCTTCCCGCCGCCCACGGCCGAAGATCGACGAGAAGATGTCACCCAGTCCGCCGAAGTCACCAAACTCAAACCCCTCTCCGCCGAGATCACCGGTCTCGGTCCCACCCGGCCGCGCGCCCGCCGGCCGGCGGCGGGGAATGTCCTCAAATGCCCCCAGCCGCCGCATGCGATCGTATTGCTTGCGCTTCTCCGCATCGGAGAGGACGCTGTGCGCTTCTGAGATTTCCTTGAAGCGCTCCGCAGCCGACGGGTTGTTGGGATTGGCGTCGGGATGGTACTGTTTCGCCAGACGGCGGTAAGCCTTCTTGATGTCGTCCTGGCTCGCGGAGTCGGGCACTCCGAGAATCTGATAGAAGTCCTTTCCCGCCACGTTACGCCTGGCCCTGCTCCGAGTAGACCTGCACCCGAGCCGGGCGAACCAGGCTGCCCTTGAAGCGATAGCCGCTCTGGAAGGTTGCGCTGACCGTGTGATCGAGGGAGGGATCAGGGGGCGGAACGATGGACACCGCCTCGTGGATGCTGGGATCGAACGCCTCTCCTCGCGGATCGATCCGCTCCACACCGGCATCCTGCAATTGCTTCCAGAGCTTGCGGTCCACCGCACTCAGCCCCTCGCGAAGCGACGCGAGCGGCGTGCTCTCGACGTCGCTAGCTACTAACCGGTCGAGATCGTCGAGCACGTCCAGCAGCTTGGCGACGAAGTTGGCCTGGGCTCGGTCGCTCAGCTCGGCACGTTCTCTGGCGTTTCGCTTTCTATAATTGTCGAATTCCGCCGCGAGTCGGAGATGCCGTTCTCGTGCCTCGTCGAGCTGTGACTCCAGACGCCGCACAGCCTCGGCCTGCGGCTCAGCCGGAAGCCCGGAATGCTCGGGGTCGAAATCGGACTGGGTCTGTTCGCTGCGGGACGCAGGCTGGGCAGACATATCGGTGGACGCCAGGTCTACCGCGTCGGCTCCGGGATCAGCCGCGGCGGCAGGCTCTGCCATCCCGCCCGACGTACGGCTCCGCTCGGCGTCGCCTCGTCGATCTCTGCTAAATCTGCGATGGTCAGTCACTTGTACTCTCACATTCAAGCCGGATTGCAGGAAAGATAACACCTCACGCTAGCCCGAACGCAGCCTCGCCAGAACGGCAGGGCGAGGTCGATTTGCGATCAGTCTGCCAGTTGCCGCAAAACCAAAAAGAGCGCCGCTTGAGCGGCTCGAGCGCGAATCTCGTGGCGGCTGCCGGGAAACACGGTGCGTCGCGTTTCGCTGCGACCGTCGTGTGCGAACCCGAAACAGACGGTGCCGACCGGCTTGCTCTCGCTGCCGCCAGCGGGTCCGGCAATGCCGGTGACCGAGACTGCCACCGGCACCGCCAGGCGTTCGAGCGCGCCTCGGGCCATCGCCGCGGCCACGGGCTCGCTGACTGAGCCGTGCGCCGCAATCAGCTCGGGCGAGACGCCCAGAAGAGCGGTTTTCATCTCGTTGGCGTAGGTCACGACCCCACCGACAAAGACGTCCGAGCTGCCCGGGATCTCAGTCAGTCGTGCCCCGAGCAACCCTCCAGTGCACGATTCGGCCACGCCGAGGCGGAGTCCACGGTCACGCAGCCGGTCCAGGACCACGCCGGCCAAATCGGCCCCACCCTCGCCATACACGTGATCTCCCGCGCGCTGCCGTAGCAGCTGGGCGGCAAGACCAAGTTGCGCGTCGGCATCAGCCGGGGTCATGTCCCAGGCACTCACCCGCAAATCCACGCCTTCGAGTCCCGGGAGGTAGGCCAGCGTCAGAGGCTCGATCTCTTCCTCGATATTGCCCATGCGCTCGGCAAGGCTGGACTCGGGAATACCAGTCGTTCGGATGACGAGAGACTCAATGACGGAGTCTCCGGCTCGCGCCGCGAGTCGGGGTAGGACTTCATGCTCCAGCAGCTTGCGCATCTCGGACGGCACCCCCGGCAACATGATCACCAAGCCCGGCCCGCCCTCGAGCCAGAGTCCCGGTGCGGTGCCCCAGCGGTTGCGAAGCACGGTGGCCCCACGAGGTACCTCAGCCTGGCTCCGATTGCTGGGGGCGGGCTTTCGCAACAAGCGCGCGAAACGCGCGAGAAGATCAGCCCAGACCTGGTCATCGAACTCGAGCGGCGCCTGAAACAGCTCGGCGACTGCCCGCTTGGTGACATCGTCCCTGGTGGGGCCAAGCCCACCGGTGGTGAGCACCGCGCCGGTGCGCTTCAACGCCTCGTCCACAGCCTGCCGAATGTCCTGAGCCCGATCGCCCACGGAGGTTCGGCGCACTACTCGGACGCCGGTTGCGGCGAGCGCGCTGGCGATCTCGGCACCATTGCTGTCCAGGGTGAAGCCCAGCAGCAGCTCGGTGCCAATGGTGATGAGCTCGAAGTTCATGAGAGGCCGGTAGGGCGATGCGGCGGTAGGGCGGTAAGGAATGAGCCGGGGTCCGGGCCTGCAAGGCGTACCGCCCTACCGCCCTACCGCCCTACCGCCGGTGAACAGCCGCCGATTGTGATAGATGTAGAGCGCGAAGGAGTACACCGTGAGCAGGGCTGCAACCGCGAGGGTGACGGCCACAAAGCCGCCATGGAACTCGTTCCAGAATTCGGCGAAGCGGCTGTGCTCCCAGCCCATCGGCTTCCGGGCATCGCGAAAAGCGAACCAGAGGATGACGGCGCCGATGAAGATGTTCTGGATGATCGTCTTCAGCTTGCCCGCTCCCGCGGCGGGAATGATCACCCCTTTCCGGCTGGCCCACCAGCGAAAGCCGGTCATCGCCAGCTCGCGTCCGATCAGGAGCAGACAGACCCAGAGGGGGATGCTGCCCCAGATCGGAATGTCGTAGAGATCGTGGCGCCAGCGCGAGATGAAATAGATGGGGATGAGGGTGGCGAACAGCAGGAGCTTGTCTGCAATCGGATCGAGCAGCTTTCCCAGATCGGTGACCTCATTCCGAGTGCGGGCGAGGTGCCCGTCATAGACGTCGGTGATGGCGGCGATCAGGAAGATGACGAATGCGATCAGCTTGGGCCAATAACCTTCGATGAACGGCAGGAGGGCGATCACCGGCGTGAAGCAAATCCGAACCAGGGTGATGATGTTGGGCAGGGTCCACATGGCTCCCGCCCTAGCCCAGCGTCTTGACGACGTTCTTGCTGATGGCTTTGAGCGTGTCGAAGACGCCTTCGCCGGTCAGGGCTACTGCCTCGAAGTAGGGGGCCCGCTCGATCCACTGACCATCCTGCTGGGCGACCAGGAACTCGGACTCGTGGTACGGGTCCGGGACGGGCCGCTGCTTGGCCGGATCCTCGAGGGGCCAGCCGGGATTGAGCGCCGCCTGCAGCTCGGCGATCGGAGCCGCATTGGGAAGGTCGCGCTTGTTGTACTGGATAGTGAAGGGAATCTTGGTGAGGTCGTACCCGTGCTGGACCATGTTCTCGTAGAGGTTTTGCATGGCCTCGATGTTGGCATCCATGCGCTCGATCTGGCTGTCGGCCACGAAAACCACGCCATCCACCCCTTTGAGAATCAGCTTGCGCGACGCGTTGTAGTACACCTGCCCGGGGACGGTATAAAGGTGGAATTTCACTTTGAAGCCGCGGATGGTGCCGAGATCGACCGGCAGAAAATCGAAGAAGAGGGTGCGTTCAGTTTCGGTGGCGAGCGAGATCATCTTGCCCCGAGCGGCGGGAGCGACCTTGTTGTACACGAACTCGAGGTTCGTGGTCTTGCCCCCAAGACCCGGGCCGTAATAGACCAGCTTACAGTTGATCTCACGAGAGGCGTAGTTGATCATCGACATGCGATGCCGTCTCCCTCAGGCCCCGAAGAGTTTGTCGATCTCGTCTTCCGCCTCGCCCAGGAACTCCGACTCGACCCCCGGCGCACTGGTGCCATCGCGGCTGAACATATCGGTGAACACCCGCGTCAGCTGACTCACCGCGCCCTTGACCCGGAGCTTCACCATCCCGAGCGTCGTCCGGTTATCGAACAGCACGACCAGAATGACCCGCCGGGCGACGTCGGCCAGGTACATCGATTCCCGCTCGCCCTGATGAAACAGTGCGCCGAATTCGGGCTCCCCCAGCATTCGGGCGAGCTGATCATTGGCGCTGAAGTCGGCTGCGGTGAGCGAGGCGAAGGCGGTTGCGTCGAAGGCAGGCGACTCGCCCGCGGTCGCGACCATCTGTCCGGTGCGGTCGACGATCAGCGCGGTCCGGGCGTTCGATTCCCCGAGGAAACCGCTCAGGATCGCCTGAATACGCCGGGCGTCGTCCTCCCGAAATGACCAGCTCGAGGCTCCGCTCATGGCTGCCGTCTCATCGCAGGTTGGCTTCCATTCGGCGAACCAGCGCCCCCGCCCGGCGACGCAGGACCGGTTGGCGCTCCCAGGCCAGGTAATCGTGCAGCAACCGGACCGTGTCGACGCCACCCTGGCCGGCGAGAAACCCCAGCGCGGCCAGGCGGCGCAGTGGCTGCGGACTGAAGAGCGCGCGCTGGTGCACCACCAGCCTGCGCTGGGCCAGCGACCATCCGGCAGTCATTCCCACGGCCAGCCCCCCGGCAAAGAGCCATGCCCGGGAGCGCATCAGGTGATTTCCTGCCGAGCGACGAGCGCGTGCGCCAGGGTGACCCCGTCGACGTATTCCAGGTCGCCGCCCATGGGCAACCCGCGCGCGAGTCGGGTGACCCGCACGCCCAGCCCCGCGAGCAGCTGCTGGATGTAGGTGGCCGTAACCTCCCCTTCCATCGAGGGATTGGTGGCGAGGATGACCTCCCGGACCCCGCCCTCCTGCACGCGCTGTACCAGGCGGTCCAGCCGAAGCGCTTCGGGCCCGATGCCGTCCAACGGAGACAGGCGGCCACCGAGCACGTGGTAGCGTCCCCGGAACTCGGCGGAGCGTTCCACCACGCCGACGGCGGAGGGCTCCTCCACTACACACAGCAGCCCCACATCGCGGCGGGGGTCCTGACAGATGCTACAGGGCTGCTCCTCAGTGAGGTCCCCGCACTCACGGCAGGGGCGCACCCGCTCGGTCACCGCGACCAGGGCCGCGGCCAAACGTCCCGCCTGTTCAGGAGGTTGCTGCAACAAATGGAAGGTGAGGCGTTGGGCCGTCTTGCGCCCGATTCCCGGCAACTTGGCGAGCTCGACGATCAGCTCCTCGATGGCACCCACCGGTCAGAGCGGGGACGGGAATGGCAGCGACGGCACCTTGCGCATTTCGGTCTGGAGCATGTCTGCCGCCCGACGCTGTGCTTCCGCGACGGCGGTGAGCACCAACTCGCCCAGAAACTCCGCGTCGTGCTCCTGAAACACCGCGGGGTCGATCACCACCCGGTGTACCGTGCCGCGGCCATCCGCGGTCACCCGGACCATGCCGCCGCCAGACGATGCCTCGATGGTGCGGCTGGCCAACTCGGTCTGCAACTGTTGAAGCCGGCCCTGCACCTGCTGGCCGAGCTGAAAAAGCTGCTGAAGATCCGCCATGCTATCGGGTAATCCTGCCATGGGGCCGAAAGTATTGGGGAGTAGGGTGGATCGCAATGATACAGTCCCTCAATCCACGATCTCTAAATCTAATGCATCGGCCGCAGTGTCGAGGGCAGGATCCTTTGCCCGCAAGCTTCGCAGGCGATCGGCCTGGAGCGCACCCTGAGACAGGTGCGCCAGGCGCGGGGACCTATCGGAATCGGACTCAGGCTGGCTGACTCGAAGGTGCAGCAGTTCGCCGACCCAGGGTCGCAGCACCTCCTCCACCACTGGTGCCTGAGCCTGGAGCCGCTCGGCGAACAGAGGGTTGGGCTCGGCCAGTGTGACAGTGAGCCACCCCGAATCCACCGCCGACGGCATGGTGGCCGCCAACGCCTGACTCAAGAATTGGCTGCGCTCACGCAGGTGGGCCACGATCTCCGGCCACGCGCCCTGGAGGGCCGAAATCGAGCGCCCCAGCGGCACGGCCGGGGGGTCGCGATGGGTCGAGACCGGCACCGAGTTCGAGGGTTCGGCGGCACTTCGGGGGCGGGAGGTGGAGGCTGTCTGAATCGGGGCAACCGGTGAACTGGTGGATGGCAGCGGGCTAGGTGGAACCCGGCTCGCAAGCGACGGTAAAGTTGCCCCAGCGGGAGCGCCGCTCAACACCTGCTCCAGCTCGACGATCCGATCCATCATGCACCAGCGCAGAAGCAAGGTCTCCACGACCAACCGTGGGTTCCCGCCCCGCCGGATGGCCGCCTCATCATCGGAAAGGAGCCGCAGCATGCGGAGTACATCTCCAGCGGCAAGCCGCTCGCGATAGTGGTGCAAGGCCTCACGCATGGCCTCGGTAATCCCCTCGGGCTCCCCGCCGAGCTGCAGCAGCAGGAGAGATCGCAGCGTTTCCCCTGCACCACCCATGAACTCGATGAGATCGGCCCCGGCGTCAATCAACCGCTCGACCAGGGGAAAGACCCCCGCCGGACGTCGCTCCGCCACCATGCCCAGCAACTCCGCATAGATCTCGTCGTCAGCCAGGCCAAGAACCTCGCGCACCCGCGCAGCGGTGAGCGAACCTTCGCCCAGGCTCAGGCACTGGTCGAGGACCGACAACGCGTCCCGCATGCCGCCATCCGCGTGGCGGGCGATCAGGGTGAGGGCATCGTCCTCCGCCGGAATGCCTTCGGTCTCGAGCACCTGTCGCAGCCGGTCTCGGATTGCCGCTGGGCCGATTCGCCTGAAGTCGAAGCGCTGCAGCCGGGAGAGCACCGGGGCGGCCGTGGCCGCGATCTTCTGGGGCTCAGTCGTGGCAAAGACGAAGACCACGCCCGGAGGCGGCTCCTCCAGCACCTTGAGGAGCGCATTCCACGCTTCCCGGGTGAGCATGTGGGCCTCGTCTACGATGTAAATCTTGTAGTGTCCCTCCCGGGATGCGGCGTACATCGCCCGCTCCCGGAGCTCGCGAGCATCGTCCACACCCCGGTTGCTCGCGGCATCGATCTCGACCACATCGAGATTGGCTGCCCCACCCCACACTCGCAGGCAGTTTTCGCACTCGCCGCAGGGATCTCCGGCGGGATCCCGCCGAGGGCAGTTGAGGGCCATCGCGAGGATCCGAGCCGCGGTGGTTTTTCCCACACCGCGAGGGCCGGTCAACAGATAGCCGTGCCCTACTCGGCCCTTGGCGACGGCACCGCGGAGCACGGCGGCCACGTGGTCCTGCACCAGGAGGTCGGCAAAGCGCTTGGGGCGATAGCGGCGGGCGAGAGCGAGGGGCATGAGAGAAGGTCTTCGGTCTTTAGTCTTCAGTCTTTAGTCGGTGGTCTCTTGGGGTCGCCTTGGTCTATCAGAAAGATACCTGCGGCCGCCTTCGACCATGGAGCCCAATCGATCGTGGAGCAGGCGACGACCAACGACCACAGACGGGGGCGGGGCTGTGCGGGGTGGAAAAGCAAGTGCCCCAGGCACCCCGAAGCGACACCGGACATCGCTTAGCGCTGCTACCGGCGAGGTCCTGACGCGGTTCACGCGCCGGCGCCCTTCGGACCTGGGGCGTATCAAATATAAGACGCGTGGAGGGTGAAGTGAAGCAGTGAGGAGTAACGATCGGGAGTCAGGAGTAACCCATCGTCATCCCGAGCGGCGGCGAGGGACTTACGCCTCACTCCTTACTGCAGTATCGCCCGTTGTCGCTGCTGCATGAGGCGCAGCTCCCAGGTCTCCGCCACCACCGCGCCGAGCAGGAAGACGAGCGCCGTGTAGTAGATCCACAGGACGAACAGAACGATGGCCCCGAGGTTGGCGTCACCGATGTGGGCCTCGAGCGACGCGAAGTTGGCCAGGTACAGACCGTAGAGCCGCTTGGCGATCTCGAAGAGGATGGCCGAAAAGGTAGATGCCAGAAGCACGGTGAGGCGCGGAAGTTTGCGAACCGAGGCGAAACGGTAGGTTACAAAGAAGAGCGAGACCGAAAACACGAAGGTCAGCAGCTCGCCCATCACCCGCCCAAGATTGGAGACGAAGAAGGCAAGTTGGGGCACCCGCTCGGCTCCCCTTGCCTGCAGAACCGCGAGCGCCGTCGTCAGCGCCGTGTTCGCCAGGAACAGGACCACGGTTCCCACAACCATGCCGATGTCCCGCAGCTTGGCCAGAACAAAGAGCACCAGAAAGTTTCGCCGCGGCGCCGGCCGAAGAGAGACGTCGAAGATGTCGTTCAGCGAGGTTCGTACGCCGGCGAAGAGACGGGTGCTGAACCAGACGAACGCCGGAATGGCGTACAAGGAGATCTGCCCACGGTTCCGGGTAATGCTGACCAGGAGCCGCTCGATGACCTCGAAGGGGTCGCGTCCGGGAGCGGCGGTCCGGAGGGGGAAGAAGCTGCGGAATACATCGGCGGGATCGACCGTCGGGCCCGACAGGGTTTGGGCCAGGTGGCCCAGTCCGATCACCAGCAGCAGGACGAAAGGTACCGCTGCCAGCATCGCGTCGAAGGTCAGGGCGCTGGCGAGGAACGGGATGTTGTTTTCGTCGGCGGCCTGGAGAATACGGTAGAGAAAGCCGGCGGGCGACCGATGCCACCCGCCGGCTCGCGGGCGAGTCAGGCGAGGGGCTCCTCGTAGTCTCCCACCGTCCGGCGGCGAGCCCGCGCCTCGGCCAATCGGCGCTCAAGCTCCTCACGGGCGCTCGGACCGGTCGGTCGTGCCCTGAGACTGGGAGGCTCCTCGGCCGCTTCCAGCGAATCCTCGTCCTCCTCCTCGTCTTCCAGATCTCCCAGAGCTTCCCGGCTCCCGCCGAATTGCTGGGCCAACTCGTCCAGCTTTTCCTCCGTCATCGCTCGGAACTTCCACAGCTTCCGCTGTAGCACCCGGCGGGTTTCCTCACCGCTCCGTGGCGCGTACAAGAGAGCCAGCCCGGCGCCCAGCACGGCGCCCCAGAACAGCCACTTGGCGGAGGAGTCTCCTCCCCGCTCGACGTAGACGACCTCCTTGCCTCCTCGACGACGCGGCATGCGATCCCCCTATTCCCCGGCCTCGGGGTCGTCGGCCGCCGCTACCAGCACCGGCTTGAGAGCCGCGTGGTGCTGCATCGGCGCCTGAACGAATCGGTTGATGTGATCTTCGGTGCCGTTCACGTTGAGCTGCTCGAACAGAAACGCGAAGGTCCACTCGAGGTCCGCCGCGATCGCGCCACGGATATCCTCGGGCAGCGACCAGAAGTCCCGCTTGAACGGGCCGATCGCCTTCTTGCGGGCCTTGTAGTAGAACTGCTCTGCGGTGTCCCCGCTCTTTCGCTCCCCCGCGGCGTTCTCATTCACCCATCGCCGAAGTCGATCGCGCAACTCGGCAGGCAAGCGCGGGTGGTCGAAAACGATGTTCTGGAAGTTGGTGGCCAGATGGATCTCGGCGGTTTCGATCCGGGGGAAGGTCCCGAACGCGTTGGACGGGAGCGTGCTGGCACCGTGCTGGACCGCGCCCGCCAGCCCGTACTCTTCCCGCGCGGCCTTGGAGAGCGCGGCCAGCGCTTCGAGATCCAGCTGGACGTCCGCGATGGACCCGTCGGGCAGCACCACGCCACCATGCGAGGTGCCGGTCTGCACCGAGATCTTGCTGATGCCCTCCAAGTCGCCCAAGCCGGCGACGCTGCGATTGTACCCCGCCATGAAGGCGTGCAGCTCCTTGACCGTGCTGTTCTTCATGCCCACCTCACCGATCTCGGCGCCGATCGAAACGGTAACTTCCTCCGGCTCCTTCGACCGAATGAAGGCGGTGATCTCCGCGGCCCGCTCGAAATTGGCCTGTTGCTGCTGGTCGAGGGTGGGCTTGGAGAGATCCACCAGTGTCGAGGTGTCCACGTCGATGTTGTAAAACCCGGCCCCGATCTCCTCGGAAATGAGGGTCTTCACCTCGCCCACCTCACCCGCGGCATCGGCCTGGTATTTCTTGTGATTGACCTGACAGTGATCGCCTTGGATGAATAGCGGGAGGGTATAGCCTTCGCGGAGTGCCGCGCCGATCATGACCGAAACGTACTCGGCGGGACGTTGGTCGGTGTAGGCGATCTCGGAGCGGGCGATCTCCAGGATGATGGCACCGGCTTTCCCCGCGCGCGCGGCCCGGAAGATTGCCCGCGCGGTGTCATATGCCATGGTTCGCACATTGATCGCTGGAACGGTAAAGCCGCCGATTTCGCCCCGGCCACGGGCGCGATAGAGTCCGTTGATCGTAGCCGGACGGCAGCCCGTCACCTGCCCCAACTCCCACAGGAGCGAGCGCGCTGCCTCCTGCTCGGTGCCGGTGCCGAACACTGCCTGCAACACCAAGCGATCCGTCGCTGCCGAACGCAGTTTGGCAGGATCCCGGATGGTGACGCCACCGGGAACGAGCGCGACCGCGCCGCCGAAGAGAGCGACCGCTCGCTGGGTATCGTCAGCCATGGAGCCGGTCCTGGTTCAAAGCCTTGTCCGCCGAACGTTCGGGAAAGGTAGGCCGGGCGCGGGGGAGCGTCAAACGCGCTCGAACCCGGGACGACCCATCGCTGCATACGTCAGGCGTTTGCCCAGCTCGACTCCCGGTTGATTGAAAGGATCGATCCCATACCAGGCACCGGCAAAGCCGGTGGCCAACTGAAAAAACATGATCGCTTCGCCCAGGGTCCGGGCAGTGAGATCCGGAAACCGAAGGGTGCAGTTCATCCTGCCGGACTGGGCCAAAGCCGTGGCGGTGGCCTCGAGCTCGGTCCGGAGCAGGTCGGCAAGGCTGTGTCCCGGAAGGTAGGCGAGGTCGGGCGGAAGGTCGGACCGATCCGGAATCGGCACCTCCTCCTCCATGCTCTCCACCTCGACGAAAGTGATCACTTTGTCAAAGGGGCCTTCCATGAACAGCTGAAGCTGGCTGTGCTGGTCGCTGGCACCGATCGCTAACAGCGGCGTCGGCCCCACATGCACGGTCTTCCCCTCTCGGTCCACCCGTTTGCCCAGGCTCTCGGCCCAGAGCTGACGGTACCACTCTCCGAATTCCCGCAGCCGGTCGCTATAGGGCATGAGGACGTTGATCCGGGCATCCAGATCGCGATCGGCCATCCAGTGCAGCGCGGCGTAAAGCGCCGCTGGATTCTGCGACAGGTCGTTGGATTCGGACCGTTCGATCGCCTCGCGGGCACCTGCGAGCAGCCCCTCGATGTCGATGCCCACGAGCGCCGCGGGCAACAGTCCCACAGGCGACAAGACGCTGAATCGGCCCCCGACAGCCGGGGGAATATCCAGGGTCGCGATGCCTTCCCGCCGGGCGAGTTCGCGGAGGGCACCGCGGGCGGGATCGGTGGTAAAGACCAGATGCCGGTAGGCCGCGGCCCCGAGCGCCTCCTCCAGCCACGCCCGCACTACCAGGTACTGGGCCATGGTTTCCGCCGTCCCACCGGACTTGCTGATGACATTGACCAGCACGCGACGAGGGTCGATCCGGCGCAGCGCCGCGGACACCGAGACCGGATCGACGTTGTCGAGCACGGTCAGCCGGGGAAAGAAATCGCGCCCCTCGTCGTCCAACTCGTTCCACGCCGGCGGGCGGAGCGCGTTGAGCAGTGCCCTGGTGCCGAGTGCCGAACCGCCGATGCCCAGAACCAGCACGTGATCGTGCGCCTGTCCCAGGCCCTCGGCGAAGGTCTTGATCTCGTGCACCGTGGCGGCCTGGTCCACCAGTCCGTAGAAGCCGTATTCATCCGCGGCCCGCCGACGACGGACCTCCTCCTGGATCGCGCCGAATCGTGCCTTCAGTTCGTCGAGGCGGACGCTGGATATTCCATGCTTCCCGTCGAGCCCCTCCTTCATCACCCGGGCATGGTCCAGCGCGATCACGCGATCTCCACGGTAAGGCCGTCATAGGCGGGCAGCACACCCGGCGGCAACTGCGCCGCGAGCTCGGCATGTCCGGTCTCGTGGGTCAAGTGGGTCAGATAAGTGCGCCGGGCACCGAGGGCACGAGCCGTCTCCACCGCCTCGCCGATGCTCAGATGGGTCGGGTGGGAGCGCCACCAGAGCGCGTTGAGCACCAGAACCTCGAGGCCCCGCAAGTGGGCCCGCTCCGGCTCGGGGATCGCCTTCACGTCGGTGATGTATGCGAGTGCGCCCATTCGATATCCAAACACCCGCAGGTGTCCGTGCCGAAATGCCAGCGGGAGAATCTCCATACCGGCCACCTTCACCGGCCGGCCTGGCTCTACCGCGTGCAGCTCGAGCGTCGGCTTGGAGGTTCCCTCATAGGGCGGCATCTCGTCGTCGAAGATGTAACGAAAGGAGGATTGCAGCCGCGCCAGGGTTTCGGCAGGGCCGTAGATCGGCAGGGCCTGCCGGTGGCGGACGGAGAACATGCGCAGATCGTCGATGCCGTTGATATGATCGGCGTGCTCGTGGGTATAGACCACTGCGTCCACCTGGGAGAGGCCGCTTGCGATGAGCTGGAGTCGCAGCTCCGGTGGGGTGTCGATCAGGATATTTCCGCCAGCCGTTTCCACCAGCGCGCCGGAGCGGGTGCGCTTGTCCCTGGGATCGGTGGATCGGCAGACGGCACAGGCACACCCGATCTGGGGAACGCCGAATGACGTCCCGGTCCCCAGGAAGGTGAGACGCATGTCCTAAACTGCTTCGATCTTGAGCAGGTTGGTAGTGCCGGGCATGTCGAACGGAACACCGGCGGTGACCACGAGGCGTTCGCCAGGCTGGGCCAGGCCGCGCTCGAGAATCATGCGTCGCGCAGTAGACAGCATGACGTCGTAGTTGGTGGAGTGCTCCGTCAGCGCCGGAGTGACGCCCCACACCAGGGAAAGTTGGCGCAAAGTCTCGGGCTCCGGGGTGCAGGCGAAGATCGGCACCGTCGGCCGGCAGGTGGACACCTTGCGCGCGGTGAACCCGCTGCTGGTGAAGCACACAATCAGTGGAGCCGACAGCATTTCGGCGGCGGCACACACGGCCACGGCGATAGCATCCTCGGTTCGCACCGGGCCACTCTGTGGCGACCGGTGCTGGGGGAGCACGGCGCCGTCCGCGGCCCGTCTCCCCAGCGCAGCATCGATGGTCACGCCCCGACTTTGGCGCTGCTCCTCCATCTCCCGGGCAATCCGATCCATCGCCCGCACCGCCTCGAGGGGATACTCTCCGACCGCGGTTTCGGCCGACAGCATCACCGCATCGGTCCCGTCGAGAATGGCGTTGGCCACGTCCGAAGCCTCCGCCCGGGTGGGCCGGGGAGCATGGACCATGGACTCCAGCATCTGGGTCGCCGTGATCACCGGCTTTCCGTGCAGACTGGCTTCCCGAATGATCTGCTTCTGCATCAGCGGGACTTCCTCGAACGGAAGCTCCACCCCGAGATCCCCGCGAGCCACCATGATGGCGTCCGACGCATCCAGAATGCCGCACAAGTTCGTAAGGGCAGTGTCCTTCTCGATCTTGGCAATGAGCTTGGTGGCGCCCGGGACCAGGCCGCGCAACTGATCCATGTCGTCCGGCCGCCGGACGAAGGAGAGCGCGATGTAGTCCACCCCAAGCGCGACCGCCTGCGCCACATCCTCGAGGTCCTTGTCCGTGAGTGCCGGGGCCGTGACCTGGATGCCGGGGAGGTTCATTCCCTTATGGGACTTGAGCTCGCCACCGTAGTGCACCACGGCCTTCACCCGACGCCGGTCGATCCCGGTGACCTCGAGGTCGAGGAGGCCGTCGTCCAGCAGAATGCGCGCGCCCGGCCGAAGATCGCGGGCGAGGGCTTCGTAGGTCGTCGGAATCTCTCCGCTGCGCGCCTCCTCTTCCGGCGCAAACACCACCGGTTCACCCGGCTCGAGTCGGAGCGGCTCCGCCAACCCTCCCACGCGAATCCGGGGACCCTGCAGATCGAAGAGGATGGCCGCCGCGTGGGCCCGGGAGGAGAAGACCTGCCGGAGACGGTCGACCCAGCGGGATCGGATTTCGGGAGTGCCGTGGGAGGCGTTGATGCGGACGACATCGACGCCGGCATCGAGCAATGCGGCGATCTGTTCGGGCTGGTCCCACGAGGGTCCCAGAGTGGCGACGATCTTGGTTCGGCGAACGGCTCGAGGCATCCGAGGAGTCTAATGACCCGCTGTCACCGCCGCATCACCACCGCACCCCCAATCACAGTGAGGACGGCGCGGGCTTCCCGAAAGGCGGTGCCGTCGCCCCGCTCGACGGCTGAGTCGGTATCCCACACGACGAGATCGGCGTCCTGTCCCGGCGCCAGCGTCCCCCGGTGCGCGGTTACGCCCGCGGCAGCGGCGGCGCCGACGGTATATCCGCGCAGCGCCTCTTCGAACCCGAGCTTTTCCTCGGGGCGCCAGCCACCAGCGGGCGAGCCGTCGCCGGCGCGGCGCTCCATCGCAGCGAACATTCCCTCGCGCGGATCGATCGAGGCCACCGGTACATCGCTTCCAAAGACCATCGGCGTTTGCCGCTCGAGCAGGGACCGAAACGCGTAGGCCCCACGCCCCCGGTGCCCCCAGTGACGGTCTACGAGGGGAATGTCGGTCAGCAGATGGGCCGGCTGCATGGAGACGAAGATCCCGGCGGCTGCCGCCCGGTCGAAGTCATCGGGGTGGACGCACTGGAAATGTTCGATTCGGTGGGGCACCGCAGCGCGCGGCAGAGCGCTCAGAAGGTCGAGGGCCCGCCGAACCGCCGCATCGCCGATCGCGTGCACCGTGGACGCGATGCCGTGCTTCGCAGCCTGAGTTACCGCATCCCGAGCCTCGTCCTCTGTCGTGATGGGCATGCCACGATCTCCGCTCCCCGCATAGGGCTCGAGCATCCACGCGGTTCGACTGCCGAGGCTGCCGTCCAGAAAGAGCTTGATCCCGCCGACCCTGAGCCACTCGGATCCGACACCGCTTCGCAACCCTCGACGGATCAACTCGGGGAGTGCGGCGACAGGAGGATGAAAGAGCACTCGAAGCCGGAGCGATCCTGAGTCGGCCATGCGCTGAAACGCGCTCAGGACCGCCATCGGCTCGACGTCGTGAATACCGGTTATGCCCAGCTGATGAGCCTCGGTCTGCGCCTCGTGGAGGGCCGCATCCAACACGTGATCGGGAGGCTCGGGCAGGTGAGGCAGCATGAGCTCCACCGCTCGCTCCAGCAGGAGTCCAGTCGGCTCGCCGGCCGCGTCGCGCACGATGCGACCGCCGTAGGGATCCGAAGTCCCCCGAGTCACTCCCGCGGCCGAGAGCGCGGCACTGTTCACCCAGGCTGCGTGAACGTCGAGCGAATCCAGGTACACGGGGCCCGGTTGGACCGCATCGAGCGCGTAGCGGTCGGGTTGAGCCGTCCACTGATTGGCATCCCACCCTTGGCCTACGACCCACCCCTGAACCGGCCGAGCCACCGCAACCTGTGCCAGCGCATCCTCCCGGGTGCGGCAGCCCGCCAGTTGCACCCGGCGGCGGTTGAGGGCCCAGAGGGAAAAATGGGTGTGCCCGTCCACGAACCCGGGTGTAGCCAGGCCCTCCGGGAACTCGAATCGAGGCACGTCGCGGGAGACCAGTCGCTCCACTGCTTCGGCGCGGCCGACCGCCCGGATGCGCCCACCCTCCCACCAGACCGCGTCACCCTGCAGCCCCGGCGTCAGGGTCACCAAACGCCTCGCCCGAAGGAACCCGCTGGTCACCCCGGTCTCGGGAGTCATTGATGGGGGTCCTCATCCCTCAGCCCTACCGGGGAAACGACACTGTTTTCGGCCACCCAGGGCAATTTCCACATGTTGAAAAGTCCGCCAAGTGAATATCTGGATTCGGGGAAAGCAAGCAGAAAATACCTCACTCTGTCCTCAGAAACCAGGTGATATGAAGATCATATCATTTTATAAAACAAGTGCTTGGGGCGGTGCTGCGAATGGCACTCTGAACCTGACGACAGTGTCGCTAGTGCCCCAGTAATTATTCAGACACTCTAATTATGAACATCTTCGACATGGGATTTTCCGGTTTCGGGGGGAGCTTGGAGGGAAAGGGGGGAATCCGAGCCTTCGAGGTGCCAGGAGCCTCGCTTAACGGTCAAAGTGGATCTCTCCTCCGCCCTGACTGTAAAGCGGGCCCACAAACCGGATAGGTGAGGCTTTCAGGGCTTGGGCAAAGTCGTCCCTGCCCTGCACCCGTAGGGAGCCGGCCATTCCCCTGCTCCATGCAGGCGAGAGCATCAAGCGGGCGTGCCACCAGTCCGCCCGGCTGGACCTTTCGGAGCGACGCCCTCGAGCCATCCAGTCGGTTTCAATGGGCTCACTGACCCGAGTGCTGTCGCCCACCGGCCTTCCGTCCCAGGTGATGAGGGTCTTCCCGATCTTGAGCTGATAGCGACTGTCACCGCTGGGCACCCCCTCCTCGCTGACGAAGGGCACCATGCCGATTAAGCTGCGAGCCTCAATCAGACTGAGGCCGGCGCTTTGCGCGGCACGAGCGAGTCGGCCGCTGCCACTCACGAATTCCAGGGCCACATCGCGCCGGGTGCCGGAGCCGGCCTCTGCCACTGCGGCGGTCCACGCAGCGAGCAGTGGTGCCTTGCGGGAGTCCTTGGACTGGACCCGCGCCGCTCCCGCGTCCACGCCACCGAAGAAGTACAGGCAGAGCCTGGACGGGATCCAGCTGCCGAATTCCGGCTGGTTTTGCAGCACCCGACGGAGTGCGGGGTGGAGATCCGGCACCTGATCCGCACGAATGGGGCGAAGGTCCGCGGCCAGACCCCGAGCGACCGCAGTGGAGTCCACCAGCAGCTGGATGCAGAAGCCGCCTCGAAGATCCTCGAGATGCCAGACCAGCTCCGTTCTTCGAGCCTTGTCCTCCTGGGCGGCGCTCGGGCTGGCTCGCAGGCCGGCGCACGCCGCGAGCCCGAAACCCACGACGAAACGAATGCGAATAACTACCTCCGGTGCGAGGGAGGCCTGCGGCCGGACTCAGCCGCCGCGGGAGGACCGGACAGCACGTCCCAGTGCGGCGTAATCCTTGGGGTCTTGCGCATTGAAGTCGAGGTTGCGGTACTTGACCCGTCCGTCCGGGCCGATCACGAAGACGGTCCGCCGGGGGAAGCCGCTGCTATCGTAACTGCCGTACTTCCGCGCCACCCGCTGCTCCGGATCGCTCAACAGGCGGAAGGGAAGATTGAGGCTCGAGGCGAACCGGCCATGAGTCTCCACCGAGTCACTGCTGATTGCGACCAGCACCACCTCCGGCCCGAAGAGCGAATCGTACCGCTGACCAAACTCCCGCATCTGAGTAGTACCGCTACTGGTGAAATCGCGAGGGTAAAACGCGAGCACCACGGTCTTCCCCCGGTCCCGCCACAGCTGGTACGGACTATCCGCCGGGCCGGGGCCGTCCTTGCCGGCCCATGGCAAGGTGAAATCCGGCGCCCGGCGGCCCACGTCGGGGCCGGAGACCAGGACCGCTGTGGGGGTGCTCGCCCCCGCTTGGGCTGAGACCGAGGACACGAAAAGCGGGCCGGCGAGGGCAAGAACCAAGGGGATGAGCGCGCGCATGGAAACAGCTCCCGCGGAAGATATGGGTTTGGGATGAACCAAAGCCGCGAGACGCCGGCAGCGCATTACTGCTGTGGACGTCTAGCGGGTCGGTTCAGACACTTCGGGTTGAATCGCCGAGGCCTGGCTGAAGGGAGACGGCGCGTTGGTGGTAGCGATCGGCTGACCGGCGCCGCCGCCGAACCGATTGGCCACGTACTCGTCGAGAATAGCCAAGAACTCCCGAACAATGGCATCACCTTTGAGAGTGACCAGCAGCCGCCCATCCACATACACCGGAGCCTTCGGCTCCTCGAAGGTTCCCGGAAGCGAGATCCCGATGTTGGCATGCTTGGACTCTCCCGGGCCGTTCACGACGCACCCCATCACTGCCACCCGCATCTCCTCTACGCCGGGGTAGTCTTCCCGCCAGATCGGCATCTGCCTTCGCAGGTATTCCTGGATGTCCAGGGCCATCTGCTGAAAAAACGTGCTGGTAGTTCGGCCACAGCCGGGGCAACTGGTCACCTGGGGGCTGAAACTCCGCAGCCCGAGCGCCTGAAGGACCTGTTGGGCGATGAAGACCTCCTCCGTCCGGGCGCCGTCGGGCGCAGGAGTGAGCGAGACCCGGATCGTGTCGCCAAGGCCTTCCTGTAACAGGATGCTGAGTCCGGCGGTGCTGGCCACGATCCCCTTGGCCCCCATCCCCGCCTCGGTCAGCCCCAGGTGCAGGGGGTACTCGCAACGAGCCCCGAGCATCCGATACACCTCGATCAGGTCCTGCACGCCGGAAACCTTGGCGCTGAGTACGATGCGATTCCGGGGCAGACCGATGGCCTCGGCCAGATTGGCGGACCGCAGCGCGCTCTCGACCATGGCTTCCATGGTCACCTCGCGAGCCTCGCGCGGTTCGGCCGACCGGGCATTCTGGTCCATCATCTCCGTGAGCAGCGCCTGGTCCAGAGAGCCCCAGTTCACCCCGATACGGACCGGCTTGTCGTTGGCGAGCGCGACTTCAATGATCGCTCGAAAATGTTCATCGTGGCGCTTGCCCCCCACGTTTCCCGGATTGATCCGGTACTTGGCGAGCGCGCGAGCGCACGCCGGATAGCGGGTGAGGAGCAGATGGCCGTTATAGTGGAAATCGCCGATAATCGGGACAGAGACACCTTCGCGCTCAAGCCCCTCCACGATGGCCGGTACGGCGGCCGCTGCCTCATCGTTATTCACCGTAACCCGGACCAGCTCGCTGCCCGCACGAGCCAGATCGGCGACCTGCCGGACAGTGGTCTTCACGTCGGCAGTGTCCGTATTGGTCATCGACTGCACCACAACGGGGTGCCCCGAACCGACCGGCACTCCACCTATCATGACGGTGACGGTCTGCCTGCGGATGGCTGGTGGCATGCCGGAATATAACGGCGACTGGGATGTCTTCGTCGCCGGCGAGATCAGGCGCGGGAGAACTCCGCTCGATCAATGGCCGCGAGGTCGTCGGGCGAGAGGGTGAGATCGGCGGCGCGGCTGCTGTCTCGCGCGTGCTCGACCGTCCGCGCACTGGGAATCACGACGACGGCCGGGGATTGCGCCAGGACCCACGCCAGGACCAGCTGATGGGCTGAGGCTTTCAATCTTGCGGCCATCGGCTGCAACGCTGGATGGCTCGGCAGCTTCAGGTTCAGCCGACCGCCGCCGGTCGGGCTGTACGCCAGAAACCCGATGCCCCGCTCGGTGCAATACCGCAGCACACCGTCGGCCAAGGCCTCCCGAAAGAACGGATTCAGTCGGTTCTGCACTGTGGTGACCGGCACGATGCGTTCGGCAGCCCGGATCTGGGCCTCGGTGACGTTGGAGAGACCGACCCAGCGAACCTTTCCCGCACGCTGCAGCTCGCCCAGGGCTCCGACACTCTCCTCGAATGGAACGTCGGGATCGGGCGCGTGCAGCTGATAGAGGTCGATCCTGTCCACGCCGAGGGCACGGAGCGAGGCGTCGCACGCGGTGTGGAGGTGCCCCGGACTGCCGTCGTTCAGCCATCGACTGCCCGTCCGGACGACCCCACCCTTGGTCGCCACCAGGACGTGGGACCGGTCCCCTGACCAGCCTCGCAGCCCGCGCGCGATCAGGCGTTCGTTATGACCCACATCACGGTCGTCCAGACAGTAGGCGTCGGCGGTGTCGATCAGGGTGCTGCCGGCGTCGAGGGCCGCATGGATGACCTCGACACCCTGTGCCTCCGATGGCCGCCCCTGAATTGAGAGGTGCATCCCGCCGAACCCTACAGCGGAGAACGGCGGCCCATTGGCGACGAGCTGCCGGAACTTCATGCCAGGATCATGCGAGTCCGAGCTGCCGCGTGAGCCGGCGCCAATCTTCGGCCGAGACCACGCCTTGCTCGAAGAGGGGTGTGAGCGTGGCCAGAATCTCGGCGCGCGAGCCGTCGATCCGGCGATCCCGTAACTCGCCGATCATGCGAGCGAAGCGATGCTCGTATTCATCGGCCTCGAGCTCTCCATTTTTTCGAGCCGCGCTGAGCTTTCGCAGCTCTTCGGCGACTCGGGCAGGCGCGATCGGCTTGAGCGCGCCACCTTGCTGGTCTGCCGGCATGTCCATACCTCCCGCAATCGGTGGAATGATGGGCGCACCCAGGCGCCAACCCGTAAAGGATAGCAGCGAGCGGCGCGCCCGTAAGGGTGGCGACGATGAATGGGCGTGCTGGAGGGCTTAGTTGCGGAGGTACTGGACCGAAATGAGGGTGGGTCTGCGTTCACCCGCGGCGGTAATGCTGGGGGAAACCCGCTGAATCTCTGAGAGGGGGAGCGCGACCCGCAGCTCTGCTGCGAAACCTGGATTCGAGGCCGAGAGCTGGATCGCGATCCGCTCGGCCGTCTGCAGGCTGCTCCACTCGGACTCGGCTCCGATGACGCGAGCCTCGACTTGCATCGTGCCAATTGCTTGAGCAGCAACCGGCGCCGGCCGGAGTGCCGCAACGACTCCGAAAGCCGTCATGATTCCAAGCAGCTGCCGTATCGCAATAGTGCGGCAGAGCCCTCCCAAACCTGCCCCGAGGATGGCCGCCGAATTGCCTCGCATCGGTCTCGCTCCTTGAGCCCAAAGCCCAGCCGCTTCGATAACTTACGACTCGCGGCCCAGACCGCCAGAGGCCGAAAACGTCGTCCAGGTTCGAGACAACGCCCTCAGAAGCCGCCCAAATTGACCTGCAATGGGATGTGAACAAAAGCCTTCCGCGGCCACCGTCTGGTTTTCGAACAAGGGCAATGGGTGGCATGCGCATTGCCCCTCGCCGCCGACCGACGGGGAGCGCGAACTCCCCTGAACCACGAAGCGGGACCTATCCACTTCACCGATCGGGGAGAGAGGCAGATGCGCACCGCAACTGTACTATCGGCCGTTCTGGCCGCGAGCTTGAGCTTTGGGGCTGCGACAGTGCAGGCCCAGAGTGCCACCATCCAGGCTACCGCCACCGTGCTGTCGGCGATCACGGTCACGGGGACCAACCTGGCCTTCGGTAACGTGACTCCGGGTGTCAACAAGACGGTCGCCATCACGGATGCCGGCGCTGGCGAGTTCACGGTGACCAAGGCGGCCGCCACCTCCGTGGCGCTCACCTTCACTCTGCCGACCCAGTTGACCTCGGGCGGAAACACTATGCCAATCGGGACCTGGACCGGCGGCTGGAACAACACGGCGAACAATGCCGCGGGCGCCACCACGTTCACCCCCAGTGCGGCCGCGACCACCGTTCCGTCCGGCGGGGCCAACCTGTGGGTGTGGGTCGGCGGCACGGTCTCTCCGGCTGCGGCGCAGGCAGCCGGGCCGTACACCGGCAACGTGTCGATGCAGGTCGTCTACCTCTGAGCTAGTCCGGTCTCCCGTCAACCGGACGGAGTCGCGCCGGCCGGGGGTGGTATCTTCCCCCCTCGACCGGCGCGCTCGTGACCGGCCTCCCCGGGAGAACTCAGAATGCGATTGTCTTCGCTCGTCGCCGCAGGCGTGCTGCTGGCCGCCGCCACGCCGGCTGCTGCCCAGGTCACCGTGACGGGCATCCGAAACCTCGCGTTCGGCCCGGTGATTCGGGGGGTAGCGGTCCACGTGCTCCCGAGCGACGCGGTGAAAAGCGGGCAGTTCCGGTTCGTGACCGCGATCGGCAACGTGGTCAGGCTTCAGTTCACCTTGCCGAATCGGCTGAATGGCCCGTCCGGGGCCAGGCTGACGATCGGTTTCGGCAGTACCGATGCCTTTGCAGTGGGAGCCGCGGCTCCGGTGACGTTCAATCCCAACAATGCCCAAACGTTCACCATTTCGAGCAGCAACACGATCAACGTCTTTCTCGGCGGGACCGTATCGCCCACGGCGGCCCAGGCATTTGGGTCGTACACCAACACCATCACGCTCACGGTGACCCTTCAGTGAATCGATCTCTACTGCTTGCGGCTCTCACAGCCCTTGCCCTGCCGACCAGGCTGTCCGCCCAAGGCGTCCTGGTCGCGCCTCATGCGGTCATCATTGACCATCGCACTCGCAGCGGATCGATCACGCTCTATAACCCGGGCGACCAACCGGTCGAGGTCACCCTCTCCAGCTTCTTCGGGTATCCTGTCTCCGACTCGACCGGTGGATTCGAGCTACGCACCATCGATCATCCCGAGCCCCAATATCCTTCGGCCGCGCAGTGGATCGACGCCTTTCCCAAGCGGATGCTGCTGGGATCGAAGGAGCGGCAGACAGTTCGCCTGCTTGCCCGGCCGCCGGCCGGTCTGGCCGACGGCGAGTACTGGGCTCGCCTGGTCGTCAGCGCCAAGGGCGGCACGGTCCCGGTCCAAGGGGTCGCCGACAGCTCGGGCGTGCGGGTCGCGCTCGCGTTGGAAATCCGCACAGTCATCCCGCTACAGTATCGCAAGGGACGCGTCAGCACCGGGGTCCGGACCTCGAGCCTGGCCGTTTCGGTCGAGAAGGACTCTCTGGCGGTGCGACTTCGCCTAGATCGCACCGGCAACGCCGCCTTCCTCGGCACCCTCAGGGGAGCGCTGGTCGATTCGACCGGACGGGTGGTCACGACCCTCACCAGTCCGCTCGCGGTCTACTACGACATGGAGCCCAGGGTCACGGCGCCACTGCCCGCGGCTGGTCTTCCCGCGGGTCTCTACCACCTCAAGATCGATGTGGCCTCTCAGCGGGCCGACATTCCCCCTGAGCTGGTGCTGGATACGCCCCCTGCCCGCGACTCACTCGAGGTCCATCTGCCGTGAATCTCAGCGGTGCAGCGGCGGCACTCGTCGCGGCGACGCTGCTCGCCTTTCGCGGCCTCGAGGCGCAGAGTGTCGGGGACACGACTCTCGCCGACTCCGCTGCCGTGGACTCGAACCTGGTTGATTCCACCAGAGCAGGTCTCGGTCCAGAGCCCATTATCGTCGAGCTCGCCATCGGCCGATATCGCTCCCGCACGGTGCCGGCATTTCGCTTCGGCGATGAGGTGCTTCTTCCGGTCTCCCAGATCGCCGACCAGGCCGAAATTGCCGCTCAGCTGCTCCCCAGGGGCGGGATCGAGCTGATCCTGCAGCCGGGAAATCGGGAGCTCGACTTCGACCCCGCGAGCCCGACGATCCGCACCGGCAAGACCACCGTTCAGCTCGGGCCCGGCGACAGGGTCATCCAACCGGGAGAGCAGTACGTCAGCACCCGGGTCCTGACCCCTCTGCTCGGCAGCCAGTTCGCGATCAATTGGCCCGATCTGAGCGTGGCGCTGCTCGACGCCGACAGTCTGCCGCTGGGCCGCCGGCTCGCCCGGGAGAGAGCCCATGCCGCTTTTCGGGCCGCGCTCGAGGGCGGCGCTCCCGAGCTGGCGCTGGGCAGCGATCGACCCCGGTGGGACGGCGTAGTCCTGGACTACTCGCTGCTGGCGCCGAGTCAGGACCTGCTTGGAGGTGGTGCCTACTCGACCGGGCTCGGCCTGAACCTGATGGGAGGGTCGCTCGAGGCGAGCGTGGCGAGCGCAGGACCGCCGCGGGATGGCGATGTGAGGTTCGACGGCTCCTGGACCGGCGTGTGGCGCACGAATCCTCGGATCACCCAGCTGCGCCTGGGCGACGGTTACGCCACCGGTCCACGGCCGCGCAGCCTGCGGGGCTTCTCCATCTCCAACTCCCCATTCATCCGCCCCTCGCTGTTCGGGGATATCCCATTTCAAGGTGGACTCGGCCCGGGCTGGCAGATCGAGGCGTATCGCGGTGGCCGTCTGCTCGCGATTGACTCCGCGAATGCGCTGGGCCGCTTCTCTCTCGATGTCCCGGTGGAGTACGGTGAGAATCCGGTGGACTTCGTCGCGTACGGTCCGTTCGGTGAGGTCCGCCAGTTCAATCAGACCTATCGGGTCGTGAACGACGTTATTCCGGCGCGGCGCTTCGAATACGGCATCGCTCTGGGCGGCTGCCGAGGGCCGAGCTGCCAGGCGAACGGAAATCTCGATTTGCGGTATGGCCTGACTCCGCGATGGACCATCCGCGGCGGCATGGATCAATTCTGGCGCGATACCCTGCCCTCGCTCTCGCATCCCTACCTCGGTCTCGCCGGCTCGTTCGGAAACGCCTGGGCTCTCGAGGTCGAAGGCGTGGCTGCCGCGGTGGTCCGGGGCGCGGCACGCTATGAACCGTCACAAAACCTCCGGGTGAGCACAGAGTTCAACCGGTTCGCCACTGGCCCAGTGCAGCCGATCCTGACCCCACCCGACCGTCTGACGCAGTGGACCACCAGCGTCATGAGCCGGCCGTTCAGCCATCGAGCCGACGTTTCCCTCGAGGCGAGCCTCGATCGCATCACGGCGGAGACCGGCAAGATCACCAGCGGCCGCATGGGGATGTCGATGTACACCTCCCGTCTCCGCCTGGCTCCCGCGTGGCGATTCTCTCGCTTCGGCGACCCGACCGGCGCCGGTACGACCGAATCTTTCGCCTCGCTCAACGTCTTCTCCTTCCCCTTCCCCGAGCTGGGGCCGGTGCTGGGTCGAGTGACGGGACGGGCCGCCTGGGAGATCGACATGCACGGCGGGACCACGACGCTGAGCGCCTACCTTTCCCGACAGCTCGGCAGCGCCATCAACCTCGAGGCTGGCGCGGGCTGGAACCGGGGAATCGGGACCACCCTTTCGCTCTTCCTGTCCACCCAGCTGCCCTCGCTGCGCGCGACGACCAGCATCAGCGCCCCGCTTCACGGGCCAGCCCTCGCGAGTCAGTTCGTGCAGGGCTCCCTGCTCTATGATCCAGCGCAGCACGGACTGTCCTTCGCCGGCGGTCCATCGCTGGAGCGCGCCGGGGTGAGCGGACGGGTCTTCCTCGATCAGAATGGCAATGGCAAGCGAGAGTCGAACGAACAGCTTCTGCCGGGTGTTCGCGTGCGAGCCGGCTTCGCGTCGGCGGTCTCCGATTCCAGTGGCCGGTATCGCATTTGGGACCTCCCTCCGTTCGAGCCGGTGCTGGTCACGATCGACTCTACCACCCTCGCGTCACCGCTGTGGATTCCGGTGTATGGGTCGATGAGTCTGGAGACTGGTCCCAATCGCTTTCGGGGCCTGGACATTCCCGTGGTGCCGGGTGGCGTGATCGAGGGGATATTGGTTCGCGAGACGCCGGGTGGCCGGGCTCCGGTCGCGGGAGTTCAACTCCAACTCAAGCGCGTGGGCTCATCCGAGCAGCGAACGCTGGTCACATTCTCGGATGGCGACTTCTATGTGATGGGCGTGAAGCCCGGGAAGTACGAGCTGTCCGTCGATCAGGATGCGCTCGCGCGACTCCGCCTGAGCGGCGAATCCCTCTCGTTCACCATGCCGGCCTCCGTCGACGGCGCTACGGTGGACGGCCTCGAGCTCCGCGTGCGGTAAGGTCGCCGCCGCTTCTCCCTCAGCGGGTGCCGGGGGTCACAGCCGCGTCCCCCCGCGAGCTGTAGCTTGCCGCGACGACTCGCTGAGAGGTCGATATCCAATCGAGGCAGATCGCCCTCCTCGGAATCCTTGCGGCCGTGCCCCCCGCTCTGGCGACCGGCCAAATGCAGCGCTCCTCCTCCACCGACGTACAAGTCGCCATGCGAGGCGTGGACTTCCACGTCGACTCGCAAATCGTCCTCCACATCGGGTACTTGAGGGGGGCGCTGCGACGCAGTTCTCCGGACGCGCCGCCCTACTTCGACGACAAGCATTCCTTTTCCCTCCAGATCGATACCGCGAGGATCGCGATCAGCCCGGCGCACCTGAGCGACCTCCTCAATCGCTACGTCTTCTCCTACCCGGGAGCCCCGATCCACCACGTGAATGTCTCGGTGGATCACGGGCAGCTGGTTCAGCGCGGAACTCTGAAAGGCGTGTCCTTCAAGGTGGTGGGTGACCTGACCGTAACCCGATCGGGCGAGCTCCGACTGCACCCGAGTACCATCAAAGCCGCCGGGATTCCGGTGGGCGGACTCATGGACCTGTTCGGGATTCAACTGGAGAAGCTGGTCAACCTCGGACAGGCTCGGGGCGTGAGGCTGGAGAAGAATGATTTCGTCCTGAGTCCCGCGGGACTGCTGCCTCCGCCTACCACCCGAGGGGTGCTGTCAGCGGTAGAGGTGAACGACAGCGCCATCGTTCAGACCTTCAAGCCGCCGCCGGGCGACCCAGTCAAGCCGCTCACTCCCCCGGACCCCAAGGCCACGAACTACATGTACTACCGCGGAAGCGTTTTGCGGTTCGGCAAGCTCACCATGCACAACACCGATCTCCAAATCATCGACGGCGATCCTCGGGACCCCTTCGACTTCTACCTCGACCGCTACAACCTGCAGCTCACCGCCGGTTATTCCCGCAACACGCCCAGCCACGGGCTGATCGTCTTCATGCCCGACTTCAAGCGGGCTCAATCAGTGCGCGCCGCAGGCGGGCTCCGTCCGCCGGGAGGCTCTTGACGCTCGCCCACCCGGGCCACAAGTTGGGGCGGGTACCGAACAAATACCGAAGATGGTCCGCGCGCCTACCATGCAGCCCGACTCGAGCACACCCCAATTCGTGAGAGGACCGGCTGCTCTGCGCCAGCGTATTCGGCGCGATCTGGAGCGTGAACACCGTCGTCTGGCGTGGATCGATCGCGGTCCACCGGCGCGAAAAGCGCTCGCGGCGCGGACCCAGGAGCTCATAGCAGTGTACCAACAGCTCGATCGAGAGCTGAGCGCCATCCGGGAGCAGGATCACGCCGGATTTGGAGCCTGGCTCGAGCGCACCGGTCGCTTGGGGGCGGTCATGCGGGCCAGACGGAAGTGGCCATGGTGGGCGTATGCCAGAGCGGTGAAATTGGCCCGACCTGGGGATGGGAGCCTCTGAATGCGCTCGGGTCACAAAGGACAAACGGGGTGCCGGTTGATGCCGGACACCCCGCTGCGCCACGTTACGACCTCGGCTATCTGCGGATGACCACGATCACCCGCACTCGCTGAACCCGCAGACGTGACACTTCATGCATCCCTCGGCGAACTCCAACTGCGATCCGCAGTCGGGACACGCACCCGAGAGAGTCCCCTGCAGCCCGCCCAGCACCATCTGCTCGCCATTGCTTGCAAAGGACACTCGCTGAGACACGACCGGCGCGCTCCCGATCACGTCGTCCGCCGCACCGCTCTCATGAGCGGTAGCCCCCGGCAACAGCTCCTGCTGAATCCCCTGCTTCTCGCTCATCCACCGCTCGATGGCGATCCCGACCGCATCCGGGACTGACAGCACCTTGTTCGGGCCGAGGCCGAGCACTCGGTCGGAACTGATACCGCGAAGCTGCCGGTAGATCTCGGGCATCGGAATGCCCGAACGTAGCGCGAGACTGATCAGTCGCCCGAGAGCTTCGACGTCGGCCATGAGAGCGCCGCCGGCCTTGCCCAGGCTCATGAACACTTCGAAAGGCTGGCCGCGGTCGTCCTCGGTGATCGTCACATACAGGGTACCCAATGGAGTCTCCAGCCGGCGGGTCGCACCGCGAAGCAATTCCGGCCGAGAGCGTTTCTGGCGGCGCTGAAGGTTCTCGGCCTCGAGCTCGTGCACCATACGGCGCAACCGGTCGTTCTCGGCTCGAAGCTCAGCGAGGTCACCACGCAAGTCGGTCAGGACGGCACGGTCACTGTCGTCCTTCCCGCCCTGCCCGCCTTTCCCGCCCTTGCTGCCCTGCCCCACCTGCTCGGTCACTTTCTTCGCGGTGGCACCGGTGGAGAGCACCTGCATGTCCCGGCTCCCGTCGCGGTAGACGGTCACACCCTTGCAATTGAGCCGGTAGGCGAGGCGATAGATCTCCTCGACGTATTCCTCGGTCGCGTCGTGGGCGAAGTTGCAGGTCTTGGAGATCGCGCTGTCGTTGAACTCCTGAAATGCCGCCTGCATCCGAATGTGCCACTCCGGCTTGATGTGATTCGCGGTGACGAACACCCGCTGCCACTTGGCCGGGACTTCGGGGAACTGGATGTGGCCCGCCTCGGCGACGCGTCGCATCAGGTCTTCGGAATACCACCCCTCCGCCTTGGCCGCCGCGACGAAGTCGTCGTTCACATCGGGCATCAGCACGCCGGCCTGGTTCCGCATGAACGCCACGGCGAAGAGGGGCTCGATGCCGGAGCTGCAACCGGCGATGATCGAGATCGTGCCGGTGGGTGCGACGGTGGTAACGTTGCAGTTGCGGAGCCGGCGCATCGGCCGGATCCGCTCGCCTTTCGGGCCCCTGGCACAGGTCTGGTCGGGACCCCAGATGCTGCGTTCCCACTCGGGGAACACGCCTCGCTCTCGCGCAAGCCGTTCCGATTCGACCTTGGCTTCCTCGTCGAGGAACTGCTGGATCTGTCCGCCCAGCGCGATCCCCTCATCCGAGTCGTAAGGAATGCCCAGCTTGACGAACACATCGGCCAGCCCCATGACGCCCAGCCCGATGCGCCGGATCCGCTGGGCCAGCTCGGTGATCTCGGTGAGCGGATATTGATTCGCGTCGATCACGTTCTCCAGGAAGTGAGTCGACAGGTGAATGACGCGGCGCAGGCGATCCCAGTCGAGCTGCCCATCCTGGACGAAGGCGCCGAGATTGATCGAGCCGAGGTTGCAGACGTCGTACGGAAGCAGGGGCTGTTCGCCACAGGGGTTGGTGGCCTCGTAGGAACCGAGGTGCGGCACCGGATTGTAGTAATTGGCCTTGTCGATGAAGAAAACGCCCGGCTCGCCCGTCTTCCACGCCCCATGAATGATTCGCGCCCAGACGTCGCGCGCGCGGAGCTGTCCGGTGACCTTGCCGGTCTTGGGATGCTTGAGCTCGTAAGGAGCGTCGGCCTCGACCGCGGCCATGAAGGCATCGGTGACGGCGACCGAGATATTGAAATTGGTGATCTTGGTCGTGTCGTCCTTGCAGGTGATGAACTCCATGATGTCGGGATGGTCCACCCGGAGGATGCCCATGTTGGCGCCGCGGCGAGTCCCGCCCTGCTTCACGACATCGGTCGAGGCGTCAAACAGGCTCATGAACGAGACCGGGCCCGATGCCACACCCATGGTCGAGCGCACAATGTCGTTCTTGGGACGCAGCCGGGAGAAACTGAACCCGGTTCCGCCGCCGGACTGGTGCACCAGGGCCATCGCCCGCAGGGTGTCGTAGATCCCGCTTTTGCCGTTCGACAGGGCATCGTCAACCGGAAGAACGAAGCAGGCCGAGAGCTGACCCAGAGGCCGGCCGGCATTCATCAGCGTGGGAGAGTTGGGCACGAAGCGTTGCTCGGCCATCAGCCCATAGAACGCGTGGGCCACCTCTTCCGCTGCCCCGACCGAGGCCCCGTAACGGCGATCGGCTTCCGCGATAGTCCGGGCTACTCGCCAGAAGAGATCCTCAGGGGTCTCGACCGGCTTGCCGGTCTCGTCCTTGGTGAGGTACCGCTTCTCGAGCACCGTAATCGCATTGGGCGAAAGGTGGACCGCGTCCCGTGGGGTGGACGAATGCATAGAACTCCCCGCTTGCTATGTGGAATGAACGAGAGTGGAGTGTTTCCGCCGCCGCTGCATCTGCCTCGCCGACCGTGACCACCAAAGACGGAGGGCCAAAGTAGGCTCGCTGCGGATGGCGCACAATACCACGCAAAAAGCGCGTAACTGCGCCGGATCCCGCTTCCCACATCACAAAGATAATAAGGTGCGCAGTTGTGGATGAGGTGGACGCGGGTGGAGAATCCGCTGTGGAATCTGTGGATAGACGCTAGGAGCCGATGGTTGGGCGAATCAGAGGGTATCGCCCAGCCCGGTGGGCCCGGGCCTGTTCCACATAGTGGGACCAGGTCTCCGCGATGCGCTGGCTCAGCTCGGCGTCCACCGGGCGTACGATCCTGCCGGGAACTCCCATGACCAGCGACCGAGGGGGAACCTGCATGCCTTCGGGGATGACTGCTCCTGCCGCGACCACGCTTCCGGTTCCGATCCGAGCCTCATTCAGCACCACGCTGCCCATGCCGATCAGGCACTCATCCTCAACGATGCAGCCGTGCAGGACCACCCGATGACCCACGCCGACTCTGCGACCGACCTGGCAGGGAACTCCATCATCCACGTGCACGATCGAGCCGTCCTGCAAATTCGACTGCGCGCCGATCAGAATCGGCGCCATGTCACCTCGAAGCACGGCGCCGTACCAGACGCTGCTCTCGGCGTCGAGGGTGATTTCGCCGAGAACGGAGGCGGTGGGTGCGATGAATGCGGAGGGATGGATTCCCACGCTTATTTCGGCGCGGGAGGGAAGAGCATCTGGGTCCAGGCTTCCACCGGCGCGCCGGCCTTCAGGGCCGGATGCCACGTGACGCTCCAGACGAAGTTGCGCACCGCACGCTCGAAGATGAGATCGTTGGAGGGCCGCAATCGACTGATATCCACCGTGCGTCCTTCCGCGGAAACCTTCACCCAGAGGAGGGAGGGCCGGGGGTTGCCTTGCACTTCGGGCGGCACCGGCACGAAGGGTGGATTGACCGGTTTAGGGCGTTCATCGAAACAGGCGCCATCCGCGTTGTATCCCGGACCAGGCGCACAATGGTCGGAACCTCGAAGTATTGCCTCCCGCCGTCGCGGGAGCACCGGTGAGCCCAGTGGCGTGAGCGCGGGAGAAAGATCCTGGATCTGTCCCGGCCGAATGATGACGGTATCGGAATAGAAATTGAATCTGGGCGCCGAGATGGCTATCGCATGCGGACCCGGGGGGAGGCGAGTGACCGGTTCGGTGACCGGGCGCTCGTCCACCATGACGGTTGAGCCTCTGGGCAGATCCACAAACCGCACCCCTCCGCTATCCACCGGCACCGAGTCGGTATCTCGTGGGGGCTCGGCCACTTTGGGACGCACTGGTTCCGGCGACCGGACCGGCGCCGGATTTCCGGTCGGAGCCGGACCACCGCTCGGAGCCGGGGCGGGCACCGGCTGAGCTGCCAGCGTATCCGGCGCGGGAATGGGCTTGACTGCTGAGGCGCTGTCAGGCGTGGGAGTTGCCGCCGGAGAGGCGGAGACGGAATCGACGGCAGCAGCCTGGCCGGTCGCGAAGCCATGTGAGCGGTAGTAATAGAACGCGCCACCACTCCCTCCTAGGATCGCCACGACCAGCCAGAGCCAGGCCCAGGAGGATCCACTGCTCCGCATCGCCGGCGAGCGATCGGCGACCCGCCGCGGCAGGTCTCGGCGCTCCCGTGGTGTCACGCGCCGGTTCACCAGCGGCGACTCGAAGGGCGTCGTCGGCTGGCTCACGATCAGCGGTGTAGCCGACCGTATCGGACTGGGCATGCCCGTGCCAAGACCGCCGCCCACCCCAGCCGCGACCGATGCCCGCAGTGCCCCCGGCGCGGCAACCGGTGCGCCCTGCAGGGAGGCCACCAGCTCCTCGCAGCTCTGAAATCGATCCGCGGGGTCTTTCATCAGCATGCGCTTGATCACCTCGAAGAGGCGCCGTTCGTCAGCGGTGATCAGCGATGGATTGGGAATTGGCTCGGTGATGTGCTTGTAGCCGATCGAAAAGCTGTCCTCGCCGTCGTAGGGGACCTCGCCGGCGAGACACTGGAACGCGACGACGCCGAGGCTGTAGATATCGCTCCGGCCATCGATCGACTGGGCCCGGGCCTGCTCCGGGCTCATGTAGTGCGGCGTCCCGATGGACATCCCGGTCCCGGTGAGCCGCTGACCGGAAGCGGCCTTGGCGATGCCGAAATCGGTGAGCACGCACTGCCCGAATTCATCGAACATGATGTTATCGGGCTTGATGTCCCGATGGACAATGCCGCGCTGGGCGGCGTACCCCAGGGCACTGCCGGCCTCGAGGAGCAGCCGCCGAATTTCCGGAGGACTCAGTTTCTTCCGCTCGCCCAGGATGTTGGAGAGCGACCCACCTCGCAGGAATTTCATCACGAAGTAGATCACCCGGCCAGAGCGACCCACTCGATAGATGGCGATGATGTTGGGGTGCTCGAGCTGGGCGGCGGTACGGGCTTCGCGCTGGAAGCGCTCCACGAACTCCGAATCAAAGGCGAGCGAGAATGGAAGGACCTTGATCGCGACTTCCCGCTCCAAGTGGCGGTCTCGTGCCCGATACACCAGCGCCATACCGCCGCGACCCAACTCTTCGATGATCTCGTACTCCGCCGTGAGCGCCTCGCGCACCAGATCCATCTCCTGCAAGGTGCCCGTGGCAATGGCATGCACTGGGGTCGTGGCCATCAGATCGAGGCCACACGAGGGGCAGAACTTGGACTTTCCCGTGATCTCGCTTCCGCAGCGGGAGCAGAACATGCGCGCAAGCTACCCTCCCCCACGGGGGAGTCAAGCGGATCATGGCGTATCGCCAGAGGCCTTGCGGACAGCAAAGGGGGGCGTAGGCCAACTCAGTGCCCAGAATGAGGATCGGAGCGTATTTCCCCCGAAAAATTGGGCTCTTGCGACCGATGCTAGAGATGGCACGCCCCGTGCAGCATTTCGCCCTAAATCCCCTGCCCAACAGAGCCCGGAGAACTCGTGGTACCCTATCACACGATCGCGTTCAGCCAGCAGAAGCTGAGGGCCGCTCTTCGCCGCGTGGCCGGCCAGGAGCCCGGCTTTGCCTACGGCTTCGTGGTGCATTCACGGAGGCACCGTGAGAGCCCGAGCCTCGGGCTGATCACCCTCCAGGGGGAGAGCCTGGCTCTCAGCGAACGGCTGCTCCAGGCCCTCGACCCCATGCCGCTCTGGCTCTTCGGGCACGCGCGCATTTCGCTCGGCGCGGGCAGCGCGATCGACGGCCCCGACTGGGGCCATGCCGATCCGCTGGATCGTCCGCTGACGTCCCTGGTGATGCACATCTCGACGTTTGACCACAGTGCCGGCGTTACCCAGCATCTGGTTCAGGTCGAGGCGATGGTAAAGGCCGATACGCTGGTGCAGCCCCTCCTGGTTCTTACTCCCAACCGGCCCGCAGCCTGGCCGATGTGAACGGTGCTGAGCAGGAAGCAGTATGCAGGGCGCAGTAGATGGTGAGAAGTGGCAGGTGAGTGGCGAGTAGTGAGTGACTCCGGGCGAGGGAACGACCCTTCCGAGAACTGCGGCGGAAGGGTCGTTCGCTTTGGGTCACTCCTTGAATTTCTTGTCGGGGTCGACGACCTGAAACTCCTGTATGCGCCGATCCTTTCTCCCGTTCTGATCGTTGATCGCAACCTCGAGGTCGTAGCTCCCGGGCTTGAGCCGATCCAGCTTCAGGCTGCGATGGGCGGCGGCGAGCGGCGGCCTGGCTCGCTCCTCGAACTTGAGGCTGATCGCGGCCGATCCTCCGCCGAAGATCTTCTTGAACAAACCGCCGCCGCCGCCGTGCTTCCGGACGGTGACATGGACGGTGTAGGGATCACCAGTGCTGAGGCCTTCGACTTCGTAGTACAGCTCCATGTCATCGTTTCGCCGGAAGGTGCGCAGCGGATTGAAGACAACGGTGTCATCGGGTGACCGCCGCCAGAAGAGGTTGGTGCTCCGGGACCCGAGCACCAGATCGCTGAGGCCGAGGGCGCCGCCGACCGGCTGTCCCACCCTCACCGTGTCGGTCGGAAGCACGACTCCCGCCTCCTCACCCTGTTGGATCGCCAGCCGGTAGTGATACCTGCCAACCGGCACCGGCAGCGATACCCGACCCACCAGGTGTTCGTTGGTCGGCACCGGTGCGGGCGAGACGAAGTGGCGGGTGGTATCCAGGGACGCCACGACGTGCCCGGTCGTGTCGGTCGCCACAAAACGGACCCGGACCGAATAGAGATATCCGCGGGTGGCCGTGACTGGCTCCAGACTGGACCCCGCGATGGCATAGGCGATCTGCACCAGGTTTCCCGTGGTGTCATGGCCTACCGCCAGAACCTCGGAGTGAACCTTCAGCTCCTGCGGGAAGTTCAGCTCGTAGCTGTCCGTGTGGGTGCCGAGGGCAATGCTCTCCTGCCCCACCCGACGCTCTTCCGTCTGGTATCTGCCGCTCGCGATCCGGCCAGCCGATTGGAGCCGCTGGTAGATGGGCGACAACTGTTCGCGGGAAAGGATGAGCTGTTCCGCCATCGGATTCCCGGTGCCGTCGATTCCCTGCCTCAGGGCGATGGTATTGCTGAACCCGAGCACGTCGAACAGACTCTCGACCAGCTTGAAGTCTTGCACGTCCTCCCGCGCCATGAAATGGAAGACCAGGTCGCCATCGGGCCGGCTATAGCGCCAGGACTCGTTGGGATCCAGCCCCGGCGCGGCGTAGGTGGCCCGGCTGGTCGGCTCACCGTGCCGGATGTAAATCACCCCGCGATCATCGAAGTCCCGGCTGCCGGACCGATAGCGCTCCACGATGTCGTAGTGCCGGTTGTTCGAGGTGAGCTGAAAGTTCTTTCGGGCGTAGAAGAGGCGGCGGTAGTGTTCTCGCAACCGCTCTCCGTCGGCGCGGAGCTCGATTCGATCGCGACTGGACCAGAAGTGACGCAGATAGGCCACCCGTTGGGACCCGTGGGTATGGTCGAATTCTCGAAGCACGCTATCGGAGGCGATGGTGGCGAGGTCGGTTCGATAGGAGCCGACCGTGGTCGAGTCATCGGACGCGGCGCCCTCGTAGTACGGCTGTACCCCGTCGAACCGTCCGAGAAGGAATAGGGTGCGGGCCAGCTCCAGTTGGGCCAGACTCCGATTGGTGCCCTTGTCGAGGTATCCCCGAAATGCCGCCAGCGCCGAATCTCCGTCTCCCACCTCACGCTCCACCCGACCGCGGGCGAGCAATACCTGGGGATCTTGTCCCGCCGGCGTCGCTCCGGCCCGACGCAGCGCCTCGAGCGCCACTCCCAGCTTGATATTGACCCGCTGACGCAGTGCGGTGTTCGACAGCTCCACCAGGCCCTGAACAAATTCGGGGTCCACTTCCGCGGACTTCGCGAAGGCAACCGCCGATCGGGTGAGCGCGTCCTTGCCCAGCATGGTCTTGATCCCGGTCACGAACGAGACCTGCGAATCGCCCACGCCATACTCGGCCAGGCCCATCCCGTAGTGGGCGTACGGCCACATCGGCTGGAGATCCGTGGCCCACTGAAATTCAGAGGCGGCGTCGTCGTAGTGCGCCTGGCCGCCCAGCTCGCCTAGGCGAAGCGAGAGGAAGCCCAGTTTCAGGTGCAGGACCGCATTGTTCCGGTCTTTCTTGGCCACTTCGATCATGCGCCGCTCGAGCCCCAGCAGCCCGGTAGAATCAACCGTCCCTGCGAGCGAGTCGCGGAAACGTTCCAATGCGGCGCGATCCTCCGGGGCCTGGGCAGGCAGAGCGCGAGGGAAAAGGGAAACGCAGATCAGGCAGGCGACCGCGAGCCAGGGATGGCCTAGATGTGCGCGGCGCCGCGACGGATCATGCGGCAGCGGTCGGTCGGGGGAGTACATCAGCAGGTCCTCATTCGGGCGATCCAGAGGCGCCATAGCCGCTGATCCAGACGAGTGCGCGCGGCGATGGGATCCGAGTAGGAGACGCCCGGACGCGCAGCCGGCCCACATAGAGCCGCTACTCTCGGAACGCGCGGTCCCGCAGAAAGCGCCGGATGCCCTCAAACACTCCTAAGGCGTAGAGTCGCTGTCCGACGGGGGTGCGCAGCGCGGCCTCCTGATCGGGGAGAATCATGAACAGGCCCTCGGTGAGGACGGATGGCATCCACGTGCCCCGCACGAGAGCGAGGTCGCCCCGGCCGAAGCCGAGATCGCGAAGGCCGAGGCGAAGCAACAGGGCAGCCTGGACGTCTCGGGCGAGCAGCACGCTCCGGGGCTGATTGTAGAATACGCTGGTTCCATTGCTGGTGAATGGGTTCAGCCCGTCTGGGAGCGCGTTATTGTGGATCGATACCAGCAAGTCCGCGTTGGCCGACTCGGCCAGCTTGACCCGAGGCCAGAGATCCACCGCGGTATCCGTCGTCCGGGTCATGAGTACGCGGGCACCGGCCTGCTCGAGCAGTCGCCGCAGCTCCAGCGCGACGGCCAGATTCGCTTCGGCCTCGCGCAGGCCGGTGGGCCCCGTGGCGCCTGCTGGAGGGTGTCCCGGATCGACCGCGATCAGGCGTCCACGCAGCGGGTTGGCCTGGTCGATCACCGGCGGGCGGCGGATCTCAAGGAGCAGGTTGCCGCCATCCCAGTGGAGCCGGTAGCCCCAGACCGGAAGGGTGAGATCAAGCTTGAGCGTGATCTCGTCGGCGCTGTTCTGAATCCAGCTCATCTCACGAACCAGCGGGTCCGCTGACCCGTAGCGCATCCAGTCAACATCTCCGACTGCACTATAGAACCGAAGAGACAGCGTGCGCTCGGACTCGGTCATCTGGAACGGCACCCGCTGGCTCACTGGAATCTTGAGGACGACCCGATCGGTCTGCGGGACAAGGCTCACTGAGCCAACCACGCCGAGCGGAGCCGGGGTACTGCCCTCGATCGCGCGAGCGTCGGCCGCCGAGACCCACGCCTCGGCGTCGCGAGAGAGACGCACGCGGAGATCACTGTTGACCCGGCCGAGAACCGACACTCGGGTGCCGGTGGGGAAGAACCACTGGTAGCTACCGGCCGGAATCGCCCGCGCGACGGTGATGCTGTCAGTGTCGCCGAGCCCGAGGGTATCGTCATCGAACTGCGCGACCGTCGGAAGCGTGTCCAGAGGTGCCAGTCGCAGCGGCCAGTGCACCCGCACGGTGTCGTCGCCTCGGATGGCTTCGGCCCAGGCCCACGCGGTATCCGGCGGGGTTGTGAGCCCCCCGCACAGCCGCGCGCCGATGCAGCGGAGCAGAGTCTGCTCGATCGCCGCGAGCGGGACGGCCGCGCGGGTGGACACGACTGGCCCAGGATCGGGCCCGATAGCCCGACCGCGCACAATTCCCACGTAGCGCACCTGGGGCACCGGCACCTGCAGCTCGTTGGTGTCTCGATCCTGGGCACGAACCACCGCGGGAACCTCTCGACCGGCGGGGAGAGGACTGAGTGGGATGATGGTGCCGTCGGCCAAACGGAGGCGAACTAGAGAGCCCTCACCGGCGCGGGCCGACAGGCTGAGATACTCGCTCCGAGGCCACCAGACCCTTCCTTGCGGCGCCAGCGAGGTGGAATCGATCCAGACGGCGCCGCCTCCGGCGCAAGGCCGGGTGGGCGCGCAGGGCGGGGCGACGCCGGCACGCCGCACGGTATAGGTCAACGACGCGGAGTCGGTGGCGGTTCGGGCCTCGATCTGGAAGCGCATGAGGCTGTCAACCGGAAACGGGAGCCACGCAAGCCAGGCCCCGTTGGGCCACACGCGCACGGGTAGCCCGTTGATCCAGAGGTGCGCGTCGCCGGTACCGGCTGAGCCAAACATGAAGCTGGAGTCGCGCAGCTGGATCTCGGCGTCGGGTGCCGGGTAAATCACCCGCAAGGACAGCTTGCCGCGAACCGGAACGACGTCGGGCAGTCGAGCGGAGGTCGTCGAGTCGATCGCGCCCTTGGAGAGAAGGCTCGGCTGCGGGGCGGTCGAAGGTGATGGCCGGGATGAGCAGGCCGCTCCGACGACCAGCAGCGCCACCCCGCAGCCGTACCGGAGTGGGGTCATGGGTGCAAGGTACACGTTGACTGAGACTTACGCCAAACGTACGTTGACGCCCTCGGGGGCGGTCTCTAGATTCGTTCCACCCTCGTCCACGCCGACTGGATCACCTGAAGGGATTGTTCGAGTGACTCTCGCCGTCGCTGCTGGTCGCCCAATCGCAGACGGTCTCGAGAGGCATCGGCTCCTGCTGAGTTCCGGATGACCGACGGCCAGGTACGTGTCTCTGTGTTCGGCAAAACCGATCTCGGCCGCTCCAGAGACCACAACGAGGACTGCTTTCTCGTCGCCGATCTCAGCGCCGGCAATGCGAGCCTGCAGCCGGAGGTGCGAGACCACGAGATTGGCCCTCGCGGCTCACTCTTCATGGTCGCGGATGGCATGGGCGGAGCCGCAGCCGGTGAGCTGGCCAGTGCCATGGCGACCGATCTCATCTACCACCACCTCTCCACCGTGTGGGCGCACGACCCCAATGCTACCGCCGGCCGATTCGCCTTCCGAATGAAGGAAGCAGTCGAGCTGGCGAATGAACGTCTCTACGCCTACGCCCGGGAGCACCCGGAGGTCCGGGGGATGGGGACGACGGTAACTGCGGCGGGAGTCTTCGGCCACGATCTCTACCTGACCCAGATCGGCGACAGCCGCGGATACCTGGTGCGGAACTCCGAGGCCATTCAGCTCACCAAGGATCAGTCGCTCATGCAGCGTCTGGTGGACGCCGGGGAGCTCACGCAGGAGGAGGCCGAGCAGAGCGAACGGCGGAATATCATCCTGCAGGCCCTGGGTCCGGATCCCCGCGTCAAGGTGGACCTCACTCGCCAGACGCTGCGCCGGGGTGATGTCCTCATCATCTGCTCCGATGGGCTCTCCGGCCTGGTGAAGCGGGAGGAGTTCGCGCAGCTCGCGGGCGAATTCCCCGATCTGCCGGAGCTCTGCTCCGCCCTGATCGACCGGGCCAACGAGCGGGGTGGCCCTGACAACATCACCGTGGTCACCGCTCGATTCGACGGTGACGGCCTGCCCGAGCCGGCTGAAGCCGAGGGCGTCGGATATCAGGTCTACGACCTGGACGAGAGCGATGAGCCTCCACTGGAGGAGGAGTCGACCGCTCCGGAGGACGCGAGCCCGCCGCCATCGCCTCAACCCTCGGCGCCAAGCCACCGGACGCGCAATCTTCTCGTGACCGCAGCCCTCCTGTTCGTTCTGGCGCTGCTCCTCGCATTTCTGCTCTGATTCCAGTTCGTGACCCAGGCTGAGCCGACCGACAGAGCCGGCCTCGACACCTCGCTGCGGGTGCGGCTGACCTGGCTCGCGGCGCTGTCCTTCGCGTCGGGATTTCCGTTCGGCCTGGTGAACGAAACACTGCCGGTCTATCTCCGCACCCACGGGTCGGGGTTGGTTGAGATCGGACTGGTGAGTGCGCTCAGCTTCCCCTGGACCTTCAAGTTCGTATGGTCGCCGCTGGTGGACCGAGTGGGATCGCGGCGGCAATGGATCGCGGCGTGCCTGACGGGGCTCACGGCGCTGACCCTGGTGCTGGCCTCGGTCGAGCTGGGCGCCTTGACCCGCTGGTTCTGGGTCTTGCTGCTCGCCATCGTGACGTTCTCGGCGACCCAGGACATCGCCATCGACGCCTATACCATCGAGGCGACCACCAAACAGGAGTTGGGAGTGGCCAACTCCGTGCGGATCGCCGCCTACCGGGTCTCGATGTTCACCGCCGGCGGCCTGCTGATCTGGCTCGCAGGCCGGACCGACTGGGAGACGTCGTTCCAGACAGCGACCGTGCTCCTGGGAGGCCTCACCCTGGCCTCGCTCCTGCTCCCGCTGGCGCGCCGCTCGGAGTCCCATCCCGCGTCGATCTGGGAGCCGCTTCGCGCCCTCCTCATTCGCCCGGGTATCTGGGCAGTCATCGTCTTTGCGCTGCTCTTCAAGCTCGACATCGCCGCGATGGAGCCCATGACCCGCCCATTTTGGGTGGACCGAGGGTTTACCCTGGAGGAGATCGGGGCGATTCTGACGACCGGACGGATCATCGCGACGGTCGCCGGCGCAGTGCTCGGAGGGATCCTGACGACCCGGTGGGGGATCTTCCGAGCTCTCTGGGTGCTGGGCGCGGTGCAGGCGTTTTCCAGCCTGGGCTATGCGGGAGCTGCCGCGGCACCGGTCTCCAAACCCCTCCTGATGGGGGTAGCCCTGTTCGAGAATTTTGCCGCAGGGCTGGGTACGGCCGCGTTCGTCGCCTTCCTCATGTCGGTGTGCGAGCGACGCTACGCGGCTACCCAGTATGCCGTGCTGTCGGCGCTCCTCGCGCTGAGCCGCACGGTTGCCGGGGGAGCCTCCGGGGCAATCGCGGAGCAGCTGGGCTACGCGAAGTACTTCCTGCTGACTTTCTTCCTGGGGCTGCCCGCGTTTCTACTGATTCCGAGGTTCAAGGACAGTGAGCAGTAAGCAGTGAGCAGCGAGGAGCGGCCAGCGGAAGACATGGTACCGGATGCTACTTACTGCTCACTGCTCACTGCTGTTTGATCCTGCTTTTCAGCCATCGCCCCACGGCTTCCTGCATCAACTGCTGCCGGTGCCAGGCCAGCAGAACCGGCGCGTCACTGGGTAGCTGCTCCACCAGACGAGGGTGGCCGAAGAGGACGATGAGATCCGCAGTAGGGGCGTGATGGATCAGCGCTTCCCTGCTCGCAGGTCCGAAACCGGCCCGACCCTTCCAGGCGCGCGGCTCCGCAAAGACCAGCAGAACTCGCGAGCCACCGGTGTACCGGCCGATCAGCTCCGGCCCCAGGGCGTCCTGGGTGTAGGTGCTTGGACCGGGTGGGTACGGCCCTCCCAGATCATCGTCCACCACGGTGAGATCAAGTGGTGCTTCCAACGTCGGGGCGTTGCCCCGAATCATGGCCTCCTCGAGAAGCGCATCGGCGAGGGCCGGCGCCGTCTCGAACGGACCACGAGTGACCGGCGGCGTGGGCGCGGTGGCCATCGCGAGAGCCCGGCCATAACGACCGACTGCCTCCGCCAGGCGGCCCTCTTCCAACGCTCCGCTGGCGAGCGCCAGATCCAGTGCGTCGCGCACTCGCCGCGGATCGTTGGGATAGAGCAGCAGATCCACCCCGGCTCGAATGGCCTCGAGGGCGGCGTCGGACTCGCGCCGCCCGCCCAGGGCGCCATCCATGATCAGCGCGTCGGTGACCACCAGCCCATCGAAGCCGAGTTCGCTGCGCAGGAGCCGGAGCAGTCGAGGCGACAGCGTAGCGGGGAGGTTGCTGTCGTCCAGGCCGGGATACGCCACGTGGGCGGTCATGATCGAGGCAACACCGCTCTCCACCGCCACGGTGAAGGGTATCAGGTCGGCGCCGAGCAGAACGTCCCTGCGATCGCTGACCACCGGCAGCGCCACATGGGAATCGACCGCCGTGCGACCGTGTCCCGGATAGTGTTTGGCGCAGGCCAGTGCCCCCGCACTCTGGCAACCCTCCACCCAGTTCCGGACCAGCGTCGCCACCCGCTGCGGATCGCTGCCGAAGGCCCGGGTCTGCACGATGGGATTCTCCGGAAGGACATCGAGATCGGCCACGGGAGCAAACACCCAGTTGATCCCTACCGCCCGGGCCTCGTGCGCGGTCACCGAGGCCGCCCAGCGAACCGCCGCCGCGTCGCCGAGCGAGGCCAGTGCGAGCGGAGGAGGAAATTCGGTCAGCCCGGCGATCTGCTGCCCCGCTCCCCGCTCGAGATCGGAGGCGATGAGCAGCGGCCGTTCGGCTCTCCGCAGCAGATCCGCGGTCAAGCGTCGGACCGCCTCGACGGTCCCCCCGAAAATGATGAATCCGCCGACGCCGAGGTCGAGCGCATCGGCGATCATGCCCGCCTCGTGACTGAACCCGGCTTCAGCCCGGTACCGAAGGGCCGGCAGCAGCAACCGTCCTGAATTCACTCGGGTCGCCGAGGTGCTCATGCGGGGGTCACCGTGCCCAAGACCCGCGGCCCGCTGGCGCCGGTGGCCGCGGGCACGTTCCCGGGCTGGCCGTGGAGGGTGAGGTAGCCGAGCAGCGCGAAGGCAACCGCCTCCTTGGCATCGCCGGGGAAAAACAGGTCATCGAAACGCCGCAAGGGATGGGCACCGGGCAAGGCCTCGAGATGCCGCTTCAGCGAGCTCATGAGGACCGGATGGTGACACCCGCCTCCTGAGGCGACGACCTCGGCGTCGCCGGGGATCCAGCGTCCCACGGCACTGGCAATGCTCCGGGCCGTGAGCTCGACGGCCGTTGCGACACCGTCGGGGCCAGGCACCCGCCGGTGCAGCTCGCGAGCGAAGCCGTCACCAAAGCGCTCCCGGCCGGTGCTCTTGGGCGGAGGGGCCGCGAAGAAGACATCGCCGAGCAGCTCCTGAAGGGCCGGCTCGTTGGCTGTCCCCTGCGCGGCCAGCTTGCCGTCGCGGTCGAAAGAGCGCCGTGGATCCAATTGCCGAGCCATCGCGTCGATGACCGCCATCCCCGGTCCAGTGTCGAAGGCAAGGACTCCCCCGTCGTGGCCCCGTCGCGGCACATAGGTGACGTTCGCCATGCCGCCGAGATTCAGCAGCACCCTGGGCATCTCCGGAGCGGCGAAAAGCAGGACGTCCGCCATGGGGACCAACGGTGCCCCCTGCCCTCCCGCGGCGACGTCCCGCGCGCGGAACCCACTCACCACCCGCACCCCGAAACGTTCGGCCAGGATGGCGGGCTCGCCCAACTGCCACGAAACGGCGGGCGGCTCGTGCCAGATTGTCTGGCCGGGGAACGCGATCAGGGTCAGGTCCGAAGCCGGCGTCCGGGCCTGAACCAACAACGTCTGCACCGCCTCGGAGGCCCACTCGGCGAGATGCACGTGAAGCCGGGCCAGGGATGGAGCGGCGAAACGACCGTGAGCAGGCGAGGGATCCAGCGCGGCCTGCAACTCTGCCCGTTCCGCGTCAGTGTATGGGCGAGTGATGAAATCCAGCAGGGTGGCATGAGTCGGCCCGATGAGCCGCACCAGCGCCGCATCCACTCCATCGAGCGAGGTGCCGGACATGAGGCCGACCGCGAGCGTGGGCGGCTCGGTCATCCGGCCCGCACTGGCGGAGGGTCACCCACGATCGGCCGGAGACGGCCCGCGTGTTCAGCCAGGAGTTGCTCGGCCTCGTCGCGGGAGACGCCCCGGCGGGCCATGACGATGGCCGTCTTCACCTTGCCATCGGCGGCGGCGATGACGCTGCGGGCTTCCTCGCGACCCAGCCCGGTCGTCTCCATCACGATCCGCTGTCCCCGGTCGACCAGCTTGTCATTCCAGGCGCGGAGGTCAACCATCAAGTTGCCGTAGACCTTTCCCACCCGGATCATGGCTCCGGTAGTGAGCGTGTTGAGCACCAGTTTGGTGGCCGTACCCGCCTTCATCCGAGTGGAGCCGGTGACAATTTCGGGGCCGACCAGCACGCTGACGCAGACGTCGCAGGTGTCGCGCAGGACGGCCGGGGGCTCGGAACAGGAGACCAGAGCCGTACGAGCTGCGAGCGCCTGCGCGCGGCCAAGCGCTGCCCGCACGAACGGGGTGGTGCCGCTGGCAGCGATCCCCACGACCACATCGTTGACGCTCACCTGACGCGAGTCCATTTCGGCGATCGCGGCGTTGACGTCGTCCTCGGCTCCCTCCACCGACCGCAGGAGGGCGGGCGCGCCGCCGGCGATAATGCCCACGACCATCTCCGGCGGAGTCCCAAACGTGGGTGGGCACTCGGCGGCATCGAGCACGCCGAGCCGTCCGCTGGTGCCGGCGCCGACGTAGATCAGCCGACCTCCGGCGCGAAACGCCGTCTCGATGAAGTCGATCAGACGGGCGATCTCCACCCGGGCCCGGGCGACGGCGCCGGGCACGGTCGCGTCCTCCCCGCCGATGAGATCGACGATCTCAAGTGCGGCAGCCGTGTCGATGGTTGAGCTTCGGGGATTGCGCCGTTCGGTCAGGCGCGAGTCGAGGTAGTCGTCAGCCACGTGCGCAAGACGTAGGAGTATCCAGGCGCCAGCCTGGGGCTAAATTAGAGCGCGTTGGATTCGCGGGGCAACTCCCGCCGCGCCTTTCATTATTCCAGTGAGGACGCTCGTGCCGATCCGCCGTGCCTGCCGCTTGCTGCTCTCCCTGACACTGCTCGCCCTGCTGCACGGGTGCGGCGGCAACCCTTCCCCGACCCCCGCAACCGGAGTCGCTCCCGGCTGGCGCTACACGGGAAAGGCCCAGTCGACTGAAGGCCACAGCGCGATGGTCGTCTCCGGCAGCCCCATCGCGAGCGAGGTCGGGCGGGACATCCTGCGCCAAGGCGGCAGTGCGGTCGATGCCGCGGCGGCGATAGGGTTCGCCCTGGCGGTCGTCCACCCCGAAGCCGGTAACCTCGGGGGCGGCGGATTCATGGTGATCCGTCTCCGGGACGGGACGACCCAGGCGCTGGACTACCGGGAGACTGCCCCCGCGCGAGCCTCACGCAACATGTATCTCGACACTCGGGGCGAACCCACCGAGCGCAGCATCACGGGACAACTCGCGGCCGGCGTGCCAGGATCGGTGGCCGGGCTGCTCGAAGCCCATCGCCGCTACGGGCGGCTGCCGCTGCCCACCGTGATCGGCCCGGCCATTCGCCTGGCGCGCGACGGGTTTCAGGTCGACGAGTACAGAAGTGAGTCGATAGCGGACGACAGCGCCCGCCTGGTGCTGTTTCCCGCTTCGGTCACCAGTTTCCTGCCGGGCGGGAAGCGGCCGGAGCCCGGCAGCACCCTGCGCCAGCCGGACCTCGCCACCACGTTGGAGGCGATCAGGGATGGTGGCAGCGCCGGATTCTATCGCGGGCGGGTGGCGGATCTGATCGTGGCCGAAATGGCTCGCGGCGAGGGCCTCATCTCGCTGGAGGATCTGGCGAGCTACCGCGCGGTCTGGCGGGAACCCATCACCATCGAGTATCGCGGCTACACCATCTATTCCATGCCCCCTGCCTCCTCGGGCGGAGTTACCATGGGGGAGATTCTCAATATCATGGAAGGCTATTCCCCGCTCCCGCCGTTCGGGTCCCCCGTGCTGCTTCACCGAGAAGCCGAAGCGATGCGGCGGGCTTTTACCGATCGTAACACCTATCTCGGCGACCCGGCCTTCGTCCATAACCCGGTCGATCGGCTGCTCTCCAAGGGCTACGCGGCCCAGCTGCGACAGGAGATCGGGGAACGGGCCAGCCCGACGCCCAAGTTCGAGACCAGCGCGCGGTCGGGCTCTTCCACTACGCACTACTCCGTAGTGGACGATCAGGGCAACGCGGTGAGTTGTACGACGACGTTGAACAACAGCTATGGCAGCGCGGTGACGGTCACCGGGGCCGGTTTCCTGCTCAACGACGAGATGGACGATTTCGCCACTGCGCCGGGGAAGCCCAACATGTACGGCCTGGTTCAGGGTGAGGCGAACGCGATCGCGCCGGGAAAGCGGATGCTTTCGGCGATGACGCCCAGCATCGTGCTCGACCCCCGGGGCAAGTTGCGACTCATCGTGGGCACGCCCGGCGGACCACGCATTATCACCATGGTCTACCACGTCATCTCCAACGTGATCGATCATCGGATGAGCCTGGCGCAGGCGGTGGAGGCTCCGCGGATCCATCACCAGGGCCTCCCGGACGAGCTCCTGACGGAGAAGGATGCCTTCCCGCAAGCCACGCTCGACAGCCTGCGGGCACGGGGCCACGAGGTCAAATCGCAAGGGTACTGGGGAGACGTGGAGGCGATTATCCGGACGCCAGCCGGGTGGCAAGGCGTGAGCGATCCGAGGCGGGGAGGCGGCGCGGCGGGCTATTAGACAACAGTAAGAAGTGAGAAGTGAGAAGTGAGAAGTGAGA
>DATBKD010000115.1:0-64274 GCA_036556025.1 Gemmatimonadales bacterium | reverse complement strand
ATTCCCTGATCCAGACCTCCGACGACTTCGGCGCCAAGCGGGAGCTCAACTTACCGTTGGCACTAGTCCTGGCCCCCCGGACTGGAAAGGCGAGGTGATACGTCCCGGTCGCGCCCACAGAAATCGCCTGTGGCCTGTCCGACACGTTGAACGCCACGATCGCCCGCTGATTCCCCAGTACCCGCTCGTACACCAGGAGCCCACGCCGGTCGTCGGCGAGTAGCCAGTTGAGCGTCCCATCGACAAACAGCCGTAGATGCCGCTGCCGGAGCGCAATCAGCTCCTGGTATACCCGGAAGAGCGAGGTGTCGGGTACGACACGATCGCGATGCCGGGGATGGCCAACCGGATCCGCGGTCTCGTCGTCATAGCGCAGATCTGCCCAAACCATCGGTTTCCGATCGTCGGGGTCGTCCGCGCCCCACATCCCCACTTCGTCGCCGTTCCAGATGTGCGGGGCGCCGATGTAGGTGAACTGCTGCACCAGGATCTGCTGCTGCACCTGCCGGGTGCGCTCGTCCGGCCGGTCGATCCGGTAGCCGGGGCTCTCTCGCGGAGAATTCTTGTATTTGTAGCGATCCCGATTGAAGACCGACGTACTGAACCGCGGTGTATCGTGGCTCGCCGTCAGGTTCATCATGGCTCGCTGCTGGGCTGGGCCGATTCCGGCGGTGAGTGAGTCGAGCTTGGCCGCGTATTGGGAGGTCGTGAGGTGGGGTGGTGCCGAATCGAAGAAGCTGCGGGTTGGGGTGTACCAGCGATAGTTCATCACCGCGTCGAACACGTCGCCCTTGAGCCAGGGAGCCGGATCCCACAACCGGTCGGGCCACTCTTCCCACCATACCTCACCGATGAGATAGGCGTCCGGATTGATGCTCCGGACCAGTTGCCGGTACTCCCGCCAGAAGCCCAGCGGAATCACATCGGCCACATCCAGCCGGAAGCCGTCCACTCCGTCGGAAGGGTCACCGTCGCTATTCGGATCCAGCCAGCGGCGGGTGACGTTGAAGATCAAATCGCGCACACCCGGGACCAGATTCCCTTCGATCGGGCCATGGGTCTGGCCCGGCGGCCGGCCGACCTTCCTCCACTCGGGTAACCACGGCACGCCGACCCAGCCACGATAGCCGAACTCGTTGGTGTCCGGCGTAGCCGGATCGTCGAATCGCTCGATCTGGTACCAGTCAGCGAAGCGCGAGTTCCGTTGGTGCGCGACCACGTCCCGCCACGCCCAGAAGCTGATCCCGGTGTGATTCCAGGAGTAGTCGATGATGATCCGCATGTGGCGCCGATGGACTTCCTTCACCAAGGCCAGGAACAGGCTGTCGGCGGCTGTCCAGCTCCAGGTCTTGGGATTCACCGGATCCTCGGCGGCAATTCGGGCCTCATCGCTCCGCGGGTCGGGCCCGAAGTTGCGGTCGATGTGGGCGTAGTTCCTGGCGTCGTACTTGTGCAGCGAGGGCGCGTCATTCACCGGGTTGAGATAGAGGGCGGTCACGCCCAGTTGCTGGAGATAGTCGAGCTCATCGAGCACGCCCTCGAGGTCGCCGCCGTAGCGTCGGAACTGCACCGCGCCGTAGAAGTCCTTGCCCGTTGAGGCCGCCCAGGGATCCGGCCGATACCAGTCCTGCGACCAGGGCGTCGTGCGCCAGCCAGCCGGCGGCGACTCGTCGGTAACCCCCTGGATGTCGTGGGCCGTGGGATCGTTGGACCGGTCGCCGTTGCGGAAGCGCTCGACGAAGATCTGATACCAGATCACATCCTTCGACCAGGCGGGCACGTCCAGATTTGCGGTGGCGGCCCTTCGCCTGCGCCCGAACAGAAAGGTGAGCGGATCCTCCAGCCGAGCCCGCCAGGATGCCTCGTTGTGGGTCGCGCCCTGGTAGCGGCGGATCACGAAGTCTCGGCCCTCGACCAGGCCCTGACCGAGGAGCCAGGTGCGCACCGCCGCATGAGAGGGACCGTAGGCGGAATCGAGACCGAGGCTGCCGTAGTCGAACCAGTAGCGGGCGCCACGCGGAACCTTGAGACCTGATCCGATGTCGCGGATGACGTAGGGCATCGTGTCCGGCGCTCCCGGTCCGGTCGAGGGGAGGTTGAGGACGTGTGCGGCCACTGTCTCCGAGAGCGGAAAGTGGGTGGACATGCAGCCGCAGGCGCCGAACACGTCCGGGTGATGAGTGACCAGATAGAACGACAGGAGCCCGCCCATGGACGATCCCATGGCGGCGGTATTCTCCGGGCCGGTTCGGGTTCGGAACTCCCGGTTGACCCTGGGTATGAGCTCTTGGGTGAGAAAACGGGCATAGGCCGGCCCATCATGCCAGGGCGAATACTCTTTCGCTCGTGCCGCCGTGCTCCAGACGCCGACCACGATGATCGGCGGCATCACACCCTTGCTCACCAGGTCGACGACCGCCTCGTCCACCCCCCAGTCCACACCGGTGTTGGCGATGCGGGGGTCGAAGAGGTTCTGCCCGTCGTGCATATAAAGGACCGGATAGCGGACCGTGGGATGGTCGTCGTAGCCCGGCGGCAGCCAGACCTCGACGTGGCGCTTGGGGCCCAGGAACCTGGACGACACGTCGGTCCAGTAGACCAGGCGGCCTTTCACGCCCGACCCGCGCCAATCGGCGATGTACTCCCTGGGATCGCGTTTGAAGCCGGCGATCTGGTGAACCACCGTCGTGTCGCGGTCCAGCCGGAGCCGGTAGTTCGGCGGGATCGCTCCCGAGGCCGTCAGCTGCTCCCGGTCCCAGGAACCGAGCGTGAACTTGTATTCGAACGCCGTCCCAGGCGCCACCGTCACCTGGACCGTGCGCTCGCTCCCGGTGCCGGTCATGGTCCGGCCGTCGGGCCGCCATGGCCCGAGTTCCGGCAGGCTGCCGGCGAGGTAAATGGTGCCGGTGCCGTGGGGCACGTGTACCCGGATGGTCGCGGTGCAGCATCGAGCGACTGGCTCCCGCGGTGATGCGGCCGCGCTGCCAGCAGATGTGACGGCAACCAGCGCAGCCAGGGTGAGAGCAAGACGCCTGCACGGTCCTTGCTCCACGGCCAGGTCTCGGCCGTGTCCCGTTGATCCCTTGCGGCATAAAGCCGTTCGCTGCAATTCACTGCGTCTCAAAACCGGCGAGGCTCCGTTGCGTGACGCATCCTTGCGCCTTCCCCTGCCTGTCGCAGTTCTCGGTGCGTTGGTTTATCTCCTGGCACTTCCGTCGCCCTCAACTGCACAAACCTCGCTGGTCGGCTTCAGCACGCTTCGCTTGACCGGCGGCGTGGCTATCACCCTCCCTGAGGCCTGGCACCGGGTGGATGCGGCCACCGAGAGCAAGATCAATGGGGCGATGGACACCATTTTCCCCAAGGTCAAGGACTCTGTGTTTCAGGCAGCGATGAGTCGGGGCAGGCCGATTCAGCTACTCAACGCAACGGACGGCGAGCATCCGGTGCGCTCCTTGAATCTCAATGCCGCCCCCGCTCCTGGAGCGACCGCGGCGACCTTCGCCGACGCCTCTGATGAGGAGCTGGCTCGCGCGCTCAGCCCGCTGTGTCCGACCATCGGGCAACTGCTGGCTCAGGCCAAAGGCCGCCTTATCTCCTGCAGCAAGGCAGAACGGCGCTTGGTAGGTGGCCGCGTGGTCGCCCTCACCCGCTATGTTCGCACCGGCCCCAGCGGATTCGTCAGTGTGTGGCTGGTTCAGTATCCCGAGGACAATGTGCTCTATTCGCTGACCCTCAATGCCCCGCAGGCAGATGAAAAGACGGTGGAGCCGGTGTATCGCGGCATCTGGGAGTCTTTGGCATTCGGCCAGTAGCGCGGCCTGGTCTTGGTCCTGAGGGCTGGGTCTGGGCACGGCGCGCACGGCTTGCAAGGATTCGTCATGCAGCGCCCGTCACCCGTGCCTGCCCGGTCTGACCCTCGAGCACCTCGCGTAACGACCCCAACGCGCGGGCTCCGCCACGGGCGGACGCAGTGTAGGCGATATAGCCGTCCGGCCGGACCAGGGTGATGCCGGCCTCCGGCGACCATCTCACCTCGAGTATGTCGCTCTGCGATTCAGCGAGCTGCTTCACGGCCTCCTTGGTGGCCTGATCCGCCTCATCGTCGCACATCAACAGGAACCGCCTGCTGATCCCCTGCCCCCCTCGCATCGAGTTGTCCAGGTACCGTTTCCCCGGCCCCTCCACGATCGGGCTTCCCCGATAGGCAATCCCCAGCTCTGAGAGTCGCTCCACGAACGCGTGCTGGAAGGGCGCCAGGCGCGAGACCATGGGTATGACGGTATCGCGCAAGGCCTGGGCGAACTTGTTGGGAGTGCCCATCACCTTGGTCAGAATGTGGGTGGTCTCAATGACATCCTGAATGACGGGAATGCGCTCGGTACTGTAGCTGTCGAGCAACCGCCAATTGCCGTGGCCGTGCAGGGACAGATCCAGCTTCCAGACCAGGTTCCAGGCGTCGTGCAGGCCCGTATTCATGCCTTGTCCGCCGAATGGGCTGTGGATGTGGGCGGCATCGCCGGCAATGAAGATGCGCCCGCTCCGCATCTGCGCGACGTGTCGGTGATGGATGCGGAAATAGCTGCTCCACCGCAGGCTGCGCGCTTCGATCCCGCTCGGCGCCCGCTGCCGCAGTATCCGCTGCACCAGCTCCAGCGACGGTGCGTCTCCTTCCGGCTGCTCGATGGTCGCCACGATCCGACGGCGGCTGGCGCTCATGGGAAAAATGGCGACCGGCCCGAACTCGCTGGGGCAGAGCTGCAGCTCGTCCGCCGGGAAAGTCTCGTTGGTTTCGACGTCGGCGAGCGCAAATTCGTCGTTGTACTCGGCCCCCTCGAAGGACAGGTTCAGCAGATGACGCACCGCGCTGTGCGCGCCGTCGCAGCCGACCACGAACGAGCACCTGAGCTGGGCCGGCTCGCCCTTTTGCTCTACCGTGACCAGCACATGATCGTCCCGCTGATCCGCCGACCGGAAAGTGGTGTTGTATTCGATCGCACCGCCCTTGCGCCGCAGCTCCTGGGCGAGGAGCCGCTCGGTCACGTCCTGGGGAACCATGGCGATGAACGGATAGGGACTCTCCTCGGGGGCAAACCGCATGTGGGCCAGCGACCGCCCGTGGGCTATCACCGCCACCGACGTCACCCGGTTGGCGGTGAGCAGAAAGGGGGCGACGACTCCCGCCATGTCGAAGATTTCCAGCGTCCGAGGGAAGATGGCGAGAGCTTTGGAGTGGACCGATTGAGACGAGCGGGTCTCGATGAGTCTCCACCGGAGCCCGCGGCGCGCGCACTCGTTGGCGAGAAACAACCCGACTGGACCGGCCCCGACGATCAGGACATCGGTTTCGATTGAGGAGGTAGGCATCTCCACTGCTCCTTCGACAGCTTTCTTCTAACATTATGCAGGACAAGGCGAGACGTCACCCCGACCGGGAGCAACCCTCAGACCAGGAAATCACGAGAGAATTGGAGGGCGAACCAGGCGAGCGCTCCAGGGAAGTCGGCCAACCTGGCCGGTTTCCTGGTACAGGGGACAACTTGTCACCGATTGATGAGCGAAGCGGTGTAGGTCACCCCGAACTCGAACGCCTCGATTTGCGGCGTCAGCGTCACTTGCTGGATAGCAGGATCTGGCAAGTAGGTAACTCCGTCTACTGTTATCTCCCCCCATTCGAGCGTGTAGTTACCTGGGGCTACGAGGTCCAGCGTCGTGGCGCTGTCGGCTGCGGCGAACCCGCCGTAGGAGGTCCCATTGTCGATGTTGAGGCCCCAAGGCGCGCCGGCGCCGGGAGGGAGACCGGACGGATTCAGCTGCAGGACCGCCGTACTCAAGGCATAGGGCGCATCGATCGGGATGAGATCGACAGTTGCCGTGATGTTCAGGGGGATCTCCTGCTTGGCCGGCGCGTAGCCATGGCGCACGCCGTCCAGCTCGATAACCGCGGTGTCGAGCTGCAGGCGCAAGGTTCCTGGGGGCAGATCACCTCGACGAACCGGCACACCCGCTTTCAGCGCCCCTACAGCCAGTACACTGCTGTCCTCGCCCACGGCCCTCCAGAATCCAGTCGCTTCCGCTGGTATGCCCGGAGTCGTCAGGACAAAACCGCCGGATGCCAGCGCGTACTCCCCGATCGCGGACACCGTCGTGTCCTCATCGCCGGCCTCAATGAGCGATTCACGCTGGCTGGGTGCAAAGACGTAGTTCGCGTCGCTGATGGTTGCCGGCGCGTCCTGCCACTGGACTTTCAGCCTGTCGGATGAGGAGATGCGGACGGTATCGGTCTCGCCATGGGTAACATCGCCATGGGCGATCCCGATCGAGTCCTGGAGGAAGATCCGATATTCGGCCGACGCCGCGTCCGGCAGCCCGGATGCCTCGAGCGCCAGCCGGAGGGAACGTTCGGGGTTGAACGGCTGGCCGCTGCCGCAGCCCGCCGCCATCAGCAGGGGAAGCAGCCACACTGCCGGCGTCAGCCCAGACCGACGCAAGCCGGCCAGGTTCATGGGCTCGCAGGTGCCGGAACGCCCCTGACCAGGCCCTCGTCCTCGACGCAATAGACCGCATTGCCGGCGACGATCCCGCAGGCGCCGCCCGACCCGTCGAACGGGTCATCCCCGCTGTCCGTCGCGATAAAGTGAAGATCGGTGAGGGCGATCGGTTCCGTCTGAGAAACGTCGTTCCCGGGCGAACCCCAGCGATAGAGCGCGCCGTCGGTGGTGAGAGCGTGATTCTCCTCGAAGCTGGCTGCCGAGAGCGCCGTGAATGAGTGCCCGCCAACGACCGGCAATGGGACAGCAGACTCGGTTTGACCGTTCCCCAGGCTGCCGAACCAGTCGGTTCCCCAGCAGTAGGCCGCATGTTCCGCGGTGAGGCCGCAGGTGTAGTTTCGGCCAAGCGACAGGTCGGTGAATCTGAAGTCCTGCTGCAGGGCGACTGGAGTCGGGTACAATCCGGCTGGTCTCGCCCCGAACGCTCCGATGTTGGCCTCCTGCTCACCCCAACACCAGAGCTCGCCCGTGGCGGTGAGCCCGCAGGAGTGGAAGTACCCGGTCTGGATCGAGGCAAACGCGACTGAGCTCTGGACCCGAACCGGCACCGCCGAGCTGGTGGTGGTTCCGTCACCCAGCTTGGCGAAGTGATTATCGCCCCAGCACCACGCTTCGCCCGCCGCGGTGAGCCCACAGGTCGAGCTGGCAAAGCCCCCCTCGGCGGAGATCTGAGTGAACCGAAGTGCGGTCTGCACTGGAGTCGGGTTGGTCACGGCGTTCCCAGTGGTCCCGGTTCCGGTCTCACCGTTCTCATTGCTGCCCCAGCAGAGGGCGGTCCCATCGGCGGCCAGCCCGCAGACGTGGGTCCCGGAGGCGGTCAGCGACGTGAAGCTCGTGCTTCCGGCGACCGGCGCCGGCACCAGCACCCGCTCCTGAACGGACCCATTGCCGAGCTGTCCCGCGCCGTTCGCGCCCCAGCAGAACGCCTGGCCACCTTCGGCCAGAGCGCAGGCGAAATCGCCGCCGACCGTGAGCGAGGTCGCATGAAAGATGGTGGCAGTCGCGGTGACGACGACCGGTTCCAGGCTGCCCACCTCGACAGATAACGTCTGCTGGCCTTCAGTGCGGCCAAGGGTCCACTCTGCTGACGCCCTCCCGGCGCTGTTCGTCGTGTCCGCCGGCCGCCCAACCACATCCGCCACGTTGGCTGCGGTCCAGGTCACCGGCACTCCCGAGAGTGCGTTGCCGTCCGCGTCCAGCACCTCGACAATCACGGAATCGGAGAGTGGCCAGCCCGGAGTGCCGCTTTGTGTGGCAGGGGAGAGAAGGTGGACTTGGGCGGGAACCGGATGGCCGCCGGTGGGGCTGTCGCCGCAGCCAGTGATCAATCCGAGTCCGGCAACGGAAAGCGCGAAGGCAGCTCTCATGGGACCGCCGGCGCCGGAACGCCTTGAACCAGTCCGTCGTCGCGCACGCAGTAGACCGCGTTGCGTGCGGCGACCCCGCAGGCGCCGTACCACGTCTCATCGAACGGGTCGTCCCCGCTGTCGATCTGAGTGAAACGAAGATCGGTCACCTGAACCGGGGTCGTGTCGATATTGTTGTACCCGATGTCACCCCAGCGATACAGCGCCCCGTCGAGGGTGAGCGCGTGCACTTCCCGATAGCCTGCTGCGGATATCGCGGTAAAGGCATGGTCGCCGGTCACGGGGAGAGGATCAGCCGAGGCGGCGGTGTAATGGTCGCGGCTCAAGGTGCCGTTCCAGTTTGAGCCCCAGCAGAAGCCACCGTGCTCTGCGGTAATTCCGCAGATGTAGTTCCACCCGCCGATGACTTCCGTAAACCTGAAGGTCTCCTGGAGTGCGACCGGAGTCCGGTAGACACCGACCGGCCTCGCCGCGAACGCGCCCGGACTGACCTCCTGTCGTCCCCAGCACCAGAGCTCGCCGGTCGTCGCCACGGCGCACGAGTGGAAGAATCCGGTGTGGATCGAGGTGAAAGACACGTCGCTCTGCACCCGGACCGGGGCCGCCACGTCGGTCGTGGTATCGTTCCCCAGTTGGCCAAACGAGTTGTTGCCCCAGCACCAAGCCTCACCCGCGGCCGTGAGCCCACAGGTCGAGTTGGGCCAGCTGCCGCTGCCCTCGGCGGAGATCCGGGTGAACCGCAGTGCTGTCTGTACCGGAGTTGGGGTGAGAACGCTCGACCCCAGGGTTCCGGTACCGGTCTCACCGCTCTCATTGCCGCCCCAGCAGTAGGCGGCCCCACCCGCGGTCAGGCCGCAGGTGTGCGCACCCGAGGCGGTGAGGGTGGTGAAGACCAGGTCGCCGCTGACCGGCGCCGGAACGAGGACAGGTCCGCTCACTGTTCCGTTGCCCAGCTGGCCCACTAGGTTTGCACCCCAACAGAAGGCCTGGCCGGTCTCAGTCAGGGCACAGGCGAAAGCCCCACCGACCGTCACCGACACCGCATGGAAGATCGATGCCGTGGCGCTGACGACGATGGGATCCAGGTCGCCCGCTGAGATTGACAGCGTCTGCTGCCCCTCTCGGCGCCCGAGCCTCCATTCCGCCGAGGCCCGGCCGGCGAGGTTGGTCGTGTCTGCCTGGCGGCTGATGACGTCCGCCTCGTTAGCTGCCGCCCAGGTCACCCGTACTCCCGAAAGCGCGTTTCCGTCCGCGTCCAGCACCTCGACGATCACGGAGTCGGAAACCGGCCAGCCAGGGGTACCGGTCTGCGTGGTGGGGGAAAGCAGGTGTATTTGGGCGGGAACCGGACGGCCGCCGGTGGGGCTCTCGCCGCAGCCGCCGAGCGCAATGAGCGCAAGAATCGAGAGGCCCGCAGTGGACCGCCGGATCCGTAATTGGGCCAGCTGCACGGGGCTCACCTCGCCTGAAGCGGGGTCCCGAACACCTGCTGTTACAATGGGTTACTCGATAAGTTAGCGGCCGCGGCCAGCCGACGATAGTGTGGAGACGTGGAAGGCGGGACCCGATGGCACAACGCGTGACAGCGCTTGCGCGCTACCAGTCGACCAAATGGCGATGCCGCTCGGTCTGATCGTGGTTGTCGTGCTCCTCGGCGGTGTACTCCACCGGGAGGCGTCGCTGCGCGAGCCGAGCCCCTTCGCCGACACCGTGATAGTCTCGAGCGGCAAGCTCCGCCTGCATGCTCTGCTCTGGCAGCCTCGCGGTCCGGGTCCATTTCCCGCTGTGCTCTTCAATCACGGTAGCTATGGCGCGGGGGATCCGGTCAAGCCGGACGAGCCTGCCGCCGTAGGCCCTGTCTTCGCCCGGCATGGCTACGTGTTTCTCTTCCTCTTTCGCCGCGGCGTCGGCCTCTCCGCCGACCAGGGAGAGGCGGACGGGGATTTGATGGCGAAAGCATTAGCGGAGCAGGGCCAGGCCGGGCGCAATGCGGTTCAGCTCCAATTGCTGGAAAACGAGGAGATGAACGAAGCCCTGGCGGGACTGGCATTCCTGCAAGCCCTGCCCCAAGTCGACCCGGGTCGCGTGGCGGTTGCGGGCCATTCGTTCGGCGGAAGCCTGAGCCTGCTCCTTGCCGCGCGCGACTCTGCCGTGCGGGCCGCTGTGCTTTTTTCCGGATCAGCTCGGAGCTGGGGCGCTTCGCCTGAGCTCCGAGCACACCTGATGGACGCGCTCCGGCACAGCCCCCCGCTCTTTTTCATCCATGCCGAGAACGACTACTCGACCGCCCCCGGCAAGGCGCTGGCTGCTGAGATGCGGCGCCTCGGCCGGCCGTACCGCCTGGAGATCTATCCGGCGGTCGGGAAGACCACCCGCGAGGGACACAGCCTGGTCTACCGGAGCGTTGCGACCTGGGAGCCCGATGTCTTTGCCTTCCTGGAGCAGCATCTCCAGCCACCGAAACCTGCCCGGTGAGCCCTCCGTACTGCGGCGGTCTCTTACGCCGGTCTTTCCATGATCCCAGCAACTCTCTCGGTTCTCGTCCAGCTCCTCAGCATGCCGGTGCCGCTTACGCCACCAGTCGACACGCTGGTCGACGTGGAAGGCTATCGCATGCACCTGGTGCTCTATCGGGGCGTGAAGCCGCTCACGCTGGTCATGGAGTCCGGCGGCGGCGCATCGCTGGACGACGCGTGGTTGGCGTTGGAGGCGCAGCTCGCGGCCCGCACGGGAGCGACCGTGGTCGCGTACGACCGCGCAGGCTTCGGCAAGAGCGGGACAGGCCCGGGTGAGCTGACTCCGCGGCAGCAGGTTCAGCAACTCAACCAGGTCCTTCAGAAGTTGAAAGCGCCACCGAAGAGGATCCTCGTCGGGGCGTCGTATGGAGGGCTGATGGTGGTCCTGCACGGTCATCTGTACCCGGACAGCGTCCGCGGGCTGGTGCTGATCGATCCGATGAACCCCCGCTTCGTCCAGGCCACGGGTGACTTCGTCCAGTCGACCGTTCCCCATATCGAACACCCCATGAGCCCGAGGGACACCGCGCTGGTTCGAATGGTCAGGACGTTCGACGGGCTGGTGCGCGACCCGGATGCCAGCGACGACGGGCTTGCCGTGCCCATGGTGATCGTCTCCGCCGGAGAGGAGTGGTGGGGGAGGAAGGAGATCGATCGTGCGTGGCGGGCGAGCCACGAGAGCATGGTCAAGGCCGGGCCCAATCGGCGCCTGGTTGTGGCGGATGGCTCGAATCATGACATCGCCGGCAAGCGCCCCGACACCGTCGTCGACGCCCTGCTGTCGCTCGCGAAAGGCCGATGAAAGGCTCGCCCTCTACTTCGTAAGCCAACCGGCGAAGGCCATCCAGGCAGGGGTCCCCGAAATCATCAGCCTGAGCGGCTGCGACGCCACGATCACCAGTCCGCCCCAGATCGTGGCGGGATGGATCCTTCTTCTCGTGACGAGATCGTAGATCAGCATCGCCACGATGAACAGATCGGTCAACCCGAAGAAAGCGGGTGGGCCCGCCTGGAGCACCCCGAGCGGCAGGCGAGCAATTGGCGCGCTCATGAGGGAGATGGTCGCGAGCATCATCAGCCGTTTGTGAGTGTCCGGCCTGTTCCGCAGCGAAAGGCCTGTGCCGATGAGGATCGCGAACACCACCATATCGAACAGCGGGACCGCGAGGAATGCCAACGGGGGTACGCCGGGAATCGGCGCAGAACCGCCCTTCACCCGGAGGATCGCCGTCGTGGTGCCCACAATCAGCACCACTGCGGCGAGCACGGCGCCGCCCACACCGAGCATGCGATGGAGATCAGTGCGATCGGCGGCGACCAGAGTCGTCTGGGCGAGGAAGAGCAGCACCCAGGAGGTGAACACGAACCCATGGATGTGAAGCAGCAGGCTCAGCTCCGGCGTCCCGAAGTAGCTCTTCAGGAAGTAGCTTCGGGAAAAGCCGGCAAACACCGTGATGAGGATGGCGACGGCCATGGCGACATAGAAGCGGCGGGTGCGCCGCCTGGTTTCGGCGACCGAGACATTTGCCGTCATGCTCATCTCCTAAGTGAGATCCAACGCCACATCGAAGCTGGCCTTGTAACCATCCTGGTCCGGCACTACCGAGAGCATCGACTGGCGGCCGCCGGTCTGGTTGTAGATCTGGTCGGACAGGTTGGAGACAGTGCGCTTGCCTCGGCTGTCATACGGCGGCGTCGCGTAGATCCGATCGCTCAGCCCTTCGTCAAAGTAGAGCTGAGAGGTAAACTCATGAGCCCTCCCGGCCGAGGCGGGAGAGCGGATCTTGTAGTGAATGTGTGGTGTCCGCTGCGGGTACCAGCCGGGATAGATGGTGACGAACTTCGCGACTCCGTCCTCATTGGTCTTCTGAAAGCCGCGCAGGAACTTCTTCCCTTTGGTGTTGAAGTACTCGGGGTCCACCGCATCGGAGTACACCCCGTCGGCATCGCAGTGCCACACGTCCACCGTGGCTCCGTTGAGCGGGGCGCAGCCTGTCCTGGACAGGCCGTACACGTTGAGGGTCAATGCGAGCAGCGCCCCGCGCTTGACGGTACCGTCGGTAGGATCGCTTCGGATGTCGGAGCGGTCGAGCTTTTCGTCGACAAAGTAGGGGCCCTCGGTCATCGCCGGTCTGACAACACAGGGGCTCGATCCGCCGGCTCGAGTGGTCGCGCTGGAAGGGGTACAGCCCAGGAAGACGAGAGCGCCGGTGGAGCCCAGCAGCGCCAGCGCTTCACGGCGGGTGAGCACCCGGCCGATTGGACGATCGTCGAGGTCCATGGATACTCGCATGCGAGAGTCGCCCCTAAGTTATCTCCGTGCACGGCGTCCGACAGGCGGTCGCACTTCTACCATGAACGCCCCAAAATCCGGCCCGATCCATCAGCGCCCGGGGCAACCGAGGTCGTTAATAGATGGAAATCCGATCGATCGCCCAGTTCCTGGAGTATTGGGACAACCTCCGCGGCCGCACCCGCCGCGTGATCACCTCCATTCCTCGCGAGCGGCTCGAGTGGTCCCATCGGCAGGGCGCCTTTACGCTGGGCGACCTGGTTCGGCATCTTGCGACCATCGAGCGTTACATGTACGCCGAGACGGTTGCCGGCCGCCCCAGTCGCTATCCTGGATGCGGTCGCGAGCTGGCGGACGGATATGACGCCGTGCTCGCCTACCATGACCGGCTTCACGGAGAAGCCAGGACCATCATCGGCGGGCTGAGCGATTCGGACCTCCAGCGGAAGTGTCAGACCCCGGCCGGGGTCGCCATGACGACCTGGAAATGGCTGCGCGCGATGTGCGAGCATGAGGCCCATCATCGGGGACAGATCTACCTCATGCTCGGCATGCTCGAGGTCCCCACGCCCCCGCTGTTCGGCCTAACCTCCGAGGAGGTCCGCGCCCGGTCCCTCTGAGGAGTCTTGCTAACCACCATGCCTCGACGAGAGATTCATCGATGACCCTTGCCGGCATAGTTTCTTCGGCGCTTCTGTTTCTAATGGGTTCGTTGAGCAACCATGCTGACCCGCTGTTTGCCCAGGGGGCAAAGACCTCTCGTGCCGGCCGGCGTCCGAGTCCGACCCGCGGAAGGTTCTCCGGGATGCCCTCCGGGCGATGGGCGCCACGAACCGCAGCGACTCCGTCCTGCATCTCCGCCTGGCGGATGCGACGGTGGAGAATTACCAGTCCGATCGGAGCTATCCCCCGTTTTTCCTCGGCGTCACCTCGCTCGAGTCATGGTATCAGGCCGGAAGCGGTGTGCTTCGGTCTCGCGGCCGCATTGCCTTCCCCAGCGGCGAGTTCGATGTCGGCGAAACCGTGAGCGGATCCAAAGATTATCCGCGGATTGTCCTCGAGCGGTCCGGGCCCTGCTGGGACCGGACCGGGGGCATCGCGGTTGTCGCCGGAGTGAGATACTGGGTCGCGCGTGGAGCGACCGTGGTGTCCCACCGCGCGTCTCGCGGGTTCCTCGAGCGGGTACTGGCGCGCAGATGGACCCGAACTCCGGATCTGTACGAGCGCCGGCGGAGCAGAGCCCGTTTCGGGTTCAGGGCGGTAGACGATTCCCTCGCGCTGGCGGGGGGGGAAGCTCCGGCTGTACTCCATCGACGGTATCGCCAGCGAGGGGGGCCTGATAGCCTATCTCGAGGGCGACCACTTCCTCTGGGCCAGCGATTACATCCAGACGGTGAGCCAGCCGTCCACCTATGCGACCGACGTCTGGCGCGCCGTCGAGCGCGCCGGCATTCGCCCATCCCGGGTCGCCGCGGAGCACCTGCCGCTCACTGAATGGGGCATCGTCGACTCGCTGGCGCAATCGGAGATCCGAAAAGAGACGACCTGATATGACCGCCACCGCACCCTCAACCCGCACCTACCCGTTCCTCCTCTCCGGAGAGCTGCGCGAAAGCGCCGAGTCGGTTGAGGTCCGGAGCCCCTACTCCGGTGAGCTGATTGGCCGAGCAGCGCTGGCGTGCCCGGCTGACGTTGCCGCGGCGATCGATGCCGCGGTTGCAGCCGCGCCGGCGGCGGCCGCCCTGCCGTCGCATGCCCGTGCTGCCGCGCTCGACCGCCTCGCCGCCGGCGTGGCGGACCGGAGAGAGGAGCTGGCCCAGCTGCTCGCCTCCGAGGCGGGGAAGCCGCTCGCGCTCGCGCGCACGGAGATCGACCGAGCAGCTTTCGTCTTTCGACAGGGTTCGGAAGAGGCCACCCGGATGGGCGGCGACGTCATTCCCATGGATGTCCAGCCGCATGGAGAGCGACGCTGGGGACTCACCCGCCGCTTCCCGCTGTCGCCCATCTCGGCAATCATTCCGTTCAACTTCCCCGTGCTGCTGGCCGCCCATAAGCTGGCGCCGGCGGTCGCGTGCGGTGCCACCATGGTTCTCAAGCCGCCGCTGCAGGATCCCCTGGCGACGCACCTGCTGGGGGAAATCGTCAGGGAGAGCGGCTATCCCGCCGGCGCGGTATCCATTCTGCTCTGCAGCAACGACGTCGCGGCGCCGCTGATCGACGACCCCAGGGTTCGGATGATCAGCTTCACCGGCTCGGCCCGGGCCGGATGGGCCATTCGGAGACGTGCACCGGAGAAGCGGGTGACGCTCGAGCTGGGTGGCAATGCCGCCGTGATGATCGAGCCCGACGCCGATCTGGACCACGCGGTGCGCCGCTGCGTCGCGGGGGGCTATCTCTATGCCGGACAGTCCTGCATCTCCACGCAGCGAATCTTGGTACACCAGTCGCTCTACCCGCGGTTCACCGAGCGGTTCGTGGCGGCGGTGGGTGCGCTCCGCACCGGCGATCCGCTGGCAGAGACCACCGATGTCGGGCCGATGATCGACCAGGCCAACGCCCAGCGGGCGGCCGAGTGGATTGCGGAGGCCATCACGGCGGGGGCGCGGGTGGCGGTGGGCGGACGACGGGACGGGGCGATCCTCGAGCCCACGGTGCTGCTCGATACGACCGGCACGATGCGGGTCAACTGCGAGGAGATTTTCGCGCCCGTGACCACGGTCCGGCCCTACGCCGACTTCGACGAGGCGATCGCGTCGGTGAACGATTCGCCCTACGGACTGCAGGCCGGCCTCTTTACTCACGACATGCGGCGGATCCTCCGCGCGTTCGAGCAAATCGAGGTGGGCGGACTGGTGGTGAACGACGTGCCCGGTTTCCGGGTGGACCACGCACCTTACGGCGGCGTCAAGTCCTCGGGCCAGGGCCGCGAAGGCGTCCGCTACGCCATCGAGGAGATGACCGAGCTGCGGCTCCTCGTGCTCAATGAAGGTTGAGACTCGTTTTCTTTCGGAGACCTGATGCGATTGCCCGCCCTGCCCGCCCTGCCCGCCCTGACCGCCCTGTCCGCCCTGTCCGCCCTTACCGCCCTTACCGCCCTTGCCGCCCAGCAGCCCCCGCCTTCGTCCGCGCCCTTCCGGGAGAAGCAAATTCCTCACGAAGCCGGGTTCCGGGTGTTCATCGTCCCCGACATGGAAGGGATGGGGAGCGCGGTGGACATCCACGAGGTGATCGCCGGCAATGAGGCGCCGCGCTACAAGGATCTCACTGGCCCGGACTACTGGGACCGCTTCCGCCTGCTCCTCACCAGAGAGGTCAATGCCACCATTCGCGGTGCCCGCCTGGCAGGGGCGCGGAGCTTCGTGGTAAACGAAGGCCACGGCGGCAACCTCTTTGCCAACGTGCTCCCCTGGGAGCTGGATAGCTCCGCGATCCTGGTGCGCGGCTTCCCCAAGCCGCTGGTGATGGTCACCGGGATCGACAGCAGCTTCGGCACCCTGATGTTCACCGGGGCCCACGCCAATGCCGGGAGCCCGGGCGTCCTGTCGCACAACTTCGCCTTCGACACCTTCACGGTGAACGGCAAGCCGCTGAACGAGGTGGGCATCAACGCGCTCATCGCTGGAGAGCTGGGCGTTTCGGTCTCGTTGGTGAGCGGCGACGATGTGCTGATCGAGGAGACCAAGCAGATGGTGCCGAACGGCTTCGTCGCGATCGTGACCAAGCGCGCCGTGGGGCGGAGCGCCGCGATTACCTACAGCCCGGCCAAGGTGCGGCGAATGCTGCAGGCCGGCGCCGCCGAAGCGGTGCGGCGAGAGCGGAGGGGAGACTTCAAGCCCTTCACCATGGACCGGCCGTACCGGGTCGAGTTCAAGCTGCGCCGCAGCTATCCCGACAGCGTGGTCAAGGCGGTGGCGGCGCTGGAGGAGTTCAAGCTCGAGCCGACCGGCGAGCGCTCGTTCCGCTATTCCACCGGAAGCGCGCGGCAGATGGGCTGGCTGCTGGACGCAATTGAAGAGACGGTGCTCCGGTGAGGCGCCTTGCCGCTGTTGCGGCCCTTGCCCTGGCGCTGCCCGACCGGGCCCATGCGCAGACCCCGCGCGACACCATGCCGCGCGACACCACGCCTCCGGCGGCCGCCTACGGGGTGACCGAGTACCGGCAGGCTCGGGAGAAGCTGGAGCTGGACATGCAGCGTAGCGGCTTCAGCGTTTACATCATCGCCGACATGGAAGGCCTGGCCGGCGCGGTGCGCAACATGACCGAGATGCGGCCGGTGAGCCGGGGCGGCTCGCCGCAACACGAGCGCTTTCGCCAGGAGCTGACCGACGAGGTGAACGCGCTCATCGCGGGGGCCCGTGCCGCGGGGGCCACCCAGTTCATCGTGAACGAGGGGCACGGCGGCACCCTCTTCCGCAATATCCTGGTGGACCAGCTCGACCCCGACGCGATCCTGATCCGCGGCTATCCCAAGCCGATCGTGATGTCCACCGGCATGAATCCCATGGTGGATGCGATGATGATCGTGGGCGCGCATGCCAACGCAGGTAGCCCGGGCGTCATCTCGCACAACTTCGCCTTCGACTCGTTCACAGTGAACGGCAAGGTGCTGAACGAAGCCGGCATCGCCGGGTTCATCGGCGGCGAAATGGGTGTGCCCATGGCCTTGGCAAGCGGGGACGACGTGCTGACCCGGGAGACCCGCGAGATGCTGGGCGACCTGGAGATGGTCACTACCAAGACGGCCTTCTCCCGCTCGGCGGCCGCGGTCCTCCCACCCGCGACTGTCCACCGCCTGCTGCGCCAAGCCGCCGCGCGCGCGGTTCGGCGGGTCAAAGCGGGTGAGCTCAAGCCGCTGAGGATGGATAAGCCCTACCAGGTGCGCTTCTGTCTCCGCCGCTCGTTCACCGAGGACGACTGGGTGCGGGAGACCGTGGGCCGGCTCGAGGGCGTGACCGCGAATGGCGGGAAGGGATGCTTTGCCTACACCAGCGAGTCCGCCGAGGCGGTCGGCAATCTGCTCAACCAGATCGAGTGGACCGTGCTCAAACCGTGAAGCGCACTACCGGAATGAATCCCCGAGCCACATCGGAGCGTAGGCTGGAGCATGCCCCGCAGATTGCTGCTCCTGCTGCTGGTCTCCACGGGTTGTGCAGGGCATCCCGATGCCGACGCGGATCGGGCCGAGCTGCTCCGTATGCATCGGCTCGCGCGCACCGCGCACCTGGAGAAACGCGCCGACCTCCTGATCGCCTCCTTTGCGGATAGCTTCCTCAACATTTCCAACGGTACGGTCGAGCTGCGCACGCCTTCGGAGAGCCGAGCTCGATTTCAGGCCTACTTCGACCGGGTTGCCTTTCAGGAATGGGACGACCTCGCCCCACCGGTCGTTCGCATCTCGCCCGATGGCCAGATGGCGTACGTCATAGTCCAGAAGAGTGTGCGGCTCACTGCGGCCGACAGCACCGGGGTCGGGAAGCCGGAGCACACGATCTACGCCTGGGTTGAGCTGTACGAGAAGCGCGCGCGCAGGTGGACGCTGATGGCGGTCGTCTCAACCGACCGGCCGGGGTCCCGATAAGAGCCCAACACGAAACACACGGAAGCAGACGGACGTAGCTCTAAGCTGCTGAGCTTTCCTTATAGAGGGTCCCGTATAGCACCAGCCCCCGCCCCACCGCCGTCGCGATCAGCTCGGCCATGTATTCCGGCATGCCGTTCAGTCCGTTGCCGTTGGTCAGCGCCTTGCGGGTATCGTCACCCTGCCGCAGCCCGACGAACCGCTTCATCAACCCCGCGCCGGTCGCTTCCTGTACCCACGGCTTGGTCTCGACCGTCGCGGTCGTCACCACCGCGCTGGCGATCGCCCCGTCCGGGCCGAAGGTGAGCCCCACCTCGATGGGCCCATGCGGAGTATTGACCTGCTGGAAGAGGGAGACACCCACCGTTTTGCCGCCCTGGTTCTGACCCAGGAAGAACTGCACGTCGGGGTCGTCCGGCGTGAAGTCGGCCGACTTGCGGATGGCAGCCAGGTCCTGCTTGCCGATGGTGACGGTGCGCACGAAGTACTGGGTGGCGCCCGCCATGGTCTGCCGGATGAAGTCGGCGTGCTTCACCAGCACCACCTTGGGTGTGGGGTGAGCCGCCGTGCCGAGCGTCAACGCTGCCACGGCGAGCGTGAGGACGTTCATGATGAGCTCCTTGCCGAACGGTCGGGCAGCAGCGCCCGAAGGGTCGAGTACAAGACAATCAAATAGACCAGGGACATGCCCCAGCCGGACAGGATAGTGAGCCAGGCGAAGCCGCCGATCCCGAACTTCATCAGCCACTGGCCCACGAAGTCGAGCGCGCCGAAGCCGAAATTCAGCACGATGATCGTGTCTCTCCACCAGGCCGGCCAGTCCAACCCGAGGATGATCAACGTCAGCAGGCCGGCCACGATCCCATAGAGCATGATGTGAATGTGGCTGTCCTGAATCAGCAGGTTGGTGTCAACCGTGTGCTTCATCTCCGGCACCTTCCCCAGATCCAGCGGCTGGGTGACCGCGTGCGACTCCTGGCCCATGTGCATTTCGTCCATGCCCGGCGCGGGCACGTAGGTCGACGCGACCCGCGTGGGCGTCAGGCCGGACCAGGTCTTCACCATCAGAAAGGCGAACAGGTAGGCATAGCCCAGCACCAGAAGAAAAAGCAGCGCCCCGAGCTTCACCGACCGGTTCGCCTGACGCAGGCTGTAGAGACCCATTGGCGGCGCTCCCGGCTAGAAGGTCGTGACCAGCTGCAGGGTGTACTGCACGCCCCACTGGCTCACTCCGTCCGAGGTCTCGAAGAACGGTTGGTCGGAGTGATTGACCCGGATCTCACCTCGGAGCTGAAACCGCGGAATCCGGTAGGTCGTGTGCTGGATGGTGGCGAAGATCCCCTCCCGGCCCACACCGATGGAGTAGATCGGTGCGATGGTCCAGGAGGTGAGCGTCTGCGGCAGGCCGGTGCGGGCGCCATCCTTGTCGTCCAGCACCTCCGCCCGCGCCGCGATCCCGAAGCGCCGGGTGAGCTGCCGATGGACCAGCAGCGTCGCGCCGCCCCAGCTCGCCTCGGCGCCGTCGGGGAGATCGGTATCCTTGGCGTAATTCGCCTCGCCCGCCACGATCCACCCGTACCCAGGCTCGAAGGCGTAGTCCGCGTTCAACAGCACCCGATCGTTGGTCGAGTCGGCCGGCCCCTCCGACCCGTACAGCAGGCTGGCGCCGAGGCTGGTACGCTCTGTCGGGAGCAGACCAAGCCGGGCACCGACGGTCTTGCCGTGGTTGGGGTCGAGGGGAGTGTCCCAGCCATTGGCGACAAAGGCGGTGAGGTCGGCCTTTCGGCTCAGGGTGTAGGTGCCGAACAGACCGGTGAGCTTGGCCGGCCGTCCCAGCTCGAAATTGAACGAGGTGGACGGCGTGAACAGCAGCACTTCGTCATCCCGCTCGAATCCCACCGGCGCATCGAGCGTGCCGAGGGTGAGACTCAGGTTGGACAGCTTCGGCGGGGTGAAGCTCACCAGCAGGTTGTCGATCTCGGTCTCGGTGGTGGGCTCGCCTTCCTCCTCGTTCGAGATCGAGGTGGTAAGCTGGCCGAAGACATAGAGGTTGTCGGTCAACTCCCGAAACACCGAGACGGCGACTTTGCCCGCCGAGAAGGAGTTGTCGCTGGTCTTGCCGTCGAGCGTGTAGCCGGCGACGCCGAACCCGGTGATCGCCAGAGAATGCCGCTCTTCCCCGGTGGCTTCCTGGAGGTCTCCCGAGTCGCCCAGCTTGATGGGACGATCGGGCTTACCCTGGGCTGCAGCCCCAGCCGCGGTCAGGCCGAGGATGATGATCGCGAGATGGCTGGATCGTACCAGTCCCCGCATGTGGTTCCTCCTGGTCTAGGCCCCGGCGTGACCGCAGGGCTGCGGCACACGCAGCGCGGACCATGAAGCTGTCGAACGCGACAAACCGTGATTGAGCGGTTGTTCGGACTAGACCAGTCGGGGCGGAGGTGGTTCGACCGTGCGGGAGATGTGGCGAGGAGAAGCCGCGGGAATCGAGGAAGGCTCGATCCAGCGGTCGGGCGCCACCGCGATGATCGGAGCGGAGGCCGGCGCCATGGGCGACAATGTCTGGATCGGCGGCGGTTGCACGGAGCCGGTCGTGGTGGGATGGCAGGCACTGTTGCTGAAGACAGTCGCCGCCTGAGTCATACCTGACATCTCGTGCCCGCCGACGTGTCGCTCCAAGAGACAGAGCGCGGCGCAACCCACTGCCGGCTGGACCATGAGGAACGCGGCCAGAGTTGCGCAGGCAAGACAGCGGGACCGCAAAGCCCGGAACATGGAGAAGAAGGTAATGGGTTCATGATGCTTGCCGCAGGCCCCCCAGCTTGGCCAGCTCAGCCCGGGCACCCAGCCGCTCGAACGCGACGCTCGCGGCATCGAGCTCGAGGGCGGCCTCCTCCTGATGGCCCAGTGCCTCGTAGGCCCGGGCCAGGAGAACTCGGCTCCGCGCCGCCTCATAGGGCAGTTCGATGTCGAGCCAGAGCCGATGCGCGCGCCGCAGGTTGGCCGCGGCAGCGTCGGGCTTTCCTTCCGCGAGCTCGACCATCCCGAATGCGGTCAGGGCGGCGGCGTGCATGGCCGCGGAGTCGTAGCGCTTCGCGATCGTTTCGAGCTCTTCTGCCGCCGCGCGGGCGGCGGCGACCGCGTTGGAGGCGAGGCTGATTTCGACCCGGGCCGGCAGCAGTCGGGCGCGCTGGTAGTGGGGGATCGCGGCATCTTCCAGCGCGCGGTCGATCAGGTGGCGCGCCGCCGCGGTCTGTCCCTGTTCCAGCCGCAGGAGCGCCAGCCCCGGAAGCGGATGGCGTCCGCGCAGGTGTGCGTCCCGGAACAAGGCGTCGGCACGCTCGAAGTCGCCCAGCCGAAGCCGCACCTCTCCCATTTCGTAGTAGGCCTCGCCCGCGATCGCGGGAAGGTGGTCACCCAGCTCCTCGGCTGCGCGCCGGGCCTCGGCCTCAGCATCCGGCAGGTCGCCGCGCAAGCGGAGCAGCTCGGCTCGGTGCACCCGGCAGATGCCGGGGTACGGCGAGTCCGAGTGGGGCTCGCCCCACTGGCTGGCCGCGTCATGCCATTCGGCCGCGCGGCGGTAATCGCCGATCTGGTCACAGGCGGTCATCATGTTGCAATAGACTCGCCCGGTGGTTCGGGGCTTGAGATCGCCCGCAACCGCAGCTGCCATCGCGTCGTCGATGAGCGCCATGCCCTGGCCGATCTCTCCCCGCGCCAGGAGGATTCGACCTCGGTCCTGTAGCGAGAGCGTGCCAAGATCGGCGTCGCCCACTCGCTCGGCTATGGCCGCCGCCCGCTCCGTCAACTCCAATGCCCGCGCGAGATCCCGCTCCAACTCCATGGCCAGGCTGGCCTGAAGGCGAACCAGCCACCCGTGCTCGCGGGATTCGGGGAGTCCCGCGAGATGCCGCTCAGCGCGGCGCAGCCATCCCCGGCCGACCGAGATCGCCAGCCAGTGCCAGTAGTCTTCCGCCACTGCGATCGCGATGGCGGCCGCGCCTTGTGCGTCACCCTGCCGGACGTACGCGGCGTAGGCGCGCTCGCGGGTGCGCATGCATTCATTGCCCCGCCCCAGCCACCAGGCCGCCTCCGCCAGACGCGCCAGGTCTCCGGGCTCGAGCTCACCGGCCGCAGTGAGATGCTCGAATGCGGCGGCCCAGTCGTATCGCTCGAAAGCAGTGCGGCCGGCCTCCAACGCCGTGGCGAACCCGGCCGGCGCCAGTCCGGCGCCGGGGGTGGAGGGCTGCGTGCCGAATCCCATCAGTTCGTCCAGCTGGGCGCGAACCTCCTTGGCCGACTGCCACCGCTGACTCGGCTCCTTCTGCAGACAGGTCATGACCAGCTGGGCCAGGGCCGGCGGCACCTCCGGCCGGCGGCGATCGACCGGCTCCGGATTCCGGATGGTGTGCGCCACCATCAGCTCACTCGGCGTGCCTCGGAACGGCGGCTCGCCGGTGAGGAGCGCGTACCCCAGCGCGCCAAGCGCATAGATGTCGGCTCGATGGTCCACGTCGGGGTCGGCGCCAGCCTGCTCCGGCGCCATGTAGGCGGGGGTGCCTACCGCGACGCCGGGCTGGGTCAGCTCTGGGTCGGCGGCATCACTGATCACCTTGGCGATCCCGAAATCCATGACCAGCGCGTGTCCATCCGAGATGAGCACGTTCCCCGGCTTCACGTCTCGGTGGATGACGCCCTGAGCGTGGGCATGCGCCAGCGCGCCGGCGAGGTCCCGGAGGATCCGCATCGCCTCGGCGATGGAAAGCAGCTCGCCGGTGCCGAGTCGGGCGGAAAGGGAGTGTCCCGCCACGTAGGGCATGGTGTACCAGAGCACACTGCCGCTGCCGCCCGAGTCGAACACCGGGACGATGTGCGGGTGTTGCAGCCGGGCGGCGAGCCGGATCTCACGCTGAAAGCGCTCCGGCCCGAGCGTGGAAGCCAGCTCGGAGTGCAACACCTTGAGAGCGACGGGTCGATCGTGCCGCAGGTCGTGGGCCAGGAAGACCACGGCCATGCCGCCGCGGCCGAGCTCCCGCTCGATCACGTAGTGCTGCCGGATAGTGTCGTCGAGGCGGTCCGCGACCGTCCCTCGGGCCCCTTGATCCATGCGTCGGTCTCGTGGGTAATACAGGCTACAAGAAAGATACGTCCTTCCGTCTTTTCCGCCCTTTCCGCCTCTTATTGTGACCCCGGTCCTGTTCTCTCTTCATCTCTAGAGTGCATCTTAGAGCCGTATGGAGTTCTCGCTCCTGCCCAGGCAGCCTTGGTCGCGGCGTGCGCTTGTGGGAAGCGTGGCCGTGCATCTGTGTGGGTTCGCCCTGGCTGCATGGGTGCTGCATGGCGAAGACCTGGTCCGGAGTCCATTCCGTTCGCACACCAGCAGACCGCATGTCGTTTACTTTCTGGTCTTGAGGCCGGCCCGCGGGGTCGCCAGACCTGAGCCCAGGCACCAGCGTCCCATCAGGCGGCTGGAACCGGTGATCCCGGTGAGGCTCGAGGCGGCTCCGCCTGTGAGCATCCCGATCCCGATGCGCATCGGTGAACCGATGCAGGTCGTCCCGCCTCCCTTCCCGGCTACACCTCCGGGCCCTGCCCAGCCTCAGCCACCCGCGGCCCAGGGCGGGGTCGATCGGGTCGCCGAGCTCAGGGTGGGGACCGGGTCCGCCTGTCCCGAGCTCCGGCCGCCGCTGGAGCTGGCCCAGCGAGCGCTCGCCGTGACGGTCGCGTTCGTGGTGGATGCCCACGGCGACGTGGATCGCAACACACTCAGGGTTATCGAGTCCCCTGGCCGGCCCCAGACCGAGCATCGCTACCAGGCGCACATCTACGTGGTCGGCGCCAAGGTACGGCCGGATCGGGGTCGCATCGACCCGCAGGCGTACGACTCCGTGGTCTCCCGCGAGGTTGCGAGCCATGTTGCCGACCTGCAGTTCCGCCCGGCACTGAAGGAGGGGCGCACGGTCCGGTCCACTGTGTTGGTCTCCTGTCAGACATCGCAAACGGATTGAGGACCGCCCTAGAGCTGCGGCAGGTCCCTCGCGGGCGCCCGGGGTGACGGGTGCTTACGCTGGGACACGCTTACTGCTTACTTCCTACCTCTCACTTCTCACCTCTTACTTCTCACTTCTCAGCATGCTCCTGGCCGATCTCTCCACGCCCGCGCTCATCCTCGACCTCGACCGGGTGGAGCGCAATTGCGAGCGGATGATCCGGCGCGCCAAGGCCCTGGGCGTCAGGCTGCGCCCCCACCTCAAGACGGCGAAGTCGGCCGAGGTAGCGCGCCTGGCGACGCGCGAAGGTTCGGCCGGCATCACCGTGTCCACCCTGGCGGAGGTCGAATACTTCGCCCGGGCCGGCTTCGACGATATCACCTACGCCGTCGGGATCGCCGGAGGCAAGCTTGCCCCGCTGGCCGACCTGCAACAGCGCTACGGCGTCCGGCTCAATCTGCTGGCCGACAGCGTCGAGGCCATTGCCGATGTGGCGGCGCGGGCCGAGGCGTTGGACGCGCGGTTCGCGATGTTCATCGAGGTCGACTGTGGGGGCGGCCGTGGAGGCGTGTTGGCGGATGGGTTGGAGCTGTTGCCGATCGCGCGGGCCATCCAGAGCTCGGCGATGCTTTCCCTGGCCGGGGTCCTCACGCACGCGGGCCAGAGCTACGATGCGGTCAGCGTCGAGGCGATCCGGGAGGTGGCAGAGCGTGAGCGCGCGGCGGTCACCCAGGCGGCGGAGCGTCTGCGCGCCGCCGGCATCGAGGTCTCCTGTGTCAGCGTGGGCTCCACTCCCACAGCGACCCATGCCGCCTCGCTGACCGGTGTAACCGAGATGCGGCCCGGGGTCTATACCCTGTGCGACCTCGCGCAGGTCTCGCTGGGCAGCTGCACGCTCGACGACATCGCGGTCTCGGTGCTGGCGAGCGTGATCGGCCACAACCCGCGCTCCCGGCGCATGCTGATCGATGCCGGAGCGCTGGCGCTGTCGAAGGATCTGAGCGCGCGCAGGCTGGGTCCCAATGTGGGCTACGGCTTGGTCTGTCCGATGAACGGGGGGCGGCCCATCGATGGGCTGTACCTGGCCGAGGTCAACCAGGAGCATGGCCTGGTCGCGGGAGGCGAGCTCTACGATGGGATGGTAGCCGAGTACCCGGTCGGCACTCGGCTGCGAATCCTCCCGAATCATGCGTGTCTCACCGCGGCGCCTTATGACCGCTACTATCTGGTCCGCGGCGAGGACGCCTGTGTGCTGGGCGTCTGGCCCAAGGCGACCGGGTGGTGAGCGCGGCATCGGCGGAGATAATCGGAGATGGATGATCCGACCCGTTTCGCACTGGTCACCTTCACCTCGGTACTGTTCATCGTCGATCCCATCGCCGCGATCCCCACCTATCTCGTCATCACCCAGCTGGAGAGCCCGCTCGAGCGCCGGCGCACGGCCCGGCGGGCCTGTCTCGCGATGACGGTGATGCTGGTCATCTTCGGCGCCACCGGTACGCTGCTCTTCCGCGCCTTCGGCATCACCCTGGCCGCCTTTCGCACGGCCGGAGGGTTGATCCTCTGGTTCGTGGCCATGGACATGCTCCGAGGCGAACGCCGTACCCAGGAAGGACGGGAGGAGCTGGACGAGGGCCAGGCCAAGGAGGACGTGGCGTTCACCCCGCTTGCCATCCCGATGCTGGCCGGCCCGGGGGCGATCTCCACCGTCATCGTAATCGCCGGGCAGGCGCGGGGCGTGGTGGAGAACGTCATTGTCTTCGGCTCGATCGTCCTGACCGGCGGGATCTCCTACGTTGCCCTCAGGCTGGGCGAGCCGCTGTTGGGACGGCTCGGCAAGACCGGCATCCGGGTGGTCACCCGGATCATGGGCTTGATCCTGGCGGCCGTCGCCGTGCAGTTCGTGTTCAGTGGAATCCAGGAAGCGTTTGGCACGCGAGTCTAATGACTGATTGGCACGTGAACCTTTCCGGGAGAGAGACCATGTCTCGGCTGGTGTTGGTGCCCGTCTTCCTGGTGGCAAGCATGTTTTCGCCCAGACACGCCGGCTTCGGCACCGGCTTCGCTTTCGTGCTGCCGGTATTTTATGGCGTCGCGGGCTTCATCTTCACCGCGATCGGCTGCGCCATCAACAACTGGTCGCCGGCTGGGTAGGGGGCGTGGAGGTTGAGCTCGAGGGAATCTGACTGACCAGGTATCCATGCCGGAGCTGGCAAGCCGTCTCGGCCCTTGCCGCCCTGTTCCTGGCGGTATCGCCCGGGGCGCCGTTAGCGCAAGCGCCGGACACCGCGCGCTTCACCGCCTCGGGCATCGTCGTGTCTCTGGTGCTCGGGGATCACCGCGCGCGTTCGCTCCGCGACGAAGCGGAGCGGGTGCTCCGGGCGGGGCTGGAAGAGTTTACCGGCATCTTCAACGGCCCGCCAAGGGATGCCGCCGGCCGTCCCATTCGCGCGCTCACCGCAAATATCTCCACCGGAAGCGGCACTGAAGGAGACAGCGACCCGGGCCTGGTCACTGTCGTCGCCGGCGACCAACCAGTCTTCGGTTTCTATACCTGGCAACTCACCCTGCTCCACGAGCTCTTTCACCTGTGGGGCGCGGAGAGTTTCCGCTATCGAGACGATCGTGAGCAGTGGTTCAACGAAGGCGTGGCGGAGTACTACATGCTGCGCACCGCCACGCTTCGAGGCATTGTGGCGCGCGAGTCGGCACCGGTGATTGCCGCAACCGCTGCGGGCTTTTACTCCAGCGCTGCGGGCCTGGGCCGGGTCTCACTCCGGGAGGCCGGGCGGACACCCGCCAACAAGCGGAAGCACTACTCCCTCGTCTACCAGGGCGGATGGCTGGTCGCCACCGCCCTCGACATCGATATCCGCCGGCGCACGGATGGCGCGCACAGCATCGACGATCTGCTTCGCTGGTTGTATGCCAGGAGAGATGCACGCGGGAATCGCTACGGACTCCAGGATCTAGTGGCTGGACTGAAAGCGGCAACGGGCATCGACTACACGAGGTTCATGGGTCGATATGTGGACGGCATCGAGGTCTTGCCGCTTCGCGAGTACGTCGATCTCGGTGATGTCGCTCTCGGTAGCTATCGGCGCGGCGTCCTGGATACGGTGGCAGCGCGCGGGCAGCAGCCAACGGCGCAGGTGCCGCCGGTAGATCCGGCCGTTGCTGCCGCCCTCGGCATGGAGCCTGGAGGTCCATGACCAGAGCGCGGCGCTTCGGATTGTGGATAGTTCTGGGCCTCGCCGCCATCAGCATGGTGATGCTCATCGACATCAGCCGGCTCCTGGGCGACATCCAGATCGTCGGCCGCCGCGCCTACGATGCCCGGGTCTTCACCAGTTTCAAGCTCTTCTTTCTGGACACGACCGACCTGCTCGACGCTGTCAAGGTGTGGGCCCAGGTACCGAAGACGGCACACCGCCTGCTCACCTGGCACACGGCCGTGGATCTTTTTCCGTTTACCCCATCCTACTGCGTCCTGCTCTGGCTGGCACTCGGGTACGTAGGCGCTGAACCGGCCTTCGCGCGGCGGATTGCCATGGCCGTGTTCCTGGCCGACTGGGCCGAGACCTGGAGCACGTTGATCTTCGTGGCCAGGAAGCTGACCACCAGCGAGTTCTGGCTCGGCTTCGTCCAGACGCTCTCGTTCTTCAAATGGGTCGCACTGGGCGCTGCGCTGGTCACGCTGTTGGCGCTCTGGGTGAAGCCGACCCCGGAGAGTACCAGCTGGGCCGACTTCGTCGCCGCGATCCGTAATGCCCGTCGAGGCGATGCGCAGCATCCGGCCATCGCCCTCCTCGGCTTGATCGGGCTGGTCGCGCTGTTCGTCGCCCTGGTTGCGATCCCGGCAGGCGGACCCCTGGAGCAGATCCCCGACGTGCTCCGGTACCAGTTGTCGGCGGAGGCCGGCTGGCTCCTCCGGATTCTCTCGACGTTCGCTCTGTTGCTGTTCACCGGTGCCGTCGTAGCCGCGGGACTTGCGTCCACCGACCCCGCGAGCACCTATGCGCAGGGCACTACACTGAAGACCGGGGTCGTCGTCGGTTTGGCGGCGTTCGTTTCCCTTGTGCTGCTGATCCTCGCAGGAGTTCTCGACGGGCATTGGCGTCCCTCGCCGTTGGCGCCTGTTCTAGTTGCATCGGCCTTGACCGTGGCTGCCTGGCTGGGGAAGAAGGCTCGCGTCGCGCCTTCGCTAGGAGAGTCAGTCTCCCCCGTGCGTGCCCCAGCTGCAGCGGTCGCCCCCGATGGCCGGCGGAGCACCTGGGTGGGCGCGCTTGGTGGAACCATACTGGTGGCCGGCGGGCTGGGCCTGGTTCGGGCCGCCTTTCCGGCGATCGTGCTCCAGCTCGACACCCAGCTTGGCGCGGTGCCCTGGTGGATCGCGGTGATCGGAGGAGTGCTGACCGCCCTCGTAGGTGGCTTCGTGGCCCAATGGATCGTGGAGCTGGTCGAACGCAAAGCCGCAGCCAGCGCGACAGGAAGAGCCTGGTACCGTCTTGGACCGATTGTCGGTGCGGCTGCGGTCACGCTGGTCGTGGCCGCTTGGCTCGCGATCAAACCCGATCATGCCAAGTACTGGGGCACGACCGGGGTGACCGCGATCGGGTTCGGCGTGCTCGCGCTGGTGATCGGCCTCCTCAAGTGGGCTGCTCGCCGGTACCCACCCTGGGAGGTGACGTACTCACTGGGTCTCGGCAGGCGCACGCCCTGGCTCGCGTTGCTCGCGGTCACCTGGGCAGTGGCCAGTGTCATCAACACTGCCGGCATCTACCACGATGCGCGAGTCGACAGCCATCTGGGGCCCGGCACGCCGCGGTACTCCGACCTGGACTCGGCCTTTGGTGCCTGGCTCAAGGTCCAGACTGACTCGTGCGCTCCCGTGGACGGCAGGCCGATCCCACTGGTCTTGGTCGCGGCACCCGGCGGAGGGATACGGGCGGCTTACTGGACCGCAACCACCCTGTATCGAGTCATCTCCTCGAACGGTGAATGCGCCGCACGGGCGGTGTTCGCCATGAGCGGAGTGTCCGGAGGCAGCGTGGGCACCGCAAGCTGGGTGGCAGCACGAGCCATGCGGAGAGATCCACGCGACGCCGTCAAACGCATGTCAAAGGACGAGAGCCTCTCTTCGGTGGCGGCCGGACTGCTGCTGCGCGACCTTCCGCAGCCCTACCTCGGCATCGCGACTCTCTGGCGCAATCGGGCAGCCTTACTGGAGGATGGCTGGACCCAATCGGCGGGGGTGTACGGATCGCAGCAGGCTCCGCTGAAGTGGGCCGAGCTGGGGCAGGGGAAGGCGAAGGGTTCTGACTGGGTGCCCGTCCTGGTGCTGAACGGCAGCTCGGTCACAGACGGCTGCCGGATCCTGGTCTCCAATGTCGGCCATCTGCCGGCCGCGGAGGGGAGCGACTGTGGCGCTGCCGCCGTCAAGGGCCCGTCCGGGCCGGTGAGTGGCTCGATCGACCCCTTTCCCGGGCTCTATAAGCGGTCCGAGGAGGACCCTACCCAGTGCGGCCAATACGGCACCGGCATGAGGGCGGTGACGGCGGCTCTCCTCTCAGCCCGTTTTCCCATCGTCAGTCCGTCGGGGGCACTGCTACGCTGCGTTATTGATTCGACGGCTCATCGCGAGATTGCCACCTACAGCGTGGACGGCGGTTACTACGAGAACAGTGGTCTGCTCACGCTCTTGCAGATATGGGCCGCAACAAGGCCGAAGGTGGTGCATTACAACCGGAACTCAGTGAACCGAGAACATCCGATCGAGCCCTGGATCGTCGTGATCGACAACCAGTACCGCGGCACCGCGGAGGCGGCACAGCCCCGGCGGCCGCTGGAGCTGGTGGCACCGTTCAAAGCGCTCACCAATAACCGAATCGTGAGTCAGAACACGCTGGAGCAGCGGGCCGCTCTTGCGGTGGATAGAGGACATCTGATCGTGATCGCGCCCACCGTCAAACCCACCATCGCCGCACCTCTGGGGTGGGTGCTCTCCGCCACCAGCCGCGCGGAGCTGACCTCGCAGTTGGATTCCCTGCTGCCGGCTGGGGGCACGCCACGCGACTCGAGTCTTGCGAAGCTCGTTCGACAAGTTTCGCGTCCCTGACGGCCTCAATTGCGCTCGCTTCGACGCTCCCCAGGAGCCACCCGTCCTGGTCATGCAGCCGGCCTCACATCACCGGCAGGGGGTGTGGCCCCTTCCGGGATACTCTCGGCACCAGCGTCACCCCGAGGCCGTCCCCGCACGGTGCTGGCACTGATCCATGCACCGAGCAGCTCGGGGTCGTCCTTGAAGCGCAGTCGATGCCGGGCATCCAGGATTCGTACGGTCCGGGCCATCTCCGATCCCAGTGCGCGAAGCTCGCGGGTGGCGCTCACATGGGTCACGCGTCCGATTTCACCCAGGGCCATCGCCGCTTCGAATTGGTCCAGCAGCTGAGTGAATTGTTCCAGCACCGATTCCGCGAGACCGTACTTCACCAGCACATCGCGACGGCGCTCGGCTTCCGCGGCCATACTGCGTGCGGCGGTCTCCCGACCGACCTGGGCCATATGCGCGATGGGTCCTGAGCGCATTTCCCGGCTCAACGCGTCCTTCTTCTCCGAGGCGGTGTGGACGTCGATCAGCCCGGCGCGCTGCAGGGCAGCGACGATCCTGAACCGCTCAACCATCTGTTTCAGTTTCCCGGCCGCGGCGATGTAGCCTTGGTCGGTGTCGGGGTGCACGCCGTTGAAAGCATCGACGTTTTGTCCCGAGTGCGTCGCGCGCCACGCGGCAAGCGTCGATCGCGCTCGAGCCTGGACAATCGAGCTGTGGACCAACGCGTGCGACCCGAACTGACGGCGAGCTGATCATGGAGAGACGCAATCCGGCCCCATGCGCGAGCGATCCCTCCGAGAAGGACGCGCCGGCATTCGAGCCGCCCTCGCCTGAAGCTGGGGGAGACACAACGAGACCGAAGGATCGCCTGATGTGTCCTCCTTTGGAGGCAGAGAGTGTCACCTTGCGCCGACACCGAAACCGGGTGCACGCTTTCAGCCATGATCTTTGCCGCCGCCGCGCTCGCCCTCCTCCTCGTTAGTGAAGGGGGACCCAGCCCCGACCACCGTCCGATGTCGCCGGTACCGGAGCGGGTCTCCTTCCATAATGGTTCGGTCACGCTGGTGGGCAGCTTGTATCTTCCCGGCACCACGGGCCGGCACCCGGGAGTCGTCGCCTTTCATGCTTCGAATGGCGGTACCCGCGATTATCCGGCCTATCGGCATCTGGCCACGGCGCTCCCCGCCGCCGGCTTCGCCGTTCTCCTGTTCGATCGCCGAGGATCGGGTGAGTCGGGGGGCGACTTCGAGACCGCGACCTTCCAGGATCTGGCGGCCGACGGGCTTGCAGGGGTCTTGTACCTGAAATCCCGAGCCGACATCGACCCGGTCCGGATCGGTGTCTGGGGTGTGAGTCAGGGCGGTTGGTTGGGCCCGCTCGCGGCGACGATGTCGCGGGATGTCGCGTTCGTGGTCTCGGTGTCCGGGCCCGGCGTGACTCCCGCTGAGCAGATGAACTACTCGGCGGCGTATGCGCTCCGGTCCGCTGGTGAGTCGCCGGCAGTCATCCAGCGCGCGCTTCGGGTTCGGGCGGCCGTGGACGACTATTTTCGCGGCCGGGCGACCCGAAGAGTCACCGAGCAGGCAGTCGAGAGCATCCGGCATCAGCCCTGGTTCGAGCAGGTCTTTCTGCCCATCGGGGACAGCCTGCCCGGCGACCCCAAGCACACCAAGTGGTACAGCCAGATGGACTACGACCCTCTCCAGGTCCTGGCCCGGGTGAAGGTCCCCATCGCTTTCTTTTTCGCGGAGACCGACCCCTGGGTTCCGGTCGAGGAGAGCATGACCCTGGTTCGCCGGGCGACCCGAAACAATCCGAACGTCACCATTCGGCGGGTGCCCAGGACGGGTCACTATATGGAGGTTGGAGCGGACGGGCCGGTTTCCAACGACTACCTGACCCGGCTGCTTCAGTGGCTTCGCCGAACGGCGGGCATGAGCCGGTGAGCTCGGCCCTCGATCGCATCGGGACCGCATTCTCCTCGGTCTACGGACAGGACCCAGCTCTGGTGTGGTCCGCTCCCGGTCGGGTGAACCTGATCGGCGAGCACACCGACTACAACCAGGGATTCGTCCTTCCCTTCGCGCTCCCTCATCGGACCGCGGTCGCGACGGCCCGATCAGGCCAACCGGAGTGGACCGTGTGGTCGGAGACGGAGCAACAGTCAGTCACCTTCGACCTCGACGATCTCAACCCTGGCGCCGTTCCAGGATGGGCCGGTTACGTTGCCGGCGTCGCGTGGGTGCTGCGCGAGACCGGGGTGGACGTGCCCTTTGCTCGGCTTTCCATCACCTCAGACGTCCCGGTCGGGGCCGGTCTGTCCTCCTCGGCAGCCCTCGAGTGCGCCGTGCTCGCCGCGCTGCTTGACCTCGCGGGCGATGCCCGGGAAGTGCCCAGAACGACCTGGCCCGCGCTGGCCCAGCGGGCCGAGAACGTTTACGTCGGCGTCCCCTGCGGCATCATGGACCAGTCGGCGGCGACGCTCTGCCGGGCGGGGCACACTCTGTTCCTCGACTGCCGCAGTCTCGCCACCGAGCAGGTGCCGTTTGACCTGGGCGCGGACGGGCTGGCGATGCTGATCGTGGACACCCATGCGCCACATCGCCACGCCGACAACGAGTACGCCGCCCGGCGGGCGACCTGCGAGGCGGCGGCGTCCACGCTCGGCGTCCCGGCACTGCGTGACATCGCTGACCTCTCGTCCGCGCTCGGCATGCTGCACGATGACATGGTGCGGCGCCGGGTCCGGCATGTGGTCACCGAGAATCAGCGAGTGCTGGAGACGGTGGGCCTGCTCCGCTCGGGCGCGCTGGCCGAGATCGGCCCGCTGCTGACCGCGTCGCACGCCTCGCTCCGGGATGATTACGAGGTGACCGTGGATGAGCTGAACGTCGCGGTGGACGCCGCCCTCGCCGCCGGCGCGCTGGGAGCCCGGATGACGGGAGGCGGGTTCGGCGGTTGCATCATCGCGCTGGTGCGGGGTGCGGATGCCGACCGCATCGCCTCTGCCGTGAGTGCTGCCTTTGCGGAGAAACGGCTTACCGCGCCGTCGGTGTTTGTGGCGACACCGTCGGACGGGGTGGGGCCTCAAAGACGTGAAGCGTGAAGAGGTGAAGAGTGAAGAGGCCACCCCACACACCCGTCGTCACTCCTCACTCCCTCACCCTTCACGTTGTTCCCGCCTTGCCGGTGCCCGAACTGCCCAACATACTTGCCTTGTCGAGTCGCTAACGTTCCCACCACACCGATGCCAAAGGAGGTTCTCCAATGGGTATCGGCTCTGCGGTCACCGGCAAACCTGCATGGAGCTCCGCCGCGCTCAAGACCTTCCAGGACGCTGTGCGCGGCGAGATTCTATCAGCCGATCACCCGGACTACGACCGCGCCCGCGTCCTTTTCAACGCTATGGTCGACAAGCGCCCAGCCCTGATCGCCCGCTGCCAGGACAGTGCCGATGTCAGGCACGCTCTCGAGTTCGCCCATACCCATAATCTGCTCCTTGCCGTGCGCGGCGGCGGTCATAACGTCGCGGGCAAGGCCCTCTGCGATGGCGGGTTGGTGATCGACCTTTCGAGAATGAAGGCAGTCGAAGTCGATCCGGCGGCTCGCACCGTCCGGGCCGGCCCCGGACTCACCTGGGGCGAATTCGACCAGGCGACGCAGGCGCACGGTCTCGCCACCACCGGAGGCTTCATCTCCACCACCGGCATCGCCGGACTGACACTCGGCGGCGGTTTCGGCTGGCTCATGCGGAAGCACGGGCTGTCTTGCGATAATCTCCGCTCGGTGGAGATCGTCACCGCCGATGGAGCAGTCCGCACCGCCGATGCCACCCGGCATCCAGAATTGTTCTGGGCCGTGCGGGGCGGAGGCGGGAACTTCGGCGTCGTGACCTCCTTCCAGTACCAGCTCCATCCCATCGGACAAATGCTCGCGGGTGTCGTCTTCTTCCCGCTCCAGCAGGCGGAGGCCGCGCTCCGGTTCTACCGCGACTTCATGGCCAAGGCACCCGACGAGCTCATGGCCTACGCCGTCCTGCTGACCTCGCCTGATGGGTACCCGATGTTCGGCGTGCCGGTGTGCTATGTGGGCTCGCCCGACGCCGCCGAGCGCGAGCTGCGGCCACTGCGGAGCCATCCAGGGGTCGCAGCGGACACGATTCGGCCGATGTCCTATCTGGAGGTCCAAACCATGTTCGACGCCGGATTCCCGTCCGGCCGGCTGAACTACTGGAAATCGAGTTTCCTCCAGGATCTGTCCGACGAGGCGATCGCAACGCTGGTCGCTTTCTTCGATAGGGTTCCGTCTGCCTTTTCCGCCGTGGCTCTCGAGCCTTTCGGTGGAGCGGTGGCTCGCGTCGGCCTCGAGGAGACGGCCTTCCCGCATCGTCATGCGACGTTCAGCGTGGTCATCGTGAGCATGTGGACCGACCCGGCTGCGTCGGCCGCGAATATGCGGTGGACCCGGGAGCTCTGGAGCGCGCTGCAGCCCTTCTCTACCGAAGCGGTCTACGTCAATTATATGGATACGGATGACGCCGACCGGGTACACGGAGCCTATGACGCACCCACCTATGAACGGTTGCGGCAGGTGAAGCAGACCTATGATCCGGAGAACTTCTTCCGAGTAAACCAGAATATCGCGCCAACAGGTTAGACGCCGGACAGCTTTCGTGTTCGATATCGAATTGATCGGCCGGCCCGAGGGACAGGGCGATGGTCTGTTCCACTGGGGCCGGCTCACCCTGGGCCACTTCCGTGAGGAGTTTCAGGCGCCACTCTACGAGTGGGCGCCCGGAGACTACGCGGCCCACTGGCTGGAGATGGCGCGCCGCCTGGTCCAGGGCGCCTCCGTCGCCGTCTTCCTCACTCACATGCTCCGCCCCGATGCGCTCTACCATCTCGGCTGGCCAGCCTGGCGCGAGGGCGACCGGGTCTACGTCCAGGAACGCCTGTTTCTCCCCGACCAGCTCGACGGCCCCTTCGACCCCGAATACCCCGAGGTGCATGCCGGCCCGCGGCGGGCGCGCTCCGTGGAAGGCGAGCCCATCTCGGAATGGCAGATCGCCATGCGGGACGTCGCCGCGTTTCTCGAACGGCGGCAGCGCTCCCTGGTCCGGGTCTGATGAACTGACCCCACATTGGAGAGCTTCACATGCGTGTCGCGCCGGTAGGACTGCTCGCTACCGCAATGGTTGCCCTCGCCTGCTCCGAGCGCCGCGGGTCCCGCTCCACTTCCGACTCACTATCCGGAGAGCCATCGGTATTCCCGCCCACGCAATACTCGGTCGCCGACTTCTATCAGAACACCGAATACTTCGGGACATCGTTCTCTCCCAATGGCGACCGGATCCTGGTGTCCTCCAATCTCTCCGGCGTCTACAACGCCTATGCCATTCCGGTGGCCGGCGGAGAGCCGGCGCCGCTCACCCACTCCACCGACAACGCGATCTTCGCCATCTCCTATTTCCCGGCCGACGACCGGATCCTCTTCTCCAGCGACAGGGGCGGCAATGAGCTGAACCACCTTTACGTCCGGACACCCGACGGGAAAGCCACCGACCTGACGCCGGGCAGCCAGCTCAAGGCCCAGTTCGCCGGCTGGGCGGGAGACGACCATTCGTTCTTCGTCCAGACCAACGAACGGGACGAGCGGTACTTCGATCTGTACGAGTATGCTGCGGACGGCTATGCCCGGAAGTTGCTCTACCGCAATACCGAGGGATATGACTTGGGCCCGATCTCCCGCGACAAGCGCTACCTCGCGCTGGTGCGGCCCCACACTACCAACGACGCCGACATCTTCCTGTACGATGGGCAGTCCAAGAAGACGACGCACATCACCAGGCACACCGGCAACGTCAACTACGAGCCGGTCGTGTTCTCGCCGGACAGCAAGAAGCTGTTGTTCAGGTCCGATAGCGGAGGCGAATTCGCCTCGTTGCAGGCTCATCAGATTGCCACTGGAGCGCACTCGACGGTCTTCGCCCTGAACTGGGACATCCTTGGCGCGCGCTACTCCAAGGGGGGGAAGTATCTGGTCGTGTTCGTGAACCAGGACGCCCGACCCGATGCCCGGCTGTTCGACGCGGCGACCATGACCCCGGTCGAGCTCCGAGGAATGCCTCCTGGCCTGATTCGCGGAACCAATCTCTCGCGCGATGAGTCGGTGATCGCCTTCTATGCCAGCGACGGCAGCGCGCCTGACGATCTCTGGGCCGGACCGCTGGGGCAGGTACCCAGGCGGCTGACCAGCGCGCTCAATCCGAAGATCCGCCGAGAGGACCTGGTGGTGCCCACGGTGGTTCGCTTCAAATCGTATGACCGTCTCGAGATCCCGGGTCTTCTGTATAGGCCGCATCAGGCGTCGCCCGACGCCAGGGCTCCCGCCATCGTGATGGTGCACGGCGGCCCCGGCGGACAGGCCCAGGTGGGGTACTTCGCCCTGACGCAGGCGCTGGTCAATCACGGCTACGTGGTCTACGACATCAACAACCGCGGCAGCTCCGGCTACGGGAAGACGTTTTACGCCATGGACGACCGCAAGCACGGCGAAGCCGATCTGGGCGATGTGGTCGCCAGTAAGCGGATGCTGGCGGCCACCGGGTATGTGGATTCAACCCGCATCGGAATCCTGGGCGGCAGCTACGGGGGCTACATGACGCTTGCCGCGCTCACGCTCCAGCCCGATGCGTTCCAGGCGGGAGTGGACCTGTTCGGCATCTCCAACTGGGTGCGGACACTGAGCAGCATGCCGCCGTGGTGGGCGTCCTTCCGGGCGGCGCTCTACGCGGAGATGGGCGACCCCAGGACCGACAGCGCCCGGCTGCACCGGATCAGCCCGCTGTTCAACGCGGACAAGATCAAGGCGCCGCTCATGGTGCTCCAGGGTGCCAATGACCCCCGGGTCCTGAAGCGCGAGTCGGACGAGATCGTCGCCGCGGTCAAGAAGAAGGGCGTACCGGTGGAGTACGTGGTGTTCCCCGACGAGGGACACGGGTTCGTCAAGAAGGAGAACGAGATCAAGGGGTACACCCAGGTCCTGGCCTTTCTGGACCGGTACCTCTCGGCGGACTCCACGGCTCGTACCGCTCAGCGTTAGGCCGCGCGTGATCCGCATCGCCCTCATCGGGTTCGGCTACGCGGGTCGCGTGTTTCACGCGCCCCTCATTTCGGCGACGCCCGGCCTCGCGCTCACCGTGGTCGGCTCCCGCCGAACCGACCAGGTCACCTCAGCCTACCCCGGTATCCAGGTCATCCCTGATCCACTCGGCGCGATCCGGCATCCGGACGTGGACCTTGTCGTCATCGCTACGCCCAACGACTCGCACGCCCCCTTGGCGGACGCGGCCCTCGCCGCCGGCAAGCATGTGGTGGTGGACAAGCCGTTCACGCTCACGCTCGCCGAGGCCCGGGCGCTCGCCGCCAAGTCCACCGAAGTGGCCCGGGTGCTCTCCGTCTTTCAGAATCGCCGCTGGGACAGCGACTTTCTGGCGGTCGCCCGGGAGCTCAGGGCCGGCCGCATCGGTGAGGCCCTCGAGTTTCGGTCGGAGATGAGCCGGTACCGTCCGGTGGTGCGCGACCGCTGGAGGGAGCGGGCCGGCCCTGGGTCCGGCGTGTGGTACGATCTTGGCCCGCATTTGATCGATCAGGCGATGGTCCTCTTCGGTCCACCGGAGAGCATTCAGGCAGACTTGCAGATCCAGCGCGCCGGCGGCGCGACCACCGACTGGTTTCACGCCGTGCTCGGCTACCGTGCGACCCGCGTCATTCTTCTCTCCAGCATGATCGCCGCGGACTCTCCTGCCCGCTTCCTGGTACGTGGCAGCAAAGGCAGCCTCATCAAACCAAGGGGCGACGTGCAGGAGGATCAGCTGATGCGGGAGGAGAAGCCTGGCGCTTCCGGGTGGGGCCACGATCCCGATCCGCTGCTCCTGGTCACGGGCAAGGAGGAGCCGGCCATCCGGATCGACGCTCCCGCCGGCAACTATCCGGCCTACTACTCAGCTCTCCGCGATGCCATCCTCGGGAAGGGCCAGCCACCGGTTACGCCGACTGAGGCCGTAACGCTCATGGCCGTCCTCGAGGCGGGGATCCGGTCCTCTGGCGAAGGTCGGGTCGTCCGCCCTCTATATAATGAATAGGTTTGATGTCCATGGATCTCAGCGGCTTGGCGAAACTGTTCGACCACTCGATCGTCCGCCCCGACGCAACGCGGGCGGAGGTCGCCCAATTCGCCGAGACTGCGGTTCGTCTGGGCACGGCGACGCTGACGGTGCAACCGCACTACATCCAATTCGCCGCGGAGCGGCTGCGAGGATCGGAGGTGGTGGTCGGAACCGTCGTCGGCTTTCCCCACGGCAACGAGACCCCGGGGATGAAGTTGTACCAGGCCAGGGAGGTGCTCGACCTCGGCGCCGGCGAGATCGACATGGTGATGAACATTCCTGCCCTCAAGAACCGGGAGGAAGCACTCTTCATTCGCGATATCGCAGGTGTGGTCGAAGCGGCCCAAGGCAGGACGGTGAAAGTGATCACCGAGAACTGCTACCTGAGCCGGGAGGAGAAGGAGCGGGCCTGTGATTGGATCGCTCGGGCGGGCGCGCACTTCGTGAAGACCTCGACTGCGTACGCCGAAGGGGGAGCGACCCTGGACGACGTTCGGCTGATGTACCGGGCGGTGAAGGGCCGGTGCCGGGTCAAGGCGGCCGGTGGGATCCGAACCATCCACGAGGTGCTCGAGTACCTCGAGGCGGGCGCCCGGCGGTTCGGCTCCACTCGCACCGACCAACTGGTCGACGCGTTTCAGGCCTTACCTGAGGAGAAGCAGGCGGCCTTTGCCGACTTTCTGCCGGACCCGAGCCCCTCGCGCCGGTGAGCTCCCACCGTCAGCGTCGGTTTCTCACCGCGGCCTGGCGCTACATCGCCATGCTCAACTACGAGGTGCCGGCGGGGCTGCTTCGCCCTCTGGTGCCGGGTGGAACCGAGCTCGATGACTGGAACGGCGTCACCCTGGCCAGCATCGTCGGCTTCCGCTTTCTCGACACCCGGATCTTCGGCGTGCCCATTCCGGGCCACCGCGATTTCGACGAGGTCAACCTGCGGTTCTATGTCCGCCGTCGCGACCGGACGGATGGCTGGCGGCGGGCGGTGGTGTTCGTCCGCGAGCTGGTACCCAGGAGGGGTGTCGCCCTGGTCGCGCGCCGGCTGTACAACGAACCCTACGCCGCGGTGCCGATGCGCCACGAGCTCGCCATCGGCGGGGCGGAGCACGGTGTATCAGGCCGTGTGGCGTATGCCTGGCGGGTCGCGGGCCGGTGGCATCGTCTGGAGGTGGTGACTCGTGGATCGCCCGGAGTGCCCGATGCCGGCAGCGAAGCCGCATTCATCTCGGAGCACTACTGGGGCTACACGGTCCAGCGTGACGGGGGCTGCAAGGAGTACCAGGTATCGCATCCCCCCTGGCGGGTGTGGGGCGCCGTGGGTGCGCGGCTCGACTGCGACGCCCGCGCGGTGTATGGGCCGGGGTTCGCCGAATGCCTGAGTGCCCGGCCTCGGTCGGCATTTCTGGCCGAAGGCTCCGAGGTCGTGGTCTATCGAGGACGGATGCTTGACCCGGGGCAAGACCGCTGAGCTCGGAACCTAGGGCAGTCGCGATCGTAGCTGGAGCTACGGGCCTGGTAGGGCAGGCTCTGGTGCGGTTGCTCGCGGCCGACCGCGCCTGGGGCGAGGTGCGCGCGCTGGTGCGCCGCCCGCTGCCCCCGGAGCTGTCGGCGCCCAAGATAGTCCAGGTCCAGGTTGATTACGAACGGCTCGATCAGGCAGTCGAGTGGGCCGCGGTGCAACATGTCTTCTGCGCTCTGGGCACCACGATGCGACAGGCCGGTTCCGCCGAGGCCTTCCGGCGGGTCGATTTCGACTATCCGGTCCGGCTGGCCCGAGCAGCCCTGGCGCGCGGCGCCCGGCATGTCCTTCTGGTGACCGCGATAGGCGCGGCGCAAAATTCAAGGTTCTTCTATAATCGGGTCAAAGGCGATGTCGAGGCCGCCATCACAGCGCTCGGCTTCAGATCGGTTACTATTGCTCGTCCCTCGTTGCTGCTGGGCCGCCGGCAGAAGGCGCGCCTGGGCGAGCGGCTGGGCAAGGTGCTGGGGTTGCTCTCGCCGCCGCGCTGGAGGCCGGTGCACGCGACGCAGGTGGCCCGCGCCCTGGTGGAAGCAGCGAGACGGGATCTCCCCGGAGTCCATATTATGGAAAACCAGGAGCTGCGCGCCGCGGCCGACGAATGACCCTGCAAATCCTACCGGGGCCCCAAGGCAAGCTCATGGTGGACGACGGAGGCACCGGCGACCCCGCGGTGCTGTTCGTCCACTGTGACTGCGGCAGTCAGACGCAGTGGAGCGAGGCGCTCGACCATCTCCGGCTGCGCCAACGCGCCGTTGCCTTCGATTGCCGGGGACACGGACTCTCGGCGCCCGCGGCCAACGGTGACTACAGCTTTGCCGGCCGCGCCGAGGATGTGGGTGCGGTCCTCAAGGCGCTCGACCTCGGGCCCTGCATTCTGGTGGGCCACAGCGGCGGCGGCATCGTCGCGCTGCACTACGCCGCGTCCCAACCGGCGACGATCGCCGGGTTGCTTCTGGTCGATCCGGCAACGGATGGACGACAGTTCCCGGAGGAACGGCGCCGCCGGCTGCTGGCTCAGCTCCGCGGCCCGACCTTTCGCGAGGTGCTGCTCGAGTACTATGGTGCCATCGCCGGCCCGCATCAGCACGTGCGGGAGCGCGTCCTACGAGATGCCGCTGCGGTGCCTCAGCCGGTGGTGATCGGAACCTTCGAGGCGGTGAGCCAGTACAATCCCAGGCCCGCCCTCGCCGGCTATAACGGGCGGCGCCTCTCGCTGGTAACTCCGGTGACCGACACGCCTGCGGCGCTGCATCATACGGCGCCCGGTTTCCCCTATCGCCGCCTCAATACCCGGGGCCATTGGCCCCAGCTCGACGACCCCGCCGAATTCCATCGCATCCTGGATGAGTTCCTGTTAAGTGAGAAGTGAGAAAAGTGAGAAGTGAGAGGTAAGAAGTGAGAAGGAAGCACCACGGCTCCTTATCTCTCACTTCTTACTTCTCACTTCTTACTTCTTACTGCCTACTCCACCCGCAACGTGGTGGCCGGATCCACTTGGGCCGCCCGCCAGGCCGGGACGCCACAGGCAATCACCGCGACCGTACCCAGAAGCATGATGGCGCCGAGGTAGGTGACCGGGTCGAGGTGCGACACCCCGAAGAGCAGCGCCACCATCACTTCACTAACCAACGCCGCGCCCACCAGGCCAATCACGGCGCCGAGGCCCGTGAGCCTCATGCCTTGTCCAACCACGAGCGCCAGAATGCTCCCGCGGGACGCGCCCAGCGCCGAACGCACCCCGATCTCCCGGGTGCGCTCGGCGACCCTGCCGGAGAGCACCCCGTAGATTCCGGCCGCGGCGAGCACCAGGGCCGCGAGGGCAAAGGCCTCAACCAGAATCAGGGCGAAACGCCGAGCCGCCGCCGAGGCGGAGACGAGATCGTCCATCGTGGCGACGCGCACGATTGCCTGGTCCTTGTCCACCGACCAGATCGCCCGGCGAACGGCGGGCAGCACGTCGAGCGGCTCGCCACGGGTCCGAACCACGAGCGACATGGCCGGATCAGCGAAGCGCCATTGGCTGGGCGTGATGTACACCGCGTCCGCATGGCTGATCGCGAGGGACATCTGCTTCACGTCGCCCACCACGCCGACGACGGTATAGAAGGGACTGTCCAAGGGCCCGATCCGGAGCCGCTGGCCGATCGGGTCTATCCCGGGAAACTCACGACGGGCGTAGGACTCGTTGATTAACGCGACGAGAGGAGTGCCGGCCCGATCATGCTCGTCGAGCAGGCGACCCCGCCGAAGGGGGATCCGCATCGTCTCCAGGTAGCCCGGGCTCACCGCATAGCGATATGCGCTGTGGTCCTCTTCGGCCCGCTGGGTAGGGCTCGACTCGAAGTGCACACCATAGGTCTCCTCGTCGCCGCTCAGCGGTAGCAGGCTGGTGAGCGCGGCTGCCTCGACCCCGGGCACCTGACGAACCGCATCGAGCGCCTCCTCGAAGAAGCGCTGCGTGACGCTGTCCTCATCGAACCGGTGCCCGGAAGTCTGCACCTGCAAGGTGAGCAGATGCGCCGGCTCGAACCCGGGGGCCACGGCGAAGAGTCGTTGCAGGCTCCTGAACAGCAGGCCCGAACCCACCAGCAGCACCAGCGCCAGCGCCACTTCGAGGACCACGAGGCCGCTCCGGGTCCGCCGATGGCCGCCGGCGGTGCGAATGGAGCCCTGCTGGAGCTCCGAATGCTGATCGCTGCGGGCCGCCTGCAGTGCCGGGGTCAGCCCGAACGCCAATCCGACCAGCGTAGTCAGGCCTAATCCAAAGAGGAACACGCTGGCATCCATGGCGATGGCATGAGCCCGCGGCAGCTCCGGCGGACTCAGCGCGATGAGCGCCCGAACGCCGAGCATCGCCACAGCCACGCCGGCAATTCCCCCCAGGAGCGCGAGGAGGAGGCTCTCGGTGAGGAGCTGGCGGACTAGCCGGGTACTCCCCGCGCCCAGCGCCGAGCGCAAGGCGAACTCACTCCGCCGGCGTACCCCACGGGCCAGGAGGAGGTTGGTCACGTTCACGCAGGCGATCACCAGGACCACGAGGACGGCGCCGACGATGATGAGCAGCGCGGGCTTGACGCCGCGGGTGATATCGTCCTGCAGCGAGCTCACCGGGAGGCCGGCCTTGAGGGATGCCCAGGGGACCCGGGGGAACTCCACCACCGGCGTAGCCGCGATGCGGTTCAGCTCCGCCGCGGCCTCCGCGGCCCCGACGCCGGGCCGAAGCCGGCCCACCATGCGCAGGTGATGACCCCAGGCCCGGCCCTGCGACATGTCGTACTGCAGCGGGGTCCACAGCGCGGCCGAGGGGTCGAGGACGTTCTCGAACCCGCTCGGCATTATGCCGATGACCTGGTAGGGATCGTCGTCCAGGGTGACCGTGCGTCCGACGATTCCGCGATCACCACCGAAGCGGCGCCGCCAAAGGCCGTCGCTCAGGATGACCACCTTGGGGCCGCCACTGCGGTCGTCGGTTGCCTGGAAATCGCGCCCCAGCACCGGCGGCACGCCCAGCACCCGAAAGAAGGTCGCGCTCACGCGCTGGCCATCGATGCGCTCGGGCTCGGTGGCGCCCACCAGGATCGGCTGCCATGGCTTGAGGACGGCGAGGGCCTCGAAGGAGCGGCTGCGCTCCTGCAGCTCCTGATGCGTGCCAAAGGTCACCTCGGCCCTCGACCCGTCCGGGGCGATGTCCCACACCGCCATGATCCGGGTGGCACCGGGGTAGGGAAGCGGCTGGAACAGAACCGGATTGAGCGCGCTGAAGATCGCAGTGGTGCTGCCGACGCCGACCGCCAGGGTGAGCACGGTGACCGCCGTGAAACCGGGTTCAGCGACCAGCCGTCGGAGGGCGTAGCGCAGGTCGGCGAACAGGGTCTCGACCAGGTTTTCCCAGCCGGACTCGCGGACCTCCTGTCTCACGCTGGTGGCGTTGCCCAGCTCCAACCGGGCAGCCCGCGCCGCCTCGTCAGGCGAGAGCCCTCGCGCAACGTATTCCGCGGTGGCGCGATCTAAGTAGTCCCGCAGCTCCTCGGCCACGTCCTGATCGGCGGCCGTGCGATGGATCAGGGCCCCCAGCCCTCGGGTGAGTTGGCGCCAAAGGGCCATGGTCATCCCTCAGCCTTGAGGAGGCGGGCAACTGCGTTGACCCGCCGGGTCCAGTCCGCGGTTTCGACCTCGAGCTGCTTCCAGCCGGCGCGGGTGAGGCTGTAGAACTTGGCTTGGCGGGAGTTTTCGGTCTGGCGCCAGGCGGCATCGAGGCACCCGGCGCGTTCGAGCCGCTGGAGCGCGGTGAGCAGCGAACCCGGATTGACCTTGAACGACCCGCGGGAGACCTGTTCGATGCGCCGGGCGATGCCGAACCCGTGCATCGGCTGAAGGCTCAGGGTCTTGAGGATCAGCATGTCCAGGGTGCCCTGAATGACGTCGGTGTTGTTGGGCTGGTCCATGGCGGCTCCCGGAGTGACTGGTGCACCACGATAGCGCCGCTTGATCTTGATTGTCAAGATGTGAGCGTCAAAAGCAGTAAGAAGTGAGGAGTGAGGAGTAAGGAGTAAGGACGGTGGTTGAAACGCGCGTCATCCCGAGCGGAACGAGGGACCTACTCCTTACTCCTCACTCCTCACTCCTCACTGGCTCTGTTAATATCCAGAAACCTCAGCTGTGTGGTAAACGTATGACCACGGTGAACCTATGAAGCTGATCCCCTCCCTGCTGGGTCTGCTCGGTCTGGCCGCCCTCGGGGGCTGTAGCGGCACGTCGCAAGGCCCTGCGCAGACCGGAGTTGCACCGGCTCCCGCCGAGCATGCGGGGCACACCTCCACGGCGTCGGCGCCGGCCCGCAGCGCCGGCCGCTATACCCAGGCCGACATCCAGTTCATGTCCGGCATGATCGCCCACCATGCCCAGGCGGTTCTGATCGCGGGATGGGCGCCGTCCCACGACGCGAGCCCGTCGCTCCGGGCGCTGTGTGAGCGGATCGTGGTGGGACAGAAGGATGAGATCAACTTCATGCAGAACTGGCTTCGCGACCGGAACCAGCAAGTGCCCAGCGGCGATCCGGCAGCGGGTCACACGATGCCGGGGATGGACCATCCGATGCTCATGCCCGGGATGCTGACCGACGCGCAGCTGGACCAGCTGAACCACGCGACGGGTGTCGAGTTCGACCGGTTGTTCCTCAAGGACATGATCCAGCACCATCAGGGCGCGCTCACCATGGTGAAGCAGCTCTTCGGCACCCCGGGGGCCGCTCAGGATGACCTGGTCTTCAAGTTCGCCTCCGACATGAACGCGGATCAGACCATCGAAATCGAACGAATGACCAAGATGCTCGCCGCGCTGCCTTAACCCCTCTCGTCTACCCAATGGAACCCCTCATGGCCTCCGCAACTACGATTCAACGCTCGACCGGGACCGCCGTCTTGCTTCGTCGCCTCTCCCTCGCGATCGGTCTGGTGGGAGCAGCGGCGTGCGCTTCATCCTCCTCCTCATCGGGCGGCGGCAGCATGTCGACGACGGCTCCCAAGCCCGACCCACGCGTCGGACTGCATGCCGGGCTGACGGACGCGGGCCAGGCCGCCTGGAACCTGAAGTTGGTGTCGAACACACCGCCGTCGGAGCGGTTCATCGGCGTCACCAACTCGGATCTCTCGTTCGCCGGACCCGATGTGATTCAGGGCAATTACGGGGGCTTCCAGGTCTGGGACGTCAGCAACCCGGAGAAGCCCGTCCTGAAGGTGGGCTACCTCTGTCCTGCCTCCCAGAGCGACGTCTCGGTGTACAAGCATTTTCTGTTCGTCTCGGGTGAGGGGTTGGGGGGGCGGCTCGACTGCGGCACCGAGGGCGTATCCGACACGGTGAGCCACGAGCGGCTGCGCGGTATTCGGATCTTCGACATCACCGACATCACCCAGCCCAAATACATCGCCAACGTCCAGACCTGCCGGGGCTCGCACACCCATACCGTCGTGGCCGACCCCAAGGACACGGCCAACGTGTACATCTACGTGTCCGGGTCCGCGCCGGTGCGCTCGCCCAGCGAGCTGGCCGGCTGCATCGGCGCGCCGCCGGATTCGAACCCGAACAGCGCGCTCTTCCGAATCGAGGTCATCAAGGTCCCGCTGGCCCACCCGGAACAGGCGGCGGTCGTCAGCTCACCCCGGATTTTCCAGGACCTGATGGCGCCGCCCAAGCATGGGGAGACCCCGCAGGATATGGCGGAGATGAAGCGCAAGGCCGATTCGACCAAAGCGGCGGGCGGGTTCACGGCGACCTTCAACGGGATGGAGATGCCGATCCCGTCGGACGCCGTCGCCAGCATGCTGGACAGTGTGGTCAAGGCTCGGGGCGGAAACGGGGCGCCCACCGGGGCGGACAGCGCCGCCCTGCGCGCTGCGATACCGGAGATGGTTGCCAAGATGGTGGGCCCGCAGCCCGCGCCGGGTACTCCTGCTCCTGGCCCCACCCAGTGTCATGACATCACCGTATATCCCGCCATTGGCCGAGCCGGCGGAGCATGTGGCGGGTACGGCCTCCTGCTCGACATCACCGACGTGGTCAATCCCAAGCGGATCGGCGCGGTGTCCGACTCCAACTTCTCCTTCTGGCACTCGGCGACCTTCAACAATGACGGCACCAAGCTGCTGTTCTCCGACGAGTGGGGAGGAGGCGGACAACCCCGGTGCCGCGCGACCGACAAGCCGGAGTGGGGCGCGGACGCGATCTTCACCCTCTCGCACGACTCGCTGGCCTTCAAGAGTTACTACAAGCTGCCGGCGCCGCAGACGCAGTTCGAGAACTGCGTGGCGCACAACGGCTCCCTCATCCCCATTCCCGGCCGGGATGTGATGGTCCAGGCCTGGTATCAGGGAGGGATCTCGGTGTTCGACTGGACCGATGCAGCGCACCCCAAGGAGATTGCTTTCTTCGACCGCGGGCCGATCGATTCGACCAAGATGGTCGGCGGGGGATCGTGGTCCGCGTACTGGTACAACGGGCGGATCTACAGCTCCGAGATCGCACGCGGGCTGGACATCTTCGAGCTGCTGCCCAGCGCGCTCATCTCCAAGAACGAGATCGAGGCCGCCAAGGAAGTCCATCTGGACTACTTGAACGTGCAGGATCAGCAGAAGCTGGTGTGGCCGAAGACCGTCTCGGTCGCCCGGGCGTACCTGGACCAGCTGGAGCGCAACCATGGTCTTCCAGCGACGAGGGTCGCCGCCATCAGGGCGGAGCTGAACCGGGCTGAAAAGGAGTCGGGTCCGGCGCGGGATGCGGCCCTGACTCGGCTGGCGGCTCGGGTGACCAGTGAGGCGGGATCGGCCACGGACCACGCCAAGGTACAAACCCTGGCTGGGGCTATACGGGGTCTGGCTGGGTCCGAAAATGCTGCAGTAGCGACCCACTGATCGCGGGGAGGCCTCGGGCGACGCAGAGAACCGCTGTGACCCAGGCCATCAGGCGGAGGGAGTCGATCACCGGCCCCTCCGCCTGAACGTTTGCGCCGGCGAGTCCGGACCAGGCCCGCGCCAGCGCCAGCCCGCAAAAGGTGATGATCTTGCTGGCCGCATATCCGGTCCGCATCCAGGAGGACGCGACCAGAAACCGGCCCAGAGCGCTCGTCTGCTGATCCAGCGGTGCGGTTCCGCCGGCCACGCCGACACTCCGAAGCGCGTCGGTGAGCGTGGTCCTCGCCACAATGATGAACGGGATGGTCATCGGGACCATTCCCAGATCCGCAAAACACACCCACAACACCAGCTCATACATTCGATCGGCAGCGATGTCGAGGACACTGCCGAACAGGCTTGTCTGCCCCATCCTGCGGGCAACGATCCCGTCCACGGTATCGAGCATCAGCCCTAAGAAGAGCAGTGCCGCTCCCACGACCTGCACCAGCGGCGATCCACGATAGAGGATCAGAGCACTGATCAGCAGCAGGGGGAATCGTGAGAGGGTGATCCAGTTCGCCAGCACGGTTGACCTCCAGTCGTACCCGGAGGATCGTGAGCGGGCGTCCTCTGGGCGTGACCTGGAGGGGCTAAGCTGGTGAACCGCCGCGCTCGCGTGGGGAAAGCACCCCCGGCATGACCGCAGCATCGAGCACATCGGCATCGAGATGGATCCAGAATCCGTCCAGATCAGCCCGTCCCCCACGGTCCCGCACGGCACCCGCCGCCTTGCCGTACCCGCGGTCGCCCACCGTCGCATGGGGCAGATCGAGGACCGCGGACGCATGGAGGGCGTCATGCCCGTACCAGGGTTCATCCTGGTCGCGCCGCCCGACCGCAAGTCCAAGGCACATGCTCGCCACCGATCCCGTGCGCGACTCGGCCGGACGGACGAAATTGCGGTGGGGCAACGGGATCACGTCGCCCTGATCCTCGGCGCCGAGCCGGCTCACCAACCCGAGCCCCCGGTAGACACCTGGGGCCCGATCGAGCGCTCTGGGCCCCCCGTTCTCATAGGCCTGATGCCGATGCTCGTCGGTGCGCCGACAATCGCGATGAGGCGATCCATGCGGCTCTCCCTTCAGGAGCGATTCCAGCGCATCTTCCGGACATGACCCACTGGACCACCAAGTTGATCCACACCGGCGCGCACCCGCCAGGGGGCTTCGCCTCGTTGGCTACGCCGGTGTACCGGGGATCCACCACGCTGTTCCCCAATGCCGCCGGGGTGCGAGACGACTGGCATCACGAGGCCGGCTACACCTACGGCCTGTACGGTACCCCGACGTCGCGCGAGCTGGCGGCGCGCATCGCCGAGCTGGAGCACGGCGCGCACACCTTCCTGACGCCCGGAGGGCAGGCTGCCATCGCACTGATCTACCTCACTTTCTCCGGCGCGGGTGACCACGTGCTCCTGCCCGACAGCGCCTACGGGCCCAACCGCATCCTGGCGGAGGAGGTGCTCCGACGCTTGGGCATCGAGGTCGAGTGTTATCCGCCGCTCGCCGGTGCTGCGATCGACCAACTGATGCGACCTAATACCCGGCTGGTCTGGTGTGAGAGCCCGGGCTCGGTGACCATGGAGGTGCAGGACGTGCCCGCCATCGTGGACGTCGTTCACCGACATGGAGCCACGGTAGCGCTCGACAACACCTATGCGGCAGGCATCTACTTCGATGCCTTCGCGCACGGGGTGGATGTCACCATGCAGGCCCTCACGAAGTACGTCGGCGGCCACAGCGATCTGCTGCTTGGCTCGGTCACGGTCGAGCGTCAGGATGCCTACGAGCGGCTCGGCCTGGTGCACATGGGGCTGGGGATGGGCGCGTCGCCTGATGACTGCAGTCTGGCGCTGCGTGGCCTGCAGACGCTGGGCGTGCGGCTGGAGGCGCTGGGCCGCAACGCGCTGCGGGTCGCGCGCTGGCTCTCGGAGCAGCCCGCGATCGAGACGGTACTGCATCCGGCTCTACCTTCATGCCCGGGCCACGACATCTGGCGCCGCGACTTCACCGGCTCGACCAGCGTGTTTTCCATCGTGTTCGCCGAAGGCACCAGCCCCAAGTCCATCGAGGTATTCGTGGATGCCCTGGCCCTGTTCAAGCTGGGCTACAGCTGGGGTGGGGTCACCAGTCTGGCCGTTCCCTGGTTCGAACTTTCCCGGACTCAGGGCACCTCCTACGGTGGTCGACTGGTCCGTCTCAACGTCGGTCTCGAGGACGTTGATGACCTGATCGCCGACCTGGGCCAGGCGCTGTCCCGGGCGGGTCAGCAGGCACCCGACCGCTAACGCGATACCCATCAGGAGGAAGAGCCGCTCGAACGCCGGCATCGACGCCTGTTGAGTCACAACCAATATCCAACAACGCTTCGGCCTTATGCTGCGCCTCTTCCCGCGTGCCCGCGCTGCAGGGGACCCACACTCACCCGATCCCGCTGACCAGCGCCTGCCGGCTCTCTGTGGTGTAGTGGGGCAGGAAGGTCGAGGTCAAGTTGACCAGGCCGGTTCCGCGTTGGCGAAGGTGCTGGGGATGAACCCCAGCACGCTCCGCTCGAGGATGGAGAAGTTGGGAATTTCGAAGGAGGGATGATTACCCGTTCTTGGCCAGGGCAAGGGTTCGCCCCGGAAACCGGTCGAGGATCGCGGCGACGGTCCGATCCAATCCTCTCACCGTGACGGCGGGATCCCCCGTGGGGTCTGCCGCCGCGTGCCCCCTCCACAGGAGCTGGTTGGTCCGCGCGTCCACCACATCAATCACGACGGCGCCGTGGGTGTACTCCGCGGGTGTGGCATCGTTGGAGCTCGGCCCCCAGCCGCGCCAGTCGTTGGGGCGCCAGAGATAGCTGAAGCTCCAGTCCGTAGGGTCCAGCTCTTCCTTTACCGCCGTCTCATACTCCACCAACACGTCCGGGGACGACTCGCTCACAGCGTAGCCTCGCCGCTCCAACTGGACGGCGATCGTCTTGCCGAGCTCCTGTTCGGTGGTGGAGTTGAGGAACGCGGGCGAGGTTGAGCCCGGCAGCACGTCGCCCAGGTACGCCGAGGCCGGAACCACGCGAAAGGTCCGGAGATGGTCGAGCCCGGCATCGGGGGCGACGACCGTTTGTATCTGAGGGCCCGTGCCGCAGGCGGTGAGCGAGAGCAGCATCGCGGTTACGGCGCCAGGCAGGGATGCACGCATGGCTTTCCTCCATCGAGAGTCGGAACGTCCCGCTCACCGCTTCCGGTCAGGCGTTGCGGTGACCCGGTGCTCCTACCCTATGGATGCCCGGTCTGGCCGAATCGTTAAGGGTCTGGCAGAGGGATCAAGCGACGGGCGTGGCGGTCAGGCGTAGGGGTGTTTCGGAGCCGATGCATCGTCCACGGCCGGCGCGCTTCGCCGCCAGGAGGCGAGTATCGGCACGGGTCACCAGCGCCTTGGGAGTCAATGCCTCCCCGTCAGCCGGCATCCCGGCTATGCCCGCGCTGAAGTTGACCTTGAGCGTGCCACCGTCCGCCAGGTTGATCGGGCTCTTGGCGATCTGGCGCCGCAGTGCCTCCATGCGGAGCAACGCCGCATCCGGAGTTGTTCCGGGAAGCATGACCACAAACTCTTCGCCGCCATAGCGAGCCACCATATCGGTGCGTCGCATGGCCTGGTTCAGCCACTCTGCGACCTGGCAGAGCGTGCGATCGCCCGCTGCGTGACCGTGGACGTCGTTGATCTCCTTGAAGTGATCCAGGTCGAGCATCGCGAGCGCCAGCGGCTGGCCCGCGCGCGCCGAGCTGTCCATCGCGGCGCCGAGGGCACGGTCGAAGTGACCTCGATTGAACAAGCCGGTGAGCCGATCCCGCGACGCGAGGTAGAGCAGCCGCTGCGCCCGGCGCACGATGGTGACGGCCAGGATCGTGGCGATGGCGAGCAGAATCAGGCGGGTGGAGAGATCCACCGGCGAGTAGGGCCCGGACTGACTGGCATAGACCGGGTTGTCGAGGTTGTAGTGGCCGGCCGCGTAGGCCCAGAGGCCGGCGTACTCCCCCAGCGCCAGTAACCCGGCCACCAGACAGATCCGGGCGTCGTACCGCAGGCTCGCGGCGGTCACCGCCAGAAAGTACATCTCGAAGGTGACCTTGGAGTTGAGCGCGACCATGGGGGATCCGACGACGAGAAAGGTCACCAGGGCGAGGCTCACCATGGACACGTCGAAGCTGCTGGACACGAACCCGATCCAGGGCCGCCAGCGCCCTCGGCGCAACACCAGGTAGATCACCACCGCCGCGAGGCTGGCCGCCAGCGTCACCGCGAACCCGGTTTTGTGAATTGGCACTTCCGGATGGTGGGTCAGATTCCAGGTGGGCGCGATCATCAGGAGCGCCATGGCGAAGAGGCGCACTCGGGCGACGACGAACTCTCCCTCGATACCGGCCGCGGCGAGCGCCGGGTCGGGCCGAGCCCAGATCGGGGGCGCGTCGGCTCCCTGGGTATAGATGTCAGTGCCTCGAGGCATGGTGAAGGATGCAACGTGAAGAGTGAAGAGTGAAGAGTCACCTTCACCGCTCAATGCTTCCCCGGCTCCCACTTGACCACCTTGAGATCCAGCACCGCGATGGAGTAGAACACCGGCACCAGGAGCAGCGTGATCACCGTGGCCACCGCGAGCCCGCCGATCTGGGCGTAGCAGAGCGGCTCCCACAGGGGCCCGCCGTGCAGGGCCAGCGGGATCAAGGCAAACACAGTGGCGCCCACGGTGATCAGCACCGGCCGGAGCCGGAGTATGCCGGCGTCGAGCAAGGCCTCCTCCAATGTCTCACCCTTCTCCCGCGCCTCCTCGATGAAGTCGAAGAGCACGATGACGTGGCTGACGATCACGCCCACCAGGCTCACGATCCCAAGGAAGGCCATGAACCCAAAGGGCTCACCCATGATCCCCAGCGCGATGATCGCTCCCACCATGCCGTAGGGAATGGCGCCGAAGACCAGGAACGGCTTGATGGCGTTCTGGAACTGCACCGCCAGCGCCAGAAAGATCAGCGCGATAGACGTTCCCAGGACGATAGCCAGCTCGAAGAACCCATCTTCCTGCTTCTCCTGCTCGCCGGCAATCTTGAACTTGACCCCGGGCGGTAGAGTGGCGGCGAGGCTGTCGAGGGCGGGCCTCGATGCCATCAACACCTCGGATGAAAGCACTCCGGCCTTGGGGTATGCCCCGATGGTGATGGTGCGGAATTGATTGCGGCGGTTGATCTTTTCCGGCCGCATTCCGGTGGAAAGCGACGCGATCTGCTGCAGCGGGATCTTCGAGCTTCCTTCGGTGCTGTACACGTAGAGGTTGCGGAGATCGGCCAGTTGAGCCCGCTCTTCCATGCGAAGCCGCGCGACGACGGGGATGACGTTGTTGCCTTCGTAGAGCTGGGTCATTCGGTACCCGTTGAGCCCGACCGCCGTGCTCGCCGCCACATCCGCGTTGGTGAGACCGGCCATGCTGGCCCGATTGGGATCGATGGCCACATCTACCGCGAAGCTCTGGGAGCCCCAGTCGTCTTCCACCCGTGCCGCGAGCGGATTCCGACGGAAAATGTCCTCCACTTGGGCGCCCAACGCCCGCAGCGTTGGGATGTGATCGCCACTCAACCGGATGGCCACCGGCGTCCCCACGACCGGCCCGAGCTCCAACTCCTTCACGTTCACCCTTGCGCCGGTGATCTCCTGAGACAGCGCGTTCTGGAGCGCCGGGACCAAACCGGGCGTATCGTGCTTGTTGACGGTCTGCATGACGATGAGCCCGTAGTTGGTCTGCCGAGCCTCCGGCCCGAAGCTGGCCCAGAAGCGCGGCCCGCCTCCGCCGAGGTACGTCGTGAGCGACACCATGCCGCCCCGCTCGCCGTGGGATTGGTGGTGGGCGAAGTACTCGTGCGACTCCCGGCGGATGATCGCTTCGACATGCTCCGTGATCTCCCGGGTCGCGATCAGCGGAGCGTCCTCCGGCAACCAGACCTCGACATACGAGAGATACTGCAGATCCCTGGGGAAGTACTGCGGCTTGAGGTGCTTCATCACCCAGCCCCCGAGCACCAGGAAGCCGAGCGAGGCGGCGGCGAACCGCCAGCGGTGTTCGATGGCCCGGCGGCCGATCTTGTAATACCACCCACTGAACCCGGTGCTGCGCCGCACCTCGATCGGAGGCGTCTGCTTCTTGCTCGGCCGGAGCAGCAAGTCCCCCAACAGCGGGATGAAGCTCATGGACACCAGCCGCGACGCCACCAGCGAACAGGTCAGCACCACCGGGAGACTGTAGAGGAACTGACCGGTGGACCCCGACAGCATGAGGAACGGCAGATACGCCACGATGTTCGTGATGGTGGCGAACATGATGGCCCGCGCCAGCTTGGTGGGGCCGAGCCAGGCCGCGATCCGACCGGGATGCCCGTGGTCCAGCTCCCGCTTGATGGAGTCGCCGGCCACGACCGGATCGTCCACCAGCAGCCCCAGCGCGATGATGAGCGAGGCAATGGAGATCTGTTGCAGGTCGATCTTGACCAGCGCCATCATCCCGAAAGTCATCGCCAGCGTCAGAGGAATGCTGAACGCGAGCAGCAAGGCCGAGCGCCACTCCCAGAACCCGATGAGGGCGATGACTACGACCAGGATGATGGCCTCGTAAAGGCTGCCCATGAACAGATCGATGTTCTCTTTGACCTGGAGCGGCTGATCCGACATGCGCGCCAGGATCAGATCCGGGGGAAGCCGGGTACGGAGCAGCTGCATGGTGGAGTCCACCGCGTACCCAAACGCGCCGATCTTCTCCCCCGGGCGCATCTGCAGGGCCAAGGTCACGGCTCGGCTGCGGTGCCACTGTCCCGACGAATCAACCCAGCTGTAGAAGTTCAGGTACTTGGGAGGGCTCTCGTAGCCACGATCGATGTCCACCAGGTCGCGCAGGTAGAGCGGGGCGCCACCCCGAGAGCTCCCCACGATGACGTCTCCGATCTCCTTCTCGTTGAGAAACTCTCCGCTCGGGTTCAAGGCAACGTTCCTGCCCTCCACCTCCATCAGGCCGCCGCTGAGCGCGGTATTACGGGCTCGCAGAATGTCCCTCAGCTTCCCCATTTGCACGCCGTATGAGGCGATGCGTTCCTGGGAGAAGCTCAGGGTCACCTGCTCGCCCAACACCCCCAGACGATCGACCTTGCTCACCTGCGAGACCGTCTGGAAGGTGCGCTTCATCAGCTCGGTCATGTCGTCCAGCTCGCGGTAGCTGTACTTGTCGCCGGCCACCGCCAGCAGGCGCTTCCGAGTGTCCGCCGGGTCGCGCACCACCACCGCTTGTCCGGCATCGGGGTGAAACTCGGAGAGCCTGAGTCGGTCCACCACAAAACGGTGAACGTGGGCCACGAGAGCGGAGTCGCTCAGGTCGGTCACCCCATCGACGCCTACGAAGGTGGGTCCCTCCAGCAGCCGCGCGTCGCGGAATACGCCGTCCCGGGTGGCTTGGGCCAGATAGAGCTGGGCAGGACGCACCGTCGAGGCCGCGGAGATGGAGGGCGGGAAGTTGTAGACCAGCGTGGCCCGGTTACCGGGGGCTGCGGTCGCGCGCAGCTTCTGGATGGCCCCGCGCACTTGCTCTGCCCGGAGCGAGACTTGAACTTCGGCCATCGGCGGGCTTGCCACGATGAGCGTCAGCGCCGCCGTACTGCCGAAGTCCTTGATGAACTGAATCGGGCCGGCCCCATCGGGCAGATCGGTGATCCCGTTCAGCTTGAGCGCGATGTCGTCGAAGATCTCCCCCGTGCCGGTGGTGCCCTCCTTCAGGTCCACGTACACGTAGGAGACACCGGTGCGGGTAGTGGATCGGATCACGTCCACGTTGGCGTTCTCCGCCACCACCTCCTCGATCCGGCGAGTCACCCGGTCTTCCACCCGCTCGGCATCCATCCCCGGCCAGGGACAGATCACCGCCGCCGTAATGACCGGGATATCGGGGTCCTTCCGCTGCGGCATGCTGAAGTACCCGAAGATTCCCCAGAGCACGGTGCCGATGAGCGCGACCCAGGCCACCTGGCGCTGCTCGGTGAAGTAGCGGGCGGTATTGTGAGTCTTCTCGATGATGGTGGCGTCGTCGAGGTGGGCCACGAGTGCTCCGGTTGGTTTGTTTCGGTCTCAGGTCGCAGGTCGCTGGTCTCGAGCCGGGGACCTGTGACGTGCGACGTGCGACCGGCTCACGGCATCACCTGCACTGGCTGCCCATCCGCCACGATCGTGGCTCCGCGAACGATGACCTTCGCGCCGGGCGTGAGCCCGTCCTGCACCGCGATCATATTGCCGCTCACGTCGCCCAATCGCACTCGAGTCAGCTTGGCCGATGAAGGACTCGACGAGTCCTTCACCACGTAGACAGCGTACCCGGTGGAATCGCCCGCGGGCCGGATGACGGCGGCGAGCGGCACGTAGAGTGTCGCGCGCGGCTCGGCGTAGCCCAAATGCAGCGTCGCGAGCATCCCTACCTTGAGCCGCCCATCGGGATTGGGCAGCGCCGCTTCCACTTCGAACACCCGGCTGCTGGGATCGGCCGAGGGTGAGATGCGGGTGATCCGGCCCTCCAGGATCGCGCCCGGCATCGCCTCGGCTTGAATGGTGAGCCGCCCGCCGGGCTTGAGGCCGGCGACGACGATGTCGGGCACGCCGAACACCACCTTCACCACCCGGGTATCGGCCACGGTAAACGCCGGCGCCGACGGCCCCGCCAAGGAGCCCACTTCGACCGCGCGCTTGATGATGACGCCGTTCAACGGTGCCCGGAGAGTCGCGTCGCTCAAGGAGATCGCGGCCTGATTCTGCCGGGCCACGCCGGCGGTGTAGCGCGCATAGGCCGCATCGTACTCCGCCTTGGACATGGAGCGGTTCTCGTAGAGCTGTGAGGCTCGCTCGTAGTCGGCTTGGGCCTGCCGGAGGCTCGCTTCGGCGTCCGATACCTGGTCGCGGAACTCGTTCTGGCGGAGCCGCGCCAGGACCTGCCCGCGGCGGACGGCATCGCCGTCCTGAAGGTCACGCATCCGGCCGTCCGCCCCGCGAACCCGAGTGATCTCCTCCACCACGCCACTCATCTTGAAAGCGACGTCCACGGAGGCGTCGGCCTTGATGGCCCCGCTATACCGGGTTTCGCCGGTGGCGTCAGTGGTCTGGCCGACCGAAGCGATGGTCACCGGCACCGGCGGGGTGGGCGGCGGACCATCTCCTCTACAGGCCATGAGGCCGGCGAGTGCCGCCGTGGCGATCCAGCTGTTGCGCGTCATGGCTTCTCCTTCAGGGCTCGGAGTCGCTCCAGGAACGCCTGCCGCTGCTCCGCCGGGCGCAGGGTGGTGAAATCCCCCATGGCCCGCTCGACTCGCAGCAGATCGAGCAGGAAATCGTGGATCGCATTGGCGGCCGATTCGGACGAGTTCTCCGCCGCCGATTGTGCGTCGATGAGGGCCGTGATCGAGGCCGTGCCGCGGGCATAGGCGTCGCTGACCAGCTCGTAGTTGCGATTGGCTGCCTCCGAAGCATCCCGGGTGAGGGCAATCGCGGCGTAGGTGGACGCCGCCGATTCCAGCGCCGCGCGAACCCTCTGATCTACGGCCAGACGAATGCTTTGCCGCTGGACCCGGAGCCGCTCCAGATCGATGTCGGTTTGGGCCCGATTCGCGGTCCGCCCGAATCCGGTGAAGAGCGGAAGGGATGCCTGGACCCGGAACTGCCAGCTCAAATCAGGGGCAGTGGGGAATGCGGTGGGGACGGGAAGGACCGGTGCGCTGCTGCCCTCTCCCCCGCGCTGGAAGACGTTATTGAATCCACCCTGAAGCGAGAACGAGGGAAGCCAGAAGGCGCGACCAGCCGCGGTGCGTTGGCGTTGCTGTGCTGCGATGGCCGCATCCGCCTGGGTGAGCTCGGGTGAGATGCGAAAGGCCTCGGAGACCAGGAACTGGGCCAGGGTCGCGAGTCTTGCGGGGTCATCGAACCAGCCGAGAATGGTCGAGTCCTGCGCGAGCAATGCCGGATCACCCAGCGTCACCGGTCGCTGGGCCACGGGCCGGTCGAGCGGCCGATTGAGGATCCGCTTGAGCTCCAGCAGGGCGACCCGAACCTGAGTCTCGGAGGAGATCAGATCACGGCGGGCGTTCGCCACTTCGCCCTGCCAGCGATAGATATCGGCGCGGCTGGCACTGCCGATCCCTTCCCGAAGCCGGGCCACCTCCAGGTTGGACCGGGTGCGATAGAGGTCCGACTTCCGCACGTCGGAGACTTTCTGGGCCTCGAGCACGCTGAGGTATGCTTCCGCCGCATCGAGCACCACGTCGAGCCGGAGCTGGTCACGCTCGGCTTCGCGTCCCCGCTGCAGACGCCGCTCCGAGCTGTATCCGGCCCAGGCCTGCTCGGAGTACAGCGGGAGCGAGAAGGTGACCCCGCCGTCCGTCAGATTCTCGGGCTGTTGCCCCAGGCTTGCCGCCGCGGTGCCTTCGCGAGTGTAGGTCTCTCCGATCTGACCTTCGATCTGGGGCAGGAGATTGGATCGCGCCAGACGCACGTTCTGGGTCCCCGAGGCGACCTGGAGCTCCTGCGCGGCGAGGTCGAGGTTCACCTCCGCTGCGCTTCGCATGGTGCCGGCGAGGGTCAGGGTGTCCGATGGCCCTACCGAATCCGCCCCGACAAGATCGGCGTCGGTCAGCAGGCTCCAGCCCGGAGAAAAGCCGATTTGCCGCGCGGTCGCGAGGTTCAAGGTCAACCGACTCGCGCTGACCAGCCGAACGGGAAGGGTGCCGGCATCCTCGCCCGCGAGAATGCGTTGGAGGTCGACCGCGACACGGCGAGCCCGGCGCAGCCAGTTCTCCGGCGGCTCATAAGATGCCAGAGCGCCGAGCCGGACGTCGGGGTCGGCGAGATAGCTCAAGGTGGGCAGCCGGCGGGCATTGAGTCCCGCGAGAAGATGGGTCAGCTCCTCGTCGCCCATCGCGGGGAGTGGGGTCAGGTATACCGCGTCCGTGCCGGCGGGGAGCGCGGCCAGAACTTCAGCCGCCGTGCTCCCCGACGGGATGATGGCAACCTCCTCGGCGCCGGCTGAGCGGACCAGCGCCGTGGCATTGGCTCTGAGTTGAGGAATGTCCTTCAGCACGTCCTTGTCGATGAGGGCCGCCAACTTGCGAAACGGGATCAGGCGGTGAAAATCGATCAGGGTGCTTCCCACGGAGAATGACTCGTCCACGTAGGTCAGCCCGCGGATACCACTGGCGCCGTCCTGCTGAGGGATACCCTGCCACGACGCATCGATGACCACCCCGGCGATCGCGGGCTTGGGAGGCGGTCCGGAGCGGGCCAGCAGATGGGAGCTGATGGACCCCAGTGTCACGATGACTGACACCGAGGAATCCTTGAGCACGCGGTCGAGCACGCGACCGACGCCGGACCCCGTCCCGTCCCCCGACATCGGGGGCAGCAGGACGAGCTCGCCCGGGCGGAAGAACCCGAGCACCTCGGCCTGAAACGCGTCGACCAGCGGGCGAAAGCGGGGAGAGTCGCTATCCAGGATGATCGCGATACGCGCCGGATGAGCCTGGGCCGCCACGGGAGGGGCCAGGATCCACCAGAGGACGGTGCAGCGGGCCAGAGCCCGGCTCCAACCCAATCGAGGAGCAGTCATCGTTCGTAGGCTTAATGAGCTAGAATGCCAGCCGTAAATGCGGCCGTCAAGTCGCCAGTTTGGCTTAACAGGCGTTCCATGAGGTCACATGCCGTGGACGTTCCCGCCTCGCTGCGAACCCGAAGACCGACCTCGACCGCTCGATTCGCATAGGCCGGGTCCCAGAGCAACGTTCGGATCTCGCGTGCGGCCATGGCGGCATCGTACCGCTCGCGCGGGACGCTGCGGGCGATTCCCAGCCGGGTAAGCCGCGCAGCGTTGTCCGGCTGGTCATGGCTATAGGGAACCACCAGCATGGGTCGCCCCGCCCGCATCGCCTCCGCCGTGGTGCCAATGCCGCCCTGATGGACGATCAGCCCAGCCCGGGGGAAGACCGCTGCATGGGGGGCATGGGGAACGGCGATGACGTCCTGAGGCAGCGGCCTCGTGGGGTGATTTGCCGGGTCGCGTCCAACCAGAAGGACCGCACGTCGCCCGAGCTGATAAGCGGCTTCCGCACTCTGCTGGAAGAAGTCCCCCGCAACACCCACGGCCGCAGAGCCCAGGGTGAAGACGATGGGCGGCTCGCCGGCATCGAGAAACCGCTGCAGCTCAGGGGAGTTCCCTTGACCCTGGTCGAAGAAAGGGAAACCGGTGGCCCGAGCACTCACCGGCCAATCGCGCTGGGGCTCCGCCAGCACCCGGGAGAACAGCCCAAGAGTCAGGTGTGGGGACTGACCCCAGAACAGCGGATTCGGGGCCGGAGGCAGTCCCAGGTCTCTCTCGAACCGGCGGAACGGTTTCCACAGCGGCTCGAACAGCATCGCCATCCCCTTGAGCAAGTGCCGCTGCACTGCCGGCCCTCGAGCAGCGAGCAGTTCGGCGAAGGGAACGCCGGCGACAACCGGCGGATCGTAGATGGAGTAGAGGCTCATCGGCGCAAGCGCGACCGAGGCCCAGGGAGCCCCCGCCTTCCGAGCGAACAAGAAGGCGGAGAGCGCCATCGGGTGAATGACGAGCAGATCGGCATCCTCCGCGACAGCGGCCGTGTCCTCGTAGGCCTCGCGCAGGGCAGGCAGCAAGATGTTACACACGATGTACCGTCCGCCGGTGCGTCGATCCATGACCCGGCTGAGGATCTCGGGGTCGGTCGGGTCGAAGTCCGGACGCACCGGATGGAAGCCGATGTTGCTGGACTGGATCAGCCGCCGATACGCCGGCGTGGTCGCGATCACCGGCCAGTGCCCCCGCAGCCGCAACTCCCGGGCGAGGGCCAGCAGGGGATAGATGTCACCCAGCGACCCGAAGGTGCAGAAGACGATCCGCTTCATCAGCATGGCGACGGCTTCCCCGATCACTTGCTCGGAGGATACTTCTTGAAGAGCTTCTCGGCCGCCTTGTTGATGTTCTGTTCCCGCTTCTCGGGGCTGGCATCGACGTCCAGGTCCTTGGTCGCCATACCCCGCCACACGACATTCTTGGTCTTCGCATCGAGCATCTCCACCAACAACGCCCCGACCGGGACCCGCTCGACCCTGGCTGAGTTCCACCGGTTGAGCCGGTAGGCGCCGTAGCCGTTGACCTCGAGTTCCTGGCGCACGCCGGCTTTATAGACGACGACCACGTCGGGAGTGGTCCCGGCTTCAGCCTGGCGCATTCCCTTGGCGGCGAGCTGGGCATCCACCGCTGCAATGATCCGCTTATGGGTGAGCTCGTCCTGGATGTTGCCGTCGGGGACCCAGGCGTAGGTCTTGAGTGCGACGAAGTTCACGTTCTTGTCGTAGTCGTACGACACGTCCTGGGCCCAGGCGCTGGTGCTCAACAACAGGGCGGCAGTTCCAATCATGGTGGCGACACGCATCGGTCATTGATCCTTTCTATTCCATAGTCTTGGTGAACCGCTTCACGCTCACGATCACCAGGAGCGCGGCGAAAGCGGTGAGGATGAGCGCGGGCTGCCAGGTTTCGGCCAGGCCCACACCTTTGAGCGCAATGCTCCGAACGACGGTCAGGTAGTACGTCATCGGCAGGAGAGCCGAGAGGCCGCGACAGAACAACGGCATCGCCTCCTTGGGGAACATGAAGCCGGTGAGCAGGATGCTGGGCAGCAGGTAGAAGATGCTGAGCTGCATCGCTTGCGTCTGAGTCTTCACCGCGGTCGAGATCAGAAGGCCCACGCCGAGCACCGCGATGATGAACGGCAGCGTCATGGCGTAGAGCAGCAGCAAGCTGCCCCGGAACGGCACGTGCAGGATGTAGTGTCCCAATACCAGAATCACCGACATCTGGATGTAGCCCACGATCACGAAGGGCAAGATCTTGCCCAGGATCACGCTGCTCCTGGTGACCGGGGTCACGATGAGCTGTTCCAGCGTACCCCGCTCGCGCTCGCGCACCAGTGCCATCGAGGTGACCGCGACCAGCGTCATCGTGAGCAGCACACCGATGAGACCTGGGACCACGTTGAACGCGCTGACCAGACCCGGGTTGTAGCGGGGACGCACTCGCACGTCGAGCTCGGCCTCCTCCTCGGGCAGTGCGCGGGTGAGCCGGTTGATGCCCGCGCCGCTGGCCAGCCCAGCCGCCGAGATGGCCGCGGACGCCGCGAGCGGATCGACGGCGTCCACGATCACTTGCGCGGTAGCCCCCCGGCCTCGCTTGAGGTCCGTGCTGAAGTCGGGTGGGATTACCAACGCCGCCTTGGCACCGCCGTTGCCGAGGACCCGCTCGATCTCGTCCTGGCCGCGGGCGTGCCCGGCCACATCGAAGTTCTGGGTGTTAGTGAGCAAGGTGACCAGGGCCCGGCTCTCTTGAGTGCGGGACTGGTCCAGCACTACCATGGGGACGTGGCGGACCTCGGTTCGGATGGCGTAGCCGAACAGGAGCAGCTGGATGGATGGCAGCCCGACCAGCATGCCCACGGTGAAGCGGTCCCGGCCCATCTGGCGAAACTCTTTCCAGAGCATCGGCCAGAGAGAGGAATCGCGCATCCGCTCGAAGAACCTCATGCTGCCACCCCCTCATCTTTCCGTTGCAGCTCCACGAACACGTCTTCGACCGTGGGCTGGCCGAACTGGCGCAGGATGTCATCCTGGGTCCCGTTGGCGATCAAACGCCCCTTGGACATGAAGCCCAGCCGCTGGCACTTGGCGGCCTCGTCCATGTAGTGCGTCGTCACCACAATCGTGGTGCCGGTTCCGGCCAGCTCGTAGATGATGTCCCAGAACACCCGACGGGCCGCCGGATCGACCCCGGCAGTGGGCTCGTCCAGGAACACCAGCTCGGGATGGTGCGCCGTGGCGCAGGCGAGCGCCACCCGCTGCTTCCAGCCGCCGCTCAGGGTGCCGACCAGCTGATCCACCCGCTGGGTAAGCCGCAGGTCCACCAACAACTCCTCCGTGCGGGTGCGCAGCGTGTCGCGGCGGAGCCCGTAGATCGAGGCATAGAACAGGAGATTCTCCCGTACGGTCATGTCGTCATACAGCCCGAACTTCTGACACATGTAGCCGATCCGCTTTCTGATCCTCTCGCCCTCGGTGGCGACATCGAGGCCAATCACCTTCGCCTGGCCGCTGGTCGGGGCCAACAGTCCGCAGAGCATCCGGATGGTGGTCGTCTTCCCGCACCCATTCGATCCCAGCAGTCCGTACACCGTGCCGCGGGTGATCGAGAGGTCCAGCGAATCCACCGCCACCAGCTTGCCGAACACCTTTCTCATGGCGACCGTCTCGACGGCCAGAACGGGTCTCTCGAAGACGAGCGGAGCGGTCATGGACGGGCCTCCGCGACCTCGGTGGTTGCCGGCTGCGAGCTCAGGTTGAGCCGCACGGTTGCCGGCAGGCCGGCCCGAGCGATGCCGTCGGCATTCGACAGTGCGACCTTGATTCCGAACATCAGATCGGCTCGCTCCTCCGTCGTCAGCGCGACGCGCGGGATGTATTCGGCTTCATGGTTGATCGCGACGATGCGGCCGGGGATGGGCTGCTTCCGGGCGCCGTCGACGACGGCCTCGGCGGCCGCACCGATCCGGAGCGTCGGGACGTCGCGCTGGTTGACGAAGACCCGGACCCACGGATGCGACATGTCCGCAGTGGTCATCACCGGGTCACCCTCCTCCACCACCTCGCCCACCCGGTAATAGTGCGGCATGACGATGCCGTTCACCGGTGCCAGCAGGGTCAGCTCGCCATCAGTCGCACGGCCCTGCGCCAGGAACGCCCTGGCCTCGGCCAACCGGGACCGGGCTGCCTCGCGCGCTTCGCGGGTCGCGCCTTCCCGCAGCAGGCGCAGGGACTGCTCGGCTGCTTCGCGCTTGCCCCTGGCGTCGGCAGCCGCGGCGCGGGCGTTGTCCGCGTCCTGCTGGCTCACGACGTTGCCGGCGACGAGCGTGTCCATCCGCTCCGACTCCTTGGCGGCCCGGGCGTCCTCGGCCAGGGCGCTTCGCAGCTCGGCCTCGGCCCGGGCGATCTCCTCGGGACGGGAGCCGCGCTCGAGATCCCGCAGATCGGCTTCCGCCCGCGCGACCCGCGCTTCGCGTTCCCGGAGGTCGTCGGGCAGGGTAGAGGACACCAGGGTCACTACCGTGTCTCCGGCGCGCACCAGATCGCCTTCGGCGACCCAGATGCGGCTGATACGGCCACGGACCGTCGGGACGATGTCGGTCTCTTCGACTTCGATGGTGCCTTGGGCGATGATTGCATCGCGCCGCGGCGTGCACCCGACTGCCAGAAGGAAGAGCACCCACGCTGCTCGCTGCATACCGGACCCTTTCAACTCGAGTTCACTCGGGCTCGCCATCGAGCCAGCCTCAACGCGGACCCAAGATCGGGCGAGAGAGAGTTTCCCGGTATCGAGCGCAAGGAGGGGAGCGCATCCGTCGATCGGTGGATGGGGAGAGAGGTATCAGCTAACAGCTAACAGCTAACAGCTATCAGCTAACAGCTAACAGCTAACACTGAGGGCCAGAGGCTGGGACGCTTCCGGCTCTAGCTGATAGCTGATAGCTGATAGCTGATAGCTGATAGCTGTTAGCTGTTAGCGTCCTGCGTCCGGTCCTGCGCTGCGTCCCTTCCAAGGGCATCCATCGATCGGTGGATGCCCGCCTC
>DATBKD010000114.1:0-25343 GCA_036556025.1 Gemmatimonadales bacterium | reverse complement strand
GAGTGAGGAGTGAGGAGTGAGGAGTGAGAAGTAAGGAGTAAGGAGTCATCCCGAGAGCGGAAGCGGGATGACCTACCTCTACTCCTCACTCCTCACTCCTCACTTCTCACTTCTCATTGCTTGCTTCTCACTGCACACTGCTAACTTCCATCCATGACCGCCAACCATCTGGGCCAGTCCGCCTCCGCCTACCTCCGATCCGCAGCGCACCAGCCGATTCATTGGTACCCCTGGGGGGACGAGGCCTTCAGCGAAGCCCAGAGCCAGGACAAGCCCATCCTCCTCGACATCGGGGCCGTGTGGTGCCACTGGTGCCACGTGATGGACGGGGAGTCGTACGAAAACCCCGAGTTGGCCGAGTTACTCAATCGCGAGTTCGTGTGCATCAAGGTGGACCGTGACGAGCGGCCCGACGTGGACGCACGCTACCAGCGGGCGGTCCAGGCGATGACCCAGCAGGGAGGCTGGCCGCTCACCGCCTTTCTCACGCCGGTAGGCGAGGTGTTTTACGGGGGAACCTATTTCCCTCCCGATGGGAAGTACGGTCGCCCTGGGTTCCGGACAGTGCTGCTCAGCGTGCTCCAGGCCTTCCGCTCTCGCCGGGACCAGGTGAACGCGCAGGCCGGTACCATCCGCCGCGCCCTCGACAGCCACTTGGATGAGAGCGCCCCAGGCGAGCTTTCGCCGGACGTGCTGGACACCGCCGTGGGCCAGATGTCGCGAGCCTTCGATCCAGTGCATGGCGGGTTCGGCTCGCAGCCCAAGTTTCCCCATCCCGGCGCCATCACCTTGCTGCTCCACCGTTGGTTCGATCAGCCGAACGAGACAGTCCGCACCATTATCGAACGCACGCTTCAGGGCATGGCTCGTGGTGGGATGCACGATCAGCTGGGTGGGGGGTTCCACCGGTACAGCGTGGACGCCGGCTGGATCGTACCTCACTTCGAGAAGATGTCCTACGACAATTCCGAGCTGCTGAAGACGTACCTCGATGCCTACGCGCTTTTCGGCCAGAAAGAGTACGCCGAGGTCGCCCGCGGGATCGTGCGGTGGGTTCGCGAGGTCGCCTCGGACCCCGACGGAGGCTATGCCGCGAGCCAGGACGCCGACGTGGGACTCGAGGACGACGGCGGATACTTCACCTGGACTCGAGACGAGGCAGCCGCTGCGCTCACGTCCGAGGAGTTCGACGTCGCCGCGGCTTATTACGACATCGGCACTGCCGGCGAAATGCAGCACGATCCGGGGAAAAACGTGCTCTTCGTCGCCGGCAGCCTCGCTTCTATCGCACTCCGGACCGGACGGAGCGAAGCCGACACTCGTGAGCTGCTCAACTCCGCCGAGCAGAAGCTGCGCCTGGCCCGCTCCCGCCGGCCGGCGCCGTTCGTAGATCGGACCCGCTACACCAACTGGAATGCAATGATGGTTTCGGCATTGCTCCGGGCCGGCACGGTCCTGGACGACGACTGGGCCCGGAGCCATGCACTCCGAACCCTGGCCCGACTCCGGGAGGAGGCCACGTCGGCAGCGGATGCGGTCAGTCATACCCCGGGAGGATTGACTGGCCTGCTCGAAGATCAGGTGTTCACTGCCGCGGCGGCGCTCGATGCTTATGAGGCGACTGGGGAGGGTGCCTGGCTGGAGTGGGGCGAGCGCCTGATGGACCGGGTGTGGAGCGATTATTGGGATGAGGCAGAGGGAGGGCTGTGGGATACCGGGAGGATCCGAACCCGCGAACCGGGCTTGCTGCCGACTCGAGCCAAACCGATCCAGGACGCTCCGACGCCTTCGCCCAATGGCGTCGCGGGCATCGTTGCCGTCCGGCTGCGAGAGCTGACCGCGGCGCCGCGCTGGGAGCAACGAGCCCTCGATCTGGTCAAGGCCTTTGCCGGGAGGGCCGGAGAGCTCGGCCTCTACGCGTCAACCTATCTGCTCGCCGTGGACTGGCAGCTCCATCCCACGACCCATCTCGTCATCGTCGGCGAATCCGGTGACCCGGTGGCCGACCTCATGCATCACGTCGCCCTCACAGACTTCATACCTCGCCGCGTGGTGCAACGCCTCGCTCCCGCCGGAGTCCAGACCGAGACCCTCCCTCCAGCCCTCGCCGGGATGATCAACGCCGGCCGCACGCCCCGCAGCTACGCCTGCACCGGGACCAGTTGTAGTCAGCCGGCCGAGGATCTGGAGACCTGGCTTTCCACGCTCGAGGCGCTCCGGCCTTCCGTACCTGCCTGATCTCGTCACGGCGCAGCGCGCCGAGTAGATTCTCGTAGTGCTGGTCCCTTCCCCGAAGCAGCTCGAGGCCATCGAAGCGCCGCCGGGCCCTGTGCTGGTTGTGGCAGGCCCCGGCGCCGGGAAGACGTTCTGCCTGATTGGCCGAATCGGCTATCTCATCGACCGCATTGGAATCCCGCCCGGCCGGATCTGCGCGGTCACCTTCACCAACAAAGCCGCCGACGAGATCGCCCAGCGCCTGCGCCGCGGAATCGGGGCGCGCGCCGAGGACATCACCCGGGGCACCCTTCACGGGCTCTGCTTCTCTCTCTTGCGGGAGCACGTCGCGGCCATCGGCCTCCGGCGCGGATTCGGCATGGCCGACGAGGAATATCAGCGCCGGGTGCTCCGGCGGCTCCGGGTACGGAAGGAGCGCCACACCCAGCTGCTGAACCTCTTCGGTCGCCATCAGCTGCAGAATTATCCCCTTACCCCGGGCGACCTGGAGCTGTTTCAGGAGTATCAGGCCCTGCTGCGCTCGAGGAACCTGGTCGATTACGACGACCTGATTGCGCTCGCCGGCTCGCTGCTGCGATGTCATCCCGCGATCGCCGAACAGATTCGGAGCCGGTGGGACTGTATTCTGACCGATGAATTCCAGGACCTGAGCCTGGCCCAGTACGAGGTCATCAAATACCTGGCCTCGGCGCACCACAACTGTTTCGCGGTGGGGGACGACGAGCAATCGATTTACTCCTGGGCCGGCGCGGATGCGGCAATTCTGCAACGCTTCCAGCAGGATTTCGAGATCGCCGATCCGATCGTGCTGGAGCACAACCGGCGCTGCTCCCGGCAGATCTTCGAGGTCGCCCGACAGCTCATCACCCGCAATCCTGCGCTGTTCCGCAAGGACATCGACGCGGACCGGGAGTCGCCCTACTGCGTGACCGCCTATCGCTTCCAGGATGAAGCGGCCGAAGCGAGCTGGCTGGTTGCCGACCTGGTGCAGGACCAGGCCGCCTCCGCCTTGGACTGGGGTGAGTATGCCATGCTCTACCGCACCCACCGGATCGGGCAGCAGCTCGAGACCCGGCTGATCGAAGCCGGGGTCCCCTGCCGGGTTGCGCGAGGGCAGGCGCTCTGTGATGACGCGCTGATCGGGTTCATCATCGCCTCGCTGCGAGTGGTCCGGGACCCGCGTGACCCTGTCGCGCTGGACCAGTTCGCGGAGACGGTGCTGCCGTATCCCCTGCTCCAGCAGGTGCGGGTTCGCTGCTCGGATGTCGAGCTCGTCGCGGGTTTCCGGACCTTCGCCCGCGAGAACCGGGGAGACCCGGACGCTCGCATGGCCTGGCGCTTCGTCTTTCACGTCGAGAACCTGGCGGCGCTCGGCCGGGCGCACGAGCACATCGACTCCCTGGTCGAAGAGCTGCTCTCTCAACGTGTCGGCCGATACCGCAACCCGCTTGACGAGCGGGCGGACGAGCTGTCCGACCCGGCGGAGTTTCCCGGAGCCCGACTGCTGGCCCGCCAGCTCTTTCAGGCAGCCTCCGCGGGTGGCAGGGTCTGGGTCGAGCCCGATGCGGGCCTGGAGATTCCGCTGTTGCAGATGCTTCGGGCCGGGTACGATGGCGAGGTCCTGCCGTTGGACCTCACCCGACGCCCGGCCCCGAGCGATGTAGTGATCCCCGCCAGGGCAGCCCGCCCGTTGCTGATTTTCAAGGCGCTCCAGCTGTTCCGATGCGCCCGTCTGACGGACCCGCTGCAGGACTATGTCGCCTTCGACCTGGAGACCACCGATGTCGATCCGGCCGAGTGCGACATCGTCGAGCTGGCGGCGGTTCGGGTGCGCAATCGGGTCATCGTCGATCAGTTCGTGCAGTTGATCCGAACCACCAGGCCTATCAGCCCCAAGGCGACGGCGGTGCATGGGTACCGGGACGCCGACGTCTGCGACCAGCCGACATTCGCCGAAGTCTGGCCGGCCTTCCGCAGCTTCGTGGGGACCGATGTCCTGGTGGCGCACAACGGACAGACCTTCGACGTCCCGGTGCTCCGGCGGCTGGCCGCGGGCCTGCCCGGGGTCGAGGACCTCGTCTTCTTCGACACCTTGCCGCTGGCGCGTTCCCTGATTCACGAGAGCGCCAAGCTGGTGGACCTGGCCCATCGGTTCGGGGTGGATGCCGGCCGCTCGCACCATGCATTGGACGACGCCAGTGCGCTGGTCGGCATCCTCCGATCACTCGGCGAGCTCAAGCTGGCCCGCTCGCGCAAGCTGACGCTTCCCAACCTGCTGGGCTGGCTCGGCTTGGCCTTTGCGCTGCACGCCCCGGCAGACGAGACGCCGGAGGAGCGCGTGCTCCGCGACATCGCCTTGCCGGCAACGTTGGGACGATACGGGAACTGCCTCGAGATCTACGCCGCCGAATGCGAGGCGGCCGGAGGGCCTCCCGTCGAGGAGGTGATCGAGCGACTCGGCGGCGTCCGACTCATGGAACGCATTCGGACCGAGCGGTCGGTGGCGGAGCGCTATCCCAGCTCGGTGGAGCGACTCGAAGCGCTCCTGCGGGCGAGCGACGCACCGACCATGCAGGAAAGCATCGACCTCCTGTTGAGCCGGGCCGCGCTCTCCAAGAGCGACGGCGCCTCGGTGGAAGATCAACGGGTGAACCTGCTGACTCTGCACTCGACCAAGGGCCTGGAATTCTCTCGAGTCTATGTGGTGGGGGCCGAGGACGGGCAGATTCCCGGCCTTCAGGCGCTGGATGACGGGGTCGAGCACGAGATTCAGGAGGCTCGACGGCTGCTGTACGTCGGGATGACGCGGGCCAAGGATCGACTGGTGCTGACCCGTGCGGATCGGCGTGACGGTCGTCCCACCGGCGGCGACCTGTTCTTGCAGGAGGCGGGGTTGCAGGCCGCTGCCGCGCCCTCGACGGCTGACCTGTTAAATTAGCGTCGACATCACTTCTTCGAGGGAACTCGTGGGCAAGACGGCAACTATTGAGACCAGCAAGGGCACCGTCGTCCTGGATCTGTTCGAGACGGAAGTGCCCAATACGGTGGCCAATTTCGAGAAGCTGGCAAACAGTCAATTCTACGACGGGACCCGATTTCACCGGGTCATTCCCAACTTCATGATCCAGGGAGGCGATCCCTACTCCCGTGAGGCGGGCAACGCCCGAGTAGGCACTGGCGGCCCGGGCTACAAGATCAAGTGTGAGACTCACCTCAATACTCACAAGCACTTGGCCGGTACGCTCTCCATGGCCCACGCCGGCAAGGACACGGGCGGCAGCCAGTTCTTCATCTGTCACTCGCCTCAGCCACATCTCGATCGGGTGCACACCGTCTTTGGACAGGTGCGCGAGGGTATGGACGTGGTCAACCAGATTCGCCAGAACGACGTGGTCACCTCCATCCGGGTCACCTGAGCTGCATCTCGACTTTGCCCTCGTCGCCGATTACGCCCTCATCGACCAACAGGGCAAGCTGAGTGTGCTCGGCATCTTTCAGCATGTCTGGATCGCCAACTTCCCCTCCGTCTGCCCCCGCACCCATCTGGTGTTGAGAGTGCGCGGCCGGCGAACCGAAATCGGGGTACACACGATCAGAATCCGGTTTGTGGACGAGGACGGCGGCGAGTTGCTGGGAGGCGAGGGCACAGTCCAGTTCGGCGAGCCGCCGGCAGGAGTGGTAGACGTGGAGGCTGGAGCGGTACTGGTGTTCGATGTTCCCCTGCCCCGACCGGGGCAGTATGCCTTCGAGATCACCCTCGACGGCGAGGTGGAGGGCCGAGTTCCGCTGACGGCAGCGTACGCGCAACAGCCGTGAAAGGTGAAAAGTGAAAGGTGAACGGGCTGCCGGCGCCCCACCAGCCATCTTTCACATTTCACTTTTCACATTTCACATTTCACGATTCACGCCTCACTGACCATGCCCCTGACCCGCGAACAGGCCCTCGAAATAATGCACCAATACACTGTTTCGGACGCGCTCCGCAAACACATGTACGCCGTCGAGATCGCGATGCGGTCCATGGCAGAGCGGGCCGGGGAAGATCCCGACTCATGGGGGCTGGTGGGACTGCTGCACGACTTCGACTACGAGCGCTTCCCCAACGCGGCCCATTCCCCGACCGAAGAGCATCCCGCCGAGGGCGTTCGTATTCTCGCGGAAAAGGGACTGCCCGAGCCGATGCAACGGGCCATCCTGGGACACGCGAACTACTCCGGCGTCCCTCGCGACAGCGCGATGGCCCACGCCCTCTTCGCGGTGGACGAGCTCTGCGGATTCCTGGTGGCCTGCGCGTTGGTGCGGCCTTCCCGCAGCCTTCAGGATCTCGAGGTCTCGAGCGTGAAGAAGAAGCTCAAGGACAAGGCCTTCGCTCGGGGAGTGAATCGGGAAGACGTGCTCCAGGGCGCCGCCGAGCTGGGGGTTCCCCTGGACGACCACATCGCCTTCGTGCTGACGGCCCTCCGACCGCATGAGCGAGTCCTCGGGCTGGGATCTCCGTGACTGCCAGTCCTCTCGGCGGCGCCGACCAGTCGGTGGCCTCTGCCATCAACCGCGCTGCCGGAGGGCGACCCATTCCGGGCAACCGGGTGGATCTGCTGATCGATGGCCCCGACAGCTACTGCGCGATGTTTGATCTGATCGCGCAGGCCAGCCGGTGGATCCATCTCGAGAATTACATCATCCGCAGTGACACCGTCGGCCGCCGTTTCGCCGACCGTCTGGTCGAACGAGCCGCGACTGGCGTGCATGTCAGGGTGCTGTATGATGCCCTGGGCTCGTTCATGACCCGCCGGCGGTATTGGCGCGACCTGCGCAAGGCGGGCATCGAGGTGCGAGCCTTCCGACCGCTTCCGGCCTTCGACCTGGTCTCCAACTTTTCTCGCAATCACCGCAAGCTGATGGTGGCCGACGGTTCTCGCGCCGTCGTCGGAGGGCTCTGCATCGGCTGCGAGTGGACCGGGGAGGAAGTGGTTCAGGGCCAGCCCTGGCGGGACACCGCAGTCGACGTTGCCGGGCCGGCCGCCGCGGTGCTGGATCAGGCGTTCGCCCGGACCTGGGCCCTCGCCGGAGCGCCGGTGCCGGACGACGACGTGGCGGGGCGAGTGACGCCGCAGGGGGATGCGGAGGTGCGGGTCATCAGTGGTGAGCCGGGAAGGGAGCGGGCCTACCGGGTCATCGAGCTGCTCGCCGCCGGGGCCATCGAGCGCCTCTGGATCACCGATGCGTACCTGGTGGCACCGCCGAGACTGTTTCAGGCCCTGCGAGATGCCGCTCGGGACGGCGTCGACGTCCGCATGCTGGTCCCCGGCTCCAGCGACCTTCCCCTGATTCGCAACCTGTCCCGCATCGGCTATCGAGACCTCCTGCGGAACGGTGTGCGCATCTACGAGTGGGATGGCCCGATGCTGCACGCCAAGACACTGGTGGCCGATAGCCGCTGGGTGCGGGTGGGCTCGAGCAATCTCAATCCCTCCAGCTTGCTCGGCAATTTTGAGCTGGACGTGCTGATCGAGGACCCCGCGCTGGCCGAGGCGATGGAGCGACAGTTTCGGCTTGACATCGCCCGGAGTCGCGAGGTCACCCGGCGTCCGCTGCGCGCCCCCCGGCGCATCAGCAAGGCCCTGCCCACCGCACTCAGCCACCGCGAGCCGGAGGTCCCGGACACCGGATACCACCCCAGCCGGCGGGAGACCCGGCGCCGAACGGCGCTGGCGCTTCGGACCATCGCCGCCAATGCGCGCCGCTCGGTCTTTCTGCCTATCAGCGCGCTGTTCGTGTCCCTGGGCCTGCTCTTCTTTACCCTGCCTACCGCCACCTCGTACGCCTTCGGCGTGTTGTGTGGCTGGTTGGCCATCGGAGCCGCGCGGGAAGCCTTCCGTCGTCGGGCCGACCGGTGAGGGCCCCGCCGAGGGGTCGGCCGTGCGACCATCGAGGAGTCCGGGACATCTTGTCTCCAGTGTCTTCGAACCGACGTCCCCTCCCCTTGGCCGCGGACGAACGAGGATGACACGCCACCGGATCACGACCATCCTGTTGCTGGTGACGTTTGCCGGAAGTGCGCGTTTGGCGGGCCAGGAGCGCTCGGTGACACTGGCCGACGCGTTAAAGCTGGCGGAGCAGGTACAGCCGCCGGTGATCCAGGCCCAAACCGACGTCCGCAACGCCACCGCCCAGCGGCGGAGCGCCTGGGGCGCATATCTTCCGACTGTCAGCGCGAGCTCGTCGGCCAGCGATTTCTTCTCCGAGGGCGCCTCCCGGGTAGACCCGGTGACCGGACAGCTCACCAGCGGCAATTCCACCAACCGGAGCGTCAGCACCTCGCTCGCCGCGAACGTGGATCTCTTCACCGGGTTCCGCCGCGGCGCCGACATGCGGGCGGCCAAGGCGGGCGTCAGCGCGGCCGAGGCCTCCCTGGTCGATGCCCGGTTCCAGCAGGCGCTCACCACGACCAACGCCTTCTTCGACGCGCTCGCCGCCCAGCAGCTGGTGACCGTGCGAGAGGCGAGCGTGCGCCGGGCGGAGGAGCAGCTCAAGGTCTCGGTCAACAAGCTGAGCGCGGGGTCCGCCACCCGCTCCGATACCCTGCGCTCGCGGGTGACCCTGGGCAGCGCGGAGCTGGACCTGCTCCAGGCTCAAACCGACCTGGCCACGACCGAGGCCGAGCTGGCGAGACTCATCGGCGAGCCAGGGAGGGTGCACGCGGCGGACGACTCCGCCTTTTATCGGGTTGTCACCATCTTGGATACCGCGACCATTCGGGCCGAAGCTGAAGCCAGGTCACCTCGGGTCCAGAGCGCGGCGGCTACCGCGGCAGCTTCCCGCGCTTCGCTCAGCGCAGCCCGGTCCGCGTATTGGCCCACGCTCAACCTGTCGGCCAGCACGGCCTGGAACGCCAGCAGGCTGAACGACTACACTTTCCTGAATCAGCGGCAGCTGAGCCTAGGCCTCCGCTGGAACCTGTTCAACGGTTTCGATCGCGAGCTCACCATCACGCAGCGAGCTTCCCAGCTCGAGGTCAGCGAGGCGACCGAGCAGGACACTCGCCGACAGGTGTCGTCCCAGCTCGTCTCCCAGCTGGCCGAGATCGAGGCCGCGGGGGCCAAGATCGATATCACTCAGGTGAGCGTCACGGCCGCCAGGGAGGACCTCCGGGTGCAGCAAGAGCGCTACCGGCTGGGGGCCTCTACCATTGTGGATGTCCTCACCTCGCAGGAAGCCCTCAACCAGGCGGAGGTCGACGTGGTGAATGCCCGCTTCGATTATCTCCGGGCCAAGGCGCAGCTCGAGGCGCTGATTGGACGGACGCTGTGACGAGCACGCTGGGCGATACCGCCGAGCGGATGGCGATGCTTCCGTCCGATGTGCCGCGGGATGCCGTGATCGTGACCCGGAACCTGCAGCGGGACTACGACATCGGCGGAGAGGTGGTGCACGCGCTGCAAGGGGTGAACCTGACGGTGCGGCAAAACGAGTTCGTGGCGATCATGGGGCCGTCGGGCTCGGGCAAGTCCACCCTGATGAACCTCATCGGCTGCCTGGACAGTCCCACGGCCGGCGAGTACTGGCTCAACGGCCACCGGGTGTCCGAATTGAACGACGACGCGCTGGCCCGGATCCGGAACCGGGAGATCGGCTTCGTGTTCCAGACGTTCAACCTCCTTCCCCGGGCGAATGCGCTGCACAACGTCGAGCTCCCGCTGGTGTATGCGGGTATGGGCTCGAAAGAGCGGCGCGACCTCGCCATGCAGGCGCTCACCCGGGTGGGGCTTGCCGACCGGGTGGCGCACCGGCCCAACGAGCTCTCCGGCGGTCAGCGCCAGCGAGTCGCCATTGCGCGGGCGCTGGTGAATCAGCCCAGCATCCTCCTGGCCGACGAACCCACCGGGAATCTCGACAGCGCAACCAGTGAGGAGATCATGGGTCTGTTCGAGGCCTTGTATAACGATGGACAGACCATCCTCCTGGTCACCCATGAGGTGGACATCGCCGCGCATGCGCACCGGCAGGTGCATCTGAAGGACGGGAAAGTGGAGCGGGATTTCGGGACCGGGGGGAAGGCATGATGAGGACGCAGAGGACGCCTGTCCCGCCGCGCGACCCTGTGACTGCGCAGCAGCCCCTCCGTCCTCTGCGTCTATGTCTCTGTGGTGTCCTGCTTCTCGGAGCCTGCAAGAAGGAAGAGCAAAAGGTCATCTACCAGGCGGTCCCCGTCACCCGCCGCACCATCGTCGTCTCAGCCCAGGCGGCCGGCGCCATTCAGCCGGATACCACCGTCGAGGTCAAGTCCAAGGCCTCGGGTGAGATCCTCAAGCTCTACGTCGAGACCGGCCAGGTGGTGAAACGGGGCGCGCCGCTGGTGCAGGTCGATCCCCGGAACGCACGGAACAGCCTGCAGCAGGCGCAAGCAGATCTGGACGTCGCCAAGGCGCAACTGGAGAATGCCACCAGCCAGAAGCGCCGAGCCGACGGCCTGTTCCAGTCCCAGTCGATCACCCAGCAAGAGCACGAGCAGGCCCAGCTGGACTACGCCAACGCCAAGGCGGCGGTGGTCAGGGCCCAGGTGTCGGTGGACAACGCGAAGATCCAGTTGGAGGATGCCGACGTCCGCGCGCCGATCACGGGCACCATCATCGAAAAGGACGTGGAGCGCGGAACGGTGATCGCGTCGGCCACCAACAACGTGAGCGGCGGCACCACCTTGCTCAAGATGGCCGACCTGAACCTGGTGCAGGTCAATACCCTGGTCGATGAGACCGATATCGGTAAGGTACAGCCCAATCAGCTGGCCACCGTCACCGTTGACGCCTACCCCAACCGGACCTTCGACGGGACCGTGCTCAAGATCGAGCCCCAAGCGACGACCCAACAGAACGTGACCGTATTCCCCGTCCTCATTCGCATCGACAACCGGTCGGGACTGCTCCGTCCGGGGATGAACACCGAAGTGGAGATTCACGTCGGCGAGCGGGACAGCGTCCTGGCCATACCCAACGCCGCGCTTCGCACCCAGCGGGATGTGGGTTCTGCCGCCTCGGTGCTGGGACTCTCAGCCGATCAGGTGCAGCAGCAGCTCGCCGCATCGGCACCACGTCGGGGCGCCGCCGGCGGCTCCTTCGGAGCGACCCACGGCGAGCCGCGCGACTCGCTCCACCAACCCACGGAGGCAGGGGGGGCCGACTCGAACGCCAGGCGGGTTCGGGCTGACTCCGGCTTTCGGACGGGGGCGGGGGCGGGGGCGGACTCCGGGACGCGGGTTCGGCGGTATGCGGGCGCCCGCGGTAGTGGCGGCGCAGGCGGGGGGGTCATGCGGCAGGCCCGCTCCACCGACGCTGGCGGCGGCCGCTACATCGTATTCGCTAAACGGAACGGCAGCCCAACCCCGGTCTGGATCCGCACCGGCCTCACCGATCTCGACTACAGCGAGGTGCTGCAGGGACTCAAGGAGGGCGATTCGGTCTACGTGCTGCCCAGCGCAAGCCTGGTGCAGTCGCAGCAGGACATGAAGCAGCGGATGAACCAGATCACCGGTGGCGGAGCGGTGCCGGGTATGCGACAGCAGACCCCCACTCCGGGCGGTGGTGGCGGCGGCGGCGGCGGCAGACCCGGCCGGTAACCATGCTCTTCGGCGAGACCCTGGCTGTCGCCTTTCAGTCGATCAAGGCCAACGCGCTCCGGTCGATACTCACCATGCTGGGCATCATCATCGGCGTGGGAGCCGTGATCACCATGGTGGCGCTGGGCAGCGGTGCCCAGAAGGCCGTGGAGGAGCGGATCGCCGCACTCGGCGCCAACGTATTCACCGTCTTCGCCGGCCAGGGACGCAGCGGCGCCATCATGATCACCGACCGCACCATCCTGAGCACCGACGATTACGACGCCCTCCTGCGCGACGCGACGCTGCTCAAGGCAATCGTCCCGGAAATGCAGCAGTCGCTCCAGGTCGTGTACGGAAATCAGAATCGAAACCTCAACCTCGTCGGCACCACGCCCAACTACGTCACGGTGAAAAACTATACCGTACCGTTCGGGCGGATGTTCACCTCCGGCGATGATGCCTCGAGGCAGCGCTACGCGGTCCTCGGGTCCGAGGTGCCGGAGATGCTGGGTGGGAATCCGGCCGCGATGATCCATCAGACGATCCTGGTCAGAGGGATCCCCTTCGAGATCATCGGAGTGTTGAGCACGAAGGGGGCGGCCGGTGGGTTCACCAACCCGGACGAGCAGATCCTGATCCCCCTGCATACCGCCCAGTACCGCGTGTTCGGCACGAAGCGGCTGCGCACCATGTCCATTCAGGTGAAGGACAGCGTCCCCATCGAGCAGGGAATGGTCGACCTGGAGCGGGTTCTTCGGCGCGAGCATCACATTCGCCCCGGCGCAGACAATGATTTCACCGTCCGCAACCAGCAGGACATCCTGCAGACCCAGCAGCAGGCCACCCAGGTCTTCACCGCGCTCCTCGCGAGCATCGCGGCGGTGAGCCTGGTAGTGGGCGGTATCGGAATCATGAACATCATGCTGGTGTCGGTCACCGAGCGCACCCGTGAGATCGGGGTGCGCAAGGCGCTCGGCGCCACCCGGTGGAACATCCTGCTCCAGTTCATGATCGAAGCGCTGACGCTGTGTATCCTGGGCGGTGCGCTGGGCATTCTCCTCGGCACGGCCACGACCGTGGTGCTCGCGCGGGTGATGCAGTGGAACACGCTGATCTCCCCAGGCGCCGTGGCCATTGCCTTCGGCTTCAGCGCGCTGGTGGGACTCTTCTTCGGAATCTGGCCCGCCCGGCGCGCCGCTCAGCTCGATCCTATCGTCGCCCTGCGGTACGAGTAGCCAGCCTTGCCTGATCACTCGGGGGGATAGCGAGCGGCTTCCCCCTCCCACGACTGTTTCAGTTGACTCATCAGGTGCCGAAATCCCGGATCACGGCGAATCGGCTGCAGCAGCGTATCCCGGGCGAACCAGGGATAGCAGGGGAAGCCGGTGCCGATCGCGGTCGCCAACCACCGCCGAGCCTCCTCCGGCCGGCGCAGTTGCGCGTAGGTGGTCCCCAGACTGTAGGCTACATGATGGTCCATGTAGCTGCCGCGGGATACCTCCCCGATGAGCGCCCTCGCCTTGTCCCACCCGCGCTTGCCCTGCGCGGCAAAGAACGTGGCCAGGAACGCACGTGCCCGGGAAGACGCGGGGGTGGAAGGAGAGCGAGTCAGCGAATCGAGAACCTGGAAGGCGTGAGCCGTGTCGCCGTTGTAGAAGTAGGCTTGCGAGAGATAGGAGTCGGCATAGGCGGTGCTGCCGGTTCGGCGGACCTGCTCCAGCAGATCGATCGCCTTCGGGTAGTCAGCTTGGAGAAAGGCCACCACCCCGCGAGTGCGAAGCTGCTCGACCCTGTTCAGCGGATCCACCGCCAGGGCTTTCTCAACCTCGCTTTCGGCCTGCCGCAAGAGGCCAATGTGATAAAACGCGGCAGCCCTGAAGTAATGCGCCAGGTCGAGATTGGGGTTGAGCTCGAGCGCCCGCTGGCTTTCGGCCAGGGTGCCGGACCAATCGAACTCCGACTTGCGCGCCACGGCGGCCCGCGCCAGATGCGCCTCGGCCAGTGCGGGATCGAGGGCGATGGCCCGGGTCGCCTCGCGCTTGGCCCGCTCGCCCCAGGCTGCCACCTCGTCTCCGGTGGCAAAGCGGAGGTGCATGTCCGAGCTGGCCATGGCGAGCCCCGCGCGCGCCAGAGCGTAATTGGAGTCGAGAGCCAGGGCATGCTCGAAGGCCCCAACCGCTGCTTTGGTGCCGGACTCCGTGATCCGAGCCAGCTCGGTCCGTCCCCGCAAATACCATTCGTACGCCGCCGCGTTGTCGGTGTAGCGGCGATAGATCCGCTCCCGTTCCGCAGCCGACATCCTGACCGCGAGGCTGCCGCTTACCCGCTCGGCGATGGAATCCTGCAAGGTGAGCAGGTCCTGCCGGGCCAGATCGTAGTGCTGGCCCCACACCGGAGACCCGTCCTCTGCCCGAACCAGCTGGACACTGACCCGCAGACGATCGGCGGCACTTTGCACCGTGCCCGTGAGCAGATAGTCCACCGCCAGGGCTCGCCCCGCCTCGCGCGGGTCGGCGTCGCGGCCCTGGTACGAGAGAATCGCGCTGGTGGGCCGGAGCCGCATCTGACTGACGCTGGCGAGCTTGGTGATGATGGCGTCGGGAATGCCGATTGCGAGGATCCCCGAGTCCGCCGCCGAGCCGAGGGTACGGAACGGAAGCACGGCGAGCGGGATCGGCCCGGAGTGGACGTTGGCGGCTGCGGAGGAACGGCGCCCCAGGAGACGAACCGCCATCGCAAGAATCAGGAAAATTCCGAGCACGGCGGCGGCAGACCACAACCGCCGCCCGATACCTGTTTGGCGCTGCGGGGCCTGTGCCAGTCCTCGCCGGAGCGCCGCGGCGAATTCGCCGGCGCTGGAAAACCGGTCGGCGGGAACCTTGGCGAGCGCCCGGGTGATAGCCGCTTCCACCCCGGGCGAGACGGCATCGCGCATCTGCCGCACGGAAGGGACCGGACCGGTCAGGCGCCTGGCCGCGATCACCTGCGCGGTGCGACCCTGGAAGGGAGGCTCGCCCGCCAGCATCTCATAGAGCACGCAACCCAGGGCGTACACATCGCTGCGGGCATCCAGCGCAGTCTCACCGCTCGCCTGTTCGGGGCTCATGTACGCCGGGGTGCCTAGAATCAGACCGGTCTCGGTGAGCTTGTCGCCGGCCGCGGCCTCGATGGTCCGCGCCACGCCGAAATCGGTCACCAGCGCGTGATCCCCGACCATGCCGGGATCGTGGGGCTGATTGCCGGAAAGCAAAATGTTCTCCGGCTTGATGTCACGATGGAGTACACCGTGGCCGTGCGCGTAGTCGAGGGCGTCGGCCACCTCGCCAGTCAGCCTGATGGCCTCGTCCACCGGAAGCTGCGTTTCACGCTGCAGTCGAGCGCGGAGCGACTCACCCTCCACCAGCGGCATGGTGTACCAGAACAACCCGTCCCCGGCGCCTGAATCCAGCACCGTCAGGATATGGGGATGTTGCAGCCGGCCGGCGAGGCGAATCTCCCGCTGGAATCGCTCGGGGCCCAGGCTTGCGGACAGCTCGGGGCGGAGCACCTTGAGAGCCACTGGGCGGTCGTGACGGAGGTCGTGGGCGACATAAACCGTCGCCATGCCGCCGTGCCCCAGCTCTCGCTCGAGCCGATAGCCCGCGCCGAGGCAGGCTTGGAGTCGCTCCAGGCGGTCCTGCATGGGGAGGTACTCGGGGAGAGGAGTCTGTAGGATAGAGACGACGGCAAAGGCGGTAAAGGCGGAACGTGAAACCGGACGTCATCATCATCGGAGGCGGGGTGGCGGGCTTGGCGGCCGCGGGGTCGCTGGTCGCAGCCGGCAAGCAGGTTCTCCTGCTCGAGGCCCGCGAGCGACTGGGGGGAAGAGTGTACACCTCACCCACCCCCGGGCCCGGGGTGCCTATCGAGCTGGGGGCCGAGTTCGTGCACGGCAAGCCACGCGAGAGCTGGGAGATCATCGAAGCGGCCCACCTCCCGGTGCACCCGGTGGTGAACCGCCACTACGTCCGCCGCGACGGCCGGCTCATCAAGGTCACTGACTTCCACGAGCGGGTCAACAGGGTACTGGGGCATCCGCCCGAGAAGGGCGGGCGGGACCGCTCCGTCGCGGACTACCTCGAGTCCAGGGCGTCCTCCGATCCGGAAGCAGTCGCCCTGGCGAGAGCCTACGTCGAAGGATTCCACGCGGCCGATACCACCAAGATGAGCTTGCATGGCTTTGCCCACGCGGAGAGTGCCACCAGTGGCGGAGGGGAGACCCAATGGCGGCTGGCGGTCGGGTACGACACAATGGTGGACTGGCTGCGAAGCCGGTTGCCCGAGGCGAGCGCGCAGCTCCGGCTGGGTACCGTGGTGAGGGCGGTTCGCTGGGGACCGGGCCGGGTTGAGGTCGACACCCAGGTCGGGGGAGGGACGGGTGAAACGGTTGCCGCCCCTCAGGCGATCGTCACGCTCCCGCTCGGCGTACTCAAGGCCTCGGAAGGTTCCCCGGGAGCGGTGCGGTTTACCCCGGAGCTGAGCGACAAGCACTCCGCGCTGAAGCGGCTCGAGATGGGAGCGATCCTGCGTCTGGTGTTGTCGTTCGATGCCGCCTTCTGGGCGGTGTCGGATCTGAGCTTCCTCCACGACGCGACCGGCCTGTTTCCGATCTGGTGGACCCGCGCGCCGGTACCAGCGCCGGTGTTGACCGGATGGGTGGGGGGTCCCCCTGCAGCCGCGCTGGCCCAGGGGGGACGTCACCGGATCGAGCGACGCAGCATCGAATCGCTGGCGCATGCGCTGGGGATGGAGCCGGCAGTGGTCAAGTCGCACTTGCGCGAGACGTTTTATCACGACTGGATAGAGGATCCCTTCAGCCGCGGGGCCTACAGCTACGTCGCCGTCGGAGGCATGGGGGCCGAGGCCAGGCTGGCGGAGCCAGTGGGTGGGACACTTTTCTTTGCCGGCGAGGCCACCCAGAGCGACGGCAACCTGGGCACGGTTCACGGCGCGATTGCCAGCGGGCACCGGGCGGCGCGGCAGGCCCTCCAAGCGCATCCTTAGCCCGAGAACGGAACCGGACGCGGCCCTGGCGTCGTTTCAGTGGGTCATCGTCCGAACCGGAGCAATGATGGAAACCGAATCCGTGGAAGAGCCCCGGCCGTTCGTCCGCCGGCATCACCTCATCGTCCGCATTGCCCACTGGCTCAACGCCCTGGTCCTGCTCGGGATGATCGGCAGCGGGCTGCAGATCTATAGCGCGTACCGGCACTTCGGGCCGCGGGGCGCGACCTATCCCCTGCCCAATCCCTGGGACGGAAAGTCGCTGCCGGAGTGGTCCAGACTGGGCGGTTGGCTCGCGGGAGGGCTCAATTGGCACTTTGCCTTGGCCTGGCCCTTCGTGATCACCGGACTGATTTACCTCGCCTTTCTGCTGCTCTCCGGGGAATGGCGCTCCTTGGTCTTTCGCCCGCGCGACATCGGCCCGGCGGTGCAGATGCAGCTCTACTATCTCCGGCTTCGGAAGGAGCACCCGCCGCAAGGCAAGCACAACGCGCTTCAGAAGGCGGCCTACACGTTCATCGTGATCCTGGGCGTGATCTCGGTGCTCAGCGGGTTCGCCATCTATAAGCCGGTGCAGTTTGCCTGGCTCACCTCCCTATTCGGCGGGTACGAGCTCGCCCGATACTGGCACTTCGTCGCGGTCTGGGTCTTCGTGGGGTTTACTCTGGTGCACGTCGCACTGGTGTTTCTGGCCGACCCGGCTTCGTTCCGTTCGATCATCACGGGATGGTACCGCGGGAGGTATCCGAGCCATGGCTGATGGACCCAATGGCCTGAGCCGGCGCGACTTCTTCCGGTTGGGCGTGGCGGCGGGGCCGGCGAGCCTGGTGGCGGCGTGCGGCTGGGACGGGGGACCGGCGCTGGAGCCCAAGCTGCGGGCATTCAGCCGGATCAACGACTGGGTCGGGGAGAAGATCCTGATGTCGAGCCGTCTGGCGCCAGAGTATCCGGTCAGCGCGCGGACGGCTGACCGCAACTTCCCCGCGTATTCCATCACCTACACTCACACGGGGGGCTTCCCGGTACTTCGCGATCCGGCGGCCTGGGCTCTGGATGTCGGAGGGTTGGTGCGCAAGCCGGTTCGCCTCCCCCTGGACAGGCTCCAGGCGCTGCCGAGAGTGACCTACACAGTGAAGCACCACTGCGTCGAGGGGTGGACCGCGATCGGCACCTGGACAGGAGTCCCCGTCTCGGTGATCATCGAGATGGTGCAACCCAAGCCGGAGGCGAGATACCTGCGCTTCGATTCGTTCGACAGCAACTATTACAACGGCTGGGATCTCACCAGCGCCGCCCATTCCCAGACTATCCTGGCGTACGGGTTCAACGGGCAGCCTTTGAAGATGAACCACGGCGCCCCCCTGCGACTCTATGCGCCGGTCAAGCTGGGGTATAAGCTGACGAAGTATCTCACCGCCATGACGTTTACGAGGGAGCGGCCGGGGGGGTACTGGGAGGATCAAGGCTACCCCTGGCTCGGGGGCATATAGCAGCGCATGGCCCTGCGCCTGCCCCGAGCTGGAGTCGCCCTCCCCCTGTGCCTAACGGCCGCCCTGCTCGCGGCTCGAGTCGCCGCGGCGCCATCTCTGACCGATCCCACCGGCGCCGCACTATCCCCCTCGATTCACTTACACACACCCTGGTTGTATCTGGTGCTGGCACCGCTCTTCACCCTGTGGGACGGGATCTCGATGCTGAGCATGAGCCGGCTCCACGGGTTCCTGATCGGTCTTCTTGTGTTGTATCTCGCGTGGCGAATCACCCGAACGCTGTGGCATCGCTTCGCCTGGAGTGCGGTCCCCCTCCCTCGAGGCGCACTCGGCCGGGAAATTCGGCTGTTCGCGATCAGCCTCGTTCTTTTCCTGGGCTTCCTGCTCGCCGGAGCGCTCTGGCACCGGCCCATGCTGGCGCTCGCCGGCGTCGATCCGGACGACGTGGTAGTGGACTTTCACAGCCACACCAACGTGTCCCACGACGTGCGCGGCACCCTGATGGGCGGCTTCGATACCGACGCCAACCTCCGCTGGCACCGGCGTGCCGGCTTCGACGCCGTCTTCATCACCGACCACAATACCGTCGCAGGTCTCGCGTCGCATAGTGACAATCCTGTCCGATGTCCCGGGATAGAAGTCAGCGCGTGGAAAGCGCATATCGTGCTGCTGGGCGATTCGCTGCCGGTAGAACGCCGGCGGTACAACTCCTCGTTCCCGGCCCTGCTCGAGCTGCTGCGCACCAGCGACTCCACTTACGGGGCGCTCTCCGTGGCCTCGCTGCCGGAGTACGAGGAGAGCCACTGGGCCCACCTGGACAGCCTGGTGAGCGCCGGCCTGGATGGCTTCGAGATCGTGAACGCCGCGCCCCAGGCCAGCGAGCTCACCCGGTCGCGGCGCGACTCGGTCATCGCACTGGCTCGGCGGACCAACCGGTTCGTTGTGGGCGTGAGCGACAGCCACGGTTGGGGAGCGACGAGCATGGTGTGGAGCCTGGTGCGGGCACCTGGCTGGCGGCTGGCAGGCAGCCGACCGTGCGACATGATTCTGAAGCGCCTGCACGATGGCTTTCCGGCCGTCCGGATAGCCGAACGGCACCGGCTGATCGCGGAGAGCGCCTGGCCTCTCTGGCTTACCCCGATCGGAGTGGTCTGGGAGACCTGGCGGGAGATGGGGTGGGGCCTGGCCGCGAGCTGGCTGGTCTGGATCTGGGCTACGTGGAGCCTCCGCCGAAGGCTGCTATAATTCTCCCCCTCGATTTCATCGGGACACCGCATGCTCCGCAGCCGAATTCTGGGAACCGGATTCGCCGTACCCGAACGGGTCGTCACCAATGAGGATCTGGCACGGGTGATGGATACCAGCGACGAATGGATTCGCACCCGCACCGGCATCCGGGAGCGCCACTGGGTACGGGAGGGGGAGACCGGAGTGGACCTTGCCGTTCAGGCCACCGGTCCGGCGCTGGAAATGGCGGGGATTGACGCCGGCGATGTGGATGCCATCGTCTTCGCGACCTCGAGCCCAGACCACTTCGCTCCCGGCAATGGGGTCTTTCTCCAGCGTATGCTGGGGCTCGGCACCATCCCGGCGATCGACGTGCGTACCCAATGCAGCGGATTCGTCTACGCGCTCTCGATCGCCGATGCCTATGTGCGGACCGGCCAATATCGCCGAGTACTGGTGGTGGGCGCCGAAGTGCAGTCCACCGGGCTGGACGTGAGCAGCCAGGGGCGCAACACGGCGGTGATCTTTGCCGACGGCGCGGGCGCCGTCGTGGTCGGGCCTGCGGAGAGCGACACCTCGGGAATCCTCGGGTTCGACCTCCACAGCGATGGGACATACGCCGAGAAGCTCTGGGTGGATGCCCCGGGGTCGATGTACCACCCGCGCGCATCCCACGAACAGATCGAGGCGGGCCGCCAGTTTCTGGAGATGGACGGACGCGAGGTCTTTCGCCATGCGGTCGCCAGGATGCCGGAGTCGGTCCGGGCGGTGCTGAATGCAACGGGTCACACTCCCGCCGACCTCAAGCTTCTCCTGGCCCACCAGGCCAACCTCCGGATCGCCGAGGCCATTCAGAAGGAGCTGAGTCTCCGGGATGACCAGGTCTACAACAATATCGAGTCCTACGGCAATACCACCGCAGCCACCATCCCGATCGCCCTGGATGAATGCGTCCGATCGGGGCGAATCGCGCCGGGCGATCTGCTGGTACTGACCGCGTTCGGCTCGGGGTTCCTGTGGGGCAGTGCGGCTGTCAGGTGGTGAAGAGTGAAGAGTGAAAAGTGTAGAGGCCGCCCCGCATCCCCCTTCACCCTTCACTTCTTTACCTTCACTTCCCTCAGCCCTGCAGCTCCAACCTCCGATGGCATTTGGCGCAGATCACGTCCTTGGGCAGACGGAACCGGCCCATCACGGTAAACGATTGCTCGGTGCCACAGAACGGGCACCGGCCGCGGACGCTCCGAAAGACCTCCGACTGGCGGAGACGGATCAGCGCGAAAATGAGACCCAGCGTGAGACCACCCGGCACCAGAACGAAGTGCACGATGGGGATGGGAATGGCGATGACTGCGACCGCGATGCCGATCAAAATGGCCGCGCCCGCGCGCTTGAAGCGGTCGGCCGGAGAGAGGACTGCGGTTTCGATGCTGGCTGGAGTGGGCTGCGCGCCAAAGCCTTTCAGGGGAAGTTCAAGTTTGCGAAGTTGCATCTCAACAGCGGCAATCGGTAAAGGGTGAACGGTGAACGGTGTGAAACGTGAGGCGTGAAACGTAAAAGGGGGCGCACCACTCGCCCCGTTTCACGGTTCACTTTTCACTTTTCACGCCTTCCCACACTTCACTTCCCACTTTCTCACTTCTCACTTCTTACTCCTCACTTCTCACTGTCTTCCAACGGGTATTTCCGCAGATAGTATTCCTGGTCCCGGGTGGCCCGGGCGCGATAGAGCTGCTCTTCATCGTCATCTGCGTCGTGCACGAAGAGGTGAAGCGACCCGGGCCACATGGTCGCTTGGAGCGACCAGTTGGTCGAGGGCGCATGCAGGACCCACTGGAGCGCGCCGCCGCCGGCGTCGGTCAGGTGGATCTCACTGGCCCGCTCCAGCGGCACGCTGGAGGGAATGCCCGCGATCGCTGCCTCGATCGGATCGAGCTGGAGCTCGGCGTCGGTCCAGGACCGGAACATCACCTTCCCGTGGACCGGAACTTCGGCCTCGGGGACCTCGAACTCCGCCTGCCACTCACCCAATAGATCCCACGCGTGGTCCATGGGACCGATGTTCGGCACCTGCACCGTCGGATGTCTTAGCATCGTTGGGCTCCTTCCCTCAGAGACACTGGGCAAGGACACGATCATCGCCACCCGCGATACGTACCTTCACGGTAACTTGTCGACTCCTTTGAGGCATCGTCCCGCGTGAATCTTTCTCAAAGACGTTCCGTAGTGTAACGTGGCGCTCATTCCTCAGCCCGGGATAACACTATGATCCAGCTTCTGATCGCCCTCGCTGCCGCCGGCGTCGGCTACCTGCTCTCCCGCAACTTCGTTCGCCGCCGCCTCCGTTTTGTAGACGCAGTTCAGTCGCCTTTTATGCCCGTAGTGACTGGAGTTCTGGCTACTCTAGTGTTCCTGCCGCTGTCCCTCTTGCCGATGGTCTCGCTCGCCACCGCCATCCTTTTCGGCATCGGCACCGCGCTCGGGACCGCCAGCGGCGCCCGAGCCATCCGCCACCAGGAAGGGGAGCAACGCCGGCTCACACCCTGATCCGCATATTAGCACCTGACTTAGGATTAGCCCGTACACTGGATCACATTCCCGACGGGGTCTATCTTGCGCCCCATGGCTACCCTGCATTGCACCCGCTGCGGCCTGGACCGCGACCAGATGGCATTCCAGCCGTTTCAGAACGACCTGGGCCACCGAGTCTTCCAGGAGATCTGCGCCGTCTGCTGGGCCGAATGGCTCAAGACGCAACAGGCGCTCATCAACCACTACGCTTTGAATCTAAGGGATCCCAAGGCCAAAGAATTTCTGTTCCGCAACATGGAGCAGTTTCTCTTCCCACCTAAAAGCTCCGCCCCAGCCTGAAGATCAGATCTATCGCCGGGCCATCGGGCTCCAAATCCTCGGTCATGCCGATGCGCCAGTCGCCTCCCTTCTTGAGCGCGAGCATCCAGCCGAAATCGATCGACAGATCCCGGCGGTCGAGGGCCCGGAGGGTGGTCCCCCGATAGTAGGGCGAGTGATAGAAGATGTTGGCGTAGATCGAGTGACGTCCCAGCACGCGAAACCGCAGCCCCGAGCTGGCCGAGAGCATGGTCTCCCGCTGGACGGGGGCGAGATCGCCGTGGGTTGGGGTGTAGCCGATTCCCAGACTTCCCTCGAAGACCAGCCTGCGCCAGAGCTGAGCCTGGAGGGTATTGACCAGATTCGCGGAGACCACCCCACGGCCGTACCCCGCGGGGCCAGTGGAGGTCGGCAGGGTCAGGTAAGCAACGGACTGCAGTCCGGGACGGATCCTCACCCCCGCGCCCAGCCGGATATCCCCCAGGAAGAGGTCACTGCTCCGCCGGAAGATTGGCACCCGCCCCGGTAGGGCTATCTCGTACAGAAATGAGTTCCTGGGACGCTTCTCCCGCTCAGGGATGGCGATACCCAGCAGGCGGTGATACCAGCGGAGGAAGCCGTCGAGGAATCCTGCATAGGCCCCGTCGACCTCGACGCCCGCTCTGAGGAACAGGCGCGGGCTCAGATCTCGCACCAGGTCCAGCCGCACGCGCAGCAGCTCGGAATCGAGGAGGTAGTTGGCAGCGGGGCGGTTGTTGACCTCGATGGTGCTGGCGTAATCCAGCGAGAGTGAGCCGCTCCATCTTCCCGGCCGTTCCGCCCGGTACGGCTCGAAGGCCAGGCCACTTCGCGAGGTCGCCATAGGGTTGATCGGCGCGAACGCCGCAAGCCCCTGGGCCTGACCGGCGACCGGTAGCATGAGCCAGACGATCAGGATCAGGAGCGGCACGCGCAGAAGATAACCCGGCTTGACAAGCCGTTCCCCCAAAGGGTACGTTGCCCCCATGGTCCAGCACAGCTCATGGTTCTACTTCGCGTTTACCCCCGCCGGCGCGGCGCGATGCCCGTCCGGTGTCGGTAGCGTGCAGTAGCAGCCACCGACCGGACCACTCGACGCCCCGCCGGAATGACCGGCGGGGTTTTTGTTTTTCCACCACGGAGCGTACCCATGCGCGTCGCCATTCAGGGCACCCACGGTTCCTTCAGCGAGGCGGCCGCCCGGCGGCGTTGGCCGGCGCTGGAAACCCTGCCCTGCCGGGAGGCGAAGGATGTCGTGGTAGCGGTTCGGGAGGGCCTGGCCGATGCCGGGTGTCTGCCTATCGAGAACTCGCTCATCGGCTCGGTCACTACGACCTATGACCTTCTGGAAGAAGCGTTCGGGGACGGGACGCTCCGGTTGACCCACGAGATTCTCTTCCCGGTGCATCTCACACTGATGGCGCTCCGGGGCGCCACCCTCGAGGGGATCCACCGGGTCCTCTCCCACCCGGTTGCCCTGGGACAGTGCCGGGAATGGCTCTCCCGGCACCTGCCTGACGTGGAGCTGGTGAGCACCTGGGATACTGCGGGAAGCGCGGAAATCGTGGCGCAGGAGGGAAACCCGGCTTTGGCGGCGGTCGCCGCTCGGCATGCGGCCGACGCCCACGGGCTCGTTCCTCTGGCCGAGCGGATCGAAGACGACCCCACCAACCAGACCCGGTTTCTCACCTTCACCCGGTCGACCAGTGCGCCCTTGCCCGCTGGCCAAGGGGGCGCCACCCGGTACAAGACGTCCCTGATTGTTCTGATCGATCACAAGCCGGGGATGCTCGCGCTGACCCTGCAGGCCTTCGGCGTGCGGGGAGTCAACCTGATGGCGCTGCAGTCTCGGCCGGAGCGCGCCGCTCCATGGACCTACCGGTTCTACGTGGACGTGGACGGGGCCGCGACCGATCCCCGGCTGGCCGAAGCCCTCGAGGAGGTGGAGGCCCTGGCCGCCCGGGTGGTCGTTCTGGGCAGCTATGAGGCTTGGGTCGAAGGCTCCAGGCTCTCGGCACCGCCGCCGACGCCGGCGCATCACACCAAGAAGCCGGATGTCCCGCTCATCGACCGGCACCGGAACCCCGGCGGAAGCACCGTCCCGGTCCGCCACCTCACCTTTGGCGGCGAGGAGCCGGTGCTCATTGCCGGACCCTGCTCAGTCGAAAGCGAGCTGATGATCCTGGAGACCGCTTCCGCCGTGGCCGCGGCGGGGGGCGACATGCTGCGCGGCGGGGCCTACAAGCCGCGCACGTCGCCCTACGACTTCCAGGGACTGGGCGTGAAAGGGCTCCGCTACCTGGCGGACGCCCGAGAGCGCACCGGGCTGCCGGTGGTGACGGAGGTGCTGAGCTGGGAGGAGGTGGCGGTGGTCGCCCACTTTGCCGACATGCTTCAGATCGGCGCCCGCAACATGCAGAATTTCAGCCTGCTACGGGCCGCCAGCCGGAGCGGCAAACCAATCCTCCTCAAGCGCGGGGCCGGCGCCACGATTGAAGAGTGGTTGATGGCGGCAGAGTACATTCTGGCCGAAGGCAATCCCCAGGTCGTGCTCTGCGAGCGGGGGATTCGAACCTTCGAGCGGGCCACCAGGCACACCCTGGATCTGAACGCGGTCGCCGTAGTGCGAGAGCGGACCCACCTGCCGGTAATCGTGGATCCGAGTCACGCCGCCGGAGTCCGCTCGCTGGTGACCCCGCTGAGCCTTGGAGCCCTAGCAGCGGGAGCCTGCGGCCTTATCGTCGAGGTCCACCCCCGTCCGGAGCAGGCCGTCAGCGACGGGGCCCAAAGTCTGGATCTGCCCATGTTTGCCGAGCTGGCGAGACAGATGGGAAAGGCGGAAAGGGCGGAAAAGGCGGTCAGGGCGATAAGGCGGTAGGGCGGTAAAG
>DATBKD010000113.1:0-42969 GCA_036556025.1 Gemmatimonadales bacterium | reverse complement strand
ATTCCGCCTTTCCAGCCGAACGCCACCGTGCCGGTCCCGGCCCCCACGCTGCCTTCGGCCACCGGCCCGCTCGCCGCGCTATCCAGGGCGGCGCGCACGTCTCCCTCGCGGATCGGCCGGGTCCTGATGGCGTTGAGGACGTAGCCGTCGTTGGTTTCCCCGACCACCGGATTGATCGAGCGCACCTCCGCCATCCCGGGCTGTTTGAGCATCCATCCGACCAGCGCGTCGGCCGCCTTCCACACGCACAGGGTGCAGGTGAGCAGGATCGGAGTTTCCAGCTCACCCAGCTCCGCCACCTGGGTGACGCCGAGGAGCTTGCCGAAGCCGTTGCCGACGTAGATGGCGGCGGGCACCCGCTCGAGGAAGGGGTTGCCGCCATGGGGCAGGATGGCGGTGACCCCGGTGCGCACCGAGTCGCCCAGGCGCACCGTGGCCTGGCCCACCCGGACGCCGGACACATCCGTGATTGCGTTCAACGGTCCGGGCGGCAGAGTTCCGGGCTGGATCCCCAGCGCCCGCGCGCGGGCCGGCTGTTGGGCCGCCGCGGGGGCGATCCACAAGAGGAAGCAGAGGGGGAGCAAAACGGGACGAGACACTGCCTATCTTTCCTTCGGAATCGCCCGCTGTCCATCCCTCACCCGCGCCGGATCCGCGGGCGACCTGTGGCGGAGAAATGGGAAATGTGATGGAATGGTTCTCCGCTCCGGATTACCAGCTTGCCCGGCTCATCATCGAGCGCGGCCTTGGGCTCACCTATCTGGCCGCCTTCCTGGTCGCGCTCAATCAGTTCCCAGCGCTGCTGGGCGAACACGGTCTCTTGCCCGTGCGCCGTTACGTCCGGCGGATCGACTTCACCGAGGCTCCCAGCCTCTTCTACTTCTACTACTCCGATAATCTCCTCCGCGCCGTGGCGGGCGTTGGGATCCTGATCTCCGCGGCCATGGTGCTCGGTCTCCCTCAGGCAGGACCGCTCTGGCTTCCCCCGCTCGGGTGGCTGGTGCTCTGGCTGTTGTATCTCTCGATCGTCAACGTGGGTCAGCGCTTTTATGGCTTCGGCTGGGAATCGCTGCTGCTCGAGGCCGGGTTCCTCGCGATCTTCCTCGGCAATGCGCGGACAGCGCCGCCGTTTCTGGTTCTCCTGCTGTTCCGCTGGCTAGCCTTCCGGGTGGAGCTAGGGGCCGGTCTCATCAAGCTTCGGGGCGATCCCTGCTGGCGCAACCTCACCTGTATGGATTATCACCACGAGACCCAGCCGATGCCCAATCCGCTCAGCTGGTTCGTTCACCAGCTGCCACGCGGGTTTCACCGCGCCGAGGTGATCGGGAACTTCGTAGCCCAGCTCCTCGCGCCGGTGCTTCTGTTTCTGCCCCAGCCAATTGCGGGCATCGGGGCCGTGATCATGATCGGCACTCAGGGTTATCTCATCGTGAGTGGCAACTACGCCTGGCTCAACTTGCTGACCATGCTGTCCGCGGTTTCGGCGGTGCCCGACGAGTTCATCCTGCCGCTTGTGCCGGGACCGAACACGCTGTCTCCCCTGAACCCGTTGCCACCCTGGTTTGTGGGTGCGGTGGTCGCGCTCACCCTGCTCGTCACTGTGCTCAGTTGGCTGCCGGTGCGCAACCTGTTCGCTCGCCGGCAGCTGATGAACTACTCCTTCAACCGCTTTCATCTGGTCGGGACCTACGGCGCCTTCGGGAGCGTCACCCGGGAGCGGCAGGAGGTCGTGCTCGAGGGCTCCAGTGCCGTAGAGCCCACCGGCGACGGCGAGTGGCGCGAATACGAGTTCAAGGGCAAGCCGGGGGACCCGCGCCGGCGCCCCCCGCAGATCGCTCCCTACCATCTGCGGCTGGACTGGCTCATGTGGTTCGCGGCCCTTTCGCCGCATTACGCCGAACCCTGGTTTCCCCGGTTGGTGGAGAAGCTCCTGGCCAACGATCGGGCAATTCTGCGGCTGCTCCGCTACAATCCGTTTCCGAATGCGCCGCCGCGCTGGATTCGGGCTCGGTACTATCAGTACCGCTACACCACCGGCGCCGAGCGGAAGGCGACAGGGGCCTGGTGGGTGCGCGAGCCGGTGGGAGACTATCTGCGGCCGGTTTCGCTGGCGGAACCTGCGGTTCGGAGGCGGAGTCGCGTACAATGAGAACACGCTCCAAAATTCATTCGTGTTGACGCGGAGGAGATATGAAGATCGGAATTATCGGCTCGGGTCAAATCGGCGGCACGCTGGCACGTCGCCTGTCGGCCCTGGGCCACGAAGTGTCGATCGCCAACTCGCGGGGACCTGAGTCACTGGCCGCGCTTGGAAAGGAGATCGGCGTGAGACCGGTGACGGTTCAGGAAGCGGCTCGGGCCGGAGATGTCGTCATCGTCACCATCCCGGAGAAGAACGTGACCCGGCTGCCTGCCAAACTCTTCGACGGCGTGCCTGCCGGCGTCGTGGTTGTGGATACCGGCAACTACTATCCCCAGCAGCGCGATGGCCGAATCGACCCCATCGAGAGAGGCCTCGCCGAGAGTCGCTGGGTTTCCGAGCAGCTCGGCCGTCCCGTGGTGAAGGCCTTCAACACCATCTATGCCCGCCACCTGCTCGAGCGGGGGAAGCCCAAGGGCACGCCCGGGCGCATCGCGCTGCCGGTGGCCGGCGACGACAAGCGGGCCAAGGACATCGTCATCCGTTTGCTCGATGAGCTTGGCTTCGATGCCGTAGACACCGGTGGCCTGGATGATTCCTGGCGCCAGCAGCCAGGGACTCCGGTGTACACCGCCGACCTGGACGCCGAGGCGGTCCGCCGTGCCCTGTCCGAGGCCAAGCGGGAGCGCCCGCCGGCGTTCAGCGCCGGCAGTCCGGCCGCGGCGGGGAGAAAAGGATGAAGGTCTCAAACCAACGGCCAACGACTTACTACCTTGAGGACATTTGTCTATGCCCGGCACCCTGACACAGGAACTTCGCAGTTATGTCAACGTGGGACAGGAGAACTCCACACCCATCGATCTCTACTATGAGGACCACGGGGCCGGTAAGCCGGTCATCCTGATCCACGGCTGGCCACTCAGCGGCGCGTCATGGGAAAAGCAGACTGCCGCGTTGCTGGCCGCCGGCTACCGGGTGATCACCTACGATCGCCGCGGCTTCGGCAAATCCAGCCAACCCGCCACCGGGTACGACTACGACACCTTCGCGGAAGACCTCCACAAGCTGGTGACGACACTCGACCTGCACGACTTCGCGCTGGTGGGCTTCTCGATGGGCGGCGGTGAGGTGGCCCGGTACATCGGCAGGCACGGGACCGATCGGGTGAGCAAAGCGGTCTTCATCGGGGCAGTCCCGCCCTTCCTGCTCAAGACTCCCGACAATCAGGGCGGAGTCGAGCGGGGAGTCTTCGATGGGATCCAGCAGGCGATCGCGGCGGACCGGCCGGCGTTCCTCGCCCAATTCCTCCAGAATTTCTACAACGTGGACCAGCTGGGCGGGAAGCTGATCAGCGACGAGTATCTGCGGCTGAGCTGGAATGTCGCCGCCGGCGCTTCCGCCAAGGGGACGCTGGACTGCGTCAGCGCATGGTACACCGATTTTCGGAAGGACCTGCCCAAGGTGAACGTGCCCACGCTCGTGATCCACGGGGATGCCGACCGGATCGTGCCGATCGATGCCAGCGGGCGGCGGACCCACGAGATGGTGAAAGGGAGCCGTCTGGCGGTGGTGAATGGTGCACCGCACGGACTCATCTGGACCCACGCGGCGAAGGTGAATACCGAGCTGCTCAACTTTCTGAAGTAGAAGCGTTAAACGTGAAGCGTGAAGCGTGAAGCGTTCACGTTTCACCTTTCACGCTTCACGCTTTACCACCCGCGCATCAAACGCCGCCGTCTCGACCTTTCCGCCCCGCCTCACCTGAACCCAGATCCGGTAGTGCCCCGGCTTGGGAAAGGCGTACGGGAAGGAAACGTTGCCCGAGGCGGTGGGGCGCATCATTGTCGCCATCATCGAATCGCTCGCAGCGATCCGAGACCCGATGGCTCCGGTTGCCGTGTCACCCTGCTGTTGAAGGTTGAAGGCCTCCTGGGAGGCCGGTGAGATGGTTCCCATCGGGTGCAGGTGAATGAAGACTCCACCGTCATCTCGAGCCACGACGGCGTGGGCCGCCATGCCGAGATATGGCTCGAGTGTGGCTGGCCGCCCGTCAGCCTCTCGCACCGAAAAACTGAGCGGCGCGGGGAGGCCCTCCATCAGCGGCATGGCGCCGCGCTCCCATTGAATGGTGGCGCCGCCGGCCAAAGTCGCCCGGTCGCCGGCCGCGGCCGACCCCACATAGATCCCGTCATCCGGTGCCATGGCGACGGGGTTGGCGGATGCATCGCCTGGCAGCTCGACGTTGGTCACCAGGGTCTGGGCGAAACCGGTCCCGTGCACGATGTCGGCAAACACCCGATAGTGCCCGGCCGGAAGCGCGGGAAGCGGGACGGTAAAGCTCACCGAGTCCGCGGTCTCGGGGTGAACGTGGGCGAATGCTCCCATGTTGGATGCATTAATAAGGAAAAGATGCATCAGCTTGCCGTGATCGGTCACCAGGGGAGACCAGGCCCGCGCGTGGTGCTGGGTCAGCCATGTCGAGTCCCCTCGGTTGGCCCAACCGGAGTCGGTGATCTCGAATTGGAGCACCCTCCGGGCCCCGTCCCGCCCCACCGATGCTGCGGCGCCGAAGGGCCGGTACATCCGCTGCTGAAATCCGCGATCTTCTCCGCCCCACCAGGCCCATCCGCCCAGGAGCAGGAGTCCCACTAAGACAGCCGCCCCGGCCATCGCTCCGCGGGCTCCCCACATCCGGGCAGGGCTGGGCGATTCCCCCGGAGGTAGCACGCTTTCCCGAACAGCGGCGCCGGCGATGGTCACGATTCCGGCAAAGAGAAACACTCCCAGCGCGGCCAGGATGATGCCGAGCGCCCGGTCCAGCGGGAGCCGCCGGTTGGGAACAGCGGCCACCGGAACGATGACGGATCCGGCTCCCTTGCTGCCCCGCACGCTGACGGTGACGCTGTTCGACCCCGGCGCCATGATCCAGAGCCGGGTGGCGTACCAGTCCCCTGCTCCCTTGACCGGCTTGGCCACGTCGGGTGGCGGAGTTCCGGCGTTGGCGTTGAACAGATTCACCATCGCGGTGACCTGGTCCGGCCGGTCGCCCGCCACCTGCACGTTGATATCGGCGATCCCGGGGATGACGCCCGGCAGGCGCACATAGACGAGGATGTGATACGGGCCTGCCGCTCCCTCGTACCACACGTCCGGGCTGCCCACGTGCGCGGTGCACAGTGCGGCCAGGGCAGCGATGCCGGCAATGCGAGCTGGCGCTCTCACCGCATAACTCGGGACATGCCGCTGCCCCACCAGAGTCCCACCCGAGCCGATGCCACGGCGATGACCGCCGCAAGGCCCAGCCCGCGCACCATGGTCGCGAGGTCGAAATTGCCGGCGGCATCCCTGGGAACGCCCCAGAACCGGTGCTGCCACGGCCCCGGCTCCACCATGTAAGGCCACTGGTCCGCCGCGAAGAAGAAGTTTCGCGCGGCCGGAGACAGCAGGAACTCGCCGAAGAACCACTGGGCCGCGAACAGTACCGTGAGGAAGCTGAGCCCCGTCGCGGCAGCCAGCAGCCAGTCGTGCTCCCGACCCGCCCGTCGAGCCAACCAATCGATCGCGAGCGCCGGCAGCACCAGCAGCAGCGGGAACTCCGGCGGGACCATGTGGGTGACGGCGGTATAGATGGGTGCCAGCTTCGCCTGGGCGGGAAACAGCTGGAGCGTCCACATCATGAACAGAATGATGCCCATATAGAGCGCCGCGCTAACCGTGGCCGGGAATCGGAGCCGCCCCGAGCGGGAGAACGCGACGAGAAAGATGGGGAACGCGCCCGCGGCCACCTGATAGAAGAGTGGCCGGTGCATGTTGTTGGGCCGGCTGGAGTATTCCGAGATCATGGTCGCCACCATGACCAGCAGGAGCCCGCCCGCGAAGGCGAAGGTCCAGGCCAGCGCTCTGACCTTCCGGGGGTCCCTGGCTCGATTTTGTGCCGCGAGGACCATGAGCATGGCCCCCACGGTGACCGAGATCATTCCGGTCGCGAGCACCATGTGGGGTGGGCTCACAATCTTGACGTCGAGCCCGTAAGCGTTGTGCCACCAGTTGTCGAAGGGGGCCGACGTGAGCATCACGAAAGTGCCCCAGATGGTAACCCACGCGCCCAGCGGTCCGCGGAAGCCCCAGAAGCGCACCGAGGCGCCCCGCTGCTCGGCGCTGCCGGCGAAGGTCGTGTGGAGCACCAGCCAGCCGCAGCTTAGGCCGGCGACGATGGCGCCCAGCTGCTCCAGGACGTGGGGCAGGGTCCAGAATGAGTCCCGGCCGATGGTCTTGTGCCAGGAGATGTCCCAGAGGACGCCGATCACGATCCCAGCGGAGGACAGCAGGACCGTGAGCAAGGGGACGGGAATGGGTGCCGCTACCGCCCCAGGGCCGCCATACGCCTGGGGCAGTCGGGGGGAGTTGGTGACCTCCCTGGTTGAGCTTTCGCGGGCGAAATCGGTGATACGGCTCACGGATTGGACTCCTCCCCTGGACCACAATGCACCACGAGACTAGCGCGGCGGTGATCGACCGCCGGCGCCTTCATTACCGGCGCCTTCATTATAGGAGAGAGAACCATGGGATTGCTTTCCAAGCCGATCAAGACGCTGGACGACCTGTTCGTCCACCATCTGCAGGACATCTACTACGCCGAACAACAGATTACCAAGGCCCTTCCCAAGATGATCGCCAAGGTTTCGGACCCCCAGCTCAAGCAGGGCTTCGAGGTTCACCTTGACCAGACCCGCAATCAGATCAAGCGGCTGGAGCGCGTCTTCCAGATGCACGGTCAACCGGTCAAGGCGACCAACTGCCCCGCGATCGACGGGATCATCGAGGAAGCCGATGCCATTCTGGGGGACGCCAGCGACCAGGAGGTGCTGGACGCGGCCGCACTCGCAGCCGCGCAGGCGGTGGAGCACTATGAGATCGCCCGCTACGGCACCCTGATGGCCTGGGCCCGGCAGTTGGGCCGGCCGGACTGCGCCGAGGTGCTCGCGCCGACTCTGCAGGAGGAGAAGGCCACCGACGTCAAGCTCACTCAGATCGCCGAGGCGCACGTCAACCGGGTCGCCGCAGTAAGCAGTAAGCAGTAAGCAGTAAGCAGGAAGCAGGAAGCAGGAAGCAGGAAGCAGGAAGCAGTGAGCAGTGAGCAGTGAGCGGTGAGAAGTGAGAAAGTGAGCATTGAGCAGTGAGAAGGGGCCACTCCTCACTCCTTACTTCTCACTTCTCACTTTCTCACTTCTCACTGCTCTCCAGCAGTCTCTGGTGGTAGATGGCATAGCTGAGGGAGAGCTTGTCTCCCGTGTCGTCTCGCCTCTTGGTGTCGCCTCCGTACCCCAGGCCCAGCCAGCCCTTGAGCTCCGGCACATACCACTCGAAGACCGCGCCCAGGTGGTTCCAGCGGTCGTTGCGCGAGGTGTCGCGGGAGTGGTCTGACCACACCCGGGCAAACTCGGCCGAGAAGGAGAGCTGCTCGCTGGGGTAGAGGCGGAGCCGAGCCCCGAGCAGGCTGCGGTTGGTCTCGGCGATGGAGGTGTCCGAGCGGGTCCACGCCGTCTTGCCGGCGATCGTGAGCTGCCCCACCCGAACCACAGGAACCGCCAGCGCGCCCCAGAGCCCGGCCCGATCGGCTTGAATGCTGTCCCGCCGGACGATGCCGGAGCTGGCCTGCAGCGATGCCGCGAGGCCCAGCTCGAGCTTGAGCGCGTTCCAGTGGCTGCGGCGGAATTCCTCCCGCACCGGCTCCAGGGCGACGGAGGCCTTGGCCGCGCGGGCGACGAAGGTATCGAACGGGGCTCGAAGCGGAGGCGGCCCCAGCTTCGCGAGCGCGGAATCGTAGAGCGTCGCCAGGCGCTCGTTGTACTTCGCATCCGCCCGCGGGTCTCCCTTGTCGATCAGGGGAATGCGAATCCCTCCCGCGAACACGACATCGGTCGACCCCTGCATGGCGGCGGAGGTCCCGGCAGAGAGAACGGTGCGGAACGCCGCCTGGCGCCACCAGCTCGACTGGTACTCCTTGAGCGATCGGCCACTCTTGACCAGCGGGCGCGAATCCAGTGCCAACCCGGTTCGGAGCTTGGAGCCGTCGTGCCAGGCGCTCAGGGCCGACTTGAAGTCCTTCGGAGTGATGACGTTGGTGACCTCGGAGGGCTGCTCGGGCAGCAGCTCGAATGCCGGCGACTCGGGTACGCCGTAGTCCACCGCGGAGATCAGCTTGCCGATGGCCTCCCGCTTGACCTTCTCCTGGTCGCTCTGGGCCCAGGACTTCGTGGCAGGGAGGGCGCCCAGCAGCGACAGGAGGCACGCGACGGCGCAGGTTCTACCGGCGGGGCTCACACGGCCTCCTTGATCTGGAAGCGATACACGAAGGGCATGTTCTGGTCTTTGATCTGGCCAGTGCCCTGCTCCGGCGGAACCTCGGTGTGCAGCGCGTGTCCGTCGCGGACGATGGAAACGACGACCTGGTACGGCACCGGCTGGGGGTCGTTGTGGTGCAGCACGGTCCCCTCGATGAGAAAGAACTTGTTGCGGATGCTGGATAGCGCGCCGATCGGCACCGAGTTGAGGGCTGGGGTAAACGCGCCGGCCTGCCCCTCGGGCGTTTCGTCAGCGGAGTAACGCCACAGCACGCCGGCGAGCGCCTGCGGGGTGAGTGGAGAGGACAGCTCGACGCTCAGACTGCCGGGTCCTGGCGGTATCTCGACCGTCGCGATGACTGGGTCAGGCATGGCTCGCCATCCTCGATCCCATCGCCTTGAGCGGTGGTTGGGTCAGGCTTGTGATCTTGGTGAGGGCCTCGGCCAGTCCCGGGGCGGTCTGGCCACCGCCCGCTGCCAGGCCCGAGTCCGTCGGGACCCTGCCCGCCGCTCGCGCCTGCATCTGGAAAGCCAGGCTCCCGCTGGCCCTGGCCTGGTTCTGAATGTCCTTGGCCGCGCTGGCGTAAGAGATAACGCTGCTCCAAAAGGCCGAGCCCCCCATCGAGAGGATGGCCAGAAAGAACACCGGAATCTCGGCTCCGGCGGTCCCCAGCTTCACGCTGCCGCTGAGGAACTGGAAGTTGGCCAGCGAGGCGGACGCCACCCATGCCACCACGAATGCCACGAGGTGGACCCGGAGCCGGCGCCAGCGGTCGCCCAGGAGGTCGACCTCGGCACTCTCCGTCTTCCTCTCCGCCGCCATCCACACCGGGAACGCCGTCTTTACCACGGCGACGATCCGTTCGGTCGTCAGGCTCACCGCCAGCACGGTGGCTATAAAGGCACTGAGGTCCTCGATCATGGTCGTCTCCTCGATGCTCGGTCTGCGATGTGATGGGATCGTTGGATCGTAGGTACAGGAGACGCAGCGGGGTAGGTCCCATTTGCGACAGGGAGAGCCTCTTTTGCGACAGGAGCTGCTTGAGAAGGGGGCTGCGGACAGCCGATACCATCACGGTGCGGAGGCCGGCACAGAACCCCCGCACCGCGGTATCGGCGCGATTCTGGTGACAGGCTACGTCGGCGGCATCATCGCCGGCGGGCGCGGGTCCTCGCGGCCTTCTTCGCCGCGGCCGACCGGCCGGTGCGTCCCTTGGTCCTGGCCGCCTTCTTGGCTGCGGCGGAGCGGCTGGTGGCGCTTCGCTTGCGTGCGGCGCTACGAGCCTGCCTTGAGAGGGAGCGGCGTGAGGCCGAACGGCGCCCCTCGCGCTTGAGCGCACCTCTCACGGCACGCGAGCGCCTCGCGGAGGTGCGCTTTTTCGAGCCGCTTTGTCCCTTCCGGTAGGCTCGCTCGGCACTCCGCCTGGTCTTGGCTGAGGTGGACCCCTTCTTCGGCGGGCGCAGCTTGACGCCGGCCCGTCTGGCTTTCGACAAGCCGATAGCGATCGCCTGCTTGGTGGACCGGGCGCCGTGCTTGCCCTCGCGGATGTGATGCATCTCCTCCCGCACGAACTCACCGGCCTGGGTGGACGGCGATTTGCCTTCGCGAGCGTCCTCATGGGCGCGCTCGATAGTTTCTTTCTCGGGCATCGGTTCCTCCTGTTAATGCTGCCCACCGTATCGTGCCCGACGCACCCGCAGGATACCGTGCGATACATCACACCCGCGTCACTCGCGAAACCCTTACCTCAGGTTCGGGGTCAACACCAACGGTGATAGGAGCGAGCGCCACAGCAGGTAGCCCGTCCGATTCAGGTGCAGGCTATCGGCCAGGAATAGCTCGGGTCTCGGCTCGCCTGCCGCATTGAGCATCGGAGTGAAGACGTCCGCGTAGGTGGTGAGGCTGTCTCGGTCGATGTCCGTCCGGATCCGCTGGTTGGTCTCCCGCGCCAGAGCCATGTATTCCCGCCGGGAGGGACTTGGCTTTATGGAGATGTACACCAGGCGAGTTGCGGGCAGGGCCGATCGGAGCCGGGTGACGAACGCGCGGTAGTCGGCGAGCACCTCCTCGGAGGTACGTCCCTGGGTGAGATCGTTGTCGCCGGCGTAGAGCACCACGAGATGGGGACGGTAAGGCAGGACGATGCGGTCCTCGTAGTGGACCACGTCGGCGAGCGTGGATCCGCCGAAGCCCCGGTTCAGCACCCGCATGCGAGGGAAATCGGCAGCCACATTGGTCCAGTTCTTTATCGAGGAGCTGCCGACGAAGACCACACCGCCGGGCTCGGGCGGCATGGAGCGATCGGCTGCTTCGAAGGCTCGGATCTCGGGCTCGAAGGCTGTGGATTCGGGGGCGACATGGACACACGCCCCAAGGAGCAGGAGAACTGGAAGTCGGGGAGCCAGCAAGCGCATGGGGGAATCCTACACTACCACTCGCGATCATCGCGAGCGGCGCCAACGTCCACGACTCGTGCGAACAGGCGACCTTGATCTTCGCGGGCTGCCTATCCCATACTAGGGAGATGACGATCAAGAGAATGGACCACGTTAGCGTCGTCGTCGACGACCTCGCAGGCGCCATCGCCTTCTTCACCACCCTCGGAATGGAGCTGGAAGGCAAGATGCCGGTCGAGGGCCCCTGGGTGGACCGCATCAACGGGCTCGAAAGTGTTCAAGTCGATATCGTTATGATGCGGACCCCAGATGGGCACGGGCGGCTTGAGCTGACGAAGTTTCGCAATCCAAAACTGGTCGAGATCGAACCGGCGATCGCACCGCCGAACACGCTGGGCCTCCGGAGCGTCATGTTCGCGGTCGAAGACATCGACGACACCGTGGCCCGTCTTCGCGCCCACGGCGCTGAATTGGTCGGCGAGGTGGCCCAGTACGAGGACACGTACCGGCTCTGTTACATGCGAGGCCCCGCGGGCATCATCGTCGCACTGGCCGAGGAGCTCTTTTGAAGCGCGGCGGGTTTCTCAGGCACCTTAAGGCCGCAGCTTGCGCAATCCTGCCCTGGTCACCGGCGCGATCCGCTCCTCCAGCTCCTCGGCGCTGAGCTCCAGCGTGTCGACATCCTTGCCCGTGAGCTCGCGAACTTCGGAGCGCTGTTCGGGTGTCAGCGTGAGCTGAAATGTGGTCTGCTTCGCGGCCTTCATAGGGACCTCGTGTAGGGGTGAGCGGCGACGAGCCGACAGCGGCATCTATGGGTATGCCGGAGGCGTGAATTGGACGTGAATTCCTGCAGAACCCTCCGCAAGAGCTGAGGGCGAGAGCCGGCTGCGGCCCTCACCCTCAGTGTTGCGGTCACGCCGCGGGCCGGATGTCATCGGCCGCCGGCGCGGGTGAGACGGGGTGCTCGTCTTTCGGCGACGAGCGGGACGGATCGCCTACGCTGGTGGCGCTTTCCCAGGCGACCAACAATTCCGGCTCATTGGCAAAGCGAAACCGGTTCGTCGCATCCAGGACCTTGATGATCTGGACCAGCTCATCGGCGATCTCGTCGAGCTCGGCACTCGCTGCGACATGGTTGCGCCGGCCCTCGGCACCCCGCTCCATGGCCGCGTCGAACAGGTCCAGCTCCAGCGCCAGTCCATTGAGCACCGCCTCGTCCAGACCATGCTTCACCAGGACCTCCTTACGGCTCTCTGCCTCGGCCTGCATTGCCCGGGCGGCGGTCCGGAACGCCAGATACGACCCTTTCCGGTCCAGCAGAAGCTTCCCGGGCAGCTCCGGTACGTCGCGTTGCGCAACCTCGGCCACGCTTTCCAGGTGCTTGAGATGGGCTCGAGTCAATGTTCGCCGGATCTCACGTTTGCTGGCGGTGGCCATGCGCCGCTCGAGGATGCCGTCCCGCTGCTGGGTTGCGAGCACTCCAGCGCGATCGAGACGATCCGTCAGGCGGCCCAAAGCCGCGAGATAACCTGGGCTCTGGTACGGATGGGCGCGGCTGAACTGTAGTGCGGTCCCGGCCATCACAATTCTCCTACGGGTTCTGGCTTTCATAGTGCCTTCTTTCAAGGTGGCCGTGCGGTGGTCGGGTCACCACGACGGCGAAGCTCGACTTCGCTTGGGTCCGAGCAGCCCCGACAGTCTGAACGGGCCGGAGTGAAGGAGAGGGCGAGGAACGTGCCAGAGCTTGGGTGGGCAAATTTCTCCCCCTCCGCTGTCGAACGGCTCGACGTGATTGCCGGAATGCATTGCGTCGCTGACCGTGTGGATCGGATCGTTGACCGCCTGAGTGTGCTCGCTGACGATTGGAATCGGCTCGCTGCCGGAGGGATCCTGTCCCTGCCGGCGTGCACTCGAGAGCTGAGCGGGCGTACCCATCCGGTCATGCCGCAGATCTGCTCTCCGGTCGGCTGAGTCGGTCAGTTGTCCTGAGCGCGGCTTCCTTTTTCGATTGACGCGAACGGCTGCCGGCTCGGACTCGGTCGCCGTTGAGCTGATTCAGAGGGCTCTCGTTCGGCATCGGGTCGCTCGAGCGGTGCATCGCGACTCTCCAGCGCGGCATCGGGTCGTGCTGTGATACAATCGGAAGGCTGGGTACAAATGTCGGTCCCGTGCGGAGACGAAACGGTCTCCTGTGCGCACGGCTATCGCGTGTCAATGGGGTGGTGAAAGCGTGAAGCAGAGCGCTCGGTCGCTGTGGCGGTGTGGTCGATTTAGGACAGCCGAATCGCTTGGGTGCTCACTGGAGAGGACAGCTGGAGAGAAGAATATGAATTCTTCGGCGCACATCTAGTCTGCTTCTGAACGCCGCCGTACATTATCGCTGCTTCCTCCCCACATAGGATTACGGCCCGACGGAGAACCGCTCCGGAGCTCGGACCTGCGATCCAACTCGCTCGGAGGTCTCACATGCACCCCTCCGCACTTCGCTGTCGCCTGGCAATCGCAGGAGCGCTCGTCGCTGTAGCTCTTCCGCTCGCCGCCCAGGATTCCCCGCCCGCCTACCTCCAGATTTTCCGGGAAGAGTTGAAGGTGGGCCGTGGCGGGCCGCACGTTATTTCCGAAGCAGGTTGGCCCCGTGCCTTCGCCAAGGCCAAGACCAAGAACTACTATCTTGCCCTGAACTCGGTCTACGGCCCGCAGGAGGCCTGGTTCCTGGAGGGCCACGACTCCATGGCCGAGCTCGAGGAAACCAACAAGGCGGTCGATGCGGCCCCAGGCCTGAGTGGAGAGCTCGACAAGCTCTCACAGGCGGATGCCGCCAATGTCTCCCGTGCCACCGGGTTGCTCGGCCGCTTTCGCCCGGAGCTGAGCAATCCAGGCAAGGTGGACGTTGCCAAGACCCGAGTCTGGGAGGTGCTGCTGTTCAACGTCCGGCCGGGACACGAGTCCGACTTCAACGAAGCGGCCAAGCTCTATAAGAGCACGGTAGAGCAGGCCAAGATCGACTTCCCCTGGGCCACCTACGAGGTGCTCGCGGGGATGGCTGGTCCCGTCTACCTCGTCTTTCTGCCGCATCTGACCCTGACGGAGATCGACCCGGCAACCGGAGTCGGCGCCCAGCTCGGCAAGGCGTTCACCGACGAGCAGCAGAAGAGACTGAGCACCCTCTCCGAGGGCTACACCTCGGTGGAAGACATCGTGTTCAACGTGAGCCCGCAAATGAGCTACATGTCGGACGAGTTCATCGCGCGGGACCCCGGCTTCTGGACCCGGAAGCCGCCGGCGGCCAAGAAACAGACCGCGTCGGCCTCGCAGTAGAAGCCGCCGGTTGCGACCGTGGCGGGGCCTCCGGCATTCAAGGGATACACTCAGGCATTGCTGAATCCGGCAGCCCCGTCGATCCGTTGGAGGTCTATATGCTCGGACGGTCCAGTCTGATTGCGCCTCTCCTCCTGGCGCTCCCGCTTGCGCTTTCCGCACAAGACCATCGCACCTTTGCCTTCGCGGAGGACGATCACGGCAGGATCGGCATCATGGTTCGGCTGGAGGCGGATAGCGTGCGGGACAAGACGGGGGCAGCGGTCGAAGAGGTCGTTCCCGATAGCCCGGCGGACAAGGCGGGGCTTAGGGAGGACGACATCATCATCCGGTTCAATGGCGTCGCGCTCGGCGGGATCAAGCCCGCCGATGAGGACGAGTCGGGGCCCGGCAGGAAGCTGGTGTCCCTGGCCCGCAAGCTCGAGCCGGGCGACACCGTGAAACTGGAGTACCGTCGCGGGAGCGATACCAAGCAGGCCACCCTGGTCGCCGAACGGCTGGGCCCCTCATTTGCCCGCCTCAGGATGCACATGCCCGATTTTCCCCCGATGCCCGACATGCACCGGTTCGAGTTCGGCACCGGACCGGATGGCTTCCAGATGTTCTGGGGACGGGATGCGATGGGACTGCAGCTGGTGGAGCTGAATCCGGAGCTGGGTGAGTATTTCGGTACTAAGGAAGGGGTCCTGGTGGTGCACAGCCCCGCCGACTCGACCCTTGCACTCAAGGGCGGGGATGTCATCCTGGCGATCGACGGCCGCAGCGCCCAGTCCGCCTCACGGGCGATGCGCATTCTCCGGTCCTACGATGCGGGCGAGAAGGCAAAGCTGGACGTGATGCGGCAGAAGAAGCGGATTACGGTGACCTGGACAGTCCCGGAGCGGAAGGAGCGGAAGGAACGCTGGCACCGGCGCGCCCCCGGACACATGGAAAGCGGTCAGGGTGAGTCCGAAGCCGGTCAGCCTCCCCCGGTGCCGAGTTGATCTTCCTGCTCAGTTGACGTCACGACCCTAACGGGGTAAGCCGGTCGGCCTCGGCAATGCGATGCGTAAGCTCCTCCACCATTTGGCCTAAAGCTTCGGCATTGAGGCCCGGGCCGCCATAGGGCCGGCCGCCTTCCTCATACAGGCGCTGTGCATCGGCCAGGAGCCGCATCGCGATCCGGACCTTGTGGCGAGCCTGCTGTTCGAACGACGGAACCGGCATGGATGCTCCTCGAACTCCAGGACGTTCGGTGAATGTTGTCGCGTCCTGGAAGAGGAGCATCTCTTGTGCCAGACCCATCGCAGGTCCGGTCAGCGTTTCGGCCAGTCGTTGTTCATCGTGGCAATCCCGTTCTTCATCATGCTCTCGATGATCGCCTCGACACAATCCAGCATCGCGCCTTCGTTGGTCCCGGTTGATTCCGCGCTCCCCTTCCAACCCAGGCTCACCATCTCGTCGCCCTTGCCGGCGCCCTTCATGGCCACGGCCTTGGGATAGCGTACGATGGAGCCCGACAAGGTGCACTGGGTCTTGTGATTTGAGGTGTCGAGCTTGGAAATCTCCAGCCGGATGGAGTAGCCCTTCGCGTTGCCCATCTTCGTCGTGGTAAACCCCGGGGCTTTGTCTATCAGCCGTTTCACAGTCGCCTGCATCTTCGCTTCGGCCTTGCCCGCGGAGGTGCCGGCCTTGGAGCCATTGTAGAGCTTGTCGCTTGCGTTGCTATTGTCAGTGTCGACGAAAATCGGCATGGAGACCTCCTGGACGGATGACGGAATGATCCCGCAGAAGGTGTAGGAAGAGGCAGTCCGCTGCAAGCGTCGCCGTCAGCGGCGGGGGCGGCCTACCAGCCCCAGGGGGACGCTTCGGGTTCCGTTCCAGACGCGCGCGGTGCCGGCGGAGTCGCGGAGGAGCAGTTGGCCGGAGATGCCGCCGTCCAGGAGGAGCGCCTCGCGGCAGCCCAGGGCGCCCATGACGGCTGCCATCTCGGGCGAAGTGAGGCCGAAGGGCACCTGCCCGAGCTTCTCCCCCAGGGCGTCGAACCGGGTAAGCGCGACGATGACTCGGCCGTCCTCCAGCACGCCAAGCCCGAGCCGCGCGTCGCGATGCTCGAGATCGACCCCCCGCCCTGCCTCGAGCAGCGCCGAGGGCACTATCCCGTTGTGGAGCAGCATGGGATAGCTCTGGAAGGCCTCGACCGCGGCTCCGGTTCGGCGCTCAGCCTCCACGCTGTCCGGCGCGACAATGCGGACTCTGCCGGCGGCATCTATCACCACGGCCGCGGCGAGCGGGGCGAGTTGTGGGCTCAGCAGTTCCCTGCCGCCGGCCACCACCCAGCCCCATGGGGACCTCCCGCGGAACTGACCGGCATCGACCGCGAGCGCTGCGCTGCTATCCACCTGCCTCACCTTCCAGCCTCGGTCGTCGGCGAAGGCCGGCGCCAGGGAAAGCGCGATGCTCTCGGGGCTTAGCCGCACCACGACCAGCCGGGTGCGCCAGGCCTCTCCCGCGCCCCTGAGCTGCAGCTCGCCCCATTCGAGACCGGCGGCACCTGGGCGCCAGGCGACCCGCTCCGCCAGCGGAGCGCGAGCGTCCCACCGTGCCGGTGCCCGGTCCCGCCTCCACCAGGTCACCCAGTCGGTGCCGTCGCGCACCGCCAACCCGCCACCCGTTCCCGATGAGCGGGCGCCGAATCCGGCCCCGACCGCGCCGATCCCGATGGCGGCCGCCGTCCCAACGGCGACGGCTGCACGAACGGTCAGCTTCATTGACTACTTCCTCTCGCAACCCTTGAACTGGATCTGCTGGATGCTATCGGCGATGGCCATCATCAGCGCGGTGTTGCCGGCTTTCTGGGCCGCGCTGCCCCGGTCGCCCAGGGCCTGGATCTCGGCCTGGTGCGCCTCCACGTTCTTCATCATGCACTGGTTCACCGCGACGGCACCGGCCGGTGGGGTCACCGACGGCTGAGGAGGAGTTGAGTCCGCGACAGGTGCGGGTGCCGGAGCCGGCGCTTGCTTGGCGACCCTCTCCGCCTGCGCCTCGCGGAGCCCCAGCAGCGACTTGAGCTCCGGATCCTTGGCCTTGACCGCCGCCTTCTCACCGGCTGACACGTCGGTGGCCGCGGGATCGCCGGTCAGGACCGAGATGGTCCGATCGCTGACCTGGCCAAACTCCGTGCCTGTGAACCCCGAAGCCTTGAGCGTTGCCTGCTCGGCGCGGTTGTCGATCCCGCGCTGCTGGTCGTAGTAGTCGCTCGGCTGCTGGGGGTCCTTCACCAGGCAGCTCGCGTCGATCATGGCCATCGCCGAGTCGCTGTAGGCCTGTTGGGCCTTGTAATCCTGGCGGCTCCCCGCCTCCATCATTTTCTCGTTCAGCCTCTGATACCTGGCGTTCTTCTTCTCGTCCGCCGCGATCCGTTGGATACCGGGCTGCATTGCCGCCTGGCACTTGGGCTGGGCCTCCTGGTAGGCGGCCTTACCTCTGATATACCTCCCGTACGGAGTGTCTTCCTTCTTCGCCGCCTCCCGCTCAGCGGCTCCGGCCTTGAGCCCGGTGATCAGGCGGTCCACGATTTCCGTCGTGAGCACGATGGTCCCGCCCGTAGCAGCGGGGTCCGCGGGAGTGGCGGGACCGGCTTGGGCCGAAGTCGGCTCCACACCGGCCTTCTCCCCGGCCTTCTCAGCCGCTTTGGCGGCCGCGTCTCCCTTCAGCTTCTTCTTGAGACCGCCGAACTGGGCGGACGCGGACGTCGTGACGCCGAGCGCAGCGGCGAGGATCAGGGCGAGTACAACTGTGATAGACCGCCAGTTCTTAGACGGCATGCTCCCTCCAAGATGGATGCGAAGCGTCCCGGCCTCCCGAGTTGTCGGGAACGTCGGTGCGAGAGCGAGTTATATGAGCTGGAGAAGAGATCTACTCGGTTAGGAATGTGGTGCCGGTTCGCCCTTGGGGCTAGAGGCAGGGGCTCTTCACCCTTCACCCTTCAGCGCCACCTTGATGTCGATCACCGGCGTCCCGTCAATCGCCTCGAGTCCCTCGACCAGCAACCCACCGTCGCTCTCGAGCTCCAGGACCTTCACTCGATGCACCCCGATCGGATTGGGACGGTCCGCCGAGCGGGTGGCGAAAACGCCGGTGAACGGATTGCTCGGATCGTCGCGCGGATGCACCGCGAGCACCTGGCGATCCGCCTGGTGCAGCCAGGTGAGAATGAGCAGGTGCTGGCCCGGCGCGATACCATCCAGACCGCGGCGAAAGGCGGGCTCGATCCGGACCCGCGCGTTGGGCGCACCCTCATAGCCCTGCTTGGGTGCGTCGGCGCGATGCTTGAGTGGCGAGAGCACCCGGCCGATCGGTCGCACCGCATGGGTCTGGGAGACTCTCACAGGTACGCCCTCAGCTCTGCTTCCGATCGTCGAGCACCACTAGGTCGAGCTCTCCCAGCTGCTCCGGGTCGGCCACCAGGTGGATGGCGATGATCCTTCCGCCGGCAACGGCAAAGTGGAAGACCACCCGCGGCCGCCCGCCCGGTGCCCACACCAGTCCCGGAGCTCCATTCACCAAGGCCGGCCTCGCCGCCCGGGCGCGGCCGGCGAAGATCTTGGCCACGTCCGTCGCGCCTCGAACCTCGGCGGCCGCGCCTGTCCGCACCGCCGTATCATCGGCCTGGAGCACGACCTCAGGATCAAGCAGACCGAGCAGGGCGTTGAAATCGCCGCCTCGCGAAGCGGCCAGGAAAGCGTCCACCACCTGGCGCTGGCGAGCCCTGTCGGTATCGCCGGCGGGCGTCGCGCCGCGCACCCTCCGGCGTGCGCGGCTCGCGAGCTGCCGGGCAGCGGTGGCGGAACGTCCTACGATGGGCGCGATCTCGTCGAAAGGCAGGTCGAACATGTCGTGCAGCACGAAAGCCACCCGCTCGGCGGGCGTCAGGGTTTCGAGCACGACCAGCAGCGCGAGCCCGATCGAGTCGGCCAGGAGCAACTCGCGCTCGGTGTCATTCGGTTGCTCACGGCCTCCGAGCGGTTCGCTCTGGCCCAGGTCCAGCGGCTCCTCCCGTCGCGATGCGTGGGAGCGCAGCATGTCCAGGCAGACCCGCGAGACGACCGCCGTCAGCCATCCGCTCAGGTTCTCCACCGCGCTGATGTCGGAGCGACTCAGGCGCAGCCACGCTTCCTGCACGGCATCGTCTGCCTCGCTGCGCGACCCCAGCATTCGATACGCCACCGCCCGAAGCCGGGTTCGATCGGCCTCGAAGCGCTCGGCCAGCCATTGCTCTTGCTCCATCGGTCACATTCCTTCGGCGCGGTCCGTCAAAGCAGTGACGCGGCGAACCTGGCCGATGTGACAAGCGGATGACCCTGACGGAGAAATCGCAATATGAGCCCGATTCAACTGAGTCCTTTTATCAATTTTCAGGGCCGAGCTCGGGAGGCCATGGAGCAGTACCAGAAGGTATTAGGTGGCAAGCTCGAGATTCAGGCCGGCCCGGACGGGCGTATCGGGCAGGCGCGGCTCGAGACCGATGGGGTGCTCGTCATCGGCTCGGATGGCCATCCCGATTATCCGGCAAAGGTCGGCGAGAATATGGCGTTGTCTCTGGCGGGCACCGACGGCCCCCGGCTCACCCGCATCTTCAGCGATCTGGCGGAAGGCGGCAAGGTCAACATGCCGCTGGCGAAACAGCCCTGGGGAGGCGAGGTGGGTTGGCTGGTCGACAGGTTCGGCATCGCCTGGACGGTCAGCATCCACCAGGCCTAGGGGTGGAGGCGGCGGTAGTAGAAGACCGTGTCGCAGAACCCGCCCTGGGGCCAGAGGGCAAAGTCCGGGACCACGCCGACCCGGACCCAGCCCTCCCGCTGATATAGCCGCTCGGCCTCGTCACTGGCGGTGTCGAGCAGGAGCAGCGTCTTCCCGCATTGGCGCGCCGCAGCTTCCGCCGCCTGCAGCAGCGCTGCTCCCAGTCCTTGACGGCGGGCGCGGCGATGCACCAGCATCTTCAGCAGGTCAGCACGGTGCGGCTGATTCTCGAATGGGGCGAACGCCAGTTGCACGGTGCCGCATACTCCCAGCGCGTCCTCGGCCACCAGCAGCAACCGTTCCCCCGCGGCCACCTCCTCCCCCACCTGACGCCAGAACGCCACCGCCCGTTCCCGGGTGAGCGGGTGCATGAAACTGACCGACGCTCCTCCGGCGACGCAGTCGATCAGCACCTCGGCCAGGCCCTCGATCTCGGCCGCGTCGAGCTGCTGCACCCGCCGCACCGACCAGTCCGGCCGGCTCACCGCTCGTGCAGATCGACGAACTGCAGCGCCCGCAGCACGGGCCCGCGGACGAACCCCAGCGAGGTGTCGAGCTGGGCCCGCACATCCCCCGCGGCAGGCTCGCTGAAGTGGCAGCGGAGCGAGGCACTACTGCCCTCGAAGGGGTCTGGGTCCGTCCCCAGATTGATCACATAGCGGCCTGCCGAGTCGGTCCTGGCGACGACCGTCTTTCCCTGGTGGGCACAGGCGATCCGGATGGTGGTTTGGGCGATGGTCGCGCCGCCGGCCGCGGTGACAACGCCCGTGACGGTCGCACCAGCCGGCCCCGAGGTGAACGGATCCTCGGGGGAGCCGCAGGCGGCCACGAACCACCCCGCCGCCGCGACCGCCAGGGCACTCCTCAACCGCCACCCCCACCGAAGCGATACGTCATCCCCACGTGCAACAGCCACGCACCGTTAGTGGCGCTTCCGGCGTAGATATCCTGGTACATCGCCGTCCCGGTGGTTCGGAGATTCCACTGGGCAGCAAGCGGTATCTCGGCGCCCAGCTCTACGCCGGCGCCCCAGCCCCAGGCCGATCCAGGCCGATTCTCCGAAGAGGATGTCGATGGAGGTTCGGGTATCAGCCGGAGCGCGATGGCATCCTGGACGGGAACCGTCCGATCTTCAACCGAGCTGTGGAGGATTTGAAGTGGAAGCGCGAGCAGAGGATGCACCGGCCCGCAGCAGCGGGTCGCTTCGACCTCGTACCGCGCGCCAATGCCCACCAGATTCCGTGCGGCATTGCCGGAGGAAAGGGATGCGACGTCGGTGTTGGCATACCAGAAGGTGGCGCCTAAACGCTGCTGAAGCGGAGCGCTGCCGAGGTGGAGCGGCTGGAGATAACCCAGCCCGAAGCTGAACCCACCGGCGCCGAAGATGCGGGCATAGCCCACCGCCGCCTGCACCTCCTGGGCGTACACCGGGGTGCCGGACGACAAGCACAGGACAAGCAGACCAGCACCGAGTTTGTGCATGCCTCCCCCTTTCTCTCCCTTCCCGCCCTTCCCGCCCTTACCGCCCTTCAAACACGTCGGTATTCAAGTACTTGAGCCCGGAGTCGGCCATCAGCGTCACTACCTTCGCCCCAGGCCCCAGCCGCTCCGCGACTCGAAGCGCGGCTACCACGTTCGCCCCCGACGAGGTCCCCGCGAAAAGGGCTTCCTCCCGCGCGATCCGTCGGGCCATCGCTTTGGCATCATTGGTGGACACCGCTACGATCTCGTCCACCAGCGTCGGCTCCCACAAGGGTGGGGTATAGCCAATCCCGACGCCTTCGATCTTGTGAGGCCCGGCCTGGCCCCCTAGCAATACAGACGATTCCGCGGGCTCCACGACCACGACCTGGGTGCTCGGCTTATGTCCCTTCAGCACGGTCGCGACCCCGCGCGATGATGCGGCCGTGCCCACGCAATGCACGAAGGCGTCGACCTGCCCCTGGGTCTGGCTCCAGATCTCCTCCCCCAGCCCGAAATAGCCCACGATGCTGTCGTGATTGTTGAGTTGGTCGGTCCAGTAGGTATGCGGCTCCTGGCTCAACCTGCGGGCGGTTTCAATCATGTCCAGGATCAGCTGCTTGGTGGTGAGACCTCCCTCGCTGGGGACGAGGGTGAGCTCCGCGCCCAGCGCGGCCATCTGATCCCGTTTCTCGCGGCTGAAGGCATCGGAGGTCACGATCCGGATCCGGTAGCCCTTCGCGGCGCAGACCAGGGCGAGCGATGCACCGGTGCTGCCACCGGTGTACTCGATCACGGCGTCTCCGGGCTGCAAGCGACCGTCTTGCGCCGGCCGCGAGATGACGGCCTGAGCCATCCGGTCCTTGATGCTGCCGGTCGGGTTCTCCCACTCGAGCTTCACCCACACGTCCGCGCACCCGGGTGGCACGACTTTCCGCAGCTGAACCAGAGATGTGTTCCCGATAGCGCCGAGGATGTCCACCGCCGACGCTCCTAGCGCCCGGGGGTGCTCGCCTGCTTCCGAGCCTCCTCCACCAGCGCGTTGGCCTTCTGGTCCGCTTCGCGCAGAATACTGGCCGATTTCGCATCCGACTGCTTCCGCAGCTTGTCGGCCGCGATGCCCGCGGCGGCCTGTGCCAGCGGTCCGTTGCTCTTCGCCACCAGCGAGTCGGCCTGGGCGTAACCGGTCCGCTTCACGTTGGCCGCCAGCGATTCGGCCTGCTGCCGGATGGCCGCGGCCTTCTGCTCCGCCTCCGCCACCAGCCGCGCGGCGGCGGTGTCGACCTTTTGGGTGACGGCCTGCTTCACCGCCTGTTCGGCTCCCTGCTTCACCGAGGAGGCAAGGCTCTCCACTTCCACGGTGACCGTGGGACTGGTCACCTTGCCGCCAATCTGGATGCCCAGCGGGATCTCCGGTGCAGCGCTCAAATCGACCCCGGCCTTTCCCGCCTTCGATATCAGGCTGCCGATCGCCTGGTTGGCGCCGCCGCCCAGCGCCGTGCGCGGCACCTGAAGATTGAGAGCGTACTGCAGCGACTGGTCGAAGCCATTGGACCCGCTCACCTTGAGCGTTGTGCCCGCGAGCTTCACCGAGAAGGGGTCCACGAACAACCGGCCGTCGTGGATCTGGAAGGCCGCGCGGAGCGCGTCCAGCGTGGGATTGTTGAGGAACTGCAGCTTGGTTACGTCCACCATCTTCTCCAGCGCGGGAAAATCCTTGATCACCATCTGGGAGGTCTGAAGTGAGCCCTTCCCGCTCAGCCCTGGAAACAGCGGCAGCATGTTCTTGCCCAGCGCGCCATTCAGATGGAGATCGGTGGAGACCTTTCCGATGGCGTACTTGGCGACGGGGGCCAGCGTCTGCACCGTGACGAAGGACTGGAAGGCCGAGGGGATGTCGAGCTTGGTCATCTTGAGACCGACGTCGAAGGTCGGCTTGGTGGTGTCGGTCGTCTCATAGAAGCCCGTCAGCCCGATCTCTCCGCCCAGCGTGTTGACCCGAAAGTCGTCCAGGGTAAGGCGTTGGTCCTTGATGCGGAGCCGTCCGCGGGCATTGGTCATCTTGATCTTGTCGTAGATCAGCTCCCCCACCGTCGCGTCCAGGTCGAAGTTGAGCTTGGGCGGCACCGGAATGATCTGCAGACCGCCGCCGCCTGACTTCCACTCGTCGAGATCGAAGTGCTTGCTCCGCACCGTGGCGATCCCCCGAAGGGTATCGTCTCGCATTGCGTATGCGAGAAGGTTCGTGAGGGTGCCGGAGGCCTGCAGGTCGCTGCTGCCGATGGTGCCCTGGAAGGTCCGGAGGTCCGCCTTCTCCGGCGCGAGCCTGAGCGAGGCCTGCTGGACCGCGAGGGGGTGCGGGAGGGCTTGGCCCTTGACGGTGAGGTTTCCCACGTCCACCGTGCCGCTGGCATTGACCTTGTCGTATTGCTTCTTGTCGATGTACGACATTCGGGTCCGCACCGCGGCATCGGCCGCGACCGTGCCGGCGAGCTGGTTGATCCCCTCGAGCTTCACTGTCTTGCGGACATCGGCCAGATCGATCTTGCCGGTGACCCGAGCGTCGACATCGGGATCGGAAATGGGCGTCCGCAGGGTGAGGGACGCGTCCACCGGGTTCTGTCCCATCTGCACATGAAATCTCTGCAGCCGTACCACGGTGCTGTCAGCGCTGCCGCCAGGATTGGAGATCGCGAGGTCCATGCCGATGTCCCGCGCCGGCAGCGGGAGATCGGGATACTGGAAGGCGGCGTCGGCGACCTTGGCGTTGAGCGCGAGCGAGGGAAACGCGCTGTCGCCGTAGTCCCCTTTGACCCGGCCGTTGACCGCGATTGTGCCGGAAGTCTTCACCCGCTGGAAATCGTGGGCATAGATGGCCGGAACCAGCGAGAGGATGCTCCGGAAGTTCGTGGTAGGCGCGTTGAACCCGAGATCCAGGCCGATATTCTTGCCCGCGGTATTGGCTGAGCCGGAGACGCCGAGGGTGAGATCGTTGAGCCGGAGGCCCGTGTCCTTGAACGTGTAGGACTTCCGGGCCAGGTCGGCCTCCACGTCGGCGGTCAGGGCCAGCCGGACCCGATTGAGATAGGGGATGCCGGCGAAGGTGACGCTGACCGTGTCCGCATCCGCTCGGGTCTTGATCGCGACGAGATTCTGGCTGAAGTCCCCGGACAGCGATTGGTCGTAACCCTTGACCGAGGCTTTGAGCTTGGCCTTCCGGTTGTCGAAGCCAACCGCTGCGTCGCTGATGTCCACACGGCGAAGGCTGATCGCCATCGGTTTGGCGGCTTTGGCCTGAGGGGCTGCCTCAGGCGTCGGCTTGGTGATGTCCCAGTTGGCGGTGCCGTCCTCCAGCGCCACCAGCGACAGTCGCGGCCGATCGAGCTCGATGGCCCGCACCGTGATGGGGGATGAGCTGCCCAGGGCATTCCGCACCGCGCTGGCGAGATCGAGCACGACCCGCAGCTGGCGGATCGCTGCCAGCGTGTCACCTTCGAACTTGCCTACCCCGACAACCGTGAGGTTGTCGAGCCGGAGCGTCAGGTTGGGAAAGTCGTGAAACAGCCCCAGCCCCGCGGCTGCCCAATCGACCCGAGCGTTGAGCGTGCGGTTGACCTCGCTCTTCACTCGGTTCGCGATCCGGCCGCCGAAGAGCGCCGGTACCAGGACGAGGATGATGAGGCCGAGGACAAAGATGGCTCCGACGGCGATCAGCACTCTTCGCGTCGGTCGTGTCATGGCGAATCTCCGGGCGAGCGACGAGGTCGGTCTATAGAGCGGAAGCTAGTGGCAACGGGCCGTGCGTGAGAATCCCGCCGAGACCGCTGCCTATCCCTCTTGCGAAGGCCCCAATAAAGACTCCACAGGGGAGACATGAACCGATCGGCGTTCAAGCGTATCTGGTGGGCTGCATCGCCCGGCTCGGGGCTGATGCTGGCCGCCTGCGGGGGCGGCAACGACCCCACCGGACCCGGCGGGGGCGGCGATCAGCCGATGGCAGCCGGGACATCGCCGTCGACTGGAGCGATGAAAATGGAGACTTTACGCTCCAGGACGGCGGCGACTTCGAGCAGGAAGCCGACGGGCATTTCCTGCTGCGCTCGGAAGCTGGGGATCTGTACGGTGGGATCGTCTACAACAACGCGATCGTGGTCACCTTCGACTTCTGCCATGACGGACAGCCGGAAACGGCTTTTGCATTCGAGCGTTGAACGGCGCGCCGGAGAAGCAATTATCGAAGGCGCGCGGGGGTAAGCCCTAATTCGCTCGCTGTAGTCAGGGCTACTACCTTCATTCCCTGCCCTTCCAGCGCCTCTCTCCCACCTTCTTCGCGATCTACCACCGCCAATATCCCCAGGACCTCACCCCTTTCCGCCTGTACCGCCTGTGCCGCCTTTTCCGCCGACCCGCCCGTCGTAATGACGTCCTCGATCACCACCACCGCATCTCCTGCCCTGAAATTCCCTTCGATCAACTTGCCGGTACCGTGCCCCTTGGCCTCCTTCCGTACGCTGAAGCCGTCCACCTCGAGCTCCCGGCCGCGGCTTGCCGCGACGATGGCATAAGCGACCGGGTCGGCGCCCAGGGTGAGCCCGCCGACGGCTCGCGGCCGCCAGCCCATCCGACGGATGGCCTCCCACCCCATCCGGCCGATCAGCTGCATCCCCTCGGCGGACATGGTGGTGAGCCGGCAGTCGATGTAATAGGAAGAGCGCTGGCCTGAGGAGAGAACGAAGTCACCTCGCCGCACCGACCGTTCCAGCAACAGCCGGCGCAGCGCTTCAGCATCGGTCATCCGCCGCCCTTGCGGAACAGGGATGACAGAAAGCCGGCCTTCTTTGGAGCGTCGTCGCGCACCGCCGTGCAGAAGGCGGATGCGAATTCGTCCACCGTCTTGGCTCGCTTGCTCAGATCCCGCTCCAGCCCGTGCATCACGGCGGTCTCGATCGCCGGGGAAAACTTGAGTCCCTTGACCGCTTGGTTGATCGGGACTGGTTGTTGAGTAAGTAGTTGCTGAAACAACTCTCTCGGACTCTTGCCCGTAAACGGCAGCTCCTGGGTCAGCAGATAGTACGTAATCGTCGCCAGGCTGTAGACATCCGCCTGTTCGTTCACCAGCTCACCGCTGAGCGTCTCGGGGGCCACATACTGGAGCGTGCCGACAAAGAACCCCGCCCGCGTGAGCCGCTCCTCCGGGCTCAGCTCCGAGTCGCGCGCGATCCCGAAGTCCAACAACTTGGCGCTCTGATTGGCCGGGTTGTACATGATGTTGGCCGGCTTGAGGTCGCGGTGGATGATGCCGGCCCGATGGGCCGCCCCGAGTGCCGCGCCCAGCTGCTCGACGATGGTGGCTACCAGGGTGGGTGCCAGCTTGCCCGACCGGGTCACGAACTCCGCCAGCGGCTCCCCCTCCGCCCATTCCAGCGCCAGATAGTGCAACCCATCGGTCGCGCCGAAATCGTAGGTTCGAACAATGTTGGGGTGCACCACCCGGGCTCCGTACTCCGCTTCCCGAAGAAAGCGCTTGATCGCGACCGGATCCTGCGCCAGGCGGGGGCGCAGAATCTTCACCGCGGCCACACCCCGTTCCGGGTGCTCCGCCCGATACACCGTGGCCGTGCCTCCCTCGCCGATATACTTGCCGAGGTGATAGCCGGCGACCGTACGACCGACCAGATTATCTGAACTCATGGACTCGCCAAGCTACCTCATGTCCGATGTGGCAGCAAGTTGCGCCATCGCCGCGACGCACCGACTGCTTGACGCCTCTCATGCCCGACCACTAACCTTCGACCAGCAGCGGTCTTGCGGGTCCCCACGGCTCTGTCGGGAGTATCCTCGATGCGTCGGCTCCTGATTGCCACGCTGTCCCTTGTCGGCCTTCTCGGTTGCGGCAGTTGGAAGCGCGTGGGCACGCAGGAGCAGCCGGCTCCGTCCGAGGCCCTCACCCGTCTGCTGAACACCACCGCCTTCTATCAGCGGCTCGGGCGGCTGTCCGCCGGCGACCCCATGCCGTTCGTGGGCACCGTCGCGTTTGCCGCTGGGCCGGGGGACTCGGTCATCGCGGTGCTCGGTCTCTCCCTGGAAAATCGGGCGTTTGCCTTCCAGCGCGAGGCCAACGTCTTCGTCGCCCGTTACCGGGTAAGTCTGTCGTTCCAGCGAGAGGGCGCAGCCTCGATCGACGTGTCTCGGGAAGAGATCGTCCGCGTGCCGACGTTTCAGGAGACCCAGCGGAGTGACGAGAGCGTCCTCTTCCAGCAGGTGCTGCGGGTGCTCCCGGGGACTTACAAGGTGAGCGTGACCGTGCGGGACGCCGGCTCGACCTCCGAGAGCCGAGCCCAGGCCGCGTTCACCGCACCCCACTTTGGGCCCGCGAGTTACACGGCGCCGATTTTGGCTTATCAGGCGACGGGGCGGGGGACCCTGTCCGACCCGCTCTCCATTGTGCTCAACCCGCGCGGCGCAGTCGGGTACGGCAGCGATACGCTGCTCGCCTACATGGAGGGGTACAATTTCCCGGGGCCCACCACGGTGCCGTTCCAGGTCGAGGACGAGCAGCGGAATGTGGTCGTCCACGACTCCCTCCGGTTCCGCGGGGGAAAGCCGATCGAGAGCCAGGTGATCCGGATCTCGCCGGACAGCGTCTCGCTGGGGGAGCTCAAGCTGGTGGTAGGGAACGAAACCAAGGAGCACACCACCTCGGCCCTGGTTTCCTTCACCCAGGCATGGGTGGTCACCAACTTCGACGAGATGCTGGACCTGCTGCGCTACTTTGGCCAGGACGAGCGGATCTCCGCCATGCGCAAGGCACCCGCTTCCGAGCGCTCGAGACTCTGGCGCGAGTTCTACGCGGCGACCGATCCCAACACCACGACCCCCGAGAATGAAGCACTGAACCAGTACTTCGGTCGCATTGCGGCGGCCAACCAGCGCTTCACCGACGAAGGGGTCCCGGGCTGGCGAACCGACCGGGGCGAAGTCTTCATCACCCTGGGCGCGCCCGACGAGTCCATCGAGAACACTCCGGGCACCACCGCCAATCGCATCGTGCGCTGGAGTTACCTTACCTACCGGCTCACTGTCTTCTTTCAGGACGAGACCGGCTTCGGCCGGCTTCGGCTAACGCCGGGCAGCCGGGCCGAGTATGAACGGGTTCTGTCGCGAGTGAGGCGGCAGGGCTGAAGCGAAGTGAAGCAGGACCTCGTTGTTTCTCGTGACCAGCGAAGCGAACGAAAGGGGGCCGGAGCTGTAGTCAGGCTTCGGCCCCCTCGAGTTGCGCAACCCAGCTTACCTTTAGGTCCATGCCCAACCACTCTCCCCCTCAGCTCTTCCTCATCGACGGGTACGCGCTGATCTACCGCGCGTTCTATGCGATGATTGCGCGGCCGCTGCGCACCACCAAGGGGGAAAACACCTCCGCCGCCTGGGGAGTGGTCAATTTCCTGCTTCGTCTCAGGGAAAAGTACCGCCCCGATTACGTCGCTTGGATCAACGATGCCGGAACCTCGTTCCGCGAGGCCCAGTACTCGGAGTACAAGTCCACCCGCGAGAAGCTGGACGAGTCTCTCCAGGCCGACTTCGACCGCTCCCTCGAGCGGATCTACGAGCTGCTCAAGGCCTTTCGCGTGCCGCTGGTGACTGTTCCGGGGTACGAGGCCGACGACGTCATCGGCACGTTGGCCAACGCGGCGGCCGCCCGGGGCCTCCGGGCGGTGATCGTCTCGGGAGACAAGGACTTCTATCAGCTCATCGCTCCCGAGATCGTGCTGCTGAATCCCGGCCGCGGCGGGATGGCTGCCGTCGAGGAGACCTGGGTGGACCAGTCCAACGCCAACGAGCGGCTCGGGGTCCCGCCTTCGCAGGTGGTGGACTACCTGGCCCTCGTCGGTGACAGCTCCGACAACATCCCCGGCGTGAAGGGCATCGGTGAGAAGGGCGCGGTGAAGCTGCTGGCCGAGTACGGCGATCTGGAGACCATTCTCGCCAGGGCCTCGGAAATCACCGCCAAACGCACCCGCGAAGCGCTGCTCTCCCAATCCGACAACGCCCGCCTCTCCCGCGAGCTGGTCACTATCAAGCGCGATGTGCCCATCGAGCTCAACCTGGGGGCCTATGCGCTCCAGGAGGCCGACCGGGACGCGGTGATTCGTTCGCTCACCGAGCTCGAGTTTTACTCTCTGGTGAAGAAGCTGAAGGGACAGGGTGCTGGGGGTGTCGCAGCCGAGGAGCGGGGCGCGCTGGCTGAAGTCTCCGCGATGGCGGAATCGGCGTCGGGGTCCTTCCGCTCTTTGGCTCTTCCGGAGGGCTCGCTGCCGGATGCCGACGGGGAGGAATCGGCCGGAATCCTGGCGGCTGACGAGGCGCCTGGCACGCCCGACTCACCCTCGCTGACCGCCGAGGATTGGCTGGCACTCGAGGTCATTCCCTGGCCGAACGTGACCGTGGTGGACGATCCCGAGCAGCTGCCCGGGCTGGCTCGGCGGCTGTGCGCCGCTCCGCTTGTGGGGCTGGACGTCGAAGCCTCCTCGAGCGAGCCGCACGACGCGGAGCTCATCGGTCTGTCCTTGGCCGCGAGCGCGACCGAGGTGTGGTATTTCCCCTTCGGCCATCGCGCCCCCTCGGCGCTTGGCTCCCTGGGCGCGGGCGTCGACTCGATCACCTCGGTACGAAACCTTCCTCCCCTCACCGACGTCGCCTGCGCGCCGTTGCGCTCGCTCTTGACCGATTCCGCGGTCCCCAAGGCGGGCCACAACATCAAGTACCACTGGCAGGTGCTTCGGGAGGCAGGAGTGGAGCTCGCCGGGGTGCAGTTCGACACCATGCTCGCGAGCTTTGTCCTCGATCCCGGCCGCCGCTCTCACGCCGTCGATACGCTCTGCCTGGAGCATCTCGGCCGAGCCATGCAGACCTATGAAGACGTGGCAGGGAAGGGGAAGACCGAAATTCCCTTCGCCGAGGTGCCGGTGGAGGCGGCCGCCTCGTACTGCGGCGCTGACAGTGGAACTGTGCTGGCCTTGCACGACTTCTTCGCGCCCTCGCTCAAGGGGATGGCGTTGGAGCCGCTGCTGCGCGATCTCGAGATGCCGCTGCTCGAGGTGCTGGTGGACATGGAGTGGGAAGGGATCGCGATTGACCGCGCGCTCTTTGCCCGGCTGAGCGACGAGCTGAGCAGCGATCTGCGGCGGCTGGAGGGTGAGATCGCCCGGGCGGCGGGAGGAGAGCTCAACATCAACTCGCCCCGCCAGCTCGCCTCGGTGCTGTTCCAGAAGCACAACCTCCCGGTGCTCAAGAAGACCAAGTCCGGTCCCTCGACCGACGCCGACGTCCTGGAGCAGCTGGCCGCCATGGGCCACGAGCTCCCTCGCCTGATCCTCGAGTATCGCGAGCTGCAGAAGCTGAAGAGTACCTACGTCGACACCCTCCCCACCCGGATCAATCGGAAGACCGGGCGGATTCACACGTCTTTCAATCAGGCCGGCGCCGCCACCGGCCGGCTGAGCTCCTCCGAGCCCAATCTGCAGAACATTCCGGTCCGCACGCCGAGGGGTGAGGAGATTCGCCGAGGGTTTGTTCCCCGGGCGGGCTGGGTCTTCCTGGTGGCCGATTACTCCCAGATCGAGCTTCGCATCAACGCGCACCTCTCGGGCGACCCGGCCTTCATCGAGGCATTCCGTCAGGGAGGCGACATCCATCGTCAGACTGCGGCGCTGATCTTCAACGTCCCGCCGGAACAGGTGACGGGCGAAATGCGGGCGCGGGCCAAGACCATCAACTTCGCCACTATCTACGGTCAGGGGGCCTTTGCCCTGAGTCGCCAGCTGGGCATCTCCCAGGACGAAGCAAGGAGCTTCATCACCCGGTATTTCGAGCGCTTCGCCGGAGTGCGTGCCTTCCTCGACCGGCAGATTCAGCTGGCGCGTGAACAGGGCTACGTGGAGACGCTGTTCAAGCGGCGACGCTACATTCCCGAGATCCGCGATCGCAACTTCAACATGCGGGCATACGGCGAGCGAAACGCCCAGAACTCGCCACTGCAGGGCTCAGCGGCCGACCTCATCAAGCTCGCCATGATCCGGATCCACGCCGCCATCCGCCAGCGCGGCCTCGCGAGCCGAATGCTGCTGCAGGTGCACGACGAGCTGGTGTTCGATGTGCCGCCGGGCGAGGTAGAGACGATGACCCAGCTGGTCCGCAGCCACATGGAGGGTGTCGCCGAGCTCAAGGTGCCGCTGGTGGTGGATATCGGGGTGGGGGCGAATTGGCTGGAGGCGAAACAACACTAGACGGCAGTGAGCACGGCTCACTGCCGTTCAGATCTCCCCCCGCTTGGCAAACCTCGCGATGTGTTCCCCCGCCCTGAATGCCAGCGCCTGAATGGTCATGGTCGGCTGGCCTCTGCCGGATGTCACGAAGCTGCTCCCGTCACAGATGAACAGATTGGGTACGTCGTGGGTCCGGTGGAACTTGTCGACCACCGACTCGTTCGGATCGTTTCCCATCCGGCAGGTGCCCAACATGTGGGCGATGATGGTGGTCTCGGTGACGGGATAGGCCCAGCGCTGCTTGGCGCCGGCAGCGTCCAGAATCTCCATCGCCCGATCCTGCAGGAACTGCATCATGGCCAGGTCGTCGGGGTGATCCGCGTAGGTACACCGGAGCGCCGGGCGGCCCCACGCATCTTTCATCTCCGGATCGAGGCTGATGCTGTTGGACTCGAGCGACAGGGACGTCGTATGGCCATTGATGTACATGGTGCGGGTGAAGTATTCCCTCAACATCCGTTTGTATTCCCGCCCCCAGAGCGGCGCGTCGGGTGGCAGGCCCCCGCCCGCGATCGAGTAGAGGATCGGGAAATACTGAAACCGCCCGTCGATGCCTCCACCGCCGTAGAACCCGCGCTTCGGGTCGGCGTCGTAAAAATCGTGCACGATCCGGGTGACTTGCACGCTCTTGTATTCGTTGAGCGGCTGGTCCCAGAGCCCTCCCGCATAGGTGAGCCCGTTCGCCATCAGGTGCTTGCCGACTTTCCCGCTGGAGTTGGCCAATCCCTGGGGGAACCGACTCGAGCTGGAGAGCAGCAGCAGCCGCGCGTCCTCCACCCCGTTGGCGCAGAGCACCACCGCCTTGGCCCGCTGGGCCTGTTCCTGACCATCGGCATCCCAATACACCACTTCGCTCACCCGTCCCCGCTTGTCCAACTCGATCCGGTGTACCGTGCTGTTGGGACGGATCTCGCAGCGGCCGGTCTTCTCGGCCATCGGGATTACGCTCGCGAGGGTCGAGGATTTGGCCCCGTATTCGCACCCGAAGAGAATGCAGAATCCGCAGTGATGACAGGCATTCCGCCCGTTGTGCGGGCGGGAGAGGATCGCCATTGGGGCCGGGAAGGGATGAAGGCCCAGCTTCCTGGCGCCTTGTTCCAGCAGCACGCCGGACGACTTCACCGGCAGCGGCGGGACGGGGTAGGGCTTGCTGCGCGGCGGATCGAAGGGGCTCGCGCCCGCAAGGCCGGAGACTCCGACCTCCCATTCGACCTTGGTGTAATAGGGCTCCAGCTCCTGGTAGGTGATCGGCCAATCCGCGAAGCCGGTTCCTGCGATCGGGCCCCACTTGCTCCGCTCTATGAAATCGATCTCGTGGAAGCGCCAATAGTTGGCGGTGAAATGCACGCTGCTTCCGCCCACCGCGCGCATGTAGATGAGCGGCGGGATCCCCTGCGCAACCTGGGCTTTCTCGCTCTCGGTTCTCCGAAACGTCTGCGGATTCCTGGTTGGGCCGCCGATGTATTCCAGCCCGAAGATGTTCGCCAACTCATCGTGCTTGAAGTCCTGCGGGTGCAGATAGGGACCCTGCTCCAGCACCACCACCTGAAACCCCGCAGTCGAGAGCTCTTTGGCGATAACCCCGCCGGCCGCGCCGGACCCGACAATGACGAAATCCACCGGCTTGCGAGTGGGGTACCTCGGGAAGTGGACGCTCATTTGTGCCAATCCGACGCGTGCGCGTCTCGATCGTAGTAGCCGAACGGAGGCTGGTAGACGTACGTATCCTCGAAGCCCAGCAAGGCCCAGCCCACCTTCCCCTGATTGCCGCCGTAGGAGGGGTTGCAGAACATCCCCATGACCGTGAGCATGTGCACCAGGCCGAAGCCCGGGAGATTCTCCACCGAGCGGAGCGCCGCCTCCTGCCGATCCAGCGGAATCCGGGCGAACCGCGTGGCCCCGCCGACGTAACGGGAGACGCCGGCATTGAGCTCGGCGAGGGAAGCGCGGAACGGCTCGCCTAGATGGGCCAGAAGCGAGTTGGGTGCCAGCACCCGATCCGCGAAATGGACGACGCCGGCCTCGCGCGCTCCCGGGCTCTCATCGGTGGGGATGATCAGCGCTGAAATCGCGTCAAAGTCGGCGGCTTCGTCCGGCGTCAGAAACTCGAACGAATCGCGCGGCCGTCCCGCCATGTGGGCGGCATGGCTGCCGGCGGCTTCGAGCGCTGGAAAATTGGCCGCGAGCCACACCGACCCGAAGGCCGCTGCGGCCGAGGAAAGGAACTCCCGGCGGGAGGGTATGTCCCAGGGCATCCGATCGACTCCGGTGACGGAGATGCGTCGTTCAGCCGTGAATGGTGATGGATCGAACATAATAAGACGCGTGAAGGGCGAGCCAGAGCGGTCAAACGCGAAGGGCGCCCAAGTGAGGGCGCCCTGCGGTGACTGGTTCCTGCTCCTGCTTACTTCTTGCCGCTGGTCCCGGCGGCCTGCACCGGAATCTCCCGCGGCCGGGCCTTTTCGACCTTGGGCAATGTGACCGTCAGCACCCCGTTCTCATTGCTGGCCTGGATCTGGTCCGGGTCAACCGAGCGGGGAAGCGCGAAGGTCCGCTCGAAGCTGCCGTAGCTGCGCTCGTAGCGGTGCACCCGCTCGTTGCCCTCTTCGGCCTCTTGCCGCTTCTCTCCCCGAATGGTGAGCAGGTTGTTCTCCAAGGTGATCTTCACGTCCTCCGAGCGCACGCCCGGAATCTCCGCTACGATCTTGACCGCCCTCTCATCCTCGAAGATGTCGCTGGGCGGGAACCACGCTGAAGTGACCGTACCACTGTCGGCGCCGAAAGGCCATCCCTGAAAGGCGTCGTCCAGCAACCGGCTGAGACCCCGAGAATGGAATAGATCGGCCGCCGTGTTCAGCGGGCGGCGGGTCAGCAGCGCATGCATGTCGTCCTCCTGAATCACGAAGGTGGTTGATGGGGCCGGCCCCTCGGCCGACCACCTGGTGCCTGGCTGTAATGCAGCCGGTGTGCCGCCCCAACCCCCTGATTCTTGTCAAATTGACCGACCGGGACGGCTGGGGACTGTCGCTGGAGCCCTTCGGCCTGCAAGATTGACGGATCCCATGGCCGCCCGATATCGCTGTAGCGACCCCATCGCCGGGGACTTTGAGTTTGCCGACGCCGAGGCGGTGCTGGATGCGCTCGCGGCTGCGCTGGTAGCACCCGAGACGCCCATGTTGGACACGGTCCGACAGACCTGGCAGCCGGTTGCGCAGCACCCGGAAATCGTCGCCGCCTGGGCGGCGCGAACCCGGTATGGCCGCTCGGAGACTCCGGGACTTGCCCTTCCCGAGCTGCCCCCTCAACCGACTCGGGACCAGCCTGACGACGAGCTCCACCAGCGGAAGCTGGCCTTCGCTCGTCTCCGAGCCGGGCTGCCTTCGATTCCGCAGGACGCGAAAGCTCCCGTTCCCCGACTGGCGGTCATGGGTGTGATCTGGACGGTGCTAACCCTGGCGCTGATCGGCTGGGGCGTGCTTGCCTTCGCCTCCCGACTGGCGAGCTATACAGGGGCCCACGCGACAGCGACAGTCAAAAGCGGCGAGAAGGGAGAGTTGAAAAGCGAGAAGTGAGATGTGAGAGATCGCAAGCCGAGGCTATCCCCGTTTCGCCCTTCCGCCCTTCCGCACGCCAGGCCACCAGTTCCATCGCCCCATTGCCTGCATGAACGCCGGCACCAGCACCATGCGGATCACGGTCGCGTCCAGCAATACCGCCACAGCCAGGCCGAAGCCCAGGAGCTGCATGGCCAGCACCCGCGCGAACGCGAACAGCCCGAACACCAGAATCATGATCAGGGCGGCGGAGGTGATCACCGAGGCCGTCGCGCTCAGGCCCTCCATGGTCGCCACCGCATTGCGACCGGTGCGATCGAAGGCCTCTTTGATCCGGCTCAGCAGAAAGACCTCGTAATCCATGCTGAGGCCGAACACCACTGCGAACACCAGCACCGGCACTACCACGAAGATGGCCGACAGGGGTCCGTCCATGCCGAAAAGCTGCGATCCTACCCCATGCTGGAACACCAGAACGATCAGGCCGAACGTGGCGCTCACCGAGAGCGTGTTCATGATGATGGCCTTGATCGGCACCAGCACCGAGCGGAACGCAATGGCGAGCATGATGGCCGTCGCCCCGAGGACCATTCCCACGAGCGTGGGGAAACGGGCCAGGAGGTCGTCCTGGAAATCGACGGCCGCCGCGGCGTAACCTCCTACACTCAGCTTCATGCCCCTGGTACCGCGAAGCTTCCCCTGCCCCAGCTGTCGAGCCCGGGTGACCACATCCATCGCCGACGTGAGAGAGGTCGTGTCCCTCAGGATCACGTCCATCAGCGAGAGCCGGTGGTCCTGGCTGAGATAGGCGTCCAGAAAACCGGAGTACTTGGTCCGCACCGCGTCGAGGTCGCTGTACAGCACCGAGTAGGTCAGGAGGGAGCCGTGGGCCTCGAGGTCCACCAGGCTCCGAACCTCGCGCACCCGCGGGTCCGCCTTGAGCGAATCCGAAAGCGTCATCAGACCGCGGAGAGAGGTGGCGTCGATCGCGCTTCGTCCGGCCGGCAGCTCGACCAGGATGCGGATGGGCTGGACGAAGCCGCCCGCCCCCATCCGGGTCAGTGCGTCCAGTCCTTCGCCCCCTTCGGTTCCCGTGGGCCACCAGTTGCGTGCCGGCAGGCCGATGCGAATCCAGAAGACCGGCGCGGTGAGAACCGCGATGGCCAGCCCGCCATACAGCATCGCCCGCAGAGGATTGCGCGCAAGCGTCCGAGCCCACTTCTCCCACACCTGGGGAGCGTGATACCAGGCCAGCCGGCGAGCCATCCACTTGGGTCGGTCGATCTCTCGCCCGAGCACGGCGAGCAGCGCCGGAAGCAGCGTGATCGAGAGCAAGACCGCGACCGCGACGACGATCAGTCCGCCGATGCCCACACTCCGAGTCTCGATGCTCGGAGTGAAGAACAGGGCGCCGAACCCCACAACGACCGTGAGACCCGACGTGACCACGGCGCGACCCGCCGTCATCATCGTGCTCACCGCCGCATCCCGTCGCCCGAGTCCTCGCGCCAGCTCCTCGCGGAACCGGGTTACCACCAGCAGTGAGTAGTCGACCCCGACCCCCAAGCCGATCATCGTGGTCATGTTGAGCACGAAGACGGACATCGGGGTGACCCGGGCCATCAGGCCGATGAGCGTGAGCGAGACCGCGATCGCCAGGACGCCGACGAGCAGGGGAAGCAGGGCGGCCACGAGGGCACCGAAGGCAAGGACCAGGATGAGGAGGGTGATCGGGAGCAGGCGGCGTTCCCGTTCCTGGCTGTCCCGCGTTACCACCGTGCGCACATCCAGATCCAGCGGGGCACGCCCAGTGACTCGTGTCTGTATACCTCGTGCCTCGGGCATCTCGTCGACCAGCCGATGGACCAGGTTGCGCACCGGCGTGACCAGCGCGCCGGCGCTGTCGCCCCTTGCCGCCTCGAGTGCGACGATGAAAAAGGTCGAGCGGTGATTTCGGCTGAGAAAAGTGGAGTCGTGGGTGCTGGGGTACGACACCAGTCCCCGGATGTAGGGCTCGCGGCCGAGCGTGGCGAGGAGAGAATCGAGAACGAGCCTGGGACCGGGATTGTCGAAGGAGCCGGGTGCCTCGAGAGTGACCGCGAAGAACTCACCCACCGGCCGGCTGAAGCGTTCGTTGAGGAGATCTTCGGCGCGGGACGATTCGGTCTCTTTCTCGCTGCCGCCCCGAATGTTGAGGAGTGCGGGTGTTGCCGGCGCTCGAACCGCCGCGATCACCGCGACGATGGCCCAGGTCACGAGCATCACCCAGCGCCAGCGCACCAGCGCGCGGGCGAACCGTTCCATCAGCGTCAGTCGCTCCCCCTCCCCTAACCGGAATGGCGGCCGCTAGCCCCCGATGGCGAGCCCGGGCGGGGGTGGCCAAATGTTAGACGGCCCATCCCCCCGGCGCCAGCGCCGCTGGCGGGTTGGCGCGTCCCTTGCCCATATTCTCTTTATGCGCCGTTCCCTCCTCGGGACATTGACGCTGGCCCTTTTCGTTCTGATTCTCGCCGACCGCATCTCGCAGCACGTTCCCCGCCGCGAGACGAGAGTTCAAGTCGTGCAGGGAACGAACGATAGCCGGGCCGCGACCGCCGCTGTGCACCCGGCTGCGGGGATCACGCACGGGGCCGATCTCCCCGTGCGGAGTGCCACTCCGACCGTGGATCGCCTTGCCCGCCTGGCAACTCGGCAACAACTGACTCGCGAAGCCGCTACAACTTATCTCGACTCCCTCATGCTGAGCACCGACTCGGTAGTCCGCCGGTGGCCAGACCGCTACGGGTCGCCGCTAAAGGTTGCGCTGGTCGAGGGTGGGGTGAACGGGTATGCACCGCGCATGGCGGAGTACATGCGCGATGCCCTCAATCGGTGGGAGAACACGGCGATAGGGCTGCGGTTCGAGACCGTCCCCGATACCACTGGGGCCGACGTGGTGGTCCACTGGATTGACCATTTTGATATCGACCGGGCCGGACAAACCGATCTCACCTGGGACCAGGCCGGCCGGGTCCGCCGGGCGACTATCTCCCTCGCCCTGCGCACTAACACGGGTGCCGCGCTGGGCGATGCCGCCCTTCTCGCGGTCGCGGTGCATGAGGTGGGGCACGCCCTGGGTCTGCCCCACTCCGGAGATACGACCGATGTGATGTTCCCCGCCACCCGGACCGGCAACCTGTCCGAGCGCGACCGCCGCACGATCGCCGTTCTCTACCGGCTGCCGCCCGGGCCGGTCCGGGATCTCCTCGCCGACGCCCCCTGAACGCCGGCCCCCGGGCTTCCGGGCACGATCGTTGCCGATTTATTCTAGATCCAACGAGTCGCGCCTGAAGCTGAAGGGGTCCTCATGGTGCAATGCCGCTGGGCTGGTTCGCTGGCCGGAATCCTCTGCGCGATGACGCTGGCTTCTCCCTCAATGGCACAGTCGTTCGCCGAGGTAGATGCAGCAGTCCGCCAGGGCATCTTCCAGGGCCTCTATCCCGGCGCCGTCGTCGTCATCGGCCGGCGCGACTCCATCCTCTACACCCAGGGCTACGGACACTTCACCTGGGACCAGAGCTCTCCCGTTCCCGCCCCTGATTCCACACTCTGGGACATCGCCTCCATCAGCAAGGTGGTCGGTACCGCCAGCTCGGCCATGCGTCTGGTCGATGCCGGTCGTCTCGATCTCGATGCCCCGGTCCGGAAGTACCTGCCGCGGTTTTCCGGCGGCCTCAAGAACCAGGTCACCGTGCGGATGCTGCTCGACCACACCAGCGGCCTCAAGAGTTACGTGCCGCTGTATCTCCGATCCAGGGGAAACCGCAGCCGGATGATCTCCATGCTGTACGCCGAGCGGTTGGTCCGCCGGCCGGGGGACTCGCCCGAATACAGCGACCTCAATGCGATGCTGCTGGGGCTCGTGGTCGAGAAGGTCTCCGGCATGTCACTCGACCGCTTTGCCAAGGCCCAGGTCTTCGAGCCGCTGGAAATGCACCAGACCATGTACAAGCCGCCTCGATCCTTCCGGGGGCGGATCGTGCCCACCGGGATCTGGCGGGGCCAGCCAGTCCCGGGCGACGTCAACGACCAGAATGCGGCGGCATTCGGAGGTGTGGCGGGGCATGCGGGCGTGTTTTCCACCGGAATGGATCTCGCTCACTATGCCCAGGTCTGGATGCGCGGCGGTCTGGGGCCAAGCGGCCGGTGGGTCAGTTTCTCAACCATGGCCGCCTTCCTGAGCCGGGGGTCCACCAGCGGTGCTCGACTCCTGGGTTGGGACACCCCGGAGTTCAATCTGGACGAGCCCAGCGTGTTCGGTACTCTGATCAGCGATGCCGCCTACGGCCATACCGGCTTTACCGGCACGGAGCTTTGGATCGATCCGACCCGCGATCTCTTCCTGGTCTTTCTCACCAACAGGGCCTTCGACCCCAAAGTGCCGGATTCCCTGCACGGCCTGAAGCTGGTGAGGGCCCAGCTCTCGGATGCCACGGTCCGGCTGGTGCCCCACGCGTGTAACCAGGAGCTGGTCTCGAAGTGCTGAACCGCGCCTCCCGCCTATTACTTTTCGGCAGACACCTGCCGGAGCCGCGTTATGCCGATCCCAACCCCTGATACCGTCCGCAAGGCTCTCCGAGCCGTGAAGGACCCGGAACTCAACCTCAACATCATCGATATCGGACTGGTCTACGATGTCGAGGTGAGTGAGGCCGGCAAAGTCAACGTCCGGATGACCCTAACTTCCCCTGGCTGCCCAGCTGGCACCGAGATCCTGGACGAGGTGAAGCGGGTGGTCGGGGATCTGGAAGATGTCGGAGAGGTGGAGGTCGACCTGGTATGGGACCCCTACTGGACACCGGAGAAAATGGATCCTCGAGTGAGAGCCTTTCTAGGGTTCTAGTGACAGCATTGTGACAGTTTCAGGTCATTTTCTGCAGAAGCCCTCTTTCGTCCTACTAAGTCATTCCTAGAAGCCACTCTGCTTGCAGAAAATTCTCGCGGTTGACCTTGCTGCCAGGGCCGGCAACTGCCCCTGCTCCGGGGCGAAAGAATGGCTCCGGCTGGGCCCAGCATTGAGCTCTGGCTATCTGTCCTACTGCTGTTCCGATAGTGGCGCTTGAGTGTCACCTCTTGCCCTCGGTCTCCATTACCGACGATCTGAGCTCGCCTTGACGCATCTCTTCGAAGATGATATCATGTGACCTTAAGGTCACATGACAACGGCACCCGTCGTCGACACTGAGTTCGATCCCGATCCCGTCTTCCGAGCGCTGGCCGATCCCAGCCGCCGGCAGATGCTCGATCTTCTGAAGTCTCAGCCCGGCTTGACCGTGGGCCAACTGGCCGATCACTTCGCCTTTAGCCGGTTTGGAGCCATGAAGCATCTGCGGCTGCTGGAAGAGGTCGGACTGGTGGTGCCTCGCAGGCAGGGGAAGACCAAGCGGCTCTATCTCAATGTCATTCCAATCCAGACGATCTACGACCGCTGGATTTCTCGATACAGCGCCCTCTGGGCTTCGCAGTTGACCTCGTTGAAATACGAACTCGAAGGGGAGAACCAACCGATGCCGGCCACTGCCCAGCTCCAACACGTCCATGTGGTCCACATCCGGACCACACCCGAGAAGCTTTGGGAGGCGCTCACCCGCCCGGAGCTGACTCGGCTCTACTTCCACGAGACCGAGATCGCGTCGGATTTCCGTGTGGGATCTACCATCGAGTACATCCTGACTCATCCGGACGGGCGGAGGGAACCTGCTATCACCGGTAAAGTGCTGGAGCTGGTCCCCCTCCGCCGGCTGGTCCACACCTTTTCGTTTCCGTCTACCGGGGACGAGCCCACCCGGGTCACCTATGAGCTCGAGCCGGTTGGCGACGTGGTCAAGTTGACCCTGACCCACGAGGGCTTCGAGGGCGAGACCAAGACTTACTTGGGGATCCGGACCGGCTGGGCGCCCATCTTCGACGGGCTCAAGACGCTGCTGGAGACGGGCAAGCCGCTGGGGATGAAGATGTAAGGCGGCGTCCGCCTCTTCACCGTCCGCCCTTGAGGGCCCCGAGCAGCTCCTCGCCAAACTCCGTCACCTGCCACCGCCGGAGCTCCGGAGTCGCGGCCAGCTGCTCCATGGACGCCGGGTTGGCCCGGGCGATGGCTTCCAGGGTTCCGTTCGGGCAGAGCACGCCAGGGGCAAGATCATATCGTTGCGCGAGCTGGTTTCGCACCGTTTTGAGGCGCTCCAGCCTTGCCTCGTATGCCGAATCCATTGGCCGGCGGAACGGGCGGGCGACCCGGGGAAGGTCTTGCTCGTCTACCTCTAACCCGCGCTTCACTGCCTCCAGAATCTCCCGTCCCCGGCGCTCAGCTTGCTCTGAGCTGATCCCGGGGATCGCCTTCAGTGCCGCAATGTCGGCTGGCTGTGTCCGAGCCGTGGCCAGCAGGGGTTCGTTGTTCAGGACCCGGAAGGTCGCCTTGTCGGCCCGCTGAGCTACCCCCTCGCGCCATTGATAGAGCTCTCGAAGAACCGCGAGCTCCCGACCTTGGAGGGCCTTCGCCCCCTTGATGCGCAAGAACCCTGGTTCGTCTCCGTCGCCGGCCACCTCTCTCGGCTGAGTAAGCAGCTCGAACTCTTCTTCCGCCCAGGGCAACCGGCCCTTCGCCTGGAGCTGGTCGCGGAGAATGTCGCGCAAGGCTGGAAGGTGCCGGGTGTCTGCCGCGGCGTATGCGAGCATTTCGGCGGAGAGCGGCCGAGCGGACCAGTCGGCCCGCTGGAAGCGTTTGTCCAGGCGAACGGCGAGATACTTCTCCAGGAGTGCGGCGAGTCCCACGCCGGGTTCGTTGAGCAGCTGGGCCGCGATGCGGGTGTCGAACAGGTGGGTCGCGCGGAAGCCGTACTCCCGCTGGAGCAGTCGGAGGTCGTAGTCCGCGTCATGAAATACGATTTCGATCTCCGGCGCGGCGAGCACCGCGCCCAGCGGAGTCAGGCCGTTCACCGCGAGCGGGTCCACCACTGCCGTCTCCTGGCGAGATGAGATCTGTAGCAGATAGACCCGGTCGTTGTATCGATGGAAGCTGGCCGCCTCGGTGTCCACCGCCAGGAGTGGCTCACCCTCGAGCCTGCGGAACAGTGCCTGGAGCTCCGCCTGCGTCTGGATCAGCCGCACGCGTCGCTCATTCGGCCTTGGCCACCAGCTCCAGCCCGGCTGCTATCTCGTCCAACGCCTTCGACAACGCCTTGAAGAACTCGGCATCCGGCTGTGGGGTGCCACCCATCGCGCCATCCATCTGGAGTTTGCGGGCGAGTCGGGCGGCATGGCGGATGTAATCGGTGGAGGGTTTCATGGGAGTCTTTAGTCGTTAGTCGTTGGTCGATCAGTCGTCGTCGTGTTGGCCGGAACTAACCTCTCCCGACAGCCTGTAGTATATCTAGCTGCTGACGCACGCGACGAAATGCCAAGGACCGCAACACAGGCCAGCCATCAGGGACCAGCCACCAGCGACCATAAGCCCGATGCTTCCTCCCGACATCGACCTCACGGTCTACCCCGACGAATGCGATGCGTTCGGTCACCTGAACCAGGCCTCGTTCCTGACACTGTTCGAACGGGCGCGGTGGGAGATGCTGGCTCGCGGGCCGGGGATGGACGTGTTCACTCGAAATGGCGCCTGGCCC
>DATBKD010000112.1:0-7263 GCA_036556025.1 Gemmatimonadales bacterium | reverse complement strand
CGAAGGGCTTCGTGTACCGCTGTTGCGGTGGGAAAGACCTCAGCCACATCGGGCTCCAAGACCACAATGTGCAGGATGTCGTCCCTCTCGATCTTGGGGCGACGCTTAGCGGGGCGTTTCTTCATAGGGGCGACGTTCGCGACGAGTCGCGGTCCGGTTCCGAGTGCCTCGGATCATCCACGATGAGGCCGCTGAGATCGCCGAACGCCGTGGCGGCCTCGTCGAAAGTAACCCCGTGCTTGCGGGCGTTCGCCGCGGCCTTCCTGGGGTCTCATTCAAAGGTGAAGGCCATGGGGAATAGTAGGCGATCACCGATGCTGATGGTATGCGCCTAACGACTTGCGCATCGGCTGCGGGCCATGACTCCGAAGCCGGACGCCGAGAACTCGAGTAGTGCCGGCCGCGCACCGGTCAGCATAGACCGCCGGCGTCGCAAACATTCCTTATGATCAGGCGAACAGACGCACTCGGTGATCGAATGGCGCGCCGACCGGCTGAATCGTCTTACAGGATGTCCGGATCGGAATCCAGGGATTGCCAATGTGTCGGTCGAGTGTCCACTTTCAGGGACAGCGCCTACTACATTATCTCTCGACCGACGCCATACGTGGAGGGACCATGCCCCAGGTAGGCTTTACGGAGCAGATCGCCACCCTGAACGCGACGCTGCAGGCAATCGAGTCCCGGGTGGCGAGCGGCGAGGTGACCCGGGACGCACTCACCGAGTTCAAGAGCTCGGTGGACGATATGCGGCTCCGCCTCTGGGGTCTGCTCAGCGCCGGCAGCGCCAACGACTACCGCGCCTTCCAGGAGCGCTTCCGTCTCCGCCGCGCCAAGGAGATCTGCCGCGGACTCGAGACCGACCTCAGGAACGGCGGGATGAGCACCCGGCACGAGGAGCTGCCGGCCCTGGCCGAGGCGGCTGCCGCACTGGTCCGGAGCATCGAAGCCATCCAGCCGCCGCGCCCCGCCTGATGCCTGACCTTCGGACTCTCCTGCTCTTTATGAGTGCCGGGCTCGCGCTCAACCTGACCCCCGGGCCGGACATGCTCTACGTGGCGACCCGGAGCACGGGAGAAGGGCGTGCGGCCGGCCTGGTCTCCGCCTTCGGCATCGCGACCGGATGCCTGGTTCACATCACGGCACTCGCCCTCGGTCTCTCGGCGGTGCTCGCTACCGTGCCCGCGCTCTACGACGCCGTGCGCTACCTGGGCGCGGCCTACCTCTGCTACCTCGGCGCCCGTGCGCTCATCACTCCCTCGCAGCTCCACCTGGAGGGCCGCCTCGAGCCCCGGCGTCTGACCGCGATTTTCCGCCAGGGCGTGCTCACCAACGTCCTCAACCCCAAAGTCGCTCTCTTCTTCCTGGCGCTGCTGCCGCAGTTCGTGGATCCCGCCCGGGGCAGCCCGGCCCGACAGATCATCCTCCTCGGTCTCCTGTTCAACACCACGGGCACCATCGTCAATGCGCTGGTGGCGGTCGGCGCAAGTCGCGCCACAACATGGATCCGCTCGAAGCCTCGCTCTCTCGCCCTGGCCCAGCGCGCCACCGGCGCCATCTTCATCGGTCTCGGCCTTCGCCTGGCGGTGAGCGGCAGGCGGTAAAGGTGACGCAGACCATTCCCTTGACTCGTTCCCCGCAGCTCAGCGACGTGCCCCGCCTCTCCGAGCTCTCCAGTCAGCTGGGATACCCCGTTTCCGAGGACGAGCTTGGCCGGCGACTCGGCCACCTGCTTTCCCGCGCCGACCACCAACTGGTTGTGGCGGAGAACTCGGCGGGCGGTGTCGTGGGGTGGATTCACGCGGCGGAGCAGTGGGTTCTGGAGTCGGAGCCTGCCTGCGAGATTCTGGGCCTCGTGGTCGATCAGGGCTGCCGCGGGCAAGGGTTCGGGCGGACACTGGTGGACGCGATCGAGGTCTGGGCGAGGACCCGGGGAATCGCTGCGGTCAGAGTGCGAAGCAATGTGGTCCGGACGGAGTCGCATCCTTTTTATCAGCGGCTGGGCTACCGCCAGGTGAAATCGCAACACGTGTACCGTAAGTCGCTCGGCTGAGAGGTCGTGATGGGCATGGAACAAATCGAGCACATCGTGCTCGTGATGATGGAGAATCGGTCGTTCGATCACTATCTGGGCGCGCTCAATCTGCCGCCGGAGAATCGAGCCGATGTGGAGGGTCTGGGTCGGCCGCTTCAGGTCAATCGCCACCTGGGCGACCCCATCAGCGATCCGGGCGTGCAGGTATGGCCGCTGGATGACGTCAAGCTCAACTTCCTCGATCCCCCGCACGAGTTTCCCGAGGTCCGCCGGCAGTGGAACGCGGGCGCGATGGACGGCTTCGTCTCAACCTACGAGGCCTTCCACGCCGGTGCCGCGCCGCCGGCGGGCCCCAACGTGAGCCCGCTCTTGGGCACATCGCCCCCCGCGCCCTACGACGTGCGGCAGATGGCGCGGGTCGTCATGGGGTACTACACCCGCAAAACCCTTCCGGTGCTCTACGCGCTCGCCGACCAGTTCGCCGTCTGCGACCACTGGCACAGCTCCTTTCTCGGGTCCACCCACCCCAACCGTATCTTTGCCAACGCGGGGAGTTGCGGCGACGTCTTCACTACTACCTGGAAGACGGCGTTCCGGCACAAGCCCCCGCCGGTGTGGGCAGCGTGGGAACGGGAACACCTGGGCGCCAAGGGCATCACCTGGCGGGCCTACAAGCTTCCCTCCGATCTCTCGATGTTTGCCCTCTGGCCCGGCTTTGCCAGCGGGCGGGACAGGAACGCCGGCTCGCTCGCTGATTTCGCCGATGACTGCACCAACGACACTCTCCCTTCGGTGTCGATCGTGGAGCCCCCCTACAGCATCGCCGACGATCATCCGACCCATGATCCGCGGCGAGGGCAGCAATTCCTCGGCTTCGTGGTGAACAGCCTGCTGCGCAGCCCGAGCTGGAAGAGCTCGGCGCTGATTCTCACGTACGATGAGCACGGCGGTTTCTTCGACCACGTCCCGCCGCCCAAGTCCCCCGAGGGGGGAGCAGAGCCGCTGGACATGTTGGGCGTACGGGTGCCCACCATCGTGATGAGCCCGTTCACGCCACGCGGCGTAGTGAGCGAAGGCTTCGACCACACCTCGATACTGGCCTCGATCGCCGAGCGGTGGGACCTGCCCCTGCCGCCCGAAGCCGGTCCGCGGATGGGGCTGGCCAAGACGTTCTGGGCAAGTTGCTTCGACTTCAGCAGGAGGCGGGGGAGGGCCCAGACCGGCATCCAGGTGCCCTCGACCTCGGCGGACTGGCGGACGGAGGTGGCGCCGACCGGCGTCGGTCCGGTGCGCTCGGACATGGCGGAATCACTGGCCAAGGCCACCCAGGTGCACGCGGTGGACGAGCTGCGCGACCTGCTTCGGCGAGACCGGTAGTCGAGTGGTCCGGGCCGGACGTCTGCCCGCTGCGCTGGCGCTCAGCGCGCTGATGGCTCTGCCCGCTGGTGCCCAGGCGCCGAAGTCCGGGGCCACGCTCGATTCCCTCCGGCCCTGCAGAGCAGCGGCGCCGGCTCTGCCCGGCGGGCAGCAGGTGCTCCGGGCTCCCCTTCGGGCCGAGTTCTTCCCGGCCGGCAGACAGACCATCATCGAAAGCCTGCCCGACAGCGGGCGACATGCGCTCCGGGGAGTGCGCTCGCTGGTGATTCGGACCTCCACCTGGGACACCAGGAGCGAGGTGAAGCCGTCGGCCAATGTCGAGCTGCGAGTCGCCATGTCGCCGAGGGCCGGCCAGAACAGTCGCTTCATCCTGCTGCTGGACGGCCGCTCGACCGACCTGGGCGAGCTCCGGGAGCGCGCTCTCGTGGACTCGACCGGTCGGGAGCTCGGCCTGTGGTCGGTCACCGCTCGGCTGACCCCGGCCCAATTCCGCAGTCTGATTCGCGCGTCCAGAGTGGGGATTGCAGCCGGACGGGTCCAGACCACCTTGACGGCCCTCGAGCGTGAAGGGGGCAGGGCAGTGTACGTCCGCGCGGTATGCGGGGGATGAGGCGCGAACGGCGCCCGCCCGCCGCCAGGGTCCGCCCTTTCGCGATAGTCGCGGCGCGAGGCAGTGAGGACGTCCTTCGCTGCCGAAGCGCCAGATGCACCGATGTGCGGCCTATGCCGGGCCTGCGCCGAACTCGCACGGCTGCAACCTTTTGACTGGTCGCGGCGTCAAATCGCAGTCAGCCTGCGCCCATCTACACTCGAGCGTTCCATGGACAGCCTCCTCCAAGACCTCCGCTATAGTCTACGCCGCCTGGTCAAGAGCCCGGCGTTCAGCGTCATCGTCGTGGTCACCCTGGCGTTAGGGATCGGGGCCAACTCCGCCATATTCAGCGCCGTCAACGCGATCCTTCTCCGGCCGCTGCCGTACCCCGAGGCCGGACGGTTGGTCACCATCAATCACTTTTATGCCAGTCTCAACGATCTCAAAGCCCCGGTCTCCGCGCCTGGCTTCCGGGACTACCAGCAACGCACCCGCTCATTTTCTTCGATGGGGGTCCAAAGCGGGTGGAACGCCAACCTCACAGGCGTGGGGGATCCGGTACGGCTGCGGGGCTCCCGGGTCACCGGGCGGTTTTTTTCAACTCTGGGCGTGCCGGCGTTGATGGGGCGCACGGTGCAGCCGGGAGAGGACAGCACCGGACACGATCATGTCGTGGTGCTGAGCTACGGGCTCTGGCAGCGGATGTTCGGCGGGCAGCGGAGTGTCGTGGGCAGCCGGCTTTCGCTCAACGGCGAGAGCTACGACGTGATCGGGATCATGCCGGCCGAGTTCCGCGATTTCTTCAATCACGATGCCGAGATCTGGGCGCCACTCAGCTTCACCCCGGAGGAGCTGAATGGCGGGCGCACCAACGAGTGGCTCAATCTTACGGCACGGCTCAAACCGGGCATCACTCTCCAGGATGCATCCGCGGAGTTGAGCGCGCTGACCACCCAGCTGAGGCAGGATTACCCGGGAGACTACGGGCCGAGCTGGAGCCTCACCACCGAGCCGCTGAGCCGGATCGCGACTGGAGACATTCGGCCCGCGCTGCTGGTGCTGCTGGGCGCGGTTGGCTTCGTGTTGCTCATCGCCTGTGCCAACGTGGCCAACCTGCTGCTGGCCCGCGCCGCCGGGCGCACCCGCGAGATCGCGGTGCGTACCGCCGTAGGCGCCACGCGCGAGCGCCTGGTGCGGCAGCTCCTCACCGAGAGTGTGATCCTGTCGCTGGCTGGAGGCGCTATCGGGCTGGCACTCGCGTGGGGCGGCTTGCGCGCGCTGCTCGCGCTCAAGGGAGGGAATCTTCCCCGCGCGGACGAAATCGGGATCGATGGGAACGTGGTGCTCTTCACGCTCGGCATCTCGGTTCTTACCGGCTTGCTCTTCGGTCTCGCTCCCGCACTGCATTTCTCTACCCTGGATGTGCATGAGAGCCTAAAGGAGGGGACCCGCGGCGCGACGTCGGACGGGTCGGCCCACGCGGTACGCCGAGGGTTGGTCATAGCGGAACTGGCCCTGGCACTGACTCTCCTCACCGGCGCCGGTCTCCTGGTCAAGAGTTTCGGGCGGCTGCAGACCGTGGACCCCGGGTTCGACCCTAACAACCTGCTCACCTTCAGCCTTGCTCTGCCAACGACCCTCTATCGCACCGACACCGCACAGATCGCCTTCTTCGATGCGGTCCTGCCGCGGCTCGCGCAGATACCGGGGGTAAAGTCGATCGGCGCGACATCGGTGCTGCCGTTCAGCGGCTCATGGACCACCTCGAGCATCCAGATCGAGGGCATTCAAACTCCCCCGGGTGAGCCGGGACCCTGGGGGGATCGGCGGGACGTGAGTGCGGGGTTCTTCGAGGCAATGCGGATTCCCCTGCTGCAGGGCCGGAGACTGACTGAGGACGATCGTGCCGGCACCCCCCGCGTGGCTGTCATCGACGACGAGTTCGTCCGCCGCTACTGGCCGCACCAGAATCCCATCGGCAAGCGCTTCACCTTCGGACCACCGGCCGGGGCAGCCGACACCTCATTGCGTGAGTGGATCGAGATCGTCGGCGTGGTCGGGCACACCAAGCACGAGGGTCTGGCAGCCGAGCCGCGGATCCAGTACTACCTGCCGTACCGTCAGGAGGGGAGGCCGAACCTCACCGTGGCCGCCCGAACCAGCGGCGATCCGCAGCGCTACATCAACGCGATGCGCTCCGTGGTCCGGAGCGTAGACCCGAACCAGCCGATCTCGATGGTGCGGACCATGGACGAGCTACTGGAGCAGTCGGTGGGACAGCGCAAACTCTCGATGCTCCTGCTTTCGCTATTCTCGGGTATCGCCCTGCTCCTGGCGTCGGTGGGGATCTACGGAGTCATGAGTTACTCGGTGGCGCAGCGCGCGCGCGAGATCGGTGTGCGCATCGCCCTCGGCGCTGAGCGGAGAGATGTGCTCCGCATGGTGCTCCGCCAGGGCATGCGGCTCGCGTTGGCCGGCGTCGGAATCGGCCTGGTCGCGGCGCTGGTGCTCACCCGGGTGATCGCGAGCCAACTCTATGAGGTGCGGGCCACCGATCCAGCTACTTTCGTGCTGGTGGCGGGCCTGCTCACCGCCGTCGCGCTGGCGGCCAATCTGATTCCGGCACTCCGGGCCACGCGGGTGGATCCGGCGGTGGTGTTGCGGGACGAGTGACCCTCCCGCTAGTGCCGCCAGGATGTAGCTTGGTGGTACTCACGGCGAGAGGACTCGATGGCGAAGATCGACGTGATCCGTGAATTCATCGCGCGGATCAACGATCACGATGTAGAGGGCCTCAGCGCGGTACTCACCGAGAATCATCGCTTTATCGATTCGCTTGGCTCGGTCTTCGTCGGCCGCGAGACCTTGCGGGCTGGCTGGGCCGACTATTTTCGGCTGGTCTCCGACTACCGGATCACGGTGGACGAGTTCGCCGACGCGGGCTCGAGTCTGCTCCTGGTCGGCTCGGTGGCGGGGCGATCCGCCGGGGTGGAGTGGACGGTGCCCGCGGCCTGGCGCGCGGTGGTGCAGGACGGCCGCATCGCCGAGTGGCAGGTGTACGTGGACAACGAGCCACTCCGGGCCTCCTTGCGGTTCCCCGACCCGCCGGCGGCAGCATGAGCGGTAAGGGCGGTAAGGGCGGTAAAGGCGGTAAGGGCGGTAAAGGCGGTAAGGGCGGTAGCGTTGAAGTAAGCCCACCGGATACAAGCGGATGATGGCGCGGACGTCACCTTCCCGTCTTTACCGCCTTTACCGCCTT
>DATBKD010000111.1:0-10401 GCA_036556025.1 Gemmatimonadales bacterium | reverse complement strand
GAGGGCCCCGATCTTTCCGGGGTGAACCTCAGCGGGCTCGATTTGAGCGGGATCGACTTCAAGCGAGCGAAACTCACCGGCGCCTCGTTTGCCAACAGCAAGCTCATCGGGGCCAACCTGTTCACCTGCGATCTCACGGACGCAGACCTGAGCGGAGCCGATCTCAGCAAGGCCAACCTCGACGCGACCGTACTCCGCCGGGCCAAGTTTACAAACGCCAAACTCCAGGGTGCCAGTCTCTTCTCCACCATCATCGAGTCGGCCGATCTGAGCGGGGCCGACCTGTCCGGCACCAGAATCATCGGCTACCTCCGCGGCGCCAAACTGCCGGCTGCCAATCTGCGAAACGCCAATGCCGGAGCCGATCCGGCGAATCAGTCCATGGGGGTCATGCGGGCCAGCTTTGTCAGCGCTGACCTGAGCGGGGCTGACTTGACCGGCGCCAACCTCTTCAAGGCCGACTTTTCTCACGCAACTCTGGCCAAGGCCCGGCTCACCGGCGCCAACCTCAACAACGCCGAGCTGGTCCAGACCGATCTTACCGGCGCTGACCTGACCGGAGCCAAGCTGGCCAAGGCCAATCTGGATGGCACTGATTTCACCGGTGCCATCGGACTCAAGCAGACTGTTGGTCTGTCAGAAGCTCGCAATCGAGACAAGGCAATCATAGATGCGAAATGACATTTGCGCCGGGCTGGCGCTGTTTGCGCTGGCCGCGGCTTGCAGCCGGGGTGACCGCTCCCGGTCGGAGCCGGCCGGTTCCCAGGCAGCCTCAGACAGCGCGCCCGCCGAGAGCAGTGCAGCGGCGGTGCCGGCCGGCACGCTGCTCGCCTACGTAACGAATGAGGATTCGCAGGAACTCAGCGTCATCGACACCCGTACGGACAAGGTGATCGCGACGATCGAGGTGGGCACCCGCCCGCGTGGCGTGCGGGTGAGTCCTGATGGAAAGACAGTGTATGTCGCCCTCAGCGGGTCTCCCAAGTGCCCGCCGACCATGCCCGACGAAGAATGCGAAAAGCTCAAGTCCGACAAGTCGAAGGATGGGATCGCGGTCGTGGACGCGGCGGCCCGAAAGGTTACCCGGGTACTTCCCGGCGGCTCCGATCCGGAGAACTTCGACGTGAGCCATGACGGATCCACGCTCTTCATCTCCAACGAGGACGCGGGCAGCGCTTCAATCGTCGATGTGGCCAGCGGGAAGATTCGTTCGACCGTGAAGGTGGGTCGGGAACCCGAGGGCGTGCGGGTCCAGCCCGACGGCGGCACCGTCTGGGTGACCGGCGAGACCGATCACAATGTGACGCTGATCGATACCAAGAGCGGCAAGACGCAAGGCCAGATCGAAGTCGGCAAGCGGCCCAGGGCGCTCGACTTTACGCCCGACGGCAAGCTGGCGTTCGTGACCTCCGAGGTCGGCGGGACCACGTGGGTGGTGGACGTCCCGAAGCGAAAGGTGCGGAAGGTGATCACCATGCCCAAGGACTCCAAGCCTATGGGAGTGGTGGTCGCACCGGACGGGAAACGGGTCTATGTCTCCAACGGCCGGGGTGGCACCGTCTCGGTCATCGACATTGCTACGGATTCGATCCTCGCTTCGGTCCCGGTGGGAGCGAGGCCGTGGGGCATTGCCCTGACCCCCGATGGCCGCAAGCTCTTCAGCGCGAACGGTTCCTCCAACGACGTGAGCGTGCTGGACACCGATAAGCTCACGGTCACGACCAAGATCCCCGTGGGCAAGGTCCCCTGGGGAGTGGCGCTCGGCCGGGCGCCGTGACCCGTGCGCTGGTGGTCTTGTGCCTGGCTCTCGGCCTCCTCGCATACGTGGGGGGGCCGAGCGTTTTTTGGTTCGACCCCGGCGCCCGCGATACTCTGCACCTCTTGTGGAACTCGAGCCTGGTGGCCCGAGCCGAACGGGTGGCCTGCCTCGCCGGGGTCATCGAAAGCGACACCGTGCGGGTGCTCCGGATCCGTCCGCTGGTCGCCACAGGTGGCGACTCGCTCGGCATCTCGGCCAATGCATCGCTCGAGGCCTGCGGGCCGCCGGAGTGGCAAGGGACGGTGCACACCCACATCGCCTTGAGAGAGGGACAGCGCCCGTATTCGCTCTTCTCCGGGGCCGATCGAGGAGTGATGTTGATGTGGGGTGAGCGCTGGAAGGCGACTGGAATCTTTTGCGTGCTCTTCAGCAGCGAGCAGGCACATTGCGAGCTCGACGGCATCGGTGGTGTCCTGATCTTCCCTACCGCGCAGTACTGAAGACGGCGCGGGCCACCGTCCTGCCGTTACTCGGGTTCTGCACGGCCGCCACCGCCCAGAGCCCTGCACCGTCGGCCACCTTTCGCTTCAATCCCGACGCCGGCAGCGCTCTCAAGCTGCTCTGGCAGGCGAGTCTCCGAGCCCACGAAGAACGGGCCGCCTGTCTGGGCGCCTCGGTCAGTCACGACACCGTGTACGTACGCCGGATTCTCCCGCTACCACCTGAGGCCGCGGATTCGATGGGGATCTCGGCTACGGCCTCGATCGACCGGTGTGGTCCGCCTGAATGGTCGGGAACGGTGCATACCCATGTCGCCGCGTACGACGGGGACCGCCCTTTCCCCAAGTTCTCGGGTCAGGACCGTGTGGCCCAGCGGATGTGGTACGACCGGTGGCACACCGACGCAGTGTTCTGTGTGGTCTACAGCGAGCAGGACGCGCACTGCGAGGCCGACGGGGTAGTGGGCGGCATACGTCGAAGTCAGCCGTACAGTGTTCCTTGAGAAGACGTAGATGACGCAGAGACGTAAACTGCGACTTCTGCGTCCTCTCAGGAGAGCGGCCGTCGGGCGAGGATGGAATTGGGCCGGGTGGCGGCGATCCAGCCGTCAAGACCCCAGGTACGGCCTGCCCGGGCGAAAATGAAGGTGAGCATGAGGAAGAAGAGCACCAGGTGGAATCCTTGCTGTCCCGGAGACATCCACTGGGTGGCGAGCCCGTAGTTGGTCACCAGGATCAGCCCGACCACCGCGGCCAGGCCATTAAGCAGACCGAGCGTGAGACCCAGGCCCGCGACGGTCTCGCCCCAGGCTGTGAGATGGGCGAAGAGATCGCTGTGCGTCAGGACCGTTCCCTCCAGAAAGTGCTTGTAAAAGAGGATCGGGTTGTCCGACGCCTGTTTGGCCACGATCTTGGGCATGGTGCCGAGCCAGCGATCTGAGACCATCGGGACGGGAATCACGCCACCAGCCAGCACGATACTCATCTTGGTCACCAGCGACTTCACGAAATAGAGTCCCACCACGATTCGCAGGACGGCAAGCCACTGGGCCGGATGGTCCATGGAGACCGCGGTTCGTGCTTCGGCCATGTGTGGAGTTCCTCAGTGAGTGACCTGAGACGTGAGACCTTCGACGTGACCTCCCTCCTAAACCTCCACCCCCAACTCGGAAAACACAAACGTCCAGGTGTCCGTGAGCTCCTCCAGGACCTTGGACAGAGGCTTCCCCGCACCGTGTCCGGCACGGGACTCCAGCCGCAGCAGGATCGGCCGGGACGACGAGGTCGCCGCCTGAAGCCGGGCGGTCATCTTCCGGGCGTGCATGGGATCGACCCGGCTGTCGCTCTCCGCGGTAGCCAACATCACCGCCGGATAGGGAACCCCGGGCCGCACGTGGTGATAGGGCGAATACGCCCGGAGCCAGGCGAACTGCACCGGGTCGTCCGCTGAACCGTACTCCGGAATCCACAGCCGGGCGATGAGAAACCGGTGGTAGCGCAACATGTCCAGGAGCGGTACCTGGATAACGATGGCGCGGAAGAGCTCCGGCCGTTGGGTGAGGACTGCCCCCATCAGCAGTCCGCCGTTGGAGCCTCCGGCCGCCGCCAGCCGCTCCGGTCGGGTATAGCCCTCCCGGATGAGCCATTCGGCCGCGGCGATGAAGTCATCAAAGCTGTTTTGCTTGTTCGCCAGCATCCCGCCCTGGTGCCAGCTCTCTCCATACTCACCTCCGCCGCGAAGATTCGGGACGGCCATTACCCCACCGTGCTCGAGCCAGAGCAGCAGCGAGCGAGAGAAGGCCGGGGACATGCTGATGTTGAATCCTCCGTAACCGGTGAGGTAGGTAGGGTGCTGCCCGTGGCGCACCAGGCCGGCGCGGTGAACCACGAACATGGTCACCGGTGTGCCATCGCGTGAAGCAAAGGTGTTCTGCACAACCTGAAAGCGCGCCGGATCGATGTCGGCCTCGACCCTGCGCCAGAGCGACTGTTCCCCGCTCTCGAGGTCGATGCGATACACGCTTGGCGGGACCGTGTAGGAGGAAAATCCATAGAACACCTCGCGACCATCCCACTCGGCACCCACGCCGAAGAGGCTGCCGAGGGTGGGGAGGGACACCTCCTGAAGCAATTCACCGTCGAGCGTAGCCAGACGAAGCCGCGACGATGCCCGCTCCAGATAGGTCAGGATCAGCCTGTCGCCGGCCACTCTCGAGCCGTCGAGCACCGCATCCGGTCTGGGTGGTACCAGCTCGCGCCAAGACTCTCGTTCAGGGCGTTCGGGATCGACCAGGTAGAGACGGTAGGTCGGTGCCTCCAGATTGGTGCGAAGAAAGAGCCGGCCGTGGGCGAGTTCGCCTTCGAACGACGCGGGAAGGTCACGGGCGACGGCCACGAGCGGCGCCTGAGTCGTGAGGTCCTGCAGATAGAGATCGGTCTGGTCAAACGTCCGGGCCACCGAGATCAGGAGCCATCGGCCGTCGGGAGAGGTGCTGACCCCGGGCCAGTACTCCTTCTGAGCCGGCCTGTAAATCAGGGGGTCCGCCGCCGGATCGGTTCCGAGCCGATGGAAGTAGACCGCCCGGTGGTAGTGCTCCTCACCCTGGGCCACCTCACCTTCCGCAGGATACCGGGTGTAGTAAAAGCCGGTTGCGTCGGGGAGCCAGGCGAGATCCGCCGCACGGGTCCGCGGGATACGCTCGGACAGGGTCCGGCCGCTGTCCAGCTCGAGCACGTGGAGCACGCTCTGCTCGCTTCCGTTCTCGGAGAGGCCGTAAGCCAGGAGCCGGCCTTGGTCGTCGGGATAATACCAGTCGAGGGCCGTGGTGCCGGCGGAGTCGAGCGCATTGGGATCGATGGCGACCCGGTCCTCACCGTCGACCCCGTCGCGCAGGTAGAGCACCGGCTGATTCTGGGATCCGTCCCGCCGCTGATAGATGTATCGCCCGCGGGCCGGCGTGGGAACGCTGATCGCACCGATCGCGAGGAGCTGCTCGAGCCGCCGGCGGATTCGCTCTCGGCCCGGGATCCGGGCCAGGTACGCCTCGGTTCGGGCGTTCTGCTGCTCGGTCCAGATTCGAGTCTCGCTGCTCTCACTGTCTTCCAACCAGCGATAGGGGTCCGCGATCGCCTCGCCGTGAAGGAGGTCGACCGCGTCGCCGATGGGGGTGAGGGGATAGTCGGGAAGCATGAGGGCGGTGAGCCGTGAGCAGTGAGCAGTGAGCACTGCTCACTGCAGTCTAGTCTCCCAGGTTGATCCCCAGTTCTCTGGCGGTGATGATCGTGTCGCTGTCCAGCGGAACATTCTTCGAGCGTCCCACGACTTCTTCCAGCGATACCCGGGTGATGGCGGGGCCATTGAGCCCGACCATGACCCCGAAGCAGCCATCGGCAATCGCCCGCACCGCGGCCGCACCGAAGCGCAACGCCAGCAGGCGGTCGTAGGTGGTCGGGCTGCCGCCCCGTTGCAGGTGGCCCAGCACCAGGGTCCGAACCTCTTTGCCGGTCTGGTGAGCGATGGTCCGGGCCACCTTGCTCGCGATCCCTCCCAGCCGGTCCACGGTTCCGACCCCGCGACGCTCGAGCAGCTCGATCGTCCCGTCCTTGGGCCTGGCACCCTCCGCCACGACCACGATACTGAAGCGGCGGCCGGCGGCCTCCCGGCTCCGGATCTTCTGGCAAACCTTCTCCATGTCGAACGGTATTTCGGGGAGGAGGATGACGTCGGCGCTGCCGGAGAGTCCACTGTAAAGCGCGATCCATCCGGCGTAGCGCCCCATCAGCTCCACCACGATCACGCGGTCATGGCTTTCGGCGGTGGAGTGGAGCTTGTCGATCGCTTCCGTGGCAGTACTAACCGCAGTGTCGAAGCCAAAGGAGCGCTGGGTCCCGCTCACGTCATTATCAATGGTCTTGGGGACGCAGACGACCGGCAGCCCCTTGCGCCAGAGCTCATGGGAGATCTGGAGGCTCCCGTCCCCTCCGATAGAGACCAGCGCGTCGAACCCACTCGCCTGGAAAGCGGCGACGAGATCGTTCGACCGGTCCACCTCGCAATCGTTCCCCTCGTGGTCCCGCATCACGTAGCGAAAGGGATTGCCGCGATTGGTCGTGCCGAGGATCGTACCGCCGAGGTGAGTGATACCGCGAACTGCGGAGGGGCCCAGCGGGACCACGCCGTTGAACGAGAGCAGCCCTTCGTAGCCTCGCTGGATGCCGTAGGACTGCCATCCGCGATGGTGAGCGCAGAGAACCACTGCCCGGATAACGGCGTTGAGACCGGGAGCGTCACCGCCCCCGGTTGAGATGGCGATGCGCATGTCAGGAGGCGCGCCGGATCAGGCGCACGATTTCCCCCGGCTCGGCATGCCGGCCCGCAGCCTTCTTCGAGAACAGAAGGTTGCCGTCGACGGTGACCTCGAAGACGCCGCCCGAAGACTGGACCAGGCGAATCTCGACATCGGGAAAAGTCTGCTTGAGCTCAGCCGCCAAACTGGTGGCTCGAGGTTGGTAGTTTCACACCACGCAGTATTCGATTCGGACCTGCACTGGCGTAGCCTCCCTCAGTCAGTAGCAGCCCTGGGGCCGCCGCGAATCGTAGCGGCACCGAGGTACCCTGCCAAGGGCAGGCACGCCGTGTGATGGTCCTCCTTGTCAGCCGTGGCCAGTGATCGTATCTATTTGACCCATGCGAACCTATCCACGCGCGGCCGGGGGGCCTGCTTGGGCCCCCGGCGTTCTCGCTGCCCTGACAATGTTGCTTGGCTGGACCTCGAGTGGCCTTGCCCAGGACCGGCGCTATCTGGTGGAGATCGGAGCTGCAGGAGCGTATCAGTCCTTCGACAAAGTCACGGATCTTGGCGGAGCCGCCGGCGGAGTCGGGCGGGTCGGCGTCTGGTTGCCGCTGCATTTCTCCCTGGAGCTGGAAGGAGCCTTTTCCTCTCCCAAGACCCAGACCGGCGAAGCTGTGGGGGTCAGCGTCAAGACCTTCGCCGCCTCCGCGCTCTACAACTTCCTGATCGGCTCGGCCAGCTCGGTCTATCTCCGACTTGGGGGCGGGGGAACCAAGTACGGCGGCGACTGTCCCACGTCGACCTCGAGCCGGGTCATCTGCGGCAGCAGCGGGGCTCTGCTTGCGGGAGTCGGCGTCAGAGCGGCGATCAATCCGCTCTTCATGGTCCGAGGCGAGGGCGTCTTCAACCACAACCGCAGCAAAGGCGTGGGCTCGGGCGATCCGGTCAACATCTCCAACTTCGGCATCAACGTTGGCCTGAGCTACATGCTCGGCAGCAAGCCGGTGCCGGATAGCGATCATGACGGTATACTGAACAACCGCGATCGGTGCCCCGACACCCCGGCAGGTGCTCAGGTGGACGCTCGTGGATGCCCGGCGGACAGCGATGGCGACGGTGTCCCCAACGGGGTGGACAAGTGCGCCAATACTCCCGCGGGCGCGACGGTGGATGTCAACGGCTGCCCCAGCGATTCGGACGGCGACAATATCCCCGATGGCATCGACCGGTGTCCCGACACACCCGCGGGCGTGCTGGTGGATCCGAGGGGATGCCCCAAGGACAGCGACGAGGACGGCATTCCGGACGGGCTGGATCGCTGCTCCGACACGCCGCGCGGCGCAACAGTGGACGCGCTGGGATGCCCCGGCGATGAAGATGGCGACGGCGTGCTCGACGGGCTCGACCGCTGCCCCCGCACTCCCGCCGGCGCCACGGTGAATGCGCAGGGATGCGTTCCGGGCCAGCAACCCGGCAAGCCGACACCGTCGGCCTTACCTCAGGGGCAGGCGCCTCCGGCGGACACCGCGGCTCGGCCACGTCCGGCTGCCCCCCAGCCTCAACCGCGTCAGCAGCCTCAGCCGCAAGCTCGAGCTCCCGCGGTAGGGGCCATCACGCCCGGCGTTCTCCCGGGCGTCAGCTTTGAGGCCGGCACGGCCCGGCTCCGGCCCGACTCGTACATCGCGCTCGATTCGATCGCCACCATTTTGCTGAAGAATCCTTCGCTTCGGGTGGAGATCGGGGCCCACACCGACAACGCGGGCCGTCCGGCAGATGACATCCATCTGACCACCCTCCAAGCCGAGGCAGTGCGCGACTACCTGGTGGTGAAATCGGTGCCCTACCAACAGGTCGTCGCCCGCGGCTATGGCTCCAGCGTGCCACTCACGCCAGACAACACGCCCAGAGGACGGGCGGCCAACCGGAGAGTCGAAATTCGACCGGTCCTTCCGGGCCCCTAACTTGCTAGAGTAGCCGGTAGCTCCTCGATGTCATCCTGAGGAGCGCAGCGACGAAGGGCCAGCTGCCTGCTGGCCCTTCGCTTCGCTCGGGATGACAACCATTTGCACCGACCTCCATGCGCTCCATCTGCCTCGGCATTTTGGTGGTTTCTCTGCACATTGCATCGCTCTCCGCACAGCAAGCTTCGGGCTGGGGGGACGAGCTTCCACCCGCGCCCTCGCTGCCCGATACCCTGCTCGCTCTTCCTCAGATCGAACTGCCCATGCAGTGGCCTGCACCGCCGCTCACCCAACCCCCTCAGGCAGTCCATGCGATCTACGTGAATGCCTGGGCATTCGGCGGGAAGCGGTTCTATGACCTGGTCACGCTCGCGGACCGAAGCGAGATCAATTCGTTCGTTATCGACGTCAAAGACGACACCGGATACCTGACCTATCGCTCCCAAGTGCCCACCGCAATCGAGATAGGCGCCAATACCCAGCAGCGCGCCCGCGATACCCGCGAGCGGTTGCGAGTTCTGCGAGAGCACGGGATTCATCCCATTGCCCGCATCGTGGTCGCCAAGGATCCGCTCCTGGCCTCACGCAAGTCGGAGTGGTCGGTCAAGCACGTGAACGGGGGACTCTGGCGCGACCGGCTCGACTTCGCGTGGGTGGACGCCTTCAACGATTCGGTCTGGGTCTACGCTGCGCAGCTGGCGGCTGAGGCCGTCCACATGGGGTTCGCCGAGGTTCAGTATGATTACGTGCGCTTCCCCGACGAGCCCGAGAGCCGACTGGCGCTGGCCGTCTTCCCCGGCCGCCGGCCAGGCGAGACCAAGCGGCAGGGCGTGGCTCGCAACCTTCGCCTGCTGCGGGACCGGACCAAGAAGCTCGGCGTGCCGTTTACGATCGATGTGTTCGGCCTCACCACCAGCGCGCCGACCGACATGGGCATCGGCCAGATGTGGGAGGACCTGGTGACGACCGCCGATGTCGTCCTGCCGATGGTCTATCCCAGCCACTACTTCCGGGGCTACTACAGCCTGAAGCACCCCAACAGCGAACCCTATCTGGTCATTCGGCGGGCGATGCAGGACGCTCTCCGCCGCTCGGAACCCCTGGGCAAGACCGCCGAGATTCGCCCCTACCTGCAGGCATTCACTCTGGGGCAGCCGCGATACACCGCCACTCACGTTCGGGAACAAATCCGCGCCGCCGAGGAGCTGGGAATTCATTCCTGGGTCCTGTGGAATCCGCGGAGCGCCTATGACGCCGACATCTTCCGGTCCAAGCAGGCCTCAGTGAGTCTCTTGGGAGCTGCACCGTAACGCACTGTCCCACAATCACATCCTGCCACGCAAGCAGATAGCGTCCTCCTTGCCGTCTGTGGCCGCGCGCTGTATTCTCTCCGACTCGGAGTCGAGTCCGCTCGTCCATTCGCGACAGGAGTCCCCCTGATGCAAACTCGCAAATGTCTCGGCCTGGTAACCATCCTGGCCCTGGTACTTGCTGTCGGGCCCGCAATGGCCCAGGCGCCGGCCGGCGTCACGCCAGCCGCCATCGCCAAAGGAGACAGCATCTTTCACAAAGATGGGAACTGCTACGCCTGTCACGGAGCCAATGCAGAGGGAGCCGTCGGCCCCAATCTCACCGACGCCACCTGGATTCATAGCGACGGTTCGTACGACGCGATCGTCAAGCAGATCATCACCGGCGTCCCCCAGAACGAGTCCAAGAGCGGTATCGTCATGCCCCCCAAGGGTGGCTCGACCATCAGCGATGATGACGTCAAGGCAGTCGCCGCGTATGTCTGGTCGCTGAGCCATAAGAAGCAGTGAGGAGTGAGGAGTGAGGAGTGAGGAGTGAGGAGTGAGGAGTGAGGAGTGAGGAGTGAGGAGTGAGAAGTA
>DATBKD010000110.1:0-53681 GCA_036556025.1 Gemmatimonadales bacterium | reverse complement strand
TCCTTACTTCTCACTTCTTACTCCTTACTTCTCACTTCTTACTCCTTACTTCTCACTCCTTACTTCTCACTTCTCTCACTGCTCCTTCGTCATTTTCGGCCTCAGGAAGAACTGCAGCTCTCCCGCGCCGGCCGCGAGCTCGGCCAAATCGATCCCCATGACCCCGCTCTTTGGGAAATCGATTCGAACCCCTGCCGAGCTTCCGCCCAACAGGATCGCCGCCAGTTCCTCCATCCAAGGCGAGTGCCCGACCAGGGCGACCCGGGAGTTGGACCCCTGCTCGCCCACATAGTCGGCCAGCCGAACCAGGTCGGGATCGGCTGCCAGGGGCTCACAGGGCACCGCCGGCGCCAGGCCCAAGCTCTCGACCATGACCTGGGCCGTCTGGGCCGCGCGGGTCCAGGGACTGGTCAACACCAACGTGGGCACCAGCTCGAAACGGGCCAGCGCCTTACTCACTCGCCGCTGAACCTTCCGCCCTTTGTCCGTGAGCGGCCGGTCCCGATCGTCAGGCCATTGTCCCGAGTCGCGATCCCCGGCGTCGCCATGGCGGACAAGGAGGAGAAGCATGGAAACCCCAGAGAGTCAGTGAGCAGTGAGCCGCGAGCCGAGAGCAGTAAGCCGTGGGCAGTGAGAAGATAGCAGTAAGCAGTGAGAAGTGAGGAGTGAGGCGTAAGGAAGTGGGAACCGGGGGCCACTTCGAGCACCCAGGTGCACTCCTCACTTCTCACTCCTCACTCCTCACTCCTCACTCCTCACTGCTCACTCCTCACTGCTTTTTGGCCATCTCCAGCACCAGGTTGTCGATCGCCGCCAGAATCACCTTGGTGGACTGGACATGATGGTTGGCCTGAATGGAAAAGATCAGGACCTTGCCGCCGGCCGGCTCGATATAGCCCGACAGGGTGTTCACCCCCTCGATGCTGCCGCTCTTGGCCCGAACCCGCCCTGCCAGCGGAGTGTTTTCGAAGTGGGTCCGCAAGCTTCCTTTGCTTCCCGCCAAGGGAAGGCCGGGAACAAAGGTCGAGTAGCGTGGATGCGATCGGATGTAGCGCAGCAGCTGGGTGAAGACATGCGGACTGATCAGATTGCCTCCCGCCAGACCGGACCCGTCCACCAGTGCGAACTCGGTGGAGTCCACCCGAACGGAGTCGATCAAGAAGCGGCGCTCCACGGCGAGCCCTTCTTCCCAGCTGCCTGCCTTGCCAAATCGCCTGCCCAGCTGCTTGAGCAGCATTTCCGCGAAGAGATTCTGGCTGGTGTTGAGGATAGGAAAGATCCAGTCGCGCAGCGGCCGGGAGGCTACCTCCGCCAGAGGCGCTGTGGCCCGCACCCTGGCGTAGAGCGCTGAATCGGTGGTTGACCTGGTGGTGCCGGTGATGGAAATACCGCTCTCCAGCAGCACCTGTCGTAGCGCCCGGGCGGTGTAAAGATTGGGATCAGGCAGGGCGAAGGACTCAGTGCCTGGCGGATGGTCAACTGCCGCTCCTCCCTCAGCCCAGACCTGCAGCGTACCAGGTACCCGAAAGAAACGGTCCGGGAGATCCGTCACCCCCCCAGCCGACGTGGTGACGGTTCGGTTCTCGAAGCTCACGTCGCCCAGATCGGGCTGCATGGTAATCGTGACGGGCATGCCGGGCGTGGGCCCGGGTTGCCAGGTGAAGTCCACGCTGTTGTCGTTGAAGGCGAGCCCGCTGACGGGGGCCGCATACCACCAGTTGAGGTCGAACAGTTCCCACTGGGAGCGGACCAGGATCGGCTCGAAATAACTGCCGTCGCCCACCAGATCGCCGTTGATCTCTCGAATCCCATGCGCCTTGAGCGAATCGGCCAGGAGGCGGAGGCGGGCGAATGGATCGCGGTCGCAGACGCCCGCGGCGGTGGTGTCGGTCGCGTAGCAACGCTTGCTCATCGTCGGGTCGCCCCGGCCATAGAGCACCAGGTCGCCCTGAAGCGCGCCTTTCACCACGGGCCCGGCGCCGTAGAGGCTGGTCCGCACCCTCCAGTCGGGTGGGAGCAGCGCCGAAGCCACGATGCTAACCACCAGCTTGGTGTTGCTGGCCGGGGTAAAGAGCCGCCGCTCGTTGCGTCCGAAGAGCAGATGGCCGCGATCGTCCATCAGCGCCACGCCCCAAAGCTGGCGATCGAAAGGCGGCGCATCGAGCAGGGCGTCCAGGCGGTGGGGGAGCGACTGGGCGGCGGCGCTCGCAACGGTAAAGGCGGTAAGGGCGGTCAGGACGGGAAGGACCCACCGCAACTTTCGGTTCAATTCAGGCATACAGGATATCGATCACCAGGTTGACGATTACGCATACCAGAACACGGAAAAGAATACTCCCTTGTCTCACTGAGAGGTCACGGCTGTCCTACGCTGTGAGGACAGAGCGTCAGTCGGGGCAGGGGCAGGCGGAACAGCGCTTCGGATCGGGTTCGCGCTGGTGAGATCGCGCCAGCTTCATGGCCCGCACCCTGCGCGCGAGGACACCGTGAAATCCTCCGCAGGCACTATCTCGGCGGGAATCGTCGCATTGACATGAGGGCGTAAGGTGGTCAAACTACCGGGCTTACAGCATGCCGTCAATCGCGCCGCAGGCGCTGCCGAGCCGCGGCGTCCAGCCTTGGAGTGCCCATGAGGAGAGCCGCACTCGTTACGCTGGTTCTGCTCCTGACGGCAGGGGGTTTGACAGCGCAGGAAAACCCCCGGGTGATTCGGCAGCTCTCCTTCGAGGGCAACCAGGCAATCACCGACGAACTCCTCGCGAGCGCCATCAGTACGACCAACTCCAGCTGGTTTGCCCGTAGCTTCTTCTTCCGCTGGCTGGGCCTGGGCGAGAAACGCTACTTCGACGAGCAGGAGTTCCGTCGGGACGTGGTCCGGATCGGGGTCCTCTATCGCCGGAGCGGCTACCCCCGGGCGCAGGTGGACACCCTGGTCCGGCGCACTCCCCAGAACGTGTTCATCACGTTTCGAATCAAGGAGGGCGATCCGATCCGGGTGACGTCCTTCAGCGTGATCGGGCTGGACTCGCTTTCCCCGCGACTGCGACACCTGGCGGTGGTTGACCTTCCGCTGCAGCAGGGCGACCCCTTCAACCGGTACGAGATGCAGGCCACCGCCGATACCCTGACCCGCCGCCTGCGGGATCGCGGGTATCCGACCGCGAAGGTCTATTCCAGCTTCGAGACCAACCGGGAGACCGAGACCGCGTCGGTCACACTGGAGGTGGTGCCGGGCAATCGCGCCGTCATCGGCAACGTGGAAGTGGTCGGTACCAAGCGGGTCGAGCCCGATCTGGTGCGCAACCTCCTGGTCTCACGGCCGGGACGGCGGTATTCCCAGGACGAGCTGTTTCAGAGTCAGCGCAATCTGTACCAGTCCGATCTCTTCCGGTTTGCCACCGTGAACATCGACTCCGCTCAGTTTCAGCCCGGGGAAGACTCGGTACCCCTCTTGGTCCAGGTCAACGAGAGCAAGCGGCGGCGGATTCGAAGCGGAATCGGGTATGGAACCGAAGACTGCTTTCGCGGCTCTGCGGGGTGGACCTCACGCAACTTTCTCGGCAGCGGGGGCCGCATTCTCGACTTGACCGGGCGCCTCTCCAAGGTGGGAGTCGGCGATCCGTTCGACTGGGGACTGGCCAACAGCATCTGCAGCGCCTCCGAGAATGACACTATCGGCTCGGCCAAGGTAAACTTCTCGCTCGGCGCCTCCATCCGGCGGCCGGCCTTCCTGTCGCCCAACAACACCATCTCGGTGTCGCTGTTCACTGAGCGCCGGTCGGAGTTCAGGGTCTACCTCCGCCGGGAGACCGGTTCCACCATCACGCTCAGGCGGGAGACGCCCCGGCGGCGGCTGCCTCTGTCCTTGGCATATACGCTCTCCTACGGGCATACCGAGGCAACGCCGGTGAGCTTCTGCGCCTCCTTCAACGCCTGCACGGCCGATGTCATCAAACAGTTGCAGCAGAATGCCGTCCTCGCGACCCTCACCGCCAACGCCAGCATTCCTCGAACCAACAACCCCATCGATCCGTCGCGTGGATCGCTGAAGTCCGTCGAGGTCACGGTCAGCTCCAAGCTCCTGGGCTCGGCCTCGTTTCAGCAGTTCACCCGGCTGGTGGGCGAGGCCGCATGGTATCGGCCGCTGGCTCGCGACGTGGTGCTGAGCTGGCGGGTACGTGGCGGGATCATCTTCGCTCCTCGAGTAGCCGTCGACACGAGCTCCGGCAACTTCATTCCACCCGAGCAACGCTTCTACGCCGGTGGCCCGAACGATGTGCGGGGATTCGACCGCAACGAGCTGGGACCGGTGGTGTACGTGGTCTCCCAGGAGCACTTGGACAGCGTGGGAGCGGTGGACCGGCTCAACCCGGACTCGGTCCAGGTATCCGCGACCGGAGGAAACACGCTCACTGTCGGCAATCTCGAGCTCCGGGTCCCGTCGCCTATCCTCAGCTCCCGGATGCGGCTCGCCGCCTTTGTCGATGCCGGCGGAGTGTGGCAGCGTGGAAGTGGGGGCACCGGCGTGGTGATTCGGGTGACGCCGGGGGTGGGGTTGCGACTCAACACCCCTCTGGGCCCCGCGCGTCTCGACATCGCCTACAATCCATATAAGCTGCAAGCGGGCCCGCTCTTTCAGTTCGATTCGACAGGCGCGCTCAAGCCGGTACAGGATTCCTACGTCCGCGGTCGTGGCAGCAAGTTCAACTACCACATCGCGGTGGGACAGCCGTTCTGATGCATCGGCGGATCGCCCGGTTCGTGTTCGTCATCCTCCTCGGCACGCTGGCCATGGTGCTCGGAGTGGTGACGTCCATGACCCTGACGCCGCCGGGCCGGGACCTGCTGGCGCGCACGGTCTCCCGGTTTCTCGACCGGATCGTGATTGGTCAGGTCCAGGTGGGCGCGATCTCCGGCTCCTTTCTCTACGACCTCACGCTCGAGAACCTGGTGGTCCGCGACACCAGCGGCGCATTGCTCGGCGACTTGCCGCGGGTGCGGGTGACCTACCGGCTGCCCAATTTCCTGGCCGGCCAGGTGGTGCTTTCGGGAGTGCAGCTCGACCGGCCGGCGATCCAGCTGATCAAGCACCGCAACGGCCGCATGAACTACGAGGAGGTCTTCGGGATCGGAAAGGGCAAACCGGGAGGACGCTCACCTCTGGTCGAGTTCCACAACGTCCGGGTGAACAACGGCTCTCTCCGCATTGCGCTCCCCTGGAACCCGAATCGCTCACTGCGCACCGAGGCGGCCAGGGACTCCGCCTTCCGCGCCGAGCGAGCCAAGCCGGGCAGGGTGATCGAGGAGAGTTATGAGGGGAAACGCCGGGTCATCGTCCTGGCCGATCTGACGACTCGAATCAGCCGCCTCAGGATCGTCACACCGGATCACCTCCCGTTCACGGTCGATCTCGACTCCCTGGCGACTCGGGTGAACGATCCGGCGGTCCAGCTGCGCCACGCCGTCGGGCGCTTGCGACTTCGGGGCGACAGCGCGGTGGTGAGCCTCTCGCAGGGCGCGTTGCCCGACACCCGCTTCTCCGGCGGCGGCGCGGTCACCTGGCCGCACGACACTATCCTGTTCGATTTTCAGATGAACGCGACCCGCCTGAATCTGGAAGATTTCCGGTGGGTGTCTCCCGACTTTCCCTCCATGACGGGCCAGGCCATTCTCACCGCCCGCTCGGAGACCGGCGCCCGCACCGCGTACGACATCCGAAACCTGCATCTCCGCGGGGACGCGCAACGGATCGACGGCGACCTGGTCGCGATCACCGACAAGCATCGCGGGCTGGGCGTTCGAGACATGCGGCTCACGCTCCGCAATCTGGATCTCGATGTCGTTCGTCCCTATGTCGACTCGCTGCCGTTCTACGGCACGGTCACCGGCAATGTCGCCGGAACCGGATATCTCGACGCGCTCCGAGTGAACCTGGACTTCGCCTTCACGGACGCGCGGGTCCCAGGTGAGCCGGTGAGTTCCATGGTGGCCGAGGGCGGCGTCGGCGCGACCCGGGACAGCGGCCTCACCTTTACCGGCTTCTCCGTCCGCCGCTCCGATATCGATCTCCATACCGTGCGCCGGATCGCCCCCGCCGTGATCCTGGAGGGGCGGCTCGCGGCCATCGGGACGCTCAATGGCCCATTGCGGAACGTGACCTTCGATGGAGTGGCCCGGCATCAGGATGGGGGCCGCCCGATGAGCCAGGCGACGGGGCGAATCCATCTGGACACCCGGCGGGACACTCTCGGGCTGGCCACGGATGTGAATTTCGATCCGCTCTCGTTCGAGGGCATTCGCCGAGCGTTCCCGTCGCTGAGGGCCCGGGGCGACGTGCGCGGCCGGTTCCAGAGTGAGGGGAAGCTCTCCCACCTGAGGGTCGACGCATCGCTCAACGGCGAGATCGGGTCGGTCACCGCCCGGGGCGCGGTCATTCTCACGCCGCCGAAGTGGGGCGCCGACGGGCTGATGCTGCGGTTCTCCCGGCTGGATCTTGCCGCGCTCACCGGCCGCCGGCTTCGCACCTCGCTGGATGGTGAGCTTCGCACCACCGGAAGTATCGACACCCTGCGCGCCCCCGAGGGAGAGCTGGAGCTGGCTCTCGCCCGAAGCCGAGTCCGCGAATGGGAGCTGGACAGTGTCTTCGCCCGAGCGGGAATCCACGACAGTGTAATTCGGGTGGATACGGCCTACGCCGGCTGGAAGGGCGCCCGGGCCGTCGGCTCCGGGTCGCTGGGGTGGCACGCTCCCCATACGGGCAAGATGGGAGTGTCGCTGGTGGCGGACAGCCTGATCGGGTTCGATTCTCTGCTGCTCGCGATTACCAGTCAGAAGCGCGACAGCTCGCCCCAATCGAAGCCTCTGGGCGGCACCGCGTATAGCGACATGCAGCTCGCCGGCAGTTTGGATTCGCTGGTGGCTGGAGGAGAGCTCACCATCAACCAGTTGGAGTGGCAACGGATCCGCTCACCCCGGATCACCGGCATCTTCCACTGGATCGGCGGCCACCGGCCGCAGGTCACGGCCTCGGTGAGCTCGGACTCGATCACCATGGAGCACTATGTCTTCCACCGAACGGCCGCGCAGCTCCGCGGCTTCTCGGACTCCCTGCGCTGGACCGCAGGAAGCGGCCTGGGGAGCTCGGTCAGAATCGATGGGTCGGGTCAGTGGTACCAACGGGGAGACTCCCTGCTGCTCGCGGTTGACAGCCTGTCGGCGGACTTGCCGGCCCACCGGTACCGCCTGGCCACTCCAGCTTCGGTGGCGTTCCACGATTCGACCGAAACCATCCGGGCGCTCGCGCTTCAGGCGACCGACGGCTCGGGTGTGCTGAAGGTCTCGGGAACGGTGCCGGCAAAGCAGCCGGGCTCGCTCACGATCGACCTGATCGGACTCGACCTCCACGATCTCTACGGCATTCTCCAGCGGGATACGCTAGGCGTCGGCGGGGAGCTCGGCCTGGACCTGCGGGTGGGCGGCACCGCGGCAGCGCCGACCCTTCGGGGCAGCGCCAAACTGGCGGACGGACGATTCGGCGACTTCCAGGCGCCCTTCGTCCAAGGCGTGGTGAACTACGAGAATCGCCGGCTGGACGCCAATCTCGATCTCTGGCGCACTGGCGAGGACATTGTCCAGGTAGAGGCCCATCTGCCGATGGACCTCGCGCTGAGCGGCGCGGAAAAGCGGCTCCTGGACGGCGCCCTCTCGGTCCGGGCCCACACCGATAGCGTCGATCTGGGTCTGCTCGAGGCGCTCACTCCGGCGGTGAGCCGAGTGGAAGGCATGCTGGCCGCCGACGTTCAGATCGCCGGCACCTGGAAGACGCCCCGGCTGGCGGGCAGCCTCGCGGTCCGCAACGGCAGTATGTCGGTCCCCGGGTTGGGCGTGCGGTTCGGCAGCGTGAAGGGGGGCGCCGTGCTCCGGGGCGATTCGGTGCTGCTGCGGGATGTGCGACTCACCAGCGGCGGGGGCGATCTCGACGTCACCGGATCGATCTGGCTCGAAGATCTCTCCCGGCCGGTGCTGGACCTGGGCTTCCGGGCGGCCCAGTTCCGGGCGATCGACGTGCGCAACTTTCTCACGCTGACCGCGACCGGAGATCTGCAGCTCAACGGGCCGGTCTTTCAATCCACCCTGACCGGCAACCTGACGGCGAATCACGGCGTGCTCTACTTCGCCGATCTGGTCAACAAGCGGATCATCGATCTGGAGGATCCCTCCATCGCTGATCTGGTCGACACGACCCTCATCCGGAAGGAAAACCTGGGGAACAAGTTCCAGAACCGGTTTCTGGATTCGCTCAGGATCAACGATCTTCGGCTCGCCATGGGGTCCGACGTCTGGCTCCGGTCCGGCGAGGCAAATATCCAGCTCGAGGGGAGCGTGCGAGTGAGCAAGGCCGGGCAGGAGTACTCACCGACCGGGACCCTCAGCGCACCTCGTGGCAGCTACACCCTCAAGATCGGTCCCGTGACCCGCGACTTCACGGTGAACAAAGGAGAGGTGCAGTACATCGGCAATCTCAACGCCAACCTCAACATCGAGGCCCGCCACACGGTGCGGTCGGTCCGAGGCGACGAGATTCCTGTGATCGCCGACATCACGGGCACTCTCTACGCTCCCAAGCTAATGCTGGAGAGCACCATTCGACCGCCGATCTCGGAAACCGACCTGGTGTCGTATCTTGTCACCGGCTATCCGGCCAACGAAGCGAGCCTCGTGGGCCAGGGCAATGTAGTGGCGACCGGTCTCTCCTACGTCTCGAGCGCGCTCTCCAGCGAGCTGGAACGGGCGCTGATTCAGGACCTCGGCGTTCCCATCGATCTGATCGAGATCCGCCCCGGGGTTTCCTCCAGTCCCACCGGAGGCGGCTCCTACACCCAGCTCGCTGCCGGTTGGCAGATCGGCAAGAAGACGTTCCTCACGTTCAACGCCGGCTTCTGTCCCGACTTCAGCCAGTTGAGCGCTCGGAATCTTGGCGCCAGCCTCGAGTTCCGCTTCAGCCACGAGTGGAAGCTGCAGAGTAACCTGGAGCCGACCTTCCAATCCTGTAGCGGCGCGGCTCGCGTCACCAATCTCACTACGTTCAATCCCTACCAGGTCGGATTCGATATCCTCTGGGAACGGGAGTTCTGACGTGCCCCGGGTACTGGTCATCACCAATCCAGCCGCGGCGCGAACCCGGCAGGGCGCGGTAGATGCCGTGATGCGGACGCTCCACTCCTCCGGATGGAGCGCCGAGGTCCTCGCCACCGGCGGCCCCGGCGACGCTCGACGTCTGGCCGAGTATGGGGTGGCGGAGGGAGTGGAGACCGTCGCCGTCTTTGGAGGAGATGGGACTACGATGCAGGCCGCGGCGGCCCTCGTGGGGACAGAGGTCAATCTCGGGGTCATTCCCGGAGGCACGGGAAATCTCCTTGCGGGAAACCTCCGGATTCCCGCGTCGCCGGCTCGCGCCGCGCGGGTTCTGGTGGCCGGACGACCCCGGCCGTTCGATCTCGGCAGGATGGAGCGCGCCACCGGGGTGGAGTACTTCGCGGTGGCATGCGGGGCCGGCTACGATGCCCGGGTGATGGCCGGGACCCTCTCGGAACACAAGCAGCGCTGGGGAATGGCGGCCTACGTCGCCACCACGCTTCGGCTGATGGGTGAGATCCGGAGTACCGCCCATCTCATCACCATCGACGGGATCGAGTACGATGCCAACGCCGCCATGGTGCTCATCGCCAATTGCGGCGAGGTGATTCCGCCCTTTGTGCGGCTCCGGTCCGGCATCCGGCCTGACGATGGACTCCTGGATGTCGTAGTCATGCGGGCCAACAGCCTGGGGCAGAGCGTACGGGCGGTGTGGGACCTGCTTCGGGACGCGCCCGGTGTTGCCGGAGAAGACACCTACGTAGGGTACGCCCAGGGCCGCGAGATCAGGGTGGAAACCGAGCCGGTCCAACCGGTCCAGCTCGATGGCGAACCCGGCGGGGAGACGCCGTTCACTGTCCGGGTCGTACCCCGGGCCATCCGCATCATGGTGCCCCCGGCACCGTGAGGCATGGCGCGGATCGAGGGACTGTTTAATTTCTAGAGGGGCTCCGCTGTCATCCCTCGAACGCAGGCCGACCGCTTCGGTTGGGATGACCCTCTCGAGGTCCTCACATCAGGTATACCAATGGCCGGATCCGTCCTCCTCATCGACGATGATGTCGACGTTCTGCGTAGCATCGGAAGCTATTTCGAGCGGCTCGGTTACGAGGTTACTCGCGAGCTGAGCGGCGAGGCCGGCCTGGCCACCTTCGACCGGCTTCGGCCGGAAGTGGTGATCCTCGACCTCAGGCTTCCCGGCATGAATGGGATGGAGGTTCTGGAGGAGCTTCGCCAGCGGGATGCCGCCTGCATTCTTCTCACCGGCGATAGCGACGTGCCCACGGCGGTACGCGCCATGCAACTCGGGGCGGAAAACTTCCTGACCAAGCCAGTCGACATGGAACACCTGGCCGCGGCAACCGCCCGGGTCGCGGACAAAGCACGATTGCGCCGGATCAACGAGGCCTTGCTGGTCCAGAGCGCCCCGGGACACGGACTCGACTCGCTCGGCAGCTCCTCCGGGATGCAGGACTTTGCCCACCAGGTTGCACTCCTGGCGCAGAGCGAGCGCACGACCGTGCTGCTCACCGGCGAGAGTGGAACCGGCAAGGGCTGGGTGGCTCGCATGATCCACGACCTGAGCCCTCGGGCCAAGGCGCCTTTCGTCGAGGTCAACTGCGCCGGGCTCAACGCGACCTTCCTCGACTCCGAGCTGTTTGGGCATGAGAAGGGCGCCTTCACCGATGCCAAGGACCGGAAACAGGGACTGTTCGAGATCGCTGACCATGGAACCATCTTCCTCGATGAGATCGGGGATCTGGCTCCGGAGCTTCAGCCCAAGCTGCTGAAGGTGCTCGAGACCAAGACCTTTCGCCGGCTGGGCGGCACGCGGGAGATCACGGTGGATGTTCGCCTGGTGGCGGCCACGAACAAGAACCTTCAAACCGAGGTCGAAGAGACTCGGTTCCGGGAAGATCTCTACTACCGGCTGAGCGTCATGCCGCTCATGCTGCCGGCCCTCCGGGATCGCTCACGGGAGGACCGGCTCGCGCTCATCACCCGGCTCATGAGCGATCTTCGCGCCGAGCTGCCCGACGGCCCCGCCACGCTGTCGAGCGAGGTGCTGGAGCGACTCCTGGCGTACAGTTGGCCGGGAAACGTACGGGAGATGCGGAACGTCCTCGAGCGTGCCCTCATCCTGGGGCGAGGCCAGGGGGCGGTGAGTGTGGAGCACCTTCCCGGTGAGTTCCGTGCCCGGCCCGGAATCGGCGATCGCCGACACACACCCCTCAGTCTGGAAGACCTGGAGCGGCAGCACATCGAGCGCACCCTGAAGCACCACACCGGCAATCGTACCCGTGCGGCCATCGAGCTCGGCATCTCACGGGCGACGCTGATCAACAAGATCAAGCGCTACAACCTGACGTCCTGAGGGAGTCCATGGCCGAGATTCAGGAACACGATGCCATGGTCTGTCGAGGCTGCGGCCGGGAGGAACGCGCCTCGGAAGGGTATCCCTGCCGGGAATGCGGCACCTTTCTCTGCCTGATTTGCACCTTTCGCGGAGTCACCCTCTGCCAGACCTGCGCGGCCAAGGCCGCCGGTTCCGCGCCGGATTCCTGAATCTCACTCCGCGACGTCTCCGCCCGTCCCCCCAGTGAGCTCCTTCGCCATCGCCCGCTCTGCCGTCGCGCCGGTTCTCGCCGAGCCGAGCCTGCGCTCGGAACAGATGACCCAACTCGTCATGGGGGAGACGGCGGCGATCACCGGGGAGTCGGGTGAGTGGCGGCGCGCCCGAACCCGATTCGACGGCTATGATGGCTGGGTTCACCGAGGCTACGTTGTCGAGACCACCGAGGAAGGGGTTGAAGCCTGGGAGCGAGAGGCGGAAGGGTGGAGTCTGGGCGCGGTAGTTCAATTGGGCGCTCGCCAACTTCGGTTGCCGCTGCGCGCACGGGTGGTTCTGGATGACCAGGGAGTCCGGCTCCCGGATGGCCGGCGCGGACGGCTACGGGTGGGCGCTGTACTTCCCCGGGCCGAAGCCGTAGCAGCCGCCAGGGCTAGGGCGGCAGAGCAGTGGGCGATCGACAACTTCGGTGGCACACCTTACCTCTGGGGCGGTGTGACGCCGGCGGGCGTCGACTGCTCGGGTCTGGTCCAGACCACCTTTGCCGCCCGGGGGATCTCGCTGCCGCGCGACTCCTCGCAGCAGGTCCACTGTGGCGCCGGCATCGCGACTGAGGCCGTACGGCCCGGCGATCTGCTGTTCTTTCGCGGGGAAGCGAGCGACCGAATCACTCACGTCGCCTTGGCAGGAGACGGTGACACCCTGGTCCACTCGAGCGTAGCCAACGGTGAGATGCTGGTCGAGCCGTGGCACCCGGGGACCCGCGCGGCTTATCTGCGAGAGCGGCTGGTGGCGGTGAGACGGTTGGAAGAAGGCCGAAAGCTCTAGCCCCTCATGAAACTCGTCCTCTTCGACATCGACGGCACCATCCTGCTCACTGCTGGGGCGGGTCGCCGCGCGATCATTGCCGCGCTCCGCGAGGAGGTGGGTGACCACCCTACGTTTGAGCGCATTCGGTTCGATGGAAAGACCGATCCCCAAATCGTAGCGGAGATGCTCGAGGCCGCAGGGCAACCGGTGGCGCGGGATTCGGAGCGGGTGCGCTCGATTTGCCAGCGATACGTCCGGTATCTCGCGCACGAATTGGAGCGGCCCACCAGCCGGACCACGCTGATGCCCGGGGTGCGTGATGTGCTGGATCGTCTGGATGCCGACACCAGCGTGGTGCTCGGGCTCCTGACCGGAAACGTTGCCGATGGCGCCGCGCTCAAGCTCCGGTCAGGAGGCATTGACCCGGCACGTTTTCGACTTGGCGCCTACGGCTCGGATGCCGGACACCGGCAGGAGCTGCCCGGGATCGCGGCCCGGCGCGCGGCGGCGTTCTTCGGCCGAGTGCCTGCCGGCTCGGAGATCGTCATCATCGGCGATACCCCGGCGGATATCGCCTGCGGGGCCGGCATTGCCGCTCGCGCCGTGGCTGTGGCGACCGGCTCGTATTCCGTCGCCGATCTCATGGCCTGCTCTCCGCACGCCTTGTTCGAGGATCTGCGAGACACCGAGCGGGTGTTGCAGGCGATTCTTCACTGATCCATGGCTCGAGAGCTCGAGCTCAAGGCCGTTGTCCCCGAGCCGGCGCGGCTGCGCCAGGCATTGCTGGCCGCGGGGGCGGTGCTCCGGTTCGAGGGGGAGATGAGCGATCGGCGTTTCGACCGCGGCGGTGAGCTCACCGCGAAGGACCAGGTCCTTCGGGTCCGGAGCTACCATCACCCCGATGGCCAGGTCGAGTCGGTGTTGACATGGAAGGGTCCGGTCAGCCAGGCGCAAGGGTACAAGGAACGGGAGGAAGTGGAGCTCCCGATCTCGCGCGGGGGCGACGCGCCCGAGGCTCTGCTGCGGGCGCTGGGCTACCAGATCGTCCACGGAATCGATCGGCGGGTGGAGATCTATCAACTGAGCGACGCCAGCCTCCGGCTGGAGACCTATCCCCGGATGGACCCGCTCCTCGAGGTGGAAGGCGAGGCCGCCGCCATCGAGCGTGCCATTCAGGCGACCGGGATTCCCCGCGCCGACTTCACTGCCGACCCGCTGGCGGAGTTCGTTCGCCGGTTCGAGAGCCGGACGGGACAGACCGCCGCGCTCGCCCTGAGCGAGAGTTCCGGCCCCAACCCTCCCATCCTTCGATGACCTCGGACGACAGCGGTTCCAGTTGGGAAGTGCCTCAACTTGGCCCTTCGCTCGGGCGGCTGACCGAGCCGCCATCGAAGGGTCGCGCAGGCGTCCTGGGAGTGGCGCTGGACGATATCCGCCTGGATCTGGTAACCGGCGTGTTCGATCTCGCGGCCGTGGCTCGGTCCTTCATTGCCGCGGGCGATCGGGACGACGCGGTTGCGTCGCTCAACCGGGTGGCCTGGCTCGGCCTCTGGGAGCGGGCCCTGGCCGCGGCCACAGCCCGCATCGCCGAGGCTGCAAACGTGGGCTTCAACGATGCCGCAGTCGAGTCACGGTTTCATCCTCGCCGGCTGCAGCCGCTCCTGCTCACAACCCAGGACCACCGCGCCATTGCCGCTCGGCTGGGCAGCGGGGGTGCCACTTTCGTGGCAGCCCTGGATGTGCTCGAGCAGAGCGTGCATGCCTCCAGCCGGGGCGGGGCCAGGGGGCGTAGCGCGCCCTCGCGGCTGGTGCAGGACCAATGGCGAGGAGCGGTGACGACCGCGGCACGGCGGCTGGAGTCGGCCTGGCTCGCGCTGGAGGACGCCGCCCTGGCCGAGCAAAGACGCTGGCAGGTGGAGATCGAGCTGGTGCGCGCGTGGCGCCGTCCGGTGTGGCCGCTGTGGACCCTCACCCTCCTGGTGCTGGCCGCGGCCACCTACCTGGGACTGGTCTTCGGCGGGATCGTTCCGGTGCCTGCCCCACTCCGCGGCGTGGTGCTCTGGTGGTGGAGCCGGCTATGAGCGTGCTCGGTGTGGGAATCGACCTGGTGGATTTGCCTCGGGTCGCTCGCATGCTGGCCGACAATGGCGAGCGGGCCATGACGCGGTTCTTCACCGAGGCAGAACGAGAGTATCTGGACACTCGCCCCGACCCGACCGGCAACGCCGCCGCCCGGATTGCCGCCAAGGAGGCGGTATACAAGGCGCTGCAGTCCATACCCGGTGCGCGGGCGGTGGGCTGGCGGGAAATCGAGGTCGTTCGGGATGGCGAAGGACGGCCCGCCATTCGGCTGCATGGACTGGCGCAACGACTGGCTCAGGAACAGGGAGGGCTGCGGATTCAGATCTCCCTCACCCACTCAGCCACCACCGCCGGCGCCGTGGTGGTGGTGAGCGCCGACCAAGCTCGGGACTAACCCAACACCTCACGCACTTTGCGGGCAAGGACGTCGGAGGTGAACGGCTTGGGCAGGAAGGCCCCGCCCGGTCCCAGTCCCCGCGCGGCGAGCTCGCCATCGGAATACCCCGAGAGGAACAGGATAGGAACCTCGGGGTGATCGCGTGCCATCTCCAGTGCCAACTCGCTGCCTCCCATTTCCGGCATCACGATATCGGTGATGACGAGATGCACCGACCCGGAGTGTTCCGCCAGGCGATTGAGCGCGTCGCGTCCATGACGCGCCTCGAGTACGGTGTAGCCCTGCTTCTCCAGCGCCTTGTTGGCAAAGACCCGAACGGACTCCTCGTCCTCGACCAGAAGAATTGTCTCCGATCCGCGCGGCCCCGGCTCGTGACACAATCGGGGTGAGTGGTCCAGCCGAAGCCCCTCGATTCTGGGCAGGTGAATCCGGAAGGTGGCGCCCCGCTCGGGGGCACTCTCCACCTCGATGTGGCCACCATTCTGCTTGACGATCCCATAGACGGTGGCGAGTCCAAGGCCGGTGCCCTGACCCGGCTCCTTGGTGGTGAAGAATGGATCGAAGATCTTCCCCTGAATCTCGTGTTCGATCCCGGTGCCGGTGTCTGAGACCGTGAGCCGGATGTAGGGTCCCGGCGGCAGATCCGGGCCCACGCGCGGGTCATCTTCTGGCAGAACTTCGTTGGCGGTTTCCATCCGCAGCCGCCCACCCGCCGGCATCGCGTCGCGCGCGTTGACCGCGAGGTTCATGAGGACCTGTTCCAGCTGACGCGGATCGGCGTGGACGGCATCCAGGCCGGGGTCCAGACTGCTTTCCACCATGATGTCCTCGCCCATCAGCCGGGGCAGCAGCCGTTCCATCTCGCGGATCACGCCGTTGAGATTGACCGTTTCGGGCTCCGCCACTTGCCTTCTGCTGAAGGCCAGGATTTGCCGGGTGAGCGCCGCCGCCCGCTCCGAGGCCTTGCGAATCTCTTCCAGGTCTTCGCGCCGGGGATCCGCCGGTCCCAGGTCGTTCATCAGCAGGCTGGTATATCCTTGAATCGCAGTGAGCAGGTTGTTGAAGTCGTGGGCAACGCCACCGGCAAAGCGACCGAGCGCTTCCATCTTTTGGGCCTGGCGCAGCTGGGCTTCGAGCCGTTCCCGCGCCGTTACGTCTCGCGCGGTGAGGATGACGTGCTCCTTCCCGGGCCAGTCGCGGGGATGATTCACCGTCGCTTCCAGACTCCTCCAGGTGCCGTCGGTGTGCCGGAAGCGAAAGGCAATCGGCTCACCCAATCCCGAACGGCGGACGGTAGTCGCCAGCGCGACGCGTACCGCGTCGACGTCGCCCGGGTGAAGGAATCTCTCCAGAGGCTCTCGGGCGACCTCATCCGGCGTCCATCCGAGCACATGGGGCAGGGAAGGGCTGGCAAACCCGATCAGCCAGCTCCGATCCAGGGTGAGAATGATGTCCGAGCCGTTCTCCAGCAGCATGCGGAACCAGTCCTGCCTGTCGCGCAGGATGCTGGTCCGCAGCCGAAGCTGTTGGGCCATTTGCCCGATGGCCGAGCCCAACAGAGCAAAGTCATCGGTCCCCTGCAGCCCGATCGGAACGTCGAAGTCCCCGCCCGCGATTCGCCGGGTCGTCCGGATCAGGGCATGAGCTCGGCGGGACCGCTCCCGGTCGTACAACATCCATCCGATGAGACAGATCAGGAAGAAGCCGGCGGTTCCGACCAGATAGAGGTCCGGTCGCCCTGCTGTGCGACCGGCCCCTGAGGCGAAGGCGAACAGGGCCGGGATGACTAATAAAGCTGCAGCTGACATAGGACCACGTACACCCAACAAACTGTAACTGCCTAACATAGTGCGGAACGGGTTGGCCGAGTACCTCTTCCAATTCCGACTAGCTCACTCTAGTTTAGGCCACAGGTGCCTTACATAGAGTGAAAATGATTCTCAACGGCTGGACCTCCCCCCTCCTGCTTGCCGCCATCGCGGCCACTCCCTCCCAGCAAGGGACTCAGGATCAGGCACCCGTCGTTCGGCGGCTGGCCGCCACCACTCAACTCGCGGCGCAGGAATATCGGGTCGGGATCGCCAACGGACGGGTCATCGCCCCGGCGGAAGTCCAGGAAGCCCGACTCTTTCTCCAGGAAGCGCGCCGTTCAGCTGCCCTGTTGCCCCGGACCCTGGGCGCTCCGGCCACCGCTCAGATCGACTCACTGGTCCGATTGCTCGAACACACCGCCTCGCCCGACACCGTCGACGCGCGGGTCCTGGCGCTCACCTCAGCCCTCTCCCGCAGCTCGGGAGTAGCCCTCGATGAGCTACCGGCTCAAACTCCCTCGCTGGCGCGGGGAGCCCAGATCTATCAGGCAAACTGTGCCGGTTGTCATGGCACGCTTGGCCGGGGCGACGGCCCTCAGGCGAGGGGCCTCGATCCCAAGCCGGCCAATCTTGCCGACTGGGTCGCGCTCCGTGACCAGTCGCCGCTGGACTATTTCCGCAGGGTGAGCATCGGGGTGGTGGGAACGGCCATGCCGGCCTTCGAGGGCCGGCTTTCGCCCGAGGACCGATGGGCGGTTGCGCTGTACGCCTCAGTGCTCCGGTTGCCTCCGCCGGCTGGTGAGGTGCCGCCGGGGCTTCAGGCGTTCGCGACCAGTGGCAAGATGTCCGACCTCGAGCTCTTGCGAGCGCTGGGGGCGCGGGAAACCGGCGAGGCGGAAGCCCTGGCGCGAGTGGCGCGAGTTCGGACGGTGCAGGCCGATGCCGCCATCACAGTCACGGCTCAGACCTTCGATCGGGTGCGGGCCCAGATCGAGTCCACCTACGCCCTCGCCCGCACCGGCGACAGCTCGGCCAGCTCGCGTGCCTTCGACGCCTACATGACTTTCGAGCAGGTCGAGCGACAGGTGAGGGCCAAGAACGCCTCGCTGGCCAGCGACCTCGAGGCCTCGTTCGCCAGCCTCCGCACTCGCGCCGCTGGTGGAGCTACTGCGGCGGAGCTCGAGGCCATTCACAAACAGTTGGTCGGGCAGCTGGAGAATGCCGAGCGGCTCCTGTCCGATGAGCTTTCACCGGTCAACCTGTTCGTCGAGTCCTTCGTCATTCTGCTGCGTGAAGGTCTCGAAGCCATCCTGATCGTCGGCGCGCTGATGACGTTCCTCGCCAAGATGGGCGCGGCCAACCGCCGGCGGGACGTGCACATCGGTGTCGGGGCCGCGGTGGGCGCCAGCCTGCTCACTGCCATCGTGCTGGAAACCATCTTCGAGCTTACCCCCGCCAAGCGTGAAGCCCTTGAAGGCGCCACCATGATACTGGCCACGGTGGTGCTGTTCTACGTGAGCTACTGGCTCCTCTCCAAGATGGAAGTGGCCAAGTGGAATCACTTCGTGAAGAGCAAGGTACAGGACGCCCTGACCAGCGGCTCGGCGCTGGCGTTGGCTTCGGCGGCGTTTCTGGCGGTGTATCGGGAAGGCTTTGAGACGGTGCTCTTTTACAAGGCACTGTTCCTCTCGGGCTCGAGCGGCGGCGCCATGCCGGTCGTCGCCGGGATCGTCCTGGGTTCGGTGGTGCTGGTGGCGGTGTACATCGGGATCAATCGCTTCGGTGTCAGGCTGCCGCTCAAGCCATTCTTTGGCGTGACCAGCGCCTTCCTCTACTACATGGCCTTTGTGTTCGCAGGGAAGGGGATCGCGGAGCTGCAGGAAGGCGGTCTCATTTCGACCACCGTGGTCACCTGGGCGCCTCGCGTTCCCGCGTTGGGTGTCTACCCGACAGTCGAATCACTGGCAGCGCAGGGCGTGCTGTTGCTGCTCTTGTTGGCTGCACTGCTCTGGACCTTCGTCATTCAGCCTCGTCGTATGCGTGTGACCTCGGTTCTGGTGCCTGAGCCTGGTCCTCGACCGAATGTGCCCCTCAGTGCGCTGCCGCCTTCCAGCCGCGGTCTCGAGCTGATCCGATCGCTCGAGCGAATGGAGGCGGATCTGGCCGAGATCCGCGCGGAGGTCGAGCGGATGAAGCAGTACCTTTCCTCGGCCTCCAGCCCGCCCAGGTAGCTCGACTCTTACGTGTCGTTCACCACTCCGGATCTCTGCGACGCATTCGGTGCGGAGGTGCAGGTGGCCGACCCCCTGTTCCGGGATTTCGGCGGCATCAGGCGCTTTGCCGGCGTGATCGACACGGTGGGAGTTGAGGACGACAATGCCCTGGTTCGCGAGGCGCTGACCGGCGACGGTACCGGCCGAGTTCTGGTGGTTGACGGTGGAGGGTCGCTCCGCTGCGCGTTGTTGGGCGGTCAGCTCGCCAGCTTGGCGCAGACGAATGGCTGGACTGGCGTTATCCTGAACGGCTGCGTCCGCGACTGTTCCGAAATCGCGGCCAGATCGATCGGAGTAAAGGCGCTCCAGCCTGCTCCCCGACAGAGCGGAAAAACCGGAGCCGGCCGGCGAAACGTGCCGCTCCGCTTTGCCGGCGTGACCTTCCGACCCGGAGGGTACCTCTATGCCGACGAAGACGGCATCATCGTGTCGGAACGAGATCTGTTGAAACGCTAGAGATGTGCCCGATGCTGAAATCGCAAACGGCCCGCCGAATGGCGAGCCGTTTGCGCAATGGAGTGGTAGATCGCCCCCTGAGTTTACGGAGACAAGCCGATGTGCCTGCTCCACCCTTCTTCGACCTACCACTTTTCGGTTGAAGTCTTCTTCGACTTCCCGGGCCTGTATGGAAGCAAGGGGAGTGCCATTTCCGGCATGGAAGCTAAGTCGTTGATTCTCTGAAAGTTGGGGTATATCTGAGGTCCGAGGGCCGGACGAAAATTCCGTCGAAGGACTGTACATCTTTTTCCGCTTCCCAGCTAACACCAAGCGTCTCAGCCACTTACAATTTCGTCTAGTTTTTTGACGGCGGCCCCTTTTTGCCAAATTCCAGATACTGCCCCGGAGCGGGACTCTTCCCCTTTGCCCAGGCACTCATCAATCCGACGCCGAGGAGCACGAGGAGGACGCTGGTGAGCTGGGCGAGGGTGAATGGTCCCAGCAACCGATCGTCCTTGGCTCGGACGATCTCCACCAGAAATCGCTCGGCACCGGCAAGGATGAGGTAGAGCCCGAAGAGCCAGCCGACCGGCCGTTGCCGGGTGCGCAGCTTCCAGAGAATGGCAAACACCACCAGCATGGTTGCCGTCTCGTAGAGCTGGGTGGGGTGAACGGCCAGGACGGTGGATGGATCGGTCCCGGACGGCACCGGGATGCCGAAAAGGCTCTGCATGTTCCCCGCGGTCGAGGGAGGGAGGCCGCGGGGGAAGCGCACCGCCCAGGGCAAGCTGCTCGGTCTGCCGTAGTCGTCGTTCACCATGAAACACCCCACCCGGCCCAGGGCGTACGCTGCCGCGAGCGCCGGTGCATTGAGGTGCATGGTCCACCGCAGGGGGACGCGCAGGCGCCAGCCGTTCAGAATGACCGCCGCTGCTCCACCGAGGAACCCTCCGTAATAGACCAGCCCGCCCCGTGACAAGAGCGCGCGCGGATCACCGGTGAGCGCGACATACCACAGCTTGGCTCCGACGATCCCGCCGATGACGGCTCCCGCCACGATGTCCGCGGCATATTCTTCGGCCAGCCCCCGGCGGCGAAGCTCGAGGGCGATCAGCCAGCCGCCCATGAGAAAGGCGACCATCAGCATGATCCCGTATCCCGTGACCTCCAGCGGGCCGAGATGGAAGATGAGTGGGTAGATGGTCATGAAGTGACCGGTTGCGGGGTCGGTGAGGGGAGCAGTCCGGGAATCGGGAGATCATCGCGAGGCTCGAGGTCCCACCCGCTGCGGTCGCCCCGGCTCAGTCGCCACGCACCGGCGGCCGCGATCATTGCCGCGTTATCGGTGTTGAGCCTGGGAGAGGCGACGCTGACTCTGGCCGAACCCTCCAGTCGCTGGGTCAGTCGCTGCACCAACGCGCGGTTGCAGGCCACGCCACCACCGATCATGGCCGCGGTGTAGCCGGACGACTCGACGGCATGAGCAGTCTTGGCGGTCAGGACGTCGAGCGCGGCATCCTGGAATCCGCGGGCGAGGTCGGCGCGGTCGCCTTCGAGGTCCTGGCTCGCCCGCACGGCGCGCAGCACGGCGGTCTTGAGCCCGCTGAACGAGAAGGCGTAGCGCTGTGCCCCGTCACGGTCGAGCTCCTGGAGCATGGGCCGGGGAAAGCGATACCGGTCCGGCCTTCCTTCGCGGGCCAGCCGCTCGATGGCCGCACCACCGGGATATCCCAGCCCGAGCAGGTTCGCGACCTTGTCGAACGCCTCGCCGGCTGCGTCATCCAGGGTCTGGCCCAGCAGACGATAGCGGCCCCACTCGGGCACATCGAGCAGCATGGTGTGGCCGCCGCTGACCAGCAGCCCGATGAAGGGGGGCTTGAGCTCGCGGTCTTCCAGCACCGGAGCGAAGAGGTGGCCTTCGAGGTGATTGACGCCCAGAAAGGGTCGGTCAAGGCTGAAGGCGAGGGTCTTTCCATACATGACTCCGACCAGGAGGGCACCCACCAGGCCCGGCCCGGCGGTTACCACGACGGCGTCGAGTTGGCTCAGACCCAGGCCGGCGTCGGCAAGGGCGCGATCCACCACTGATCCAATAGCACGCACGTGGGCGCGGCTGGCCAGCTCGGGCACCACACCGCCGAAGACCCGATGGATATCCTGCGAGAGAATGACCAGTCCCTCGAGCGACGGCATCCCTTGCTCGATCCGCAGCACCGCCGCCGAGGTCTCATCGCAGGAGGTTTCCAGTCCCAGAATCCACTCAGCCACGGGTACCTCGTCGCACCAAATCGACGCTGTCGGGCTCGGCCTCGCCGCTGATCCCTTGGGGCAACAGCACCCGCAAGCCGACGCGCCCGGGGGCCGTTCGGCCACCGGGGTTGACCATCACGACCACACTGTCCGGCAGCAATGCGGCCAGCCGGGAGACCGGTCCCCGCACCCGCACCCGCACCACCTCGAGAGTGGGCCGGAGGCTTGCGGCCACCGCGCTGGGCAGTCCGACTGGCACCCCTTCGATGGTGCGCTCGGTGGAGGCCTCGATCTCCACCCGCACTGTGACCACTCGGGGCTCGATTCGCAGCATGCCGAAGCCGGCGGTATCGAGGCTCACATCCCGCTCGAGCGGCGCGTCGGCGCTGGTCACCTCGAGCGCCTCGGTCCGGATGGAATCGATGTTCTTGAGCCGAGCCACCGGACCAAACAGCCTGACGGTTCCGGGGACGACCGAGATGCCCTGAACCGAAAAGCCCAGGTCGGGGCGCAGGCTCACGACTGGTTCGACCGGAACCACCCGCTGTGAGGTGGAATCGAGCTCCACGGTCACCGAGCGGGGTTGGAGGTCCTGCACCCTGACGGTGACGCCGCTCGGAATCTCGAGTTCGCCCGGCGCCAGGTCGAGCCGGATCTGATCTCCCTCCATGGTGTCGGGCAGAATCCGGGTGAGCCGGACAGGTGTGGCGGACAGCCGGAGCAGGTCGCGCCTCGGACCGGTGACCAGGGCACGGAGCGGCTCGGGGGGGCGGAGGATGGTACGTCCGGGTGGCGGGCGTACCGTGACCTCCACCTCGAGCAGAGCGCTTCCGGGCTCCTCACCAGCCGCCAGGAACCAGAGAAATACCGAGAGGAAGACCGAGGTGAGTTTCAGAGGCAGGTCGGCGAGGAGCGCGCTGCGGAGGCTCACGTCACTTGCCTGCTTCGTCCAGCAGCCGCTGGAGCAGCTTGCGGTTGGCCTCCGAGTTCCAGTCCTGGGGACCGATCACCCGCTTGATCAGGATCCCGCGGTGGTCCAGCAGGAAGCTTTCCGGTACCCCAGTCGTCTCGTAATTCTGCTGGATCTCGCCTTTCCGATCCTGAAGAATGTCGAAGCTGAGGTGCAAGTTGCCGGCGAACGCGAGCACATCTTCCGGAGTGCCCTCATCGATGCTGACCGCGGCGATCTTGAACCCCTGCGGTCCAAGGGCATTGTAGGCGGCCTCCATGGAGGGCATTTCCACCTTGCAGGGGAGGCACCAGGTTGCCCAAATGTTGACCAGGGTCACGTGACCGCGATACCGGGAATGGAGAGAAACCGAATCGCCGGTCCTCAAATCGATGGCGTGAAACTCAGGAGTGGTCTTCCCAACCTCAATTTGGGTAATGCCGGAGCCGAACCAGATCAGCGCACCGGCTCCCGCCAGTACTCCCAGCACAATGACCGCGACAAAGGTCCACTGTTTCGACATACGGACTCAGGCGAGGACGGCGCAGCGCCGCTGGAGCTCGCGAACCGCATGGGCCGGATCGTCTCCTCCGAACACCGCCGTGCCGGCCACGAAGGTGTCCGCCCCGGCGTTCCAGGCTTCGGCGATGGTGTCCGTGGTGATGCCGCCGTCGACTTCGAGCACGGCGCGCGAGCCATGCCGATCCAGCAGGGCCCTTATTCTGCGGATCTTGTCGGTGGCCTGAGGGAGATAACTCTGACCGCCGAAGCCTGGGTTGACGGACATGACCAGCACCACATCGAGATCTTCGAGCGCCTCCTCGATCAGCGCGATCGGACTCGCCGGGTTCAGGGCGAGCCCGGCCAGCATTCCCAACTCCCGTGCCGCCGCGAGCTGTCGCTGGACGTGGATCGTCGCCTCGGGGTGGAAGGTGAACACACTGGCGCCGGCCTCCGCGAACTCGGCAAGGTATCGCTCCGGCGCTTCCACCATGAGGTGAACGTCCAGCGGGCGATCGGTGATTTCGCGAAGCGCCCGGATCATCGGTGCGCCGAAGGTGAGATTGGGGACGAAGTGGCCGTCCATCACGTCCACGTGAATCCACTCGGCGCCTCCAGCGATCGCCTGCTCCACCTGCTCCCGCAGCCGGCCCAAATCCGCGCTAAGCACGCTCGGGGAAATCCGTACACTCACTGACCACCTCCTGGACCTCCGCTGACAACCAAATCGACCGAGGATCCTCTGGGTCTTCCGTTCCCCGCCGCCGGCCGCGTTGCCATCACCACTCCAGGGTCCTGAGGACCCCGAACCGTATCCACGGTACCGCGCTGCATCCCGACGCTGCGCAGCAGCCTTTCAGCGGACGGGAGCGGAAACCCGATGAGGTCGGGCACGGTGACTGGGGCCGGGCCGCCGCTCAGGACCAGTTGCACGACGCTGTTCGGCGGAAGCACCATGCCGGGTGGTGGATCCTGCCAGACCACCGTCCCCCGTGCTGCCGTTGGGCTGGGCCGATCCGACTCCATGCGAATGCGGAAACCTGCCGACGAGAGTTTCTGGCGCGCCTTGGCCTCCGAAAGGTCGAGGACCCGGGGTACCGGGTGGGTGGAGCTGAAGACGGACCCGGGAGACACCCAGAAGGAGGAGATTCCGAACCCGACCACGAAGGTGAGTACGACGAGGCCCAGGTCCCTCAGGAACCGCCGGCCAGGTGAGGCGGTGAGCCACGCCAACGAGCCGGCAAGTGGAGACGTCCCCGAGCTGGTATGACGCCGGAATCTCATGCTCGCCGCCGTAAGCGCGCGGCAAAGGCGCCGTCCATGGCATCGCGCTGAGGCAGAGTCATCAAGTCGCCCCGGTCCGTGAGCAGGCTCGAAGGGAAAGTAGCATTTGGCTCCCGCTGAAAGTCGGGATGGCGCTCCAGAAAGCGCTCCACCTGTTGCTCATTTTCCTCCGGCTCCAGTGAGCAGGTCGAGTAGACCAGCAGGCCGGTCGGGCCCACCGCCTCCGCGGCTCCGTCGAGCAGGCGCTCCTGCATCTTGGCCAGCTTTTCCAGCGCGGCCGGAGTCACCCGCCAGCGGGCATCGGGGTGCCGGGCAAAGCTACCGGTGCCCAGGCAGGGCGCATCAAGTAACACGGCATCCGCCGAGGCAATGGGAGGGTAGCGCGCGTCCGCGACGACCGCGTACTCCCGGCCGCTGCCGGCTCGGGCCAGGTTCTCGACCAGCCGCCGCACTCTCACCCGACTCACATCGCCGGCCACGACCAAAGCAGCCCCGCGCCCGAGGCCGATGGTCTTGCCTCCTGGTGCTGCGCTGGCGTCGTACACCGCCGCCCCCGGGGGCAGGCCCGCGAACGGGGTCAGCAGAGCCTGCCCCGGGTCCTGCACGATGAAAGCTCCCTGCTCGAACCCGGGCAGAGCCTGCGGTCGCGCCCGATCGGCGATCAGACCGGCGCCATAAGGGGCCGGCTCAATCGGGATGCCGGCCGAACGCCACTGTCGCGCTAACTCATCCAGCGGCGTGCGAGCGGGCTGCAGGATCAGCCGGGGACGGCGGTCGTTCCACTGAAGCAGACGCTCGGTGTCCTCCGCGCCGTACCGATCAAGCCAGCGCTCCACCAGCCAGAGTGGATGCGAGTGCCGCTCGGCCAGTCGGGCGGCCGTGCGCGAGGAGGTTTCTGCTGGAAGCGGAGCCGACCGACTCAGCTTCCGCAGGACGGCGTTGACCAGCCCCCCCGCCTTTTCGCCCGCGGTCTCCTTGGCGAGCGCCACGCTGGTGTCCACGGCAGCGTGGGCGGGAACCCGGTCCAGCACCGTGAGCTGAAACGCTCCCAACCGCAAAACGTCGAGCAGGTCCGGCGAGAGCCGACTCAGATCGCGGGTGACCAGCGGCTTCAGTCGGGAATCGAGCGCCGTCTGCCGCCGAAGCACACCGGCCGCCATCTCATGCGCCAGCCGTCGGTCGGCTTCACCCAGACGATCCAACGCCGGACCCAACGCGGCATCAAACGGGCGCCCTTGCCGCACGTCGCGCAACAGCCTGAGCGCAGCTCTCCGGGCAGCCACGCCGGCAGCTATTCCAGCATCCCCCGGACCGGGCTCGATGGCACCGCGACCTCTCGGCGCGCCATCCGGCCCGCGAGAAAGGCCAGACGTCCCGCGTCCACCGCATGACGCATGGCGAGCGCCATGGCGACCGGATCCCGGGCCTCAGCGAGCGCGGTGTTCATCAGGATGCCATCCACGCCCTGCTCCATGGTGATGCAGGCATCCGACGCGGTACCTACCCCGGCATCCACGACCACCGGCACCTCGAGCCGCCGCTTGATCGTGCGAATGCTGTAGGGGTTGAGGAGGCCGAGGCCGCTTCCGATGGGAGAGGCCAGCGGCATGACCGCGGCGCAGCCTGCGTCCTCCAGCCGGAGGGCGGTGATGAGGTCGTCGTTGGTGTAGGCGAGCACCTTGAACCCGTCCCGCACCAGCTCCTTCGCGGCGGCCAGCAGGCCCTCCGTATCGGGGAGCAAGGTCTCCTTGTCGCCAATGACCTCGAGCTTCACGAAATCGTTGAACCCCGCCTCCCGTGCCAGGCGCGCGTAGCGTACCGCCTCATCGGAGGTGTAACACCCTGCGGTATTGGCCAGGAGGAAGTACTGCTCGGGGTTGAGATGAAAGAGGACGCCCTCCTCTTTGGTCCGGTCGAGGTTCACCCGCCGCACTGCGACGGTGACGATCTCGGCACCCGAGGCTTCGATGGCCCGGACCATCTCGGTGTTATCCCGATATTTCCCGGTGCCCAGCATGAGGCGCGAACGGAAGCTGCGGCCGGCAATGGTAAGAGGAGCGTCGAGCGAGGGCTCGGTAATCAGTGCAGTAGTCATGTGAGGAAAGATAAGCCCGGTAAGGCGTGAAACGTGAACCGGAAAACGTGAAATGCCGCCTGCCCCCTTCCCGTTTCACTTTTCACGTTTCACTCTTCCCGTTTCACTTTTCACGTTTCACCTACCTACCCTCCTCCCACGAAGTGCACCAACTCGATCTGATCTCCTTCGGCCAGGGTGGTCACCCCCAGCCGTGGTCGCCGGACGATCTCGCGGTTGAGCTCGACCACCACGGTGCGGGGATCCAATGCGAGCTGACTGAGCAGATCGAGCACAGTCGCCGGGCTCTGGATTCGGCGAGCCTCGCCATTCACCAGAATCTCGATCTGGCCGGGGATCATGAGGCCCTCACCCACGGCTCCAGCAGTGCCAGGGCCGCCGCGGCGGAGTCCGGGGCGCGCCAGAGAGCCCCGATGGAGGCCGCGCCGTACGCGCCGGCCTCCGCGACCTCGGCGGCTCGCGCCGCGTCAATGCCGCCGATGGCGATCACCGGCCGCCCCAGGCCCACGGTTTGACGGACCAGCTCGAGACCCGCCGCGGGGCGGCCGGGATGAGAGTCGCTCTGGTACACGCTCCCAACGATCAGAAAGTCGGCGCCTTCCTCCACCGCCCGCGCTGCCTCTTCACGGCTGTGCACCGATCGGCCGATCCACCCCACCGCAAAGACGGCTCGGGCATCCCTGGGCGAAAGATCAGTGGCGGCGAGTTGGACGCCCTGAGCGCCGGTTGCCGCGGCGATATCAGGGCGGGCGTTGACGAACACGGAGGCCTCGGGCGGCCGAGCGAGCGCCTGCAATCGAAGCGCCACCTGCGACAAGCGAGCACCGCCAGCAGATCGGTCCCGCACATGGAGCGCGACAGCGGACCCGGCCGCGGCGATGGCCGCCGCGCGGATCGCGAAATCAGGTGCATCGATGACGCTGGCATCGGTCACCGCATGGAGGCGAGGCAGTGGCCTCATGCCAGTCGCCGCCCCACGGATATCCCCCGGCCGCGAACCCAGGCCTCGGCAGCCATGCGGGTGCGACCGGCGGGCTGGACCTCACGCAGGGCCAGCGCGCCGTCGCCGCAGGCGATCACCAGCTGCGGGTCCGCCGAGAGCACCGTCCCGGGCGCGCCCTGGCCGGCGGTCGACGTGGCGCCGAAGAACTTGAGCACCGTCCCATCCAGGGTCGCCCAGGCCCCCGGGCTGGGGTCGAAGGCCCTCACCTGGCGCGCCAACGTCTCCGCTCCACTGGTCCAATCCAGCCGAGCATCCTCCCGATCGATCTTGGGCGCGTAGCTGGCCAGCTCCGGGTCCTGCGGCTGCGGCCGAGCCAGTCCCGCGGAGATGAGCGAGAGGGCTTCGATCAGTGCGCTAGCCCCGAGCTCGGCCAATCGGGTCGCCAGGGCGCCGGCCGACTCGTCCGGCCGGATCGGTGTCGAGGCGCGATGAATCACGGGGCCGCTGTCGAGCCCCTCGTCCATCTGCATGATGCTGACACCGGTCTCAGTCTCACCCGCAAGGATGGCGTGCTGGATGGGTGCGGCGCCGCGGTACCGGGGCAGGAGCGAGGCATGCACGTTGTACATCCCCCGAGGCGGCAGGCTCAGCACCTCGCGCGGGAGGATGTGCCCATAGGCCACCACCACCGCGAGATCGAACTCGAGTCGGCGGAGGCTGGCGAGAAAGAGATCCCCCACGGGTCTGACCGGTTGGAGCACGGGGAGACCCGCCGCCAGGGCAACCTCTTTGACCGGAGGGGCCACCAGGGTCGAGCGGGAGCGACCCTGCGGCTTGTCGGGTTGGGTGACGACACCGGCAATGGGAAAGCGCTCTCGGAGTAGTGCGCGGAGGGATGCGACCGCGAACTCCGGCGTTCCGAAAAAAACGATCCGCATCACTCCGACCGGGCAGAAGCCGCTTGCACCTCTTTGGTGTAGCCCGTGTCGTCCTTGTGCTCCCGCCGGTATTTGGCGAGCAGCATCTGGCGCTTGATCAGGCTCAGATGATCGAGGAAAAGGATCCCATCGAGGTGATCGATCTCATGCTGGATGGCCCGGGCCTTGAGTCCGGTGGCGTCCAAACGAAACCGGCTGCCGTCCCGGTCGAGCGCCTCGATGACCACCCGTTCGGGGCGGGTGACGTCCCCATAGATCTCCGGAATCGAGAGGCAGCCCTCCTCGGCCGAGGCGCTCCCCTCGCTCTCGATGATGACCGGGTTGATCATGGCGAAGCGCTCCCCATCCGCATCAACTACCGCGACTCGCCGGCTGATGCCCACCTGGTTTGCCGCGAGGCCGACACCCTTGGCCGCATCCATGGTCTCGAACATGTCATCAATGAGGCGGCGCACTTCATCGTCAACGCCCGTCACCTCGGCGCTGTGCTGACGCAGCACCGGCGAGCCGAGCAGGTGAAGGGAAAGCAGGCTCATGCCGCGGGGACCGCCGGGGCGGACGCCCCGCCGATGCGTACGATTCTGGAGCGCTCGATGACGACTGTCGCCGATCCCGACTCCACCGTGACACGCACTTCCTTGACTCCGTCCGTCTCCACTTCCTTGATCTCCTTCACCCGACCGATAATGCCGCCGCTAGTCATCACTTCGTCGCCCTTCTTCAGGTTCTCCAATAACGCCGCGTGCTTCTTCCGCGCCTGGCTGGAGGGCCGCAGGATCAGGAAGTAGAACACCGCCCCGATGGCGAGCATCTGGAGCAGCAGAATGGTGAGACCGCCGCCGGAGCCAGTAGGAGTCTGAAGCATGGTGCGCCTTGTCGTTTGGTCGCAGGTTGAGAGTCATTGGCGTTCGTCAAGAACCAACGACTGTTCGATCACTCCAGCGATCCCTCCCGATGTCTCTTCAGCCACTCCCGGCTCCAGGTCTCGAACGTGCCGTCCAGGATGTGAAGCCTGGCCTGCTCGCCCAACCGTACCAGAAATCGCACGTTGTGAATCGAGACCAGTCGGAGTCCCAGGATGTCTTCGACCACGAAGAGGTGCCGCAGGTACCCTCGGGAAACCGTGGTGCAGGTCTCGCAGTCGCAGTCGGGATCCAGCGGTTCCACGGAGCCTTTGAGCGGCGCTCCCTTGACGTTGATTCGCCCGGTGGGCAACCAGGCTGTCCCATGACGTCCATTCCGGGTTGCGGCCACGCAGTCGAAGAGGTCCACTCCTCGCGCAATGCCTTCCAGCAAATCGGCCGGAAATCCAACACCCATAAGATAACGGGGGAGATTGGGCGGCAGCCCGGGCTCGAGCAGCTCGAGGACGGCTTGCATCACCGGCTTGGGCTCGCCTACGGAGAGTCCCCCGATCGCGACACCGGTCCAGGGTCCCCGCTCCAGAGTGCCCTCGAGGGAGCGCAATCGCAGGGTCGGGTGAACGCCGCCCTGGATGATGGGCCACATGGTTTGCGCGGCAGGGCCGCCATACCGCCGTACCGCCTCCTCATGCGCCAGGCGGCAGCGGTCCAACCACCGGAGTGTCCGCTCCATGCCCTCCAGCGCAAGCTCGTGCGACGATTGGCCGGGGACCACGTGATCGAACGCCATCGCCACGTCGGCCCCCAGGCTCCATTGGATTTCCATCACCCGCTCGGGGCTCAGGGTGCGATAGCTGCCGTCTACGTGGCTCTGGAATTCGACCCCTACCTCCGAAACCTTGCGCAGTCCTTCCAGCGAGAACACCTGAAACCCGCCCGAGTCGGTCAACATCGGACCGGGCCAGCCGGTGAAGCGGTGAAGACCGCCCATCGTCTGCACCACCTGTTCCCCGGGACGCAGGTGCAGGTGATAGGTGTTCCCCAGGACGATCTGCGCCCCGGTTCGCCGTACCTCCGCGGCGCTCAGCCCGCGGACTACGCCGTAGGTGCCGACCGGCATGAAAGCGGGGGTATGGACTTCGCCGTGGGGGAGGGAAAGGGTGCCGGCACGGGCGGCGCCGACCGACCGCTCGACCCGGAACTCGAACATCAGCCCGGCCTGACCGTCACCGCGTGACCGCCTCCAGAATCCGATCGATTTGTCTGCGGTGCACCAGATCATGGCCGGCCATGAGCCGCAGCATCAGGGCGACGCTCTCCTCGCCTCGCTCGCTGTGCAGTCCGACCCTTTCGAGTGTCGCCGGGGACATTCTCCGCGCCAGTGCCAGATTGCTGTCGCGTTGGCCCGCCAACTGGTTCAGCGCCGTCGCGGTCGGCACTTCGCGATAGCGAAGCTCGCGCACCCACTGGTCCTGGTCGTATCCCTGCAGGGGCGGACGGTCGCTGGCGAGAACCATGCGGATCCTGAACCCCATCACCAGCTCGCTATCGGCGAGGTGCTGCACCACCTCGATCACCGACCACTTCCCCGGCCGTTCGGGCCGGCGGAGCATGGCGTCGTCCACCCGGCTCACCCGCCCGCGGAGCCAGGGCAGTAACTCCGGCAGCACGTCGAGCGGCTCGCGGGTCCCCAGCAGATCCAGCAGCGCGCGCACGTAGCCCGACGCCGCTGCCGTCGCCTGACCCGCCGGATTGGAAAACGTCATGGTGGACTCCCACTCACCAGATGAGCATCGCGTCGCCATAGGAATAGAAGCGATAGCGGTGGGTGACGGCGTGCTGGTACGCGGCCATCACGAGGTCGTGACCTCCGAAGGCGCTCACCAGCATAAGCAGGGTGGATCGAGGGAGATGAAAGTTCGTGAGCAGCCGATCCACGACTCTGAACTGGTACCCTGGCCGGATCATCAGCGAGGTCTCACCCACGCCGGCGCGGATTTTCCCGCCGCTGTCCGCCGCGCTCTCCAGCGCGCGGACCACCGTCGTGCCGACCGCCCAGATGCGTCCGCCTTGTTCCCGCACCATCTCCACCAGTGCGGCGAGCCGGGGAGTGATCTCGTAGCGTTCGGGGTGCATCCTGTGCTCCGCCGGATTCTCGGTCTCCACCGGCTTGAACGTGCCAGGCCCCACCTCCAGGTCCAGCCCGCTGATCACCACTCCCTTGGCCGACAAGGCGTCCAGCAGCTCGGCGGTGAAGTGCAGACCTGCGGTCGGAGCCGCGACACTGCCCTCTCGACGGGCGTAAACGGTCTGATAGCGGCGGGCATCGACCTCGGTGGGTGGCCGGGTAATGTAGGGGGGAAGCGGGATCAGGCCGAAGCGGGTGATGGCTTCTGCCGCTGTCGCGCCGACGAACCGCACCCGCCGATTGCCGTCCTCCAGGATCTCAACCGTCTCGACCCAGATGTCCGGTCCCAGCGCGATGCGTTTGCCCGGTTGAAGGGCGCTGCCCGGCTTGCCCAGTGCGATCCAGGTTTCGTCCGGCTGGGGGTGAAGCAAGAGCACCTCGGCCGGGGCACCGGAAGGGCGAGTGCCCAGGAGTCGGGCATGTCGCACCTTGGTGGTGTTGAGCACCAGGAGATCGCCCGGGGGAATCAGCGAAGGAAGCTGGGAGAAGAGGGAATCGACCAGCACCGAGCCGGCCACCGCGCGCTTGTCGCCGGCCACCCCGTGTTGCCGGAACGCGCCGCTCACCCTCCGTCGCGCCTCGCCATCGGTCCGTTCGGTGGCCCGACGCTCGGCATGGCTGGGGACTCTCCGATCGGCCCGGATCACCAGGAGCAGCCGACTGGACGTCCGCTCCGGCAGTGGCTCCTGGGCAATGAGCTCGGCCGGAAGGTCGTAGTCGAAATCCGCGGTACGGCGAGGAGTTTCAGCCGTCAAAGAATGTGGTCTGCCCCGGGGGCGGCGTCAGGCCGAAACGGCGGTAGGCCAGTGCAGTGGCGCAACGCCCTCGAGGCGTCCGCTCGAGAAAGCCCTGCTGGATCAGATACGGCTCATAGACGTCCTGCAGCGTGCCGGCGTCCTCACCCACCGCTACTGCCACTGTGCCGAGCCCTACGGGCCCGCCGCCGAATTTTTCAATGATCGTGGTCAGAATTCTCGAGTCCATGTCGTCCAGTCCAAACTCGTCCACACTGAGACGGGACAGCGCAGCGTCCGCCACCTCAGCCGTGATGGTTCCATCGGCTTTGACCTGAGCGTAGTCCCGGACCCGCCGCAGTAGTCGGTTGGCCACGCGCGGGGTGCCCCGACTGCGCCGGGCGATCTCGCTGGCGCCGGCCTCCTCCAAGGGCACCTGCAGGATCGAGGCGGACCGAGTGACGATCTGAAGCAGCTCCTCCGGTGGATAAAAGCCGAGTCGCTCGACGATCCCGAACCGGGCCCGCATCGGTGGCGTCAGCAGCCCAAACCGGGTGGTGGCACCGATCAGGGTGAAGCGCTCCAGGGTCATCGGAATCGTTTGCGCGTGGGGACCCTCCGCGATCCGTACATCCACTCGATAGTCCTCCATGGCGGGATACAGAAACTCCTCCAAGACGGGCTTGAGCCGGTGGATTTCATCGATGAACAGCATGTCCCCGGGCCCCAGGGATGTCAGCATACCGACCAGGTCACCCGGCTTTTCCAGCACCGGCCCCGAGGTCGTGCGGAGCTGCACGCCCATTTCCCTGGCCATGAGGATCGCGAGGGTGGTCTTGCCCAGCCCGGGCGGCCCGAAAAACAGGGTGTGATCCAAGGTCTCGCGCCGCTGCCGGGCGGCGTCGATGGCGATCTGGAGCGATGCCTTGACCTGGGCCTGACCCACGAATTCGTCCAGGCGCGAGGGACGGAGCGCGGCATCGGCGCCGGTCTCTTCCGGCAGCGCTTCAGGCGTGGTGACCTGTAGCTTGGGCATGGGTGGAAAGTAGCAGTGAGAAGGAAGCAGTGAGAAGTAAGCAGTGAGCAGTGACCAGTACGCAGTAAGGAGTAAGGAGGGGATGACACACCTCACTCCTCACTCCTTACTGCTCACTGCTCTTGCAGTCTCGCAGTCCAGCGCACCGGCCGATCGCCCGGCTGGATAAAGTGCCGGGCCCCGCAGTGGGTGCACCGATCGGTGAGCTGGATCGCCCGAGCGGGGACCAGCTTGCGGTTGGTGGTCCCGCAGCGGGTGCAGTTCCACTCGGCGGTGACGGCGGCAACGGGCATGGCGAGTTATTTCCCCGCTCGAACCGCCGCCAGTTGCTGAAGCGCGCGGCGGATGAGCTGTGAGGTGTCCTGCGATGCGCCCGAGGCGAGCGCGGCGCGCACGGCGTCTTCGGCCGGCCCGGCGCCATAGCCCAGGCTGATGAGCGCGGTCACGGCCTCTCCGGCGCCGGTATCGGCTGCCGCCGGAAGCTCGACTCCGACATCCCCGAACCGGTCGTGCAGCTCGAGTACCAATCGCTCAGCCTTCTTCCTTCCAATCCCTCCGACCGAGCTCAGTGCCGCCAGATCCCGGGAGCGAATGCTCCGAACGGTCCGCTCGGGTCCCAGCGCCGAGAGCAGCGCCAATGCCAGCTTCGGCCCGAATCCGCTCGCGCCCAGCAGGCGCTGAAACACGGTGCGCTCCGAGATCCGATCGAAGCCGAAGAGGGACCATCCGTCTTCCTTGACCACCAGCTCGGTGTGAAGGCTGACCCGTACGCCTTTCGGGGGGAGCCGCTCGGCCACGCCCAAGGGCACGGTCAGCGAGTAGCCCACCCCGCCGTCGGTCTGCACGACAATGCTGTCGCCCTCATGTTCCACCAGGACGCCGCTGACGGAGGCGATCATCGTGCGCCGGTGACCTGGCGGAAGAACATCGCCTGGCGAGTGGCGATCAGGAGATGGGTCAGCGCGACGGCGACGCCGTCCGCCGCATCCCCGGGGGACGGCGCATCCTTGAGCCGAAGCAGTTGGGCAACCATGTAGGCGACCTGCGGCTTCAGCGCGGCGCCCTTGCCCACGATCGTCTTCTTGACCAGCGCCGGCGAGTATTCGGCGATGGCCATGCCGGCCTCCTCCGCTGCCAGCAGAATCACGCCGCGCGCATGGCTCAGCACCACCGTGGTCCGAACGTTCTTGGCGTAGAACGCATTCTCTACCGCTACCGCGTGAGGGGTGTGCCGGGCGATGAGCGCCGCGATGCCATCGTGAATGACCCGCAGGCGAGCGGGGAGAGGGTCACGCGAAGTGGTCGTGAGGGTGCCGCATTCGATCAATCGGAGGGGTGATCCCGAGCCGCCATCCACCACGCCATACCCGAGCACCGTGGTGCCCGGGTCGATGCCAAGCACCCTCACCGGCCGGCTCTCAGGCTTGGACCTCGGCCAGCTGGGCTGCGTCGATATCGAAGTTGGAAAACACCTTGGAGACGTCGTCCAACTCCTCCAGCGTCTCCACCAGCCGCAGGATCCGTTCGGCGTCCGTACCTTCCACCTTCACCGTGTTCTTGGGCACCATCGCCAGCTCGGCGGAATCGATGACCAAGCCTCGTGACTTGAGCGCATCCTGGACGGCGTGGAACATCGCGGGCGTCGTGGTGATCACGTACTGATCGCCCTCGCGGGCAAAGTCTTCGGCGCCCACCTCCAGCGCGGCTTCGAGGGTCGAGTCCTCGTCCCGCCGCGACGCGTCCAGATAGATCTGTCCCTTTCGGTCGAACATCCAGGCGACGGAGTTGGTGGCGCCGAGGTTGCCACCGTTGCGACTGAACGCATGACGGATCTCGGCCACGGTGCGATTGGCGTTGTCGGTCGTCACTTCGATGAAGATGGCCGCGCCCCCGGGCCCATAGCCCTCGTACGTCAGCTCCTCATAGACGCTGCCCTCGAGCTCGCCCGTTCCCTTCTTGATGGCGCGATCGATGTTGTCGTTGGGCATGTTCACCGCCTTGGCGGCATCGATGGCGGTGCGCAGCCGAGGATTGCCCCCGGGATCTCCACCCCCGCTCTTGGCGGCGACGGTGATTTCACGGATGACCTTGGTCCAGGACGAAGCTCGGCGGGCGTCGGTGACGGCCTTCTTGCGCTTGATCTGCTTCCATTTGCTGTGTCCGGCCATGGCCGAACTCCTTCACGCTGGCGATGTTGGGCGGGCGGGGAAACGCGGGGCGCCGGCGGCTCGGGCGCATCGGCGGAAACATAAGCCCGACAGCCGCTTGCAGCAACGCGTTGCAGGGCCTCGCCCTTGACCCATCCCCCCCAGCAAACTAGTCTCCCAGCCCTATGCTTCCCGCCAGAATCCGTAGTGTCCTGATACTCGGTCTGCTGTTGGTCGCCTGCCGCGACCGGACGCCGCAGACACCCAAATTCTCCCAGGTCTTCCCCAACCTTCCGCTTCCGCCGCAGCCGACCTTCGTGTCGCGTGCCGGCGGGCCGGATGCCCTGCAGTTCACCTTCCACTCGCCGGAGCCGGCTGACCAGGTTGCCGCCTACTATCGCAAGGTGTTCAAGCAAGGGGGGTGGAAGCTGGTCAGCGATGCCAAGGACGCCGATGGGGTCGTGGTTCTGCTGGCCGAGCAGAAGGGACCGCCGCTTTGGGTGCGCATTCGGAAGTCGGACAGTGGCCAGGGGTCGGTGGTGGAGCTGGCCGGCGCGGTGCTGGCCAAGAAAGACAGCACGGGCGCCCGCAAACCCAACTCATAGCGCTCACCCTCAGGTTGACGGGTCGAGCAGGTCCTCGAACCGGAGAAACCGGGGATAGAAGTACAAATCGACGAAGCCAGTCGGCCCGTTGCGATTCTTCGCGATGATGAGCTCGGTGGCACCTTCGACCCCCTGACCCGGCCGGTACATCTCCTCCCGATAAATCGCCAATACCACATCCGCGTTCTGTTTGATCGCGCCCAGCCCACCGAGGTCGTCGAGCGTAGGGCGGGGATCCCCGCGGCCGGCTCGATGTCGAGGGAGCTGCGCCAGTGCTACGATCGCCAGGTCGCGTTCCACCGCCAGGCCTTTGAGTGCTCGTACCGCGAGTGCCATCCGCTCATCCAGGCGTGCGGCAGGTCGCGGAGGGGGAGTGAGCTGGAGGGAATCGATCACCAGCAGCGCTCTCGGGGGAACGATGTCCAGCGCCTCACGCACCTCGGCGAAGCCGGCGCCCAGGAGTGGGCGCAGCACCAGTGGCACGTCTCTCAGCCGCAGCGCTGCGGCACCCACGGCCGCGCGGGTGGCCGGATCCAGTCTCCCCAGCCGTAGGTCGTCCACCGCCGCCTTGCCATCCAGGGCCAGGGCCCGTTCCATGACGCGATCGGGACTCATCTCACCGGAGAGGAACAGCGTGGGCACCCCACCAGTCGCCGAGCGGATGGCCATGCCCAGACCAAGGGCGGATTTCCCACTGCCGACGTCACCCGCGAGAACCACCAGGTCCTGGCGACGGAAGCCCCCACCGAGAAAGCGGTCGAGCGAGGGGAAGCCACTGCGCACAGTATCGGGCGCGGGAGACTCCGCGGACGCCGCATCGATCCGCGCGACCAACCCCTCCAGGGGCGTCCCCTGCCGCACGCCCTTGCTTCCTCTCCGGGGGCTCAGCCTCCACCTCGTAACGTAGCCCGGGCTGCACGAGCCGCCTGAGCCATGGCGTCCCCTGCCTCCGGGCCGCCGGATTCCCGAGCCGGTGCCACCAGCTGGCTCAGCACCTGAGCCGCGACTTCGGGGCTCGCCACCCGGAGCTGGCTCATGGCCGCACCGAGCGCGCGCCGCAGCGGAGGCGGTATGGTGAGGCTGGACAGCCGATGTTCCAGCGCTTGAAGCCGGCGCCGGTGAGCCCGCTCGTTGGGAGGAGGATCGTGAAGCAGATCCTGAGTAACTCGGAGGGTAAGCCACAGGGCGAAGATCCCCTCCCTGCGTGGGCCCCGCCCGGTCCGGGGAAGGAGGGTGAGCAGCTCGGTGGCAGAGGGGTCCCACCCGGTCATGCGAGCGTCCGCCGCAGCGCGTCGAACACCGAGTCCGGGGTGATCTCCTTCATACAGCGGTGATGGCCCTCCGGACACACCGGACCTCCCATCGCACTACAGGGACGGCAGGGGAGCTCCGTCTCGAGAACCTCGACCGCCTGGCCATAGGGAAAAAATCCGAATGCCCGCACGGTCGGCCCGAACAACGCGACCACCGGGGTGCCGACGCCGGTCGCCATGTGCATGACTCCGGTATCGCCGCTGATCAACCCCCGAGCATGCTCCAGCAGGGCACCAGTTCCTTGCAGGCCGAACCGTCCCGCCGCCCTCCAGGTCCGCTCGGGATGGTCGCGGGCCAGCTCCTCCGCCAGATCGGCATCGTCCGGACCGCCCACGATCACCACGTCCATGCCGGCGCACACCATGCTGTGAATCAGCCGGGACCAGTAGTCACCGGGCCAGCGCTTGGTGTGGTGAGCTGCCCCGGGCGCGACCGCCACCAGGGGGCGGGCGGGACTCAGGCCTTGCGCCACCAGCCAGGCGGCCGCCTCGTCCCGTGCCGCGGTGCCCAGAAAAAATTCCGGGGACTTGCCGTCGGGTTGCACATCCAGCTCTCGAGCGGCGTCGAAGTAGCGCTCCGGCACCGGACGAACGTCGCCGTACAGATTTCGCTTGGTGTGGATCAGCAGCGCGCGACGGATGCGATGCTTGGGATAGGTGCGCCAGGAGCCTGGAAGCAGGAGGCGCACCAGACGACTGCGCATGCTGTCGTGCAGATCGAGGAGATGGGTGAAGTTCTCGGCCCGCAGCGCAGCCGCGATCCGGACCAGTGAGCTGGACGGGTCGAGGGCGACGACCCGATCGATGCGAGGATTGTCACTGAGGAGCGGAGCACAGGCCCGCTTGGTTAGCACCGTGATCCGCGAGTCCGGATGACGTTGACGGATGCTGCGCAGGAGCGGTGTGGTGAGCAGCACATCGCCGATCGAGCTGAAGCGGACTACGAGAATGTTCGGGACCATGGGCGAGAGGAAAATACTGCTGATAAGCAGTAAGAAGTAAGAAGTGAGAAGTACGAAGGGAGAAGTGAGGAGGGAGGAGTGGAGGAGAGAAGGTCGAACCAGGCCAGGACGCGCTGTCCCCGCGTCTTACTCCTGACTCCTCACTCCTATCTGCTTATCTCATTAACTTTCCGCTCATGCCGCGGCCCAAGAGCATTCTCTGGGTGGACGACGAGGTCGAGAGCCTCACGTCGCATATCCTGTTCCTGGAGGAACAGGGCTTTGCGGTCGAGACCACCCCGCACGGTGACGACGCGCTGGTGCTGCTGCAGCGCCAGCCGTACGGCGTGGTGTTGCTGGATGAGCACATGCCAGGCCGCCGGGGGCTCGATCTGTTCCGCGCGATCCGCTCCATCGATCACGGCATGCCGGTGGTCATGGTGACCAAGAGCGAGGAGACCGAGACCCTGAAGGATGCGATCGGCGCCGACATCTCGGACTACCTGATCAAGCCGGTCAATCCCCGGCAGATCCTCTCGGTGGTCACCCGCCTTCTCGATGGCGATCGGATCCGCCAGCAGCGGCTCTCCCGTGACTTCGCCACCCGGTTCCGTGAGCTCGAGGCGCGCCGGGGCGGTCCTTTGGCCTGGCGGGAATGGGTCGAGCTGGTGGCTGAGCTGGCGGAGTGGGAGGTGCGGCTGGGGCAAGCCGACGAACCGGGGTTGCAGGACGCGCTTCGCACCCTGCAGGACAGCCTGCGTCAGGATTTTGCCCGATACCTCGAGCGCAACTACGCCAGCTGGTTGCACGACGGTGACAGCGATCGTCCGCCGCTGTCGGTTGACATCGGCGCGGAATTTCTCCGGCCGGTGCTCGACCGGCATGGCAAGGCCCTGCTGGTAGTGGTTGACTGCCTCCGTCTGGACCAGTGGGCCATGATTCGGCCGCTCATCGGCTCGCGCTTCGATATCGAGACGGCGCACTATTTCTCGATTCTCCCGACCGCCACCCCCTTCGCCCGCAACGCGATCTTCAGCGGACTCTTCCCCGCCGAGATCAAGTCCCGATATCCTCGATGGTGGACCGACCAGGAGGAAGCGAGCCTCAACGCGCACGAGGCGGAGCTGCTCACCGAACAACTCAAGGAGATCACCGGCCGGGCGGTCCCGGTACACTACGAGAAGGTGTTCACCGCGGCGGACGGGGACGGGCTGCTCCGGCGCCTCCCGGCGCACCTGGCCCAGGAGGGGGTCACCGCGCTGGTGTTCAACTTCATCGACCAGCTGACCCACGGTCGCACCGAGAACTCGACCCTGTTCGAGGTCGCTCGGGACACGTCGGCGCTGCGAAATCTGACCCGCACCTGGTTCGAGCGGTCGCCCTTGTGGGACGCGCTTCGCGAAGCGGAGCGGCGGGGCGTGCCGGTGCTTCTCACCACCGATCACGGCTCGATTCACTGCCATACTCCGGCGACGGTCTACGCCAAGCGCGATACTACCGCGAACCTGCGGTACAAGTTCGGGGATGATTTACGCGCGCAGGAGGCGGACGCGGCCTTGGTGGTGGACAACCTGCCCAGCTTCGGCCTCCCGGCACGAACCCCGGGGACCCGACTGCTCCTCGCGACCGGGGATCGGTTCTTCGTCTACCCCACGAAGCTGCGGGAATATCAGGCGCGCTATCGCGGGGCCTTCCTCCACGGCGGAGTCTCCCCCGAGGAAGTCATTCTGCCGATCGCGTTGCTCACTCACCGACACGCCTAGCCGTGCGGGCCGGCCTTCGGCTGCTGCGCCTGGTCTTGCCGTACCGCGGCATGCTCTCGCTCGGCCTGATCAGCACCTTCTTCGCCTCGCTGCTCGACGGCTTCACCCTGGTCATCCTCATCCCGCTGCTGCGGAACCTGTTCGGCACCTCCGGGGACTTGCGGGCCGGCTCAACCCGGCTGGAAGAGCTCACCCATCGACTGGTCGAGCCGCTCGTCGCCGGCCTCTCTCCCGGCGCTGCCGCCGGACGCCTGGTGGTCGTCCTCGCCCTGGGATTGCTGCTCAAGAACGCGCTGGCCTACGCCTCCACCCAGATCACGGTGGCAATTCAGGAAGGGCTGGTGCGCGACATGCGGGTCCGAATCTTCAACCATCTGCTGACCCTGCCATTGGGATACTTCCAGCGAACTCGCGCTGGGCAGCTCATCTCCGGCATCATCACCGAGGTCGACCAGACCAAGTCGGTGATCACCGCGTCGCTGATCTCCCTGTTTCAGAATGTCATCGTCGTCCTGGTGACCTTGTTCGTCCTCAGCCAGATCTCGCTCCGCCTGACGGTATTCACTCTGGCCTTCGTCCCGGTTCTGGTTCTGCTGTTGCAGTCCATGATCCGCCGGCTGCGGGCCCACTCTCGGGCCCGCACCCGCGAGCGGGGCGAGATCACCGCCACCATCACCGAGCGCATCGGCGCCATCCGGCTGATCCGGTCTTACGGAGAAGAGGCGCGAGAGGGAGCCGCGTTCGGCGCGCAGGCCAGTCGATACCGCAAACAGGTGATTCGAACCCAGCGATTCTCTTCCGTCACCAGTCCGCTCACCGAGGTGTTTTCCGGCTTCCTGGTCATTCTCATCATCTGGGCCGGCACCCGGCCCGGGCTGGTGGGCCTGCCGGGCCCGCTCACGCCGGAGGCGATCATCGTCTTTCTGATGGCCGCGCTCAAGCTGACCTCCCCGCTCAAGACGATCGCATCCTTCCCGGCGGTCATGGCGATCACGCTTGCGAGCGCGGAACGGGTGTTCGAGATCCTGGACGAGCCCTCGAGCGAGCTGGACCACCCCGGCGAGGGGCAGGCGCACTTTGACCGGGAAATCGTGTTCGACCGGGTTTCGTTTCGCTATGGCGCGGGGGACCCGGTGCTCAGCGACGTGTCCTTTTCCATGTCGAAGGGTCGGGTCGTCGCGCTGGTCGGACCGTCCGGGGCGGGAAAGACGACCCTGGCAGACCTGCTGCCCCGTTTTCACGATCCCACCAGCGGTCAGATTCTCATGGATGGCGTCCCGCTCACGCGACTCACCCGGCGGTCGCTCCGCGCAATCATGGGCGTGGTGAGCCAGGATACCGTCCTGCTCAACGACACCGTGCATGCCAATATCACCTACGGTTCGGCGACCGCGACTCGCGAGCAGGTGGAGCAGGCCGCCGCGGCTGCGAACGCCGCCGGCTTCATCGCGCAGCTGCCGCAAGGCTACGACACCGTCCTGGGCGAGCGCGGCACCAGGCTCTCCGGCGGCCAGCGCCAACGGATTGCCATTGCCCGCGCCCTGTTGCGCGATCCGCCGATTCTGATCCTGGACGAGGCCACCAGCGCGCTGGATACCGAATCGGAGCGCCTGGTACAGCAGGCGATCGAGCGGCTGATCCGGGAACGCACCGTGCTGGTGATCGCGCATCGGCTCGCCACCGTGCGAGATGCCGATGAGATCGTGGTCCTCGATGCCGGCCGGGTGGTCCAGCGGGGGACTCACGAAGCCTTGTTTCGCTCGGGTGGGCTGTACCGCCGGCTGTACGATCTCCAATTCCGGGACGAGGAAACTATCCTGGCCGCGGAGTTGTGATTCTCTTTCCTCGGGATAGCTTCAGCCTTCCGCACTCTGCCTGAACTCCGTCTGCAACGGGGAGACCGTCTGGGGCGTGACTGAGACGTACTCCGATGCCCGAATTCTGCTGGTCGGCGCGTTTGACGATGCGATGCATGCCCACACGGCCTTGCGTCGGCGGGCGCTCCAACGCCTGGGGTGCGCGGTCGGGACGGTGAATTTGATCAGTCCCAGCAGCTGGTGGGGACGTTTCCGGCGGATCAGTCTCCAGGAGCGGGTGGAGCAGGCGATCCTCCAATCGGTGCCGGAGATCGTTCTGGTTCTGGAAGGAAGCCAGCTCGACGTCGCCGTCGTCGCCGAGCTCCGGCACGGCACTCGCGCTCTCTGGGTCAACTGGTTTTGCGACGGCCGTCGGACTCTGGAGACAGTCAAATCCATCGCGCCGGCCTACGACAGGATCTTCGTCGCCGGGAGCGAGGTGGTTGCCGCACTGGAGGAGCCGGGCCAACCGCCGGCCCGGTACCTCGCGCCCGCCTGCGACCCGTCGGTGCACCGTCCCATGCGATCTCGAGATCAGTTTCGGGCCAACGTGGTGTTCGCCGGCAGCGCGACTCCGCATCGCGAGCGCCTCCTGTCCGACCTGGTGGAGTTCGGTCTCGCGGTGTGGGGACCAGGATGGCGGAAGACCAAGCTCCGAGACTACTGCCGGGGGGAGATTCTGGAGCACCTCGACTACATCCGAGCCTACGCGGGCGCGTCGGTCGCACTCAACCTGCAATGGGGTGACAGCTCAGGCCCAGCGCTCGACCCCGGATGCAACCGTCGCCTCTTCGAGATCGCCGCCATCGGTGTGCCCCAGGTAGTGGAGGACCGCCCCGACCTGCATCTCCATTTTCAGGAGGGCTCGGAAGTGCTGGTCGCCCGGGGCATCACCGACTTCAAGGCGCTGATCACCGATGCCCTGCACGATCGCGGATGGGCTGAGCAGGTAGCGGCCGGTGCGCGGCAGCGGGCGCTGGCCGAGCACACCTATATGCACCGGATGGCCGAGCTGTTGAGGGCGGTGCAGTAGCAACTCTACGGCATCTTGCCCGTCCGCAGATACTCGCCGAACACCCGCAGATAGCCTTCTGCCATCGCGACGTGAGAGAAGTGCCGTTCCGCCCGCGCTCGGCAGGCCGCCGGATCGATCCGCTCGATTCCTCGAGCCAGTTGCACCAGCTGCTCCACGGAATCACCCAGGGCACCCACATCCGGCGTGACGATCTCCGGCAGGCTCCCTCGGTGGGTCCCCAGAATCGGAGTGCCGCACATCATCGCCTCGAGGAGGACATTGGCGCAGGGCTCATCCCAGAGCGCAGGCATCCAGAGGCAGCGGGCGCCGGCGAGCAGCGCCAAGCGACGTTCTCCCCGTACCGCACCGGCATACCGGATCCACCGGCTGAAGCTGGGCCGCCACCCGCCCGCCACGACGAGACGCCGCCGGCTCCGCTTCGCGCCCTCCACTGCCCAGCGGTATCCCTTGACCCGGTGAAGCCGTCCCAGGAAAAGATCGAAGTCGCGCTTGGCCGGCTGGAAGCGATACTCCCTCGGATCCACCCCATTGTACACGAAGGTGCGTCCGCCATGCCGGCGGGCGTGATCCGCGCTCACGAAGAGAGTATTGGGTGGGCAGCGCTCGCCCGGGCGCCGGTTGCCGGCCAGGCGCCAGATCCAGGGCAAACCGGGTGGAACATGCAGGGGAGAGAAGGCGCAGAGGATGTCGCTGTCGGGTGGCACCAGCGGCTGGATATCGAAGCTCGGACCGCGAGCGGCTCTCGTGTCCACCGGCACCAGCGTGGCCTCAGGTACTGCTGATCCCGCCCCGGCCAGCAGGCTTACCCGCGCTCCCAGCTCCGCCAATCCGCGAGTCAGTGCGACGATCGCTCGCTGCGTGCCGCCATAACCCCGCACCGGAAGCCGGTCGGGAAAAAAGAGAGCCACGTGCATGGCGCGATATCATAGCGGGCGAGGTAGCGCGGACAAGTGGCGCGTCCGTGGCGGGTCCACCGGAGCGGCGATATGTTACGGCCGCGACGACCAACTTCTTCGAGGGTTGTGGTGGTCCACGTCTCCGGTTTTACGATCGTTCGCAACGCGGTGCAGCTCGATTTCCCTCTGGTCGAGAGCATCCGTTCGATTCTGCCGATCTGCGACGAAGTAGTGGTGAATGTCGGCAAGTCGGACGATGACACGTTGGGCGTGGTCCGGTCGCTGGCCCACCCGAAGATCCGCATCCTCGAGACCGAATGGGATCTCAGCAAGCGCAATTTCGTCTTTGGCGAGGAGACCCTGCGCGCCATGCGCGCCTGCCGACACCCCTGGGGGGTCTACATCCAGGCCGACGAGGTACTCCACGAGGACGGTGCCGTCGAGCTCCGCCGAGCCATCGAGGAGAACGACGCCGACTCCCGAGTGGAAGGCTTGTTGGTGCGCTACCTGCACTTCTATGGTGGGCTGGATACGGTGGCGACCCATCGGCGTTGGTATCGCAGGGAAATCCGGGCGGTGCGGCTCGATCCTGCCTGGGACATCCGGCCCTACCAGGGCGCGCAGGGCTTTCGGGTCGGACCCGACGCCCGAAAGATCCGCGCCCGCCTCACGGGGGCAGTGATGTTTCACTACGGCTGGGGCCGCCCCGCCAAGGCGCTGCAGGCCAAACGCGCAGTGACGCGAGGGTTCTTTCCTCATAAGCAGCCGGACAGCGCGCCGCTGCTGCCCTGGATCCCGGGCATCCGGCCGTTCAGGGGCCAGCATCCCGCCGTCGCTCGAGAGTGGGTCGAAGCCCGCCGGCATGACCCTGACCGCCGGCTCGGGCCTCGCTTCTTTCATCCGCAGCACGTCCGACTCTACATCTCCGATGCCATCGAGCGGCTGACAGGGCACCGGGTGTTCGAGTTTCGCAACTATACCCTGGTCTGATCGCTTTCCCGCTCGTCGACCCGGCTTCGAGCGGTAGGTGGCTCGGCCGCCTCCAGTTGATACTCCTGGCCCTCGAGCAGGAGCGCGAGCCGGTGAGCATACGTGTGGTGCTCGACCGCGTGGCGCCGACCGGCTCGCGCAATAGTGGCCCGGGCATCGGGTTTTCGCAGGTAGTAGCGCACCAGGTCGACCGCCTCATCGGCCGGATCGTACCACACGCAGTGCTCGCCACCCCGGGCCAGCTGGTCGATGCCCTCGACCCAAGGTCCCACATAGAACCCGCCGCACCCGAGGATCTTCCACATGCGGTTCGAGGCGCAGGCCTGCTCCGCCCGCTGGGTGGGAACCGCGTGGCCGCCGATCGAGACCGAAGCGCCCCGCACCACGCGGGCGAACTGCCGGCCCCGGACCGCGCCGCCCACGACGGGGAGATCGCCGGGCGCGTCCTCCCAGCCCGGCCCGCGGATCTGCAACTTGAAGTTGGCCGCCAGATCGCGGAGCAGCTGGTGCCGGTAGGGGTAATGGCCCGATCCCACGAAGGAGACGTCGCAGCGGTACCGCCGGCGGGTCCATCGCGCCGGACGATCGAGCTCGGGATCGACGGCCTGGGGCAGAAAGCCGACCCAATCCACGCCTGCCGTGCGGTACAGGTCGGCCTGGGTGGGGCAGGTGACGAACATCTGGTCCACGGCGTGACCCAGTCGGATGATGCGTTCGTGCGCCTGGGTGACCAGATCGAAAAACCACAGCGCGGAATGGCGGCCGCGCACCACGGCCTCGAGGCTCGCGCCATCCAGATCGGCGGCGTAGCGCGTGAGAATGACGGTGTCCGGCTCGAATCCGTCGACTCGCCAACGCACCAGACGGCCGGCCCGGCCGCCGAGGCGGCGGTACCAGCGGGGCACGTCGATCAGACGTACGCGGTGGCCCAACGCTCGAAGCCCTCGGGCGATCGCGGCTTCGGTGCGATGCGGGCCCCGCCGTCCCAAGACCACCACGCGGCGCGGGTGTGCTGCTTCTCGTGAGTTCATGAGGGATCTAATTTAGCAGGCATGTCGCTCCCCGTCACAATCGTGATCCCGACGCTGAACGAGGCGGAGCAGATCGGCGAGTGCGTACGGCAGGTGGCCTGGGCCGACGAAATCATCGTGGCGGATGCGGGGTCGACCGATGCCACCGTAGCCGTCGCCCGCGGAGCCGGTGCGCTGGTGCTGGAGCGTATCGGGCCCACCATTGCGGCACAACGGAACACCGCCATCGCCCGCGCGCGCAACCCCTGGATCTTCGCGCTGGATGCCGATGAGCGGTTTACCGACGAGCTGCGGCGCGAGCTTGGGGCCACGCTCTCCAAGCCGCAACACCGCGCCTACCGGGTTCGGCGCCGGAACTTCTATCTCGGCAGCGAGCTCCGCCGGGGCCACTGGGGAAGGGACTGGGTGACTCGGCTGTTCGCCAGCGACTGTCGCTGGCGGGAGCGCCGGGTCCATGAAACGCTCGAATTCGAAGGGGAATCGGGCGTGCTCCAAGGCACGTTGCTGCATTCGCCGTATCGGACCCTCTCGCATCAATTGGAAAAAATGGATCGATATGCCCTGTGGGGCGCGCAGGATCTGTACGATCGAGGACGTCGCGCCTCCGCGTGGGATCTCTGGGCGCGGCCACTGGGCCGGTTCGCCCGGGCGTACCTGCTGCAAGGCGCCATCTTTGATGGACGCTTTGGGCTGGTCGCCTCTGCCCTGGGAGCCTACACCGGCTTCCTCAAGTACGCCCACCTCTGGGCCCTCGAGCGGAACCGGGTGCGGAAGTCGGTGCCCGGCGAGGGCACCGGTGAGTAGTCAGGCTGCCCCGGCGGCGATTCCCGATATGCGCGTCGCGCTGATGACGGGCGCGAGCGGCTGGCGGGGATCGGCCGCGAGCTATGCCAAGATCGCTCGAGGGCTCCTGGAACGAGGCCACCAGTCCCTCCTGCTCACCGGCGCGCCCCGGCTGACGGCCCGGTTTGCCGAGGAGGGATTGCCCGTCACCCAGCTTCCCGCCCGAAACACCGGTCCGCGGGAGGTCTGGGCCCTGCATCGAGTGCTGCGCCGGATGAGCGCGCAGGCCATCATCGTGGACACGCCGCGCGACCTCCGGCTCGCAGGATATGCCACGCTCCCGCTGGGGACCAGGGTGGTCTACCGCTACAATCTCAACTATCGCGCCGAGCGAGGACACCTGGCCGACCGGATGTATGCCAGACGAATCTCCTTGCTGATTTTTCAGTCGCGGTTCATCCGGGAGGAGGCCTACCGGCAGTCGTCCTGGCTCCGGCCGATCCCACAGGTGCAGATCCCCAATGGCTACGATACCGATCGGTACCGGCCCGACCCCGAATTGGGCCTTTCCTTTCGCGCAGCCCGAGGGATCGATCCGCAACGGTTCGTGGTCGTCACTCCCGGAAAGCTGGCCCGGAACAAGGGGCATGAGGTGGCGTTCCAGGCCTTGGCGACTGTGGTGGCGCGGGAGGGCTTCCAGCTGACCTACCTGGTATTGGGCGACGGAATCCGGGACGCCGAGCTGCGCGCTCTGGCCGAACAGCTACGCCTGCCGACCATCTTCACCGGCTTGCTCACGCCGGTCGAGGTGGCCGCCGCGCTCAATGCGGCCGATCTGGTAGTGCACCCGTCCGCGCAGGAGATCTTTCCCAACGCCGTCGGCGAAGCGATGGCATGTGCCCGTCCGGTCGTGGCGACCGATGCCGGCGGCACGGGAGAGCTGGTCGGCCGCGACGGGACCGCGGGTGTGCTCGTGCCGCCCGGTGACTCGGAGGCCCTCGCCCGGTCCGTCCTCGCCCTGGGTCGCGATCCCGACCGTCGCCGATCGCTGGGCGCCGCGGGGCGCCGTCGCATCGAGATCGAATTTCCTCTGAGCCGAATGATTGACGGCTACGAGACCGCTCTCGCGGGAATGCTCTTCGCCCGTGGATGACATCCGCTGGTTCGCCCCCAACGCCTACTCGTCGCTCATCGTGCCGGAGCTGCGGCGGCGAGGACTCAAGATCGCCCTGGAGGGCACCGCGCGGGCCCGGCTGGTCTTCGCCGCGGGGGCACGGGTGGCGGACGTCGCTTGGCGGTTTTCCCGCGCGACGCGCGCCCGACTGATTCTCTACGTCTGGGACTTGCCACCGCGGGCGACCGGGACCGGCCGGCCCGACCCGGTCTGGTGGCTCGCCGGCCATTTTCTCCGGCTCCCCCGACCGTTTGGAGGGTATGGGCGGCGGCGGGGATACTTCAGCCGGGTGAATTACATCGCCGCACGGGCGGATGCCGTGTGGGTGGCCAGCACGCTCACTCGCGAGCTGATGGCGGAGCGTTTCGGAGTGGCGGCGGAGCGGGTCCCTTACTGCTACGACTCCGAGCGCTTTCATCCATCGGGCGCGGCCCCGAGCCAGCCGCCCACCCTGCTCTGTGTCTCTCGACTGCAGCCGCACAAGAACCACGCGGCCGTGCTGCGCGCGGCCGCTCGCTTTCCGCGGGAGATACGGGTGAGGCTTATCGGCCGTGGCCCCGAAAGCAAGACTCTGGCGAATGCCGCTGCCGCCCTGGGTGTCCACTGCGACATCGAGACCGACGCATCCGACGCCACCGTGACCGAGGCCTATCATAGGGCCGCTGTGGTGGTCTGTCCCAGCCGCTTCGAGGGATTCGGGCTCACCCCTATCGAAGGCGTGGCGTCCGGCGCTCCCGTGGCTGCATCGGACATTCCGCCGCACCGGGAATTTGTCGGGTCCGCCGCGAAGTTCTTTGAGCTGGAAGACGATACCGCCCTGGTCAGCGCGATCGATGCCGCGCTGGAAGGAGGTCCGGCAGATCCCGACCTGGTGCGTTCGCTGACCATTCCCGTAGCGGGCGAGCGGTTCCTGTCTTCGCTCGACCCGCACCTCCGCTAGATTCTCACGATGGCCACACACCTGCTTCTTTCCTACGACTTCCCGCCCATGGGCGGCGGCATCGCGAGATGGATGGGGGAGCTTGCCCGACGCTACGGGCCTGGCGCCCTGGTCGTCTCGACCGGACAGCACGCTGATGCGGCCGATGTGGACGCGACCTTCCCCAATCGCGTCGACCGGCTTCCGGTGCCCTCTCGCCGGCTGCGGACTGTGCAGGGGATTCTGCTCTGGGCTCGGCGGGCCGCAGTCCTGGCGCGGTCCACCGGCGCGGAGTTCATCTGGTGCGGGAACATCAAGCCGGCGGCCTATCCTGCGAAGTGGACCAAGGAGCGGCTGGGCACGCCTTTCGGAATCCTGCTCCACGGCGGCGACATCCTCATCCTTCAGCACCAGGTCCATCAGTCGGCGCTGAAGCGCCGGACGGCGAGGGCGTTGCTCTCGTCGGCCGCGGTTCTGGTGGCCAACAGCCAATGGACCCGAGACCGTTGCCTGACGCTCCTGGGCGAGTTGGACATCGAGCCGGCCCCGGGTCAGGTCCAGGTGGTTCCTCTGGGCGCCGACCATCTCCTCTTCCGTCCCAGCCTCGACACCGGCGACGTCCGGGCTCGCTATGGCCTCGGCCCTGGGCGCTGGCTGCTCTCCGTGGCCCGGCTCAGCCGGCACAAGGGCATCGACACGGCCCTTCGGGCGCTGGCCTTGTTGCGCCGGGACTATCCCGATCTGCGCTACGCCGTGGTGGGTACCGGGGAGGAGCAGGAGGCGCTCCTAGCCGAAGCGCGGGAGCTGGGCATCGAGGACCGGACCCGATTTCTCACCAATGTGCCGGACCGCGATCTCCCCGCCGTCTACAATTGTGCCGAGATCTATCTGGGCATTTCACGGCTCATGGAGCAGCGAGTGGAGGGATTCGGAATCTCTTTGGTCGAGGCTTCCGCCTGCGGCCTGCCCGTGGTGGCAGGCCGGAGCGGCGGCATTCCGGAGGCCGTACGGGATCAGGAGACCGGCCTCCTGGTGGACGCGGAGCGCCCTGAATCGGTTCGGGACGCACTCGCGCGGCTGTTGAACGATGCTGAACTCCGGGGCCGGCTGGGCACTGCCGGTCGCCGGGCGGTCGAAGAGTACTACAACTGGGATCGGGTCACCGCCGACTTGCGTCGCATCGGCCACGAGTTCGGCTTGACCGTGAGCGGCGAGGTTGTCTCCTGATGCCGCACACGCTGTCCTCGGCCGCCGCTGAGGAGTACGACCGGCAGTATCGCGCCTGGTCCGAGCGGTTGGGACCCCGGGCGCAGGACCTCGACTGGCGGCGAACCCATCTTATTTGGCGTCATCGCGCGCTGTTGCACCGCTATCCTCCGGCGGGCAAGCGGGTCCTGGACTTTGGCTGCATGGACGGGGTCTTCACCCTGCAGTTGCAACACCTGGGCGGCGAAGCGGTGGGATATGACATCTCGCCCGCGGCCATCTCTCAGGCGAAGCTCTTTCGCGGCGCCGCGGCGCGCCCGGTGTTCACCACCGTTCCTCCCGGCCCCGGACAGTTCGACTTGATCTATTGCAACGAGGTGTTGGAGCACGTCGAGGACGACTCCGCGCTGATCGGCGAGCTGGTGGGTTATCTGGCGCCGGGTGGATCAGTGGTGGGAACGACGCCGGTCGGTCGCTACTTCTGGGATCCGGACCACAAGCGTTCTTATGACGCGGTGCTGCTCAAGCGGGCTCTGGTGCCGTGGGGGAAGGTCCGGATCCATCGGTACTACCGCAGCCGACTTCGCAACCTGATCCCGCTGCGCCAGAAGGGCGCCGCGGTCTTCATCTTCCAGGTTACGCCGCCGAATCCACCGGACGGGTGCTGATGGCGTAGGTGGGGCAGTTGAGCACGTAGGCCCCATCGATCGGTGACCAGGTCTGAATCGGCGTGTGCACCTCCGCCTTGCCCCTCGCATCCAGCCGGAAGACCTTGGGCGCCTGGACCACGCAGGCACCGCAGCCCACACAGCGCTCATCATCGACCAAGACCCGAAGCTGCCGAGTCGGATGCATGCCCTGGCTGATGGCATCCAGCCGTCCGTCCATCTGGTCGAGGGTCTGTGCGGTGGCGCGGTAACCCGCCTCGATCAATTCCTCGGTCCGATCGAACGCGAACATGGAGATGTGCTCTACCCTGGGTTGCACCAGGATGAGAGGCGGCCCCTTCCAGTCGCGGAGCTGATTCTCGATCTGGGTGTGCATCACGATCTCGAGCCCGCGGATGTACGTCGCGGCAAAGCCCTCGGTCTCGGTCTCGGAACGCAGCACGCTGGTGGCCGCGACGTTCACCGCGATGATCGGCCCCGTGCCCACCGCTGCCGCCAGCCGAACCGGGAGGTTCTCGACGACTGCTCCATCCACGTAGGCGCGGCCGTTGATCATCCGCGGCGAGAAGATGCCGGGCAGCGCGCAGGACGCGGCGATGGCGTCGCCGATCCGCGCGTCCAGCAGTCCCGGGAGGCCCCACATGACTTGGCGGCCGGAGTGAAGGTCTGCGGTATTGACCAGAAGGCGGCGGGAGAGATCGTGGAAGGTGCGCTTGCCGACCAGACTGGTGATCAAGCTCTCGAGCGGTTCCCGCCGATAGAGTGCGGGAGCGAGGAGCCGGCGGAGCGCGACGTCGACCCGGGCGACCTGGAAGACGTCCCGGCGCCGCACTGCCAGGGCCCGCTCCTCCATTTGCTTGGTGGTTGAACCTACCGCCCACGCACCCCCGATCAGCGAGCCAATGCTCGACCCCACCACCAGGCTGGGCTCCAGTCCACGCTCTTCCAGAGCGCGAAACACCCCGATGTGCGCCAGCCCTTTCAGGCCGCCGCCGCTGAGCACGAGTGTGAAGGGTCGCTCTGGGGCCACTCGCTTGCACCGGAAGAGGTTGAGTGCGTAACCTATGCCCGACACTATTTTGCAAGAATCGTGCGCCGGTGCGCTATGACGGCTCCCCGTGCAAGGCAGTGCGCGTTGCCCCAGTTCCCAGCGTAACCCATGTCACGGGATGCATATGCCTCAAGGCCATAAAGGCTTGCTTGGGCCACCTTGGTGCCGGGCCGATCGCGCAATCCGTGTCACTCAGGATGGGTGTCCTTTTTGGGACAGCCCCGAAGCGACGTTGCGATGGATTGACGCACTGGGTGATGCAGCTGGCCGACGGAATGGCCTGGCTCGGCGTGGCCCCGGGGGGCCTCCCGGGCACCCGGCCCGGCGATCGGTGTCGCAGTCTGAGATGCAATTTGGGGAGTGGTGACTTCCGCGAGGCCTGCCATTTCGAGCTCCGCAGCGACCATTGACCTCGCCGCGCTCCGCCGGGAGGAGTTCCCCTGGTGTGAGCAGACGGTGTACCTCAACAATGCCAGCACCGGCCCGTTGCCCGAGCGCACTCGCCTGGCACTGGAAGAATTCAATCGCCGCCGGGCGGAGCCCTCCCGGCTGCCGGATCGCGACGTGTTCGCCATGCTGGATCACTCCAGGGCGCTGGTGGGAGAGCTGATCGGCGCCGAACCGGAGGAAATCGCGCTGTCGGTGAACACCGGTTTCGGGCTGAGCCTGGCAGCCCGGGCGCTGCCGCTCAAGCCGGGGGAGATCGTTCTGGGAAGCGATCGGGAGTTCCCCGCGAATGTGTACCCATGGATGCGGCTTCGTGAAGGCGGCATCACCTTCGAGCGGATCCCCACGACCCCGGAGGGCTGGCCCGACGAAGCCCGGCTGTTGGAACGACTGAAGGATCCACGGGTTCGGGTGCTGGCGATCTCCTGGGTCCAGTTCAGCAATGGTTACATGGTCGACCTCGCGCGGCTGTCGGAGGCAACCCGGGCGGCGGACGTCTTCTTCGTGGTGGATGCGATTCAGGGAGTGGGCCAGGTGCCCCTGAACTTGCGGCGGACTCCGGTCGACGTCCTGGCTTGCGGCGGCCAGAAGTGGTTGCTCTCGCCCTGGGGCTCGGGATTCACCTACGTGCGGCGGGAGTTGATTACCCGTCTAAGCCCCGCCGTGACCGGGTGGATGGCCTTCGAGGGGACCGACGACTTCAGCCGACTCACCCGCTACGACGACAGGCTGCGAGGCGATGCCCGGCGCTTCGAACTGGTCACGCTTCCCTATCAGGAGTTTGCCGGCATGAACGTGTCGCTCGAGCTGCTGAGATCGATTGGGGTGGACCGCATCCGGGATCACTTGCGTGGACTCCACCGGCCGATCCTCGAGTGGGCCGACCGTGCGGGCGCACCGGTGACCTCGCCTGCGGATGGTCACGGGTCGGGCATCCTCTGCATTGCCCCGCCGGCGGTGGACCAGGTCTTCCGGCGGCTGAAGGCGGCGCGGATCATCTGCAGCCTGCGGGAGGGCATGATTCGCCTGAGTCCGCACTTCTACAACAGCACAGAGGATATGGAGCGGGTGGTGGAGGAGCTCCAGAGAAGTGAGAAGTAGGAAGTAGGAAATCTCACCTCTCACGTCCTTGTTTTGCCGCCTTTACGCGAGCGCGCAGAAGGCCAAGAACAAGCGACTGGCTTTCGGCACAACGTTTCAGATTTGTCGCCGTTTGGCAGCTGGGAGGACATCGAGCTTAGAGAAAAGGGTAAGAAGCTCAGCCGTTTCGACGGCCGAGTCGTAGGCTGGACTCCAGGAATCGGCGAAATTGCCGAGGCGAGTCGTAGGCTTATCCTTCCGCTATGGTCCGCTGAACTGAGAGGGAGGATCGCTGAATCTGGGCGAAAGTGCGCATCCGCCCAGGGCTGGCGCACCCGGTTCAGATTAAACAGTGACTTGACCAAGGCATTGGCTCTTTGCCAGGGGAGGAGCGACTGGTGACCTCGCATGGTACAGAGTGTTCCCACTGGCCCGGTTGTGGCTAACCCGGGCAGCGCAGCCTGGTCCGGAAAAAGCCG
>DATBKD010000109.1:0-8223 GCA_036556025.1 Gemmatimonadales bacterium | reverse complement strand
CCTCGCCGCGCACGCCGCGATCTGCCAGGGAGTGGATCTCCGCGGCTACTTCGCCTGGTCCCTCCTCGACAACTTCGAGTGGAGCCTCGGCTACGCCAAGCGGTTCGGCCTGATCCACGTGGACTACGAGACGCTGGAGCGCACGCCGAAGAGCAGTGCCCGGTTCTATGCCGACGTGATCCGGAGCGGGGGCGCGGTGCTCGACGAGGCGCCGCCGCGCCGCCCGGCGGTCAGTACCGCAGAATGACGGTGGCGGGAACTCGGCGCAGGCGCACTTCCCTCCGATCCTCCACCGGAGCCGACTCGCCGTCCACTGTCGCCGAACGCACCGGGCGTGTTCCCGGCCCCCGAACCACGATGCCGCCGGGTGGAACCCGGATGCCGCCTTCCACTCGGATCGGCACGCTGTCGGCCGAGCCCTGCATGGTGTAGCTCAAGGGACCGTAGTGGGTCCCGAACCGCTGCACCACCACACCGGGCTCTTCAGTCACCCAGGGGTCCGCGATGCCATCCCCTACAACCAGCGCGCTGTCGGCTTCACGGCTTCAAAAATGGCGGAGCAGATCCCTCGCTGCGCTCGGGACGACATCGGTGCAGGAATCGCCAGCTCTGCCCATGCGAAAATCTCGAAATCTCACCAGCTTCATCCCTTCACGCTCCCCGCCATCACGCCCTGGATGTAGTACCGCTGGAGAAACAGGAACACCAGCATCACCGGCAGCACCGTCACCACCGCGCCGGCCATCATGAGCTCGGTGTCCTGCACGTGTTCGCCCGACAGATTGGCCAGCGCCACCGGCAGGGTGTACTTCGCCTCGTCGCTCAGCACGATGAGGGGCCACATGAAGTCGTTCCAGGCGTTGAGGAAGGTCCAGATCGCGATGGTGGCGAGAATCGGCCGGATCACCGGGAGCGCCACCGACCAGTAGATCCGAAACTCTCCGGCGCCGTCGATCCGGGCCGCGTCCAGCAGATCGTCCGGCATCGCGAGGGTGTACTGCCGGATCAGGAAGATCCCGAAGATGCTGGCCATCGAGGGAATGATGACGCCCCAGTAACTGTTGATCAGACCCAGCTCCTTGAACAACAGGAAGAGCGGGAGCATCGAGATCTGCACCGGAAGGAGCAGGCCGGTCGACAGGGTTCGGAAGATCCGCTCCCGATAGCGAAAGCGGAGCTTGGCGAGGGCGTACCCGGCCATCGAATTGATCAGCAGCGAGAGCGCGGTCACCGCCGCCGCGATGATGGCGCTGTTGAGCAGGTTGCGGCCCAGGTCGAGCCGGGTGAAGAGCACCGAGTAGTGCTCCAGCGTCGGACGGCTGGGGAGAATGCGAGGCGGGTACGAGTTGGCCTCGCCGGCGGGCATGAGCGAGGCCGCGAGCATCCAGAGCATGGGGCCCAGTGCCAGGAGCGCGCCCGTGACCAGCCCGGCGTAGACCGCCACGGCCCCGAGTCTGATCCTCATGCCACTTCCCCACGGCGCACCCGACGCCCCAGCAGCATCGCGCCCAGGATCACCAGGAAGAGCACGAACGCCACCGCCGCCGCGTACCCCATCCGCCACCAGCGGAATCCCTCCTCGTACATCAGCAGCACCAGGCTGGTGGTGCTCCGAAGGGGACCGCCCTGGGTCATCACGTATGGTTCGGCGAACAGCTGGAAGAAGCCGATCATGGTGATCAGGGCGACGAAGACCAGCGTGGGTCCCAGCATCGGCAGCGTCACGTGGACGAATCGGCGCCAGGGCCCGGCGCCGTCGAGATAGGCCGCCTCGTACAGCTCCTCGGGAATCGCCTGGAGCCCGGCGACGAAGATCAGCATGTGGTAGCCGAAGTTCTTCCAGACGGCGAGAAGAATGATCGCCGGCATCGCCCAGCGGGGATCCCCCAGCCAGTCCACCGGCTCTATGCCCACCATGCCCAGGGCATAGTTGAGGAGCCCGTACTCGGGGTGATACAGGTAGCGCCACACGATCGCCACCGCCACCAGGGTGGTGACGAAAGGTGCGAAGTAGAGCGTGCGGAAGAAGCTCTTGAAGCGCACCAGCCGGGCATTCACCAGCAGCGCGGCGCCGAGCGACACGGCTACGGTGAGCGGGCCCCCGACCACGGCGAAGTAGAGGGTGTTCCTGAGAGCGATCCAGAACATCGGGCTGGCCAGGAGCTCCGAATAGTTACGGAGCCCCAGCAGCCGGACATTGGCCGGATCGGCGATGGCATAGATGTCGAAGTCGGTGAAGCTGAGCAGCAGGGAAGCCGCTACCGGCAGAAAGAAGAAGCCGCCGATCAGGACCAGGGCCGGCGCGAGAAAGAGCCATGCCGCCCCGCCCTGCTCCGCGCTGCTGGGTGCCCTCGCGGTCACGGCCTGGCCTGCCGGTCGAGTATCCAGCGACGCTTTTCCAGGATCCGGTCCACGTCCCGGTCCAGCGCTTCCAGCGCCTGGCCGGTGGGGCGGCGCCCGCGAATCACCTGCTCGGCCGACTCGAACACCCGGGTCGCGATCAACTCGACTTCGGGCACCTTGGGAATCGGCTGCACGCGGTGGAGCTGGATCCAGAAGGCACGCGCCTTGGGATCTTCGGACAGCCCGGTGCGCTGCCAGGCATCGATGCGGGAGGGGAGGTCACCGGTCAGGTGAAAGAACTTCTCCTGCCGGGGCCGCGACGACAGAAACTCCACCAATCGCCATGCGGCCTCCTTGTGGCGGGAGGCTCGGAACATGGCCAGGCTCGCGCCGCCCGCCAGCGAGACCCCCGCGGAGTCGCCCTCGGGCGCTGGGAGCGGCGCGGTCGCCCAATCATCCTGGAGCTCCGGAGGCAGCCGCTTGCGAAACTCTCCCAGGTTCCAGGGGCCGGTGATCCACATGGCAAAGCGGCCCCGGGCGAACTCTTGGTAGACATTGGCGATCTCCACGTTGCCCACGGTGGGCGCCAGCCCGCTCCGGAAGAGACCCACATAAAAATCGAACGCCCGCCGAAAGGCCGAATCCGAGAACACCCCTCGTCGGCCGGCGCTGTCCAGCAGGGTAGAGCCTGCCTGCATGCCGAGGACATAGGGCTGCGCCCATTCGTTGGTGGGGAGGAAGATGGCGTAGCGCCCCGGCCCCAGCTCCCGTTGCACCGCCTCCATCGCCCGTCGCCATCCGGTCCAGGTCTTCGGCATCTCCCGATAGCCGGCGCGCGCCAGGACATCCTTCCGATAGAAAATCACCCTGGTATCGACGTACCATGGCACCCCGAAGGTCGTGTCTCCGACCGTGTTGGTGCTCCAGATCCCTCCGAAGAAATCGGCCGAATCCACCACCTCCGACCGATTCACCCAGTCATCGAGCGGCTCCAATGCACCCAGCGCGGCAAATTCGGGGATCCAGGTATTGCCGATCTGGGCCAGATCGGGCGTGGCGTCACCGACGTAGGCGGTGAGCAGCTTCTCGTGGGCGGCGATCCAGGGAATCTGCTGGACCCGGACGCGGATGCCGGGATGCTGTCGCTCGAACTCGGGGATGAGCTGCTGCACCTCTTCGCCTTCCCGACCGAAGGCCCACAGGCGTATGACGGTGATCTCGGAAGTAGATCCACGCGGCCCGCATGAAACCGCTGCGAGGGTCAGCAGAGGCACCACCAAAGCACGGTGGTGAATCATTTGGCCGCCGCTGCTTGATCCAACCACCCACCCCGGAACCCCGCGAGCCTGAGCCCGCGAATGATCACCGGATGCTTCCGCATGTACCGCCAGATGAGATCCGAGCGGTAGTTCTCCGCCATGATCAGAATGGGCCCCTGATCGATGCCGAGGTAGTCGTTGTCGTACCACTCGCCGCCCGCCAGCTGACCCTTGCGCGGCGACACCTCGGCCGGCCAGGTCTGGTTGAAGGCATCCAGGAACCCGTACTCCCCGAAGAGCGCCTCACCGTGCGCCTCCCGCATCGTCACCAGCGCCGGCAGCGCGATCTCCGGAGCGAAAGGGAGCGAGCCGCCGGCGGCGGTCGGCGCAATGGTGCCGTCATCCCGTATCTCGTCCAGCGCGGCGCCCCGGGCGGCGTATTCCGTGAACCGGCGCCTGCGTCCGGCGATCTCGAGCGTGGTGTCGCCCGGGCCGTCCGACGCGGTGAGGCCCCAGACGCTGTCGCCGTAGCCGAGCCAGCCTTCGGGGTTCGCCATGGCATAGGCCCGCTGCGAATACGTGGCACGGCGGGAGTTCTCGAAGTAGTCGATCCCGCGGCGCCGCATGTAGTCGTCCTGAATCCCGCGGAAGTCCACGAAGAGATGCGAGTACTGGTGGCCGAAGAGCGGCGCGAAATTGACGTGCTCCTGGCCGTAGAACCGACCCCAGGTATAGGTCGAGGTCCACTCCCGCCAGGCCGACGGATCCAGCGGTGACGTGGGCGAGGCGATCGCCAGGATGTAGAGCAGCATCGCTTCGTTGAAGCCCCGCCAGTCGTACTCGAGGAAGCCCTCGCTCGGGTGCCAGCCCATGCTGATCCGGGGCCTGCGCACCTGGGCCCAGCGCCAGTCCACCCGGCGGTAGATCGAATCGGCATAGGCCCGGATGGCGACCTCAGCCGGATCTTCGCCATCGAAATAGGCCTGGCAGAAGAGCACGCCACCCAGGAGCAGGGTGGTGTCGATGGTGGAGAGCTCGACCCGCTCGAACCGCAGGCCGGTCTCCATATCGAGGAAATGGTAGAAGAATCCCTTGTATCCGGTGACACCCGACTCCGCCTGCCCCTGGGGCGCCTCCCAGAAGAAGCGCAGCGTGGTGAGCACGCGCTCCCGAGCCTCGGCCCTGCTCACGTAGGCCCGCTCGACGCCGATCGGATAGGCGGTGAGCGCGAAGCCGACCGCGGCGATGCTGGAGAAGGATTTGGTCGGCCAGCGGTCGGGCGTCAGGCCGTTGCGGGGATTGGTCTGTTCCCAGAAGAAATCGAAGGTTCGGCGCTGGAGGGTATCGAGGAAGGCGGTCTCCCGGGCTGACGGCGTATACCGAGTGACGGGCGGGGCGGGGTCGGGCGCCTCACCCCGACAGGCCAAGCCCAGGACGGTCAGGGCGAGCGCGCGGTAGTTCACCCCTCATCTCCCGAAAAAAGCGCGGCGGCCGGACCTCGGTCCGGCCGCCGGGAATGAATAATCAGAAGTCGTACTGCACGCCGAGCTGGAAGCGGCGGGGATCGGAGACGACTTCGCGGGCGGCGCCGAAACTGGGGTTCGGAACGCCGCCCGGACTGATCGCGACGTCGTCGAAGTTCCCCAGATTGTCCCGGTTGAAGATGTTGAACAGATCCGCCGTCACTCCGAGTCGGGTCCCGCCGAAGCCCGGGAGGTCCTTCTTCACGCGCAGATCCACGGTCTGGAACCAGGGGCCGCGGTCGCGGCCCAGCAAAACCCGTTGATTGCCGCCGGCCGGCAGCGGAATGAACTGGATCCGATTGAACGGCTTGCCGGAGGCAAAGGTGGCCAGGCCGCTGAACTGGACTCCGAACGCGAACGGCAAATCCACCACCCAGTTGGCCACGATCCGGTGGCGCTGGTCGTCGTTGATCGGATGCTTGGTGTTGAAGCCGACCCGCACCTGCGGGAAGCTGAAGAGATCGATGCCTTCCTGATCCGCCCAGGAGAGCGTGTAGGCGATGCCGGCGCCCCACCCGACCTCGTTTTCGCCGGTGCGGTAGCTGCGATCTACCCGGAACTCGAGCGCGTCGTACCAGTTTCGCACTTCGTTGTTGCCGACCAGGATGTTCCGGTAGGCCGGTGTGGAGATTGAGATACAACAATCGTTGGTCGCGGGATTGAGTGTAAGCTGGGCCCACTCGTAGCTGTAGCCATTCCGGCCCCGCGCGCCGGTGTACGCCACCGACGCAAGCACCGTCCCGAAGAGCTGCCGCACGCCGACGTTCCACTGGTAGGTCTTGGGCGGCTTGAGGTCATTCGGTACCAGGAAGACCTCCTGGGTGCCCGCCGTGCCTTGGGCCAGGATACTGTCCAGGCCGCGTTTACTCATCAGCGCGGGATCCCACGCGATGGTGCCGGGGTCGCTGCCGTCGGCCGAGAATCGAAACAGGTACTGCGGATGTTGCCGGCGGTAGGTCTCGTCGACGAATGTGTTGAAACTGAGCCGGTCGTAGAAAATGCCTCCGGCGGCGAAGATGGTGGTCGTTCGATCTTCGTTCAAGGCGTAGGAGAAGCCCAGCCGCGGCTGGAAGGCGCCAGCGAAGCCCTTGCGATCATCCCCATCGCTGAGATATCGAGCCGGGTCTACGTCGATGAAGAAGGAATCACGCAGCAGCAGGATCGAGTCGCGGACCGCCGTGGGAGTCACGAAATTCTTGTCCGTCATGCCGGTCTCGTAGTCCCAGCGGATGCCGGCGTTGATGGTGAGCCGGGAGGTCGGGCTCCAGTCGTCCTGCGCGTAGATCCCGAATTGGTTGTTGGTGCCGCTGACGAGCGGGTTGCCCGCACCGTACTCCGCCTCGACCGGGAAGGCGAACCCGTTGGCGTCACTGAAACGGAAGACCGGGTTCCCGAAGATGTCCTTGGTCAGGTTGTAGCGGAGAAAATCGGCGTTGGCGCCCAGCTTGATGACGTGGGAGCCGGCCCACTGGAATCCGGAGTACGTCCAGTCATCGCGGAAGGAGAGCCGCTTCTGGATCAGGTTTTGCTCGCTGTCTCGCCCGCCGATGCGCCCGATCCCCAGGAATTCAATCCCCACGTCGTCCGGATTCAGCGGTATGGGATTCCATTGGTACCACTGGTAGTACGCCAGGGCCTCGTTGGTCCAGTTGTTTCCGAAATAGGTGTGCTTGACCGAACCATCCGCGATGTTCTGCCTGAAGTTCTCGGCCACCGAGACGGATCGGTCCGGAGTGGAAAAGAGTCCCCCGAAACTGCGCCGGTCACGTTCGATCCGAAGATTTCCGCTGAACTCCAGTTGATGCTGTTGATTCAGGCTGTACGTCAGCTTGGCGAAACCCAGATGTTGCCGGAATGGGGCCGTCGCCCGCTGACCTTCGAGGGCGACGATCTCGTCGGGCCAGATGGCGGGATCGCCACCAAAGCGGGTGACCCCCTGGCGGTTCTGAAAGTTTCCCTCGTAAGCCGCGAAGAGAAACAGCCGATCGCGGATCAGCGGGCCACCGACACTGCCACCGGCCAGGACTCGGCTGTAGTCGGGCTCGGTGAAGGCCGCCGGATCAGCGGCTTTGTCCCGGCGCTGGAACGTGTCGAGCGCCACGAGGCTCTTGTTCTGCCAGCTGCCGAAGAGGCTTCCGCCCCACTCGTTGCCGCCCGACTTGGTCACCGCGGTGATGATCGCGCTGGCGGACTTCTGGTACTCGGCCTTGAAGTTGTTGGTGATGATCCGGAACTCCTGGACGGCATTGCGCGGGAACGGATTGCCCCGGCTGGCGTCCTGGCCGATGACCCCGCCGTTGATGATGTCGTTCTTGAGGCTCTTGCCATCGACGAAGACGTTGATGTTCTCGGCTGGCGATGCTCCCGCGGCGAAGGTCTTGCCCGTCCCGTTGATCCGGTCGGCATTGACCCGTACGCTGGGAGCCAGGGCGGCAAGGTCGAGGAAGTTTCGGCTGCCGGAAGGCAGGCTCTGGATCTGCTGCTGGGTGACGTTGGTCGCCACCTCGGAGGTCTGGGTCTCCGCGACTGGCGTGGTCTGGACGACCAACTCCTCCAGTTGCACGGTCGTCGGCGCCAGACGGAAGTCGAGGGTCAGGATCTGTCCGACCTGGAGCTGTACCGAGCGGCCTGCGGGGGCATGTCCGATCCGCCGCACGGTCAGCTCGTAGGTGGTAGGGGTGAGCCCGCCAAGCGAGTAGAAGCCCCGCTGGTTGGTCGCCGCATTGCGGGCCACGCCAGTCGCCACGCTCCGGGCGATGACTTCCGCTCCTGCCAGCGGCGCGCCCGCCGAATCGGCCACCGTGCCGCGGATGCTGCCCGTGCTGGTCTGGGCGGCGAGGCCGCCGTATGAAAGCGTCGCGGCCAGTAGAAACGCACAGCCGCTACCGAGAACAACTCTGATTGTCATAGTGCGCCTCGCAGGAGGGAAGAAGTAGTCATCGCGGGCTCGGCGTCCAGTGCGGGGGGCCGCGGCGGGAGAGTAGCCTGCCCCGAGCCTGTCGAGGGGGCGGCGCCGCAGGATCGCCGAATCACCAGCGTGGTAGGAAACGTCTCCGCCCGATGCACGTGGGCGGCCTTGGTGCGAATGGCCTCGAGCA
>DATBKD010000108.1:0-3898 GCA_036556025.1 Gemmatimonadales bacterium | reverse complement strand
GACCAGGGAGATCAGCGAGATCGGGGCACCCAGCAGCCTGGCTGTGAGGCGGGTGAGTCGATCGAAGCCTTCCTCTGGGGCAGTATCGAGGAGGGCGGTCCGACGAACCGCGGCAAGGCGGTCGGGCGTATCGGGCCGCTCTAACAGACACTCGGTCATAAGTCCCGACTCACCCAGGGGAAAAAGGCGACCAAAATCAGGACGCACTGTAGGTGAATCTGATCCCACGGCGGGCCGAGTCAAGGAACGCAAGACTATGCAGGGTTGCCAAGTGAGAGGGTAGAACTATCTTCCCGCCGCTCGCACCGTTACCAGGACGTGACAATGCGACTCCTGCCCCGAGATGGCAAGTTCTTCGACCTCTTCATTGCGGTCGCCAATTACGCCGTCGAAGCCGCCGGTCTTCAGCAGACCCTGTTCCGCGCCGACGGTACACGGCGCGGGGTTATCGTCAATCAAATCAAGAGATTAGAGCATCAAGCCGACGAGGTCACCCACGAGGTGGTGAGTCGGTTGGACCGGGTATTTATCACCCCCCTGGATCGCGAGGATATCCACCTCCTGGCCTCCCGGCTGGACGATGTGATGGATCTGATCGATGGCACTGCCAGGCGAATGCAGATGTTTCATGCCGGAGCGGCCCCAGAGGGAGCCACTTTGATGGCCGAGGTCATTGCCCGGGCAACGACACAATTGCAGCTGGCGGTGGGCTCGCTGGAGAAGAACAAGGGCGGGGTGGTTCTCCAGGCCTGCATCCAGGTGAAACGGCTGGAAGAGGAAGGCGACGCATTGTACAGCGAATGGCTCGGCCGGCTTTTCGAGGGCGACCCGGACCCTCTCACCGTGATCAAGTGGAAGGAGATCTACGATAAGCTGGAGGAGACGCTCGACTACATCGAAGATGCCAGCAATGTGTTGGAGTCCATTTCGATCAAGCACGCCTGAGCCATGCCGCCTCAGGTCCTGCAGGTCCTGATCATCATAGGCATCGCACTGGTCTTCGACTTCATCAACGGCTTCCACGACAGCGCCAACTCCATCGCTACGGTGGTCTCCACCCGAGTGCTGAGTCCCGGGGTTGCGGTGGTATGGGCGGCCTTCTTCAACTTCGTCGCAGCCTTCGTGGTCGGAACCGCGGTGGCCAAGACCATCGGCAAGGGCCTGATCGACCCTGCCGTGGTAGATCCTCGGGTAATTCTCGCCGGCCTCATCGGCGCGATCGTCTGGGATCTGATTACCTGGTACCTCGGCCTTCCCACCTCGTCCTCACACGCGCTGCTCGGGGCCTATGGCGGAGCGGCTATCGCCAAGGCCGGCTTCGGCGCTCTCATCCTCGGCGGCTGGACCCTCCCGATCCTGTTCATCGTCATCTCCCCGATGATCGGGCTGACCCTGGCACTGGGGCTCACGGTGGGCCTCTCCTGGCTGTTGCGAGACCAGCGACCCGGCCCGCTGGACAAGGTCTTTCGAAGGCTGCAGCTGATCTCCGCCGCGCTCTACTCACTCAGCCATGGAGCCAACGACGCGCAGAAGACCATGGGGATCATCGTGGGGCTGCTGGTCTCGACCCAGGGCCTGTTCCTGAAGCAGACCGGGTGGCTCGGCTACCTGCACGTGCCGACGGCGGACCGGATCCCGCTGTGGGTCGAGATGGCGGCCTACACCGCGATCGGACTGGGAACGGCGTTGGGCGGATGGAGGATCGTGAAAACGATGGGAAGCCGGATCACCAAGCTTCGCCCATTCGGCGGGTTCTGCGCCGAGACCGCGGGAGGGATCTCGATTCTGATCGCTTCGGGTTTGGGTGTCCCGGTAAGCACGACGCACACCATCACCGGTGCGATCGTGGGTGTGGGGGCGGCAAACCGCGTCTCCGCGGTTCGATGGGGCGTTGCCGGGCGCATCGTCTGGGCCTGGCTGCTGACGATCCCCATGAGCGCAGCGATCGCGGCAGTGGCGTACCTGGCGGTGCGGAGCTAAGCCGCCCGGATCAGACGTCCCTTATCAGTTGCAGCTATCTGATAGTCCTCGATCAGCTTGTCATAAACCACGTCCCAGGCTCGCTCCCGCGCCGTCCGGAGTCCTCCCTGTGCCAGGCGGCGGCGTAGTCCCGGGTCCACCAGAAGTCGGCCGAGGCCGTCGGCAATGGCCGCCGCACTGTCGGGCGCAACCAACCACGCATTGCCGCCGTGCCGGGCAAACTCGAGGACACCGCCTCCTGCGGCTACCAGCGATGGCAAACCTGATCCCATCGCCTCGAGCAGCGAGTTTCCGAACGTTTCGGTGGTCGAGGGAAAGGTGAAGATGTCGGCCGAGGCATACGCGGCGGCCAACTCGCTTCCCAACAACAGCCCCGGCACATGGACCCCGGGGATCTCCCGCCGGCGGATCTCCTCCTCGAGAGGACCTCGCCCGACGAGGGCGAGCTGGGCGGACCCGCGATCGGGGGCGAGGAGCTCCCAGGCATCGAGCAGAAGCGTGAGATTCTTTTCCCGAGCCAGCCGTCCGATGTAGGTCACCAGCAGGTCCCCTGGCCCCACACCGATCTTCTCCCGATATGCCATGTTCCGGAAGCGAGGATGAAACTCGGCAGGATCGACTCCGCGGCTCCACACACCCGTATGGGTGACGCCATGACTGTGGAGGTGCTCCTCGTAGATCCGGGAGGGACACAGCACCCGATGTGACTGCCCGTAGAACCAGCGCAGGTAGTGCCAGCCCGCCCGGAGCGCCCAGGTGACCCCATAGCGGGCGGCGTACTGGTCGTAGTCGGTGTGGGCTGAGGCAACCACCGGGATGCCGAGCTGCCGGGCGGCCTTGAGTCCGGTGATGCCCAGAGAGAACTCGGTGGCGACGTGCACCACGTCAGGGCGGAAGCCCGCAAGATCCTCCACGACGTCGCGGAGCCGGGGAAAGGCCCACTGTACGTCGGGGTACAAGAAGAGGGGAACGCTGGGCGAGCGATGAACCTCAGGCCGGTCCCGTTGTCCGGGCGGCAGGGGATAAGTTGCCGAGTAAACCCGAACTGAGTGGCTCCGTTTCTGCAATGCCTCGGTGAGCCGGAGAAGGGTTACTCCCACTCCGCTCACCATCGGCCAGTAGACTTCGGAGAAGAGCGCGATCCGCACGGTGGCAACGCTCGGCGGTAAGAGTCAGGAAGCGACTACGGTAACATCGCGGCGAGGGTACGATCGGCCACCGCTCCCCTATACCCTAGACCGGCATTGACCAGGGGACAAGGTGGGCACTGGCCAATCCCGGGACCTGAGTAGATTCTCGCTATGCGCGTGCGCGAGCCCTTCAATGCGGTGTCTCACCTGGTCGGTCTGCTGCTGGCGGTGGCCGGCACGGCTGCGCTGCTGCGGATGGCCCAGACCGGGCCGCAGCTCCTGGCCTTCTCGGTGTACGGCGCCTCGCTGCTTCTGCTCTACGGAGTGAGCACGCTCTACCATATGCTGCCACTCTCCGGTCGATCGCTACGGGCATTCAGGAGACTAGACCACATAGCGATCTACCTGCTGATCGCGGGCACCTATACCCCGGTTGGACTGGTCACTCTCCACGGACCCTGGGGATGGGGGATGCTGGCCGGTATCTGGACGATCGCCGCGGCGGGTGTGCCCTTCAAGATCCTCTATCTCGACGCGCCGCCCTGGATCTCCACCGCGACCTATTTGGGCATGGGCTATTTCGCGCTGCTCGCCGTGGTCCCGCTGGTCCGAGCGGTGGGCCCCGAGGGGCTGGGATGGCTCGTCGCGGGCGGATTCGCCTACACGGTAGGGGCAGTGATCTACACCCGTGAGCGGCCGGACCCTTTCCCCGGCCTCTTCGGGCACCACGAGATCTGGCACCTGCTGGTGCTGATTGGCAGCGGCTGCCACTTCACTTTCATGGTGCG